>DKYT01000020.1:0-56078 GCA_002492465.1 Lachnospiraceae bacterium UBA7093 | reverse complement strand
TGCAAGGCACTCCCATAAAAATCCAATTCCGGATATAAGGTATTTGAATATTTTTTCCAAATAAAGTAAGAATCTCTCCGCCAATAATATTAGCAGAAAAAAGCAGAATAGAGATAAGGAGGAAAAGATTCTCGGAGTTTTGAAATATAAAATGATTATTCTTTTGTATGGTTTCTATATATTTTAAGCCAATGATTAAAAACAGGTAGACATATAGTAATGCTCCGAGAAACCACAAGTGTCCTCTTAAAGAAGACTCGTTCAATAATAGAAAAACTAAAATTCGCTTTGGGGAACAAGTCTGTATAAACCAGTCTATTAAAGGGCGTCCATACCATAATTCTACAAGTATATCCCATATAAAATATATTGCATTTGCCAAAATCACCAGTTTCAGGATTCTGACAGCTCTTCTTTTTAGCTGTTGAATCGTGCTGCCGTAACTAAAGTATCCGGATATCATAAAAAAAATCGGAACAGCAGCGGCGGAAATATCTTTTATTGTAATCCCAATTGAACCAGGCAATTTTTCATGAATTAGTATGACAGAAATGGTTGCTACAAATTTTAAAAAATTAATTTCGTTATTTCGAACCGTTTTCATTTTATAGTTTTCCCTTCTATAATGCTTTATTATAACATAAAAAGGGAAAAGTAAAAATGAAGATTAATAAATCAGATATAACTTGCTTTACTTGCCAAGGTGATATGTTCCATAGTATACTTTTTAAAAAGAAATAGATATTGAATACAAGAAAAGTGTAATGGGAGGGGAAATGGAAAAGATAAGGGTATTGAGTATTTTTGGTACAAGACCGGAAGCAATTAAAATGTGTCCACTTGTGAAAGCTTTGGAAAAAAGTGACAGGATTGAAAGCATTGTATGTGTGACGGGACAGCATCGGCAAATGCTGGATCAGGTTTTGGAGATATTTCATATTACACCGGATTATGATTTGAATTTAATGAAGGACAGGCAAACCTTGACAACAATTACCACTTCTGTATTGAGCACTCTTGAGGAACTGTTGCCTCAAATTAAGCCTGATATTGTATTAGTGCATGGTGATACTACAACTTCGTCATCAGCTGCTTTAGCGGCGTTTTATCAGAAAATTCCGGTGGGACATGTGGAAGCAGGGCTAAGGACATATGATATTTATTCTCCTTTTCCGGAAGAAATGAACAGGAAACTTATTACGCAGATAGCGGAGCTGTTTTTTGCTCCAACAGAAAATAATAAGAAAAATCTGGAAAGAGAAAATATACATAAAAATGTATTTGTGACGGGCAATACAGTTATTGACTCTTTTCAATATACGGTTAAAGAGAATTATAAATATAAAAATGATAAGCTGAATAAGATTGATTTTTCGAAGTCACGATTCATTTTAATGACTGCCCATAGACGGGAAAATTTGGGAGAACCACTGGAAAATATTTGTAGGGCTGCAAAGAGAATTGTCATGGAGCATGAGGATGTGGAACTGATTTATCCGGTACATTTAAATCCGGCAGTTAGAAACACAGTATTTTCTATTTTAGATGGGACGGAGAGAGTTCATTTGCTGGATCCCATCGATGTGGAAGACATGCACAATGTAATGGCGCATAGCTATCTGCTCATGACCGATTCGGGAGGGCTTCAGGAGGAAGGCCCCCATTTCGGGCTTCCGGTAATGGTGCTTAGAACGGAGACGGAGAGACCGGAAGCTGTGGAAGCAGGGACGGTTGCGCTTGTGGGGATAGAGGAAGGAAGGATCTATGATTACGCATATGAACTGCTGGATAACCAGGAGAAATATATGCAAATGGCGCATGCGGTCAATCCCTATGGAGACGGGCATGCGAGCGAGAGGATTGTAGATGAAATTGTGAAATGGAAGATGAATAAAGGCTGAGATTGATTACTGCTGATGGGCGGCATTACGTCGGGTGAACTAAGATGCAAAGCTCGAAAAGACGGGTATTCTTATAGTATAGAAATGCGTTAAAAGATTGTTCAAAACAGGATATAGATATGGTTTTAATGGATTTAGAACAACAGGGAGGCATTACCCATATGGACTAATGTCTCCCCTGTTTTTTAACCAAGAACGACGACCTCCCTGTGCATCGACGACCCTCTGTATTGTCTTACTATGGAGTCATGATTATCTGATTGCGGTATTGCCATATGACAGGAGCCGATTGCGGGTTTCACTATTTCTTCCGGCTGCGCTACTCCCATGTGGCAGGAACCTATGGCAGCCACATTTCCCTGTTGCGTTCTTAACATAAGTTTCTCCGGCATTACAAATGGTTCTGTTAAATTATACATGCAAACACCTCCTTAGGTATGATAGCTATAAATTGCAATAACTTATAGCCTACAACAGTTATTCTTATGTTTCCATTATATCAACAATCTCTTCATCGATCAACAATTGAATAAAATGAAGAAAATCATTTAAATTTACACTGTAATCTGTCTCGATCTGCGCAGGGCTAAACGCACGCATCTCTTTCATTCTACAATATAACGCATAAGGTTCTTCTTTGAGAAAAACTGCTCTGTTTCCGATAAATACAGTACCTCCAAATGGTTCATGCCTATCTACCGCTTTTCTTGATATACATAGTTTCGTATCTTTGGAAAAAACATTTTTACGCGGCGTTGCATCTGTGTCTGAAACAGCAGGAGTAAGCTTTTGTGACAATTTGCCGATCATATAAGGATCATTTGCAGAGAAAGAACCATTAACCGTTTTCGCTGAGACGCGGCATCCGCCGCCGCATTCGTCAACGGCGGTACATTCCAGGCATTCGGGAGGCAGTATATTACCCGATCTCCACTTTGAAAGCTTTTTCCATATATCATCCCAATCATCTTTTAAGATGTTGCCAACTGATTCTCCGCTCATAATGCATGGGCGTATATTCCCGGAAACAGAAATAGCGCAGTCGCTCAATCCGGCTCCGCAATAACTGTGGGACAGAATGGGACGAAGTTCTTCTAATTCATCCTCCGAAAAGGCACAATAAGGCAAGGCTTCCAATGTTGTTGTCAGTAATTTTGTATTTTCTTTTACCCAAATCAGGTCATGAATTACGCTGTTTAATTCACTTCCGGAGAGTCTCATGGCAAGGTAATCAGGATAAGAAAGCGCTGCCATCATGGGGGCTGCCGAAAAACTCCATGCGCCCAGTTTTTCAACCAATAATGCAGTCCGGCGAACATCTCTATAATTTTCTTTGGAGCATACCATATTGATATTTACATTCTGACCTGCTTTGACCAGGTTCTTTATACCATTTATCGTCTTATCATAACTGTCAGCCTGAGAAAGACGATTATTTGTTTCTTTATTACAGGACATAAGCGATACCAGAAAACCATCAGCGTTCAGGCTTTTGATGATTTCCGCATCCTTTTGCTCTATCAGTGCGGCACTGGTATTTACAAACACAACCATTCCACGGTCTTTTGCAGACCTTATAAGCGGATACAGTATATCCCGTTTTTCAAATGGCTCGCCGCCGGTAAGGGTAAGTGTCCTTATGCCGTGATTTGACAGAATATCAAGAATCCTGTTAAAGTGCTCTAAATCATAAGATTCATCTTGGGGAAGTACTTTTTTCCCTGTTGCAGCAAATCCCCAATAGGTGTAACAGTGCTTGCAAGCCAGAGGACACGCTTCTGTAATTTCTAAATTTGCCCTTATAGGGCTTCCGAGTTCCATTTTCGCCAGTGTATCAGTATTCATAGCTACCCATATTTACCTTTGTTTCTTTCTTCTAATTTTTTATATAAACTCTTGTTTTATAATAAAACTCTGTTTCAAGATTAAATCCATTGTCAAAAAGTACTTTTTCATAGAAAAAATTGCAATATATAATGCGTATCGTTCTCGGATGCTTCGATATGCTGCCATTCAATATGTCAATGAACCGTTCCATGAGTATCTCATCAAAGGGATTGTAAAGATAGAATATATTGTATTTATCATAGTAATTATATATTTCTGCATCACCATATATTACATCAATGGGTACTTTTATTTTGCCTTTTTCAGAGAGTAAATCAATGTTCCTCCTTGCGGTGTCAGCCAGAACTTCTACATATTCCAGACCGGCAACTGATGCAACTGGTAGATTTGAAAAAACAAAAAGCATTTTCTCTTTTCCGCACCCTATATCCATAACATTTAAGGTCTGTCCATCCTTATAAAGCTGATATATGTACTTTTTGAGATTCCGATAAGAGAGATGAACGGTTGGCTCATATGGATACCTATGCCCATTCCATTCATCATTTCGTTTTTCAAAATCCACACCAAGTATTAAATCATGAATTCTGGAAATCCAATGTGACAGCTTATAGATAAATGTCTCAATTCTGCTTCTTTCCAAATTCGGAAACCCCTTCCCGATTTATCTAAAAAAGTTCTGTCCTAATATAAAATCAGTATACTGCCATTCTTTTGCAGGGGTCAAGCATTTTTGAAGTACTGCTTGAAGTATATAAAATTTGAATTAAAAACAATATTTTACCATACGATAGAGGAACCATAGTTCCTCACAACATGAAGGAAAGCCAATTGCTGAAAAATGGGAAATTACATATAATACATATGATAAAAGGCGTGGAAGGATGTAATGAGATGGCTTATGAACTCGAAGAACTGGCAAAACAGGAATTTATGAATATAGTTAATACGTACATGCTGCCATTATTTGATGCGCGGGGAAGCATAAAACTAAAGGAAGATGCCAGCAATAACTCTGAGCTGGTATCGTATTTTGAAGATGAAAAAGGGCAGCGCTTTTATAGATTTTATCCCTGTATTTGCGATAAAATGACACAATCTCCATTTTACTGCGAGGTTGGAACATATTCTTCGACTGCTATTAAAAAGAGGTTATCCGCAATTTTACGGGAAATTTTAAAGGTTTCGGAATATAATTGTTTTAATAATGCGATACGTAAGCAGCGGAACTACGGAACGAAATCATGCAGGCATGATTCGTATAAACAGCGCACGTTTCAGTTGGCATTTGAAATTGGCATGTGCACATGGCTCACATCCGACTACAAAAAGGCTACTGTGCTTCATTCGATTTTGTGCAGAATGCAGGAGTGGGCTGGAAGAACCTATGAGGGGAAAACGGTTCCCTTCGGACTTGTAGTAGATTTTTCAGTTGACGCTTCATCGGAATCTGTAAGTTATTTACATTTTCTTGAAAATGACAGCAGCGCAGTTTTTACGGATGGTATTTTTTCAGGCATACTACTTGATAAAAGCGGAAAGCTGCTTTCGTTTTTATCAAGAAGTACGCCGGCTCCTGAAAATGTCAAAAATCAGGATATGTTTGTTCCGTTTCAATTTGTCGATATAGCGCAGCATTGCAATAAAAGCGCCATTGGAATTATTGTCCTTACAAACGGGGAAATAATGCTGATCAAAAACAGGGCGGTATGCTTTGCCAAAAGGGGGAGCAAATGGGTATCCTTTGACTGGGAACGGGTATATGTCAATCTTCGTCCATATTTTCTGTTAGGTATGGATAAGGATGAAGAAAGTATTCGGAATAAAATGAAAGATATTTATTGTACCTTGCTGGACGTTTCCTTTTCCCATACCGGCGGCTGTCTGGCAATTGTGATACCTGATATTGGGACGGATGAAATCTCAAAAATAATAAAAGACCGTTTTGATTTAAGCATTACAGGAAATCTTCCGGAAGGAGTAAGCGACGAAAGCAAAGAAAAGATAGAGGTATTGAAATATTTATTAGTGAATCATAATACCATTCGGTCTTTTTTCGATATAGAGAAGCCTTTGCGCAAAGAGATTTTGAGCCTGGATGGAGCAACCGTGGTTTCACTGGACGGCTCGTTTTACTGTGCAGGTTCTATTGTAGCCGTGCCGGGCGGTAGTTCAAGCGGCGGGCGTGCAGCCGCGGCAAAACGTCTTGCGCAGATGGGAGTGGGCATAAAAGTATCAGAAGACGGCTACATAGAGGCGTTTGGCTTACCAATAGAATCTAAGGAAGATAACAAAGTAAAAGTGATCCCATTATTTAAGATAAAATAATTTTTGACAGCATATCAAGATCCTGATATAATATATAAACCAAATATTCCACGCTATATTTTTGGGGTAGTTGCGTATACTAAGATAGAACTATATAGGTCAGCCTATATTGTTATACGTTCTTCTAAGGCGGAGACGAACCTGAAGAGGTATGTCTTTGTGGAAGACGAAAGTATCTCGTAAAGAAGATTGCGAGGTCAAGTTAACTTAAGGGAACACCACTATGAGAAATCAAAGTGGTGTTCCCTTAAGTTATGGGCGTTAATAAGTGAAATTTGTCATATAAATCTTTTTTATTAATGCTTCTGCGGCAAAATCAACTATAAAGGTACCTAATTTTCTTACGTTTAAAAGAGAGGGATCGTAAAATAATTTATCATTTATAATGCTGGCGGCATCAGAAGGCGTTGGTTTTGTGCAGCTGGAAAGGCAAATTGCCCACTGAGCGTTAGGGGGAGAACCGGGAGTATTCATTTCTGCTATTGCCTTTTCCAGTAGATGGTACTTTTCGTTATAATTGATAAAATATCGATCCTGCACATATGCAGTGTTTTTTATATGTACAAAGGTATTATAATTTCTTTTCAAGTTACACTCGCTGTCCCAAGAACTTAAGTCAATGCCACATTGCCCTTCTTCTATATTATGGCTTTTATAATGGCTGAAACGCCGAACAAGAACGATTTTCCCCCGAACTTCTCCCAATGCAGGAATACGATTTTGAGACCAAAATACGCCTTGTGAAATGTATCGGTTAATATGATACGATAATCTTTTATCCCATTCTTCTGTGGGTCTTAAATCAAAATGCTCATTTTTAATTTGATATATCAGGGTTTCCGAGGGGTTGTTTTTCAAGAATGTCTGTGCGTCTGCAACTAATCTGCTTAAATTAAGATCATTTCCATATTCATCTAAACATCTGATACTGCCATGCACGATTTCAGGGGAATGATCCAGGTCTTTGGCAATACAGCGTACATCAAAATAGCGTACGCCGATCTGCATCTGCTCTGCAATCGACAGACGCTGGCATTGATATTGCTTGGGATCTTTTTTTACATATTTTGTTCCGCTGTCATGTGTTCCGGGAATATTGATATCTTTAATTAATGTATGGTCCGGGATTTCTTTCATCCAATTTGTGCTGCTGACAATACTCATCCATTTACTCCTTTCTGCTGATTTTGGGGTTTATGCCGAAAAACAAATTCACACTTTATATTTTACAGTAATCTGCATGCTTTAACATTGGCGATTGTTCTACATGCTTGTACCTATTGTGCTATTGACAGAACCTCATATGATTTCAGGTGAAATATATAGTTGTTGCGCCTGAAAATCGTGATAAACTAAATGTGTCGGTTTCGCGCCGCATACAGGAATGAAATCGGTGATTTCAAAAGGAAATTTTTAATTTATGGAGGATAATGTAATGGTACCGGTAAATGAACTTGTGAGAGGATATAATCTCTATAGAGAGGAATACGAGGAGAAAGCAGTATCAGTTCTCAGAAGCGGATGGTATGTTTTAGGAAAAGAGGTTGAACAATTTGAGCAGGAATATGCAGAAGCTCTTGGGGGCGGCTGTTATTGTGCCGGAGTCGATAATGGTTTGAATGCAATCCGTTTAGGGCTTCATGCATGCGGCATCGGGGCAGGGGATGAAGTGATCGTTCAGTCAAACGGATATATTGCCACCATGCTGGGGATTACCCAGAACGGCGGAATTCCTGTATTCGTTGAGCCGGATCAATATCATAATATGGATCCGGACAAGATAGAAGAAGCTATTACGGATAAGACCAAAGCGGTCCTCGTCACCCATTTATATGGACAGGCAACCCGGATGGATAAAGTACTGGAGGTCTGCAGGAAACATAATTTGATGCTTTTTGAGGACTGCGCCCAGTCTCATTTTTCCTCTTATAAGGGAACGAACACAGGACTCTTTGGAGATGCCGGATTTTTTAGCTTTTATCCTACTAAAAATCTAGGATGCTTTGGGGACGGAGGCGGAGTGGTTTCAAGAAGCAAAGAGCTGATTGACAAGATTAAGGTTTTGAGAAATTATGGAAGTGATTACAAGTATCATAATATAGTCCCCGGATTTAATTCAAGGCTGGACGAACTGCAGGCAGGTCTGCTGCGGGTAAAGCTGAGCCATATGCCGGAGTTACTTGCCAACAGAAGGCATATAGCTGAAGCGTATTTAAAGGGGATTAACAACCCGCTGGTAGAGCTTCCCCTTTTGGCGGATGGAGTTGTACCGGTGTGGTATCTGTTTGTAGTTCGTGTTAAAGATCAGGCTGGGTTTAGGGATTATTTACTGAAAAACGGCGTCCAAACGGATGTGCATTTCCCAACGCCGCCGCACATGCAGCCGGCGCTTGCCTATTTAGGACATCATGAGGGATCTTTCCCCATTGCAGAGGAGGATTGTAAAATGGTAGTATCCCTGCCGATGATGGATTATCTGTCAGATGAAGAAATTGAGACGGTTATTAAGGTGGTAAACAGCTATGAAGGATAGAAAGTATTATCTGGTAGACATCAGGTGTGTAGAAGAGACGGATGGAAAGCTGATTGTTGCGGAAAGCGGCAATCAGATTCCCTTTGACATTAAAAGGATGTTCTGTGTGAAGGATGTGGGCGCAGGGCAGGAGCGTGGAACCCATGCGACAAAAAAGACAAAGCTGATTCTCATTCCTTTGGCTGGATCCTGTGAGGTGGAGGTGGATACCGGCACGGTGAAGGAGACCTTTCTGATGGATTCCCCCACCAAGGGGCTGTACATTGATGAAATGATTTGGCGTACCATGAAAAACTTTACGCTGGATTGCCTGATGCTTGCCTTGGCGGACAGGGTATTTGATTCGCAAAATGAAACCTATAATGACTATGACGAGTTTATAGCTGCGGTGCAGGCAGGGGAATAATTATGCGCAACGAACATTATTCGGAAGCCGGGGACAGACAAGAAAGCCTGCATCCAACAGAAGAAATTTTTCGCTGGCTGGAGGAACGTAAAAGGAACCTGGAGGTTCGGCTGGACAAAATTTCACTGGAGGAATGCAAGCCCTGGTATTATGATGAAAATGCAGGTATGATCCGGAATACGAGGGGAACCTTTTTTCAAATAACAGGGTTAAGATGGATGCAGGATACAGGGGAAATTGTAGAGCAGCCTATCATTTTGCAGGAGGAGATCGGCTTTTTGGGGATTATCTGCTGCAAAATCAATGGTGTGTGGCATTATTTAATGCAGGCAAAGATTGAACCCGGCAATATGAATCATGTACAGGTATCGCCCACCATCCAGGCGACAAAGAGTAATTTTACGCAGCAGCATGGGGGAGCGAAGCCGGCTTTTTTGGATTACTTTATCCATATGTCGCCGGACAAGGTGCTGGTGGATTAAATACAATCGGAGCAATCGTCCCGGTTTTTGGGAAAGAGAAACAGAAATGTCATTTTGATGGAAGATACACAGTTAGAGGAGCCTCCTACCCACAGATGGATGACGCTGCCCCAGATCAAAGAGCTGATGAAGCATGACAATCTGGTGAACATGGATACGAGAACAGTATTATCCTGCATTCCTTACGTTCTGCTGGGTGATGAGGGGGATGTACCTTTCAAAAACAAACTATATTTTAATAAGACGGCAAGCTCCCTGGACCGGCAGACAATTGTAAATATCTATAAGCAGATCAACGATTATAAGATGTTTCAAAAAGGAAAGACAGAAAGAATCCCGCTTTTCGGTTTGAAAGACTGGAAAATGGAGAAGGGAGAATTCTACCATACAAAGGGTTATCCTTTTAAACTGATTTTCTGCAATATTGCCATTGAAGGACGGGAGGTTACGGAGTGGAGGCAGCCCTTGTTTGCTGCTACCGGAATTGCCACATTTGGCTTGATCTGCTGTGATGACGAGGGGATGCTTAAGTTTTTGGTAAGGATTAAACCCGAGGTAGGGTGCTTTGACGGCGTTGAGATTGGACCTACCATACAGGAAGAGGCAGGAAGCATTGGGCAGGAGGATTGTGTCAGCAGGTTATTTTGGAGCAGATTAAAGAGTAATACGGGCGTGCTGTCTGATGTCCTTTTGTCGGAGGAAGGCGGAAGATTTTACCAGGAGCAGAATAGAAACGTAATTATTTCCATTAAGAAGGATGAACTTCCGGCAATACCGGAAGGATATGTATGGAGTGATTATGGAACGCTGAATATATTAACACAAATAAATAACTGTTTGAATATTCAGCTTAGAAACCTGCTTTCAATTTTGGAAATATAAGATGGGGTATAAGATGGGAAAAATCAGAATTGGAGTTTTAGGAGCGGCGGACATTGCCTGCCGTCGTTTTCTGCCTGCTTTAAAGAAAGTGGACTGCTTTCAGCTAGCCGGTGTAGCGGTGGCGGACTTTTATGAATGGGGCGGTCAGCACGATGAAAGATCGTATGCGCCGCTGCTGGCTCAAAAAAAAGAAAAAGCGCAGAAATTAATTGATCTTTTTGGCGGCAGGCTGTTTGTGGGATATGAAAATATGCTCCGCTCGGAGGAGATCGATGCCGTTTATATTCCCCTGCCCCCCAGCCTGCATTATGAGTGGGCGCGCAAGGCGCTTACGCTGGGAAAGCATGTCCTGTCGGAAAAGCCCTGTACGGTAAATTTAAAGGACACAATGGAATTGATGGCGCTGGCGGAGGAGAAAGATCTGGCAATCAATGAGAATTATGCGTTTACCATGCACAGGCAGATTGGTGCGATTCAGGAAGTGATTCGAGGGGGCGCAATCGGAGAACTGCGTCTGATCCGTTCAGCGTTTGGATTCCCCCATAGAAGCGCTACAGACTTCCGGTATGATAAGAAAATGGGAGGAGGCGCCCTTTTAGACTGCGGAGGCTATGTTTTGAAAGCGGCGCAATTATTTTTGGATGAGGAGATTGAGGTTCTTACATCTGTACTGCACCATACGAAAGACCATGACGTCGACGTATACGGAAGCGCAGTTTTGATGGATGGAAATGGTTCGGAGGCGTAGCTGGCATTTGGAATGGATAATTCTTATAAATGTGAATTGGAAATATGGGGGAGCAAGGCGTGTATATTGGCGCCCAGGATTTTTACCCCTCCTGCCGAAATGGAAACCCAGATCCTGATCAAAGGACAAGGCGAAGAAACGTTAAAAATTGCGCCGGACGACCAGTTTATGCATGCAATAGAATTCTTTGCAGCCTGCATAGAAGACGGCGGAAAGAGAAGAACGGCAAGAAATGAGATCATAACCCAGGGACAGTTGCTGGAAGCGGTTGAAACCCAGCGGGCAGGGTAAGGATAGCAAAGGGAAAAAGACCGCCGTTTATCATTGATGAGATAAGGAAATAAAGGAAATGAATTTTGCTTTTTATGTCAGCAACCATGGGTTTGGACACGCTGCCAGAAATATTCCGTTGATTGAAAAAATATGGAGGGATAATAAGAAGCATCAGATATATGTCAGCACCGATTCCCTGCGGGGTGAGATGATAAAGCACAATCTTGCCCATTGCGATGGGCGGATTACATATTGCGGAAACTATGAAGAATGCGGCGTGATTTTTAAGGACGGGTGCATGGAAGTAGATAAAGAGGAACTATGCCGTGGTGTAGAAAAAGAATTGCAGTCGTGGGACTCGGCTGATGATTATAGAAATGATATAAGATTGATGAGAAGTTGCGAAAGGGTGGATTCCGTTTTTATGGTTTCCACCCTGATTTGATTGGGATAAACACTTTGCGCTTTGATAAGCAAGTCTGGGATGCACGATTTAGGAACAATAGTTCATGAGAATATGAAACAAAGTCGATTGTCGAAAAAGAGAAAATTAGGTATAGTGAAGCCGTATTATCCGATATAAGAAATTTGTTGAAATATAGATATAGGAATAATATAATAAAACAGTAGAAGAAGTGAAGGATAATACATGATTATCAATAATGCTTCTCATAAATAAGCAGTATAAACAAACAGGAGAAATACTATTATGTTTCAAGGCGAAAAACTATTTTGGATTGGTATTCGGGAATCAGAAATTTCCGCTACTGGACAATTATTTGACGGTTCCATCACCATATTTGGCAGCAATACAGGCAATAATTACAGTTTTGACAAGGAACATCATATCAGAATAAATTATAATGAAGATAATGAAGAACTGGGTGTTTTTATCAATAAAACCATTACAAAAATATTGAAGGAATATCCTAAATCAAAATTTCTTTTATATTATCCCATGGAAGCGCAAGAATATACTCCAATTATTCTGGAACATATAGTATGCATTAATTCTTCTGCTCTTACTGATCTGCTTGAAAATAAGCTTTATACAAAATTATGGCTTACAGAGACTGTTCCGGTAATTCCGTTTACAACCATGCTGGGAGTAGAATTAAATTATACAAGCTTGTGCGATGCTTTCCCAAATGAAAATAGCTTTGTCATACAGGGAACATTTTCCTGCGGGGGCTCCGGTACATGGTTGGTTTCTCAACCTGAAGAGATAAAAGAGCTACTAGAAAAGATAGATTCTTATAATATTTACACAGTAACGCCATATAAAAAGGAAAGTGTTTCTGTAAATATGCATTTATTGATTTACGAAAAAGCAATTCTTTTGTTTCCAGCATCAGTCCAGGTTATTTGCAAAGATCAACAACATTTGTGTTACGGCGGCGCTGATTTTATTTTAATAAATAAACTACCACAGAATATTAAAAATAAAATACAAGAATACGGACAACGAATTGGGAAACGTTTACAGGAAGCTGGCTATAGAGGAATCTGCGGAATTGATTTTTTAACTACTCTTGATGAAGTATTTTTTATGGAAATAAATGCAAGATTTCAATCCTCTTCGTTTTTGATTAATGATATTTTAAAAGAAAAATCATTACCCTCTTTACAGGAACTTCATATAGATGCTTTCTTGAATGATTCTCCCTCCTACACAATTCCAGAATTAACAATTCCACGAAGCTTTTATAATTATTCTTTTGTAGAAGATGCAAGAGAGCAACTGCAATATATCTGGGAACTGGGAAAGAGATGCCCTGAAGTCCTATACTGTATTGATGATGAATTAGACTGGGATATGTCTTTAGAAGATAGTACATACTTGTTTAAATTCGTTTTTAATACAAATATTGCATGTGTTGCCCCGAAGTATTCCAGCAGAATATATAATGGTTTAGATTATCATTTTAGCCTTTTAAAGGGAATTCCATGGAATAAGCAGCTAAAAAGATTAAAAGTACTGCTGTTAAATCAGGGAATCCGAATTAGCAAAAGGGCATTAAAGCAACTAGAAAAAAGTGGTGGACCAAACTATGACATTTTCTATGCGATTGACCTCTCCATAGAAGAAAAGTTTTTTTTCAATGTGCCTTATAAAGTAGATTTTTCCGAATTGAGTCCTTTTGAAATAACCTACGAAAAAGAAGCATACAGGCTAAATTATTATGGAACTCCTCTTGCGAAGGTTTCTGTGCGAACAAATGACCCTCTGGCACATCAATTGACACAGAATGGCGTTCCTTATAATGAAATTGCGTATCTGGGGGTCGATCGTCTTAGAATTCACCAACGTAGCGGTTGCTTTTTTAAGGAACATCATATAGGATGCTCTTTTTGTGATATCGAACCGTCAGCAAAAGATTTTTCATTGGAAGATATCAAAGAAGTATTGCAGGCATACAAAAACACTTCCTCCATTCAACATTATCTGATAGGTGGAGGCTCACAAAATCCTTCGGATGACTTTGAAAACGTACTGAAAATTGTTGAATGCATTCGAAAAACAGATCCTAAAAATATATATTTGATGTCAATTCCACCGGAAGATGTAAGCGTTTTAACGCGTCTAAAAGCAGCAGGTGTGACAGAAGTTGCTTTTAATATAGAAGTCTACGACCGAAACCTTGCCTTTAACTTTATGCCTGGGAAAGGGCGTTTGCCACTTGAAAGATATGAAAAAGCATTCAAAAAAGCGATTCAATTGTGGGGAAAAACGGGAAGTGTACGTAGTGCCTTGGTAGTTGGGCTTGAACCAGCAGACTCTGTTCTTAGGGGAGTCGAATTTCTATGCCGGTTAGGGGTTTCTCCTATTTTGGCGCTTTTAAAACCGGCAAACCAATTAGAAAATTTCTGGGCACCTGAAAGTCGGGAAGTACTTGACATATGGGAAAAGACAGAATCAATTTGCCGAAAGTATAGAATACCTTTGGGTCCATCCTGTCGTTTTTGTGAAGACAACGTGTTGAAAATCAATTTAGAGGAACACAGCATATGAAAAAGTGGCTATAAGTCCGCTTATAAAAAAGATAGTTCCTATAATGATAAGGTTTCGATAGCATTTATATAAAAATGCACTGATTAAAATGTGATAGGTGCATTCCCACATATACAATCCAGATTCCATAATCGAATCTGCATAATCTAATAAATAAGCTGTATAGGCATGCTTAGCTATTTTCATTTGAAATATCTTTTTCAGAAGTTCCAGTTCATAAAAATCCTTTTTTTGAACTGGAATTTCTACTAATAAATCTGTGGATCCTATTTCAAAAACAATTTTGGGGTTTGTAGATTGGTAAGTTACATATTCCTTTGGAGATTTTTGAATTACTTCATGTCTTTTTAAAAACAACCAGTTCAACGTAATATTCTGGCTTAGAAGCTCATTCTTAAGGGTATTTATGCAACTTGTAAATTCTTCATAATATCTATTGCAGAGCAGAGAAGCGATACTAACCATAGTAGACCCCAATGTAGCAAAAACGGCTCCCATAGAAATTACATCAAATAATTCTCCCTGTGCATATAAAGTGACATGAAATATAGAATATGTCCCGCCAAGAATTATGATGGAAAGGCAGAGCCATGCTATTTTTTTGATCCAAAATAGCGTCGGTCTCTTTAAAGATTGATTCATATTGGTAACTAAGAATTCACTATTGATAACACTATATGCCCGTTTCATACTGCCCCATTCTGCCCGATATTGGTATTTACAAAGTTAACGGGAATTGGATAATGAGAGTTGTATTCTTTTTTCCAGTTTTCAACATGAAAATCTAATAGGGTTAATGATAATTGTTCTTTTGCGTATCCGTAAAGCTTCTCTTTCATATTTTTATCAGTTAAGGCTTTTGTTTCCAGTAGATGACCCGTAAAAGGGATGTCTGCTTTTTCCTGTAATAAATCATCACAAACAGTATAACAAGTGAGCATAATTAAATCGTTCAACATGTAGAAAATATTTTCTACAGACTCCGTAAATTGCACTACAATTATTACAGGAGAATTCCTGCCTAATTCAATTCGTATATCTCTTTGAGGAGTACTGTTATATTTATCAGACAGAGAAAAAATATCTGCTATAACTAAACCAATTTTGCTCATGCTAGTATGAAATGTATTAGTTAAAATGCTAAAAACAAGCGATGGGAAATTATTTTCTAACGATAATATATATTTCATATCGCCTATATTTCTCGAAAAATCTTTTAGTTGCCAGGGGGTCATTATATTACTGTTCTTAAAAAAACCGCAAATTTTCTGGTAAATCCTTTTCTTTAGTTTAGGCGTATAGTGTTCGCTTAAACTGACCAGCTTACAGTAATGTTTCATCATTCGGAAATCATAGATAAACGCAGACATATTCAAAGCTTTGTCTAAATAGTAGTTTGCATCGTCTATCTGATTCAGTGCTAATAAAATATTAATAAGAGGAAAATAGATTTTTTCTTTTTTTTCCTCGTCCATGTCCAGATATGATTCCAATAATGCAGGCAGTACTTCAGTTATATATTCTTTCGCGGTAATTTTCTTATTTTTACCTATGATATAGACATTATCGTCTGTGGTCATCAGATATTGAAGCAAACCGTAAGTATATACAATTTGAGACATTGGCAAAATTGAATTTACAAAATGGGGGAAGCGAAAATCAACAAAGTCAAGATTTAAATGACCAAAATCAATATCCTCAAAACTACAGCGTTGAAAAGTAGCTCCTTCGAGAGTACAGTTTATTATTTTTATTTCTTTAAATTCTGTGTCTTCAAAAAAAGCATTGGAAAAAGTACTGGAATAAAAATTTAAATTGTGAATTTTTGTTTCAATAAAGTTACTGTTATCAAATGCAATGGCAATTGGTTTGTCAGAACTGATCTCGCATTTGAAAAAATCACAAAATTCGAAATCACCTTGATCCATATCACACTGTTCAAAAGTACAATTTCGAAAATTTGATCCCGTTACAGCAGCATCATTAAATTTGGCTCCCTTAAAGTGACAGTTTGTCAGCTTTAAACGCTTGATATTTTCGCCACAATAATTACCGGAAAAAGTGCGATCATTAGCAATGGTATCGTTTAAAAGTGATTCGGGCGGGTAGCCGTATTTTTTTAATTTTTTTCTGCTTTTGTTCATTCTTTGCCCCTGATTTAATTTGTATAATTGATAATCATGTATTATCCTTCAAGCGTTCGGAAATATTTTTTAATGTGGCTAACTATCGCTCTTGCTCTAATAGGGGTTGAACAATAACGTGGCTGGATTTGATTTGCAAGGAGAGTGGACATATAACATATGGACAGCCTATTATCTTAGCTTAAAGTTCAAGCGGGCTTAAGTCACCCGTCCAGTTACCATAATGTTAGCTCTTCCATTCCATTCAAAGATAGAATTGTCTTCTAGATGTTCCCAAAGGAACGTTGCTTTTTTTTGCAAAAGTATTCTATACTCATCTATTTCATCTTCGGACAAAAAGTCTTTCCATACACCCAGATGGACGTAATGTTCAAATTTTTTCCGCTCCTCTTGATAGCTTAAAGTAATGTATTTTTTCCTTTTATCAGCAGTAAGGGAGGCATCGCTAAATGAGAAGGCATAACCGATTGGAAAAAGAGAAATCTCCTTTAAGCCTTCTTTTACGAACATCCGGGGCACCTGGCTGCTGTCCAGCGCATTAATATAGTTGGCGATGGAATTAGTTCTTTGATACATGGTCCAGACCTTTTCAAATAAGATACGATATCTGTGTATAAAGCTGCAAGTTTCGGGATAAATACCGCTTTCAACAATAGTTGGATTGACAGACATTGCGGTAATGGAGGAAATGCTGCCGCCAGGTCTTACGACCCGGTGCATTTCCTGCAAAGCGCGTTCGGGATTTTGCGTGCTGGTGAGGAAGGTATGGCTGACCACATGATCAAAGGAATTTGTTTCAAAAGGCAGAGAAGATGCGTCCGCCCGCAAAAAGGTGATGGAATCAATGCCTTCCTGTCTTGCCAGTTTATCTGCAGCTTGTAAAAAATCCTCATCCAGGTCAATTGCAGTGACAGAAAGATTTTTTCTTCCTTTTACCAGATAACGGCTTAAGTATCCTGTGCCGCACCCCACCTCTAAGATTTTTTCCTTGTGGTTAATCAACATATGTTGTAAAATCAGTTCCCGCATTTCTTCCGTTAGCATATAGCTTCTGGTATATTCCAGCAATTCCGGTAATTGAAAATAAGAAGACCATTTTTTATACATCTTTTCCTCCATTCCGAAGCGTTTTTTTCCTGATTATTTCTGCCATAGAGGACGAAGCAAAATATCCTTGCTTTTCCCAGATGCGCGCTTCTGAGATACAAAGTCCAGGATAGTTTTCTCCTAATGCCCAATATGTTTTATAAATATGGGTTTGTGTTTTAAAATACTGTTCCTGCGCTGCCGTGGGTGTCAAATTACCTGCTACCGCCTGGGACAACTCTTTGGCAATTCGTTTTAGAACTGGAGCCATGGTTTTTTCCTGCTTTAAAAGTATTGGACCATGTCCAACAAAGGCGTTTTGGAAGTCGAGAGGGACAGCGCCCAGTTTTTCCACTATTTCTTTCATGTAGGAAATGGCGCTGTCACCGTGGTTGCTGTCTGCGGTGGAAAGCAGCAAGGATGACTTTCCAATCAGCGGCATGGTGTGGAGCCAGTAGGCAAGGCGGTCAATGAGAATCTTCATATCGCCTGAAATGGCGCCGGCATAAACAGGAGAGGCAAAAAAAATACAGTCTGCGGATAGAAGCTTCTTTTTGAGCTGTTCCATATGATCCAATTGATCTTGAGGACAGGAACCGGCGGAAAAGCAGTAACCACAGGATACACAGGGATTTATATGCCATTTATCCGCTGTTAATAGTTCCATCGTTACTTCGGAGGCGTTGTGTTCAGTTTTGAAAGCGTCAAAAATCATTTGGCAGAAGCTTGCAGTGTTGGAAGCTTTGCCTTTCCGCGAGCCTACAAGGGCTAAAATATGAAAATTTTTTTTACGCATTTATGCTTCCTTCTTCGAGATTTTTTGCAATAGGGTATAAAGCCAGCCTCCCTCGCCCCTGAAAAAGGAGGGGAAAGCAACGCCGTCCATGCCGCTCATAAATTCTTTTTCACAGTAGTGGTCTTCCTCTGAAAGCATGATGGTTCCGGCTCTGCGATGCAAAGTGTCAGCGGTGAGGGCGTGGATTTGGTCGATCCATACAGAATGCAAAATGGGGCGTATTAGACGGGTCATGTGTAAAATCCCTTCAAGCCCCTCTGGAAATCCAGGCATATACAGATTTAAATCGGTTTTGGTTAAAGTATCATATAATTTCCGGGCAATGAAGGTAAATAGATGTAAGGTTTTCGCGTCGCCGCTGATTACATGCCAGGCGGCAAAAGCTGGTAAAAGTCCCGGTATTCCCTCCATCATATTCCAAGGAAGGCAAGTCAAATAGTACCGCCGGTTTTCACTGGAAACAACGATGCCCTGGGGTTCCCTTTCGTTTTGAAGCTTTTTCTCCCAGTAGGAGACCCTTCGACTCATAATGTCGCTTACTTCTTTGAATGGGGTCTGCTTTTGCCTCCATAAACGGATGCAGGTCAGGTATAGCCGGTCTGCAGGAATACTGCAGTTAAGTGAAATAAGTATTCTTTTACTTTGGATTTGCCAGTCTTTTTCGTTGAGGTAATTTTCTTTTTCCAGTAGAAGAGTTCCTAAGGCTTTTCCATGGGTTTTGACCGCAGGAGCATCCATACCGATGGTAAATCTGGGAATATATCCTTTTTTAATTTCCTTCTTTTCTTTTCTCAGAAGTTTCTGATAAAAGGTATTCTTGTTGTCAGGATCCAATGATTTATACATCTGTGCCAAGTAATTTAAACGCTGTTTAAAAACGTTAGGATTGGTAATGCTTTCGTAGGCATAAATCCATTTTATGAGGTTGACATAAAAGGAGGTGTTTCTGATCAAAAATCGGGCATGACAATGCAAAAACTTTTCTGTAATACCATATTGTTTGACAGCATTATAGGCAAGACGGAAGCCCGCAAGGATATCCTGAAAATATGCTTCTCCACTTCGTGTGCCAAGAGAGTCGAAAGGAAGATTTTTCAGGAAGGGATCCCGCGAGGTAAAAGCATCATTTCCGGCATGAATGGTTCTGCCCCCAAGCAGGTAAGGCAATAAATTTGTCTTAAGAACGGAGTCAGCAGTATAAGCTTCGCAAGAGATTTCCCCTCCGCTTGCTAAAAAAGAAACGGAAACCCGTATTCCTGTTTCCAAATCCACTAAAACAGGGCAATTACCGCAGGCAATCAGATTTTCCCCATGCAGATCGGTGCTTTGCAAAATGTATGCAATACCCAGAAGGAACCCACAGCGGTAAAAGTAAGTGGAAAAATCCTTTTCACAGGCGACGGGCTTGTGTTCGATAAATTCCTCATAGCCATATCCATTTCCCCGCATAACCCAGGGGACGCGAAAGGCGCCTATGTTGCTTTTTTGGGCAATGCTCTGTAGATATTCCCGCCAGGTTTGATCCAGTTGCAGGGATCTTGGCTTATATACAATTTTGCTGCCGTTTTCAAAGGCGATAATGTGAACGCATTGACCGTTGTGAAGATCAGAGACGCCGCTGTCTATGTGGGCAATTCTTCCGGTTTTTTCCCCAAGGCGTTTCTGGATTTTCTGAAAGTCTTTTTCCAGCCGTGCCTGAAGCAGGAGCACATGGTTTACGTAATCTTTTGTCCAAACGCTGACCACACTTTCCAGCAAAGGAAATTGTGCCAACAGCAGCTTCCAATAGGCGGCGTATTGATGAAAGGAGCAACGCTGGGTGAAGGGAAGATTCATTTCTTTTAAAAAACCCAGAAAGGGATCTTCAACGATCAGATTTAAATGCTCGTAGTATAAAAATTTCAGTTCATCAAAAGCTTCCGGCATCCAAATGGCAGGGTTCAGGGAAGAAGCGGAAGGGAGCTGTTTTGAGGCTTGGTTGTATAATGGCGCTAAATAGCGAAAGCGAAAAGGCAGTTGGGTTGCGTTGGGTTTATCTAACATGGTTCCCTCGTAATATTTTGTGCAGGCGGCTTGTCCATACATTGCTGCCTGCCATTTTAAGGAATAAGGTTTCATAAAACTCTTTTAAGGATTGGTATGAACAATCCAGATTGGAGCAGGAATTGCATAATCTTTGATCACAGGAAGGATAAAGCCTGGAGAAAACGAGGGGACGTTGTGCAAAATCCGAAAGTACACTCTGGGCGGTTTCTTTTTCGCAGATTTCATATAAAATTTCGGCGATTTTTTCTGGTTCAACGTTTGCCAAAATCCCCTGCAGAAATTTTAGCAAAGCTGCTTCATAAGCATATTCTTTTTGGTTTTTCTTGTTGACCTCTATACATTGCTTGAGAAGTTCCACAGCCTGGGCATCATTTCCCAGATAATAGTGGCAGACTACCATTAGAAACCCGATTTGGTCATTTCCTCCATGGACAGAGATTTGGATGGGTAATTTACACATTGTGGGAATTGTATTTTCCAAAACTGATCTGCGCAGTAGTGCCCCGGACTGCAAAAGTTCTTCCGCATCTTCACGATTCATATCAGGAATTTTCTGCAAAAAATTTGTCGCT
Source organism: Lachnospiraceae bacterium UBA7093 (assembly GCA_002492465.1). GTDB lineage: Bacteria > Bacillota > Clostridia > Lachnospirales > Lachnospiraceae > Suilimivivens. The sequence goes on along the minus strand of DKYT01000020.1, from coordinate 35,020 downwards.
TTATTTTTTATGACATTTGCTTTCAACACAAGGTCATCTACGGGAATTAGTTCGCTGATATCCTCCGCGTAAATACATACACAGGGAAATCCCAGGTAGGACACATCTGCAATATACAGATCCTTGCGCATGGCAAGAAGCTGTTCTGTCATCTGCTTTACCAGTTCCTGGTTGGAGAGGAAATCGGATTGCTGGGGGCGTAAAGCAGAGGGGTAAGATTCTAAACCGACAAGGATGGAGGGAGAATAAAGCCCACCTCCTGTTTTTAGCAGATTAAACATATTTTGTTGACAGTGAACATCCTGTTGTTGATAGGAAATAACGTTAAATTGAGAAAACTCCTCCAGAGATTTCCCCTGCATTGCTTCAGTAAAGATTCGTTCCAAAGCAATCTGCAAGTCCGGATGGGCGCCAAAGCGTATGCCGAAGGTTTGCTTTTCCAGGTTGGCAATAATGCCGCATACTACTGGAAGACCCATGTCAAGAGAACAATCTCGAAGGGTTACCCGGTAAGGACCTGACTGTTCTATCTTCTCAATGATTTTGAGAATTTCCGGAAATTGACTTAGTACGGAATCCGGAAGCCTTGGCGGAGTGATTTCATTTTGCAGAATCTGACATTGAGCATAGCGCTCAAACACTTCTGAATACCCTTGCACCAACGCTTCCTCCAGCGTATTTCCAGCTGCCATGCCATTGCTTAAGTTTAAGGTTTTGATCAGTTCAAAGGGAAGCCATTCATATTTGCCTGTTTGTACGTGGTAAAAGGGGATGGTAAGGACGCCTATTTCTGACCATAGGGGAAAAAGCTGATGGAGTTTTGCCCAGACCGTAAGCTCTTTATCATAGCTGTCTTTTGCTGCGGGGATAGAATTTATATATTTTTGAACGATTCTGTTCAAAAAACTGTTTTTATTTTCCTTCATTTCGGCAAAAGGTTCCATCCGGCATTGAGCATGGGCAGAAAGAGGATTTTTTTCAAAAAAGGCAGTGAGATCTTTGGGATGGATTTGATATTGAAATATTTGGTTTTGGATACGTTCTATTAATTCCGCATGACCACTTGCCAGGCAGTATTCTAAGGAGGTTCCCTTCCCGTTAGCGGCAATTGCATGGGAAAGGGGCCCTTCCAGGTGTACTCTTGCGGAACAGCAGCCGGGCATATCCTGTTCATAAAGATGAATTGCGCATGTAAGATTAATTTCTTCCAGGCAATGCCGGATTCTTGCCATCGTATCAAGAGGAGAAGCGTCTTTGCCTTTTTTCATGGTGTATTCTGTAGATCTCATAACTACTTTTATCCTTTCTGTAAATGATAACCGGTAAATATACGCTTTGAATTTATGGTGGATTAGCTGTTATAATGTATGGATAGATTCCCGCATAAAGGGAATCAGGCGGTCTATGCAGCAGCAGAGCCTGCGGCAGCAGATGCGCCAATCCATGTGGACACTGCGGAAACGATCTCGGAGGTGGAGGCGGAACCCATAAGCATTCCCATCTCTTCCTGGGAAACCTTGCCCACAGAATCACGGAATGCTTTCATTTCCTGAGAAAAAGTATTCTGATCATCGGTTACGCCGTCTTCCCTTGCAATTTTGTACGCCTCATCAGGGCTTTCTGCCTTAGACAGTTTTAATGCGATATCCTGTTTTTGGCTTAAAGTGTTAACAAACTCTTTTGTAGTCATAATTACACGCTCCTTATCTGAGGTATATTTACCGGTCATTGGCTTAAGAATCAGGCAGGTAGATTATAACGTCCACAATGTCGCATTCGAATAGGTCGCATAGGCGATTGAGGGTTTTCAATGTGAAATTGTGGTTATTTTTCAACCTGGAAATTTCAGAAGGATTTAGATTATAGGTGTTTTCCAGGGCATAGGTGGAAATTCCCTTTTTTTTCATCTGGTTCCAAAATGGTTTTGTTGATATCATAATCCCACTCCCTTTAAAAATTAGGATATCAGAGACAGCATACAATTTTAAGCTACATAAATGTAAGAGGTAATGTTTAACTTGCCATGAGTATTGCATATTTACCAGGGAGGAGGTAGGTACATAAGGTTTAGTGAGAAGGTATGAAGATTGACTATGCCGGATTTAATGAAGCAGGTGATACTGATAGGAAAATATATAGTTGTTGCTTATGGAAATTCGTGCTAAACTAGGCATATCAGCTTAGTAGAGCAACGCAGGTATTTCATTTACAAAAATTTGATAGGGGAAGAATGTGTATGGATACAGCAAATATGATCGCTTGTGCAGCGGTGGTATTTAGTGCATTAAGTGCGCTGGCTAGCTTTTGCGGCGTAATCGTAATGAGCCTTCAAATAAAATCAAACGTGGATTTGAAGCGGGACAGCAAAACATTTATTAAAATTGAAGAGTTGGATGAGATGTTATATCGTCAAGAAAGGCTGAAAGATGTGATCGATAAAACTCGTCTGACGGATGACTGCAAAGGGCATTGTTCTCTTTCAGAGGCGGAGAAAATCTACGAAGAAGTGGGAAAGGAAAAAATATACGAGATTCTCAATTTTTTTGAAGATTTATCATTATCTGTCTTTTTGGGAAATATCAATGTAGAGATACTGAGACGGATTTACAGCGACAGAATATGCAATGCTTATAAAAAGCTGGATCCCTTTATTAAATGTATTGCTGATAAATACGAGGATCCCAACAAAAAGCCCTATCAGCACTTTGAAACATTACATAGAATGCTATGTGAACTGGATGGAGGAAAAAATGGATATCAAGACAGCAAAAGCACTTTTAAAGAAAGACGGAGAGCCCATAGAATTTATCGAAAGTATAAAGTCAAATTATAACCAGAAGAATGGATTTGGAGCCTGTGGCGGCGGAGCCTGTGGAGCCTGCGGCGCTTGCGGAGCCTGCGGCGGCAGGGTGATGGACAGAGAATGAATCAGTTGAAGAACGCATGGATTACAGTGAACCGCCAGTGCAATCTGCGATGCCGATGGTGTTATGCCGGGAGCATAGACTTTCAAAAGACGTCAGATATGCCGGTCCCTTTGGCAAAAAAGCTGATTGATCTGATTGCCCAAACGGGTATTAAAAATATTGCCTTAACCGGCGGCGAACCTGCCTGCTATGAAGGGCTTGGAGAGTTGATCGGCTATATTTCTTCCAGAGGTTTAAACGCTGTTTTGATTACAAATGGGGTGGCGTTGTCTGATCTGGCGTTTTGGGAGTCCTTGCGGCTGCAGGGACTTTCAAGCCTTAATCTTTCGCTGAAAGGCGGCTCTGAAGAAGATTACAGGAAAAATACCGGCGTAGAGGCATACGGACAAACGCTTCAGGCAATTTCTAATGTGGCGTCAAGTGATATTAATTATGTAGTGTCGATGGTATTAAGCAGCGATAACATCGGCACCTATTTGCGTGCTGTAAAGGATGCCGTTGATTTTGGAGGAAAAGAATTTCATTTTTCTTTTGAACACGATTTTTCAGTATTGGATGAAAATGAAGATGTTTATGATATTCAGAAGGTATTTCAACTGGTTGACGGTTTTCAAAACAGCTATGAAAAACTGTCGGAAATTACAAAGGGACATTTTCAGCTGCATCAGTCGCTGCCTATTTGTATTTGGGATAAGAAACTGATTCAAAAGCTCACTGAAAAGAACCAGATTATTACCTCCTGCCAGTTGCTGGAGCGATCCGGGCTGGTTTTTGATACGGATGGTTCTTTAATTCCCTGTAATTTGATGCATCAGGTTTCTGTTGGAAAATATGGAGAGGATTTTCAGGATATTGACAGCTTCATGGCGTTTTGGAATGCGCCTGAAACAAAGGAAATATATCAGGGGATTTGTAATTATCCGGGAAAGGCATGTCATTATTGTAAGGAAAAGCATCATTGCGGAGGCGGATGTATTTCCAACTGGTATCACTATAGTTATGACCAGTTGATGGAGGCTTTTCGGGTGGAGAAGCTGCTTTGATTAGGAAAGGGGTAGCTCCATCTGCTCATATTCCCCACTGGAAACGATAGATTTCATCTCCCTTGTGGTAATCTTTTCATCGCCAACCAGTTTCCCGGTCAATATCTCGGAATGTATATCATGCTTTTGGCAGTTTTCCTTCACTTTGCTATAGCTATAATTGGCGTAGCAGTATGCGCAGTAATGCTGGCAGGTATTGTATTGACCAATGTCAACGCTCTTGACACAGCCGCATACCTCCCGCTGGGTATCGTCTTTTTTGACGTTAATGGGCTTTCTTATGATTTGGGAGATGAGACGGTCGTCGATGCATTTTCCTTTTTCAATGCCATATTGTGACAAATCGATTTCCTCAGAGCAGGTTTCTAATCTTAAATGGTATTTTGCCGCTATTTTTGCAAAAACCTCTCCGATTGCCAGCATGTCTTTCTGGCTGATCTCCTGTAAATGAAGTCCTTTTGTATTTCGTTTGGTTTTATCATACAGATCCAAAAAGCTGATGACACATAAATTCGTGTAATCGCATAGGCTGTGACACAATTTTTCAAACCATTCATAGTGGTATTCTTTGGTGTATTGATCGGACAATAAAATAGGATCATAGCGCCATATCACCTTATCCTGTCCGATTTTGCCGGACAGCTCCCGAAAGGTTTTGACCAATTGATTTTTGTCAGGGAAACAGGGTTCAATATCCTGACCATATGGAGTCAGGGTATATTGAAAATAATAAGGAAAGCCCTTTTGATCCAAAACGGCAAGTTTCTCCATCATGGGACGGGGATTTTTGGTCCAAAAGACAAAGCAGTCCACGGTTTCCGGACTTAATATGATTTTGCTCACCTGTTTGCGGTTCATAGGATTGACGGCGTACAGGTATCCGGCATCAAGGCGGTTAAAAAACCATTCAGAATAAAAGGCGGGGATATCCGTCCGCCTGCTGGCGCTTACGATCATGTTTTACTCCATTTCTGTTACTTTTCATATTTTGTAAGGGTCTGCAACATCTCCGCAGGGCGGAAAGTCCTGATTGTATAAGTAATCGTCCTTTGTACAATAAGTTCTGGGCGCCAGCAGATAGGCGTCCCGGGTTTCTATGGAATCATATAGCAACTGCCCTAATGGCTGCTTGATCATTACCTTGTAGGCGACTTTTGATCTTTCAGCGGGCGCGTATCGGTGCGACACAGTATATTCAACAATGGAAAGGCATTTAGCCCAAGTGCATCTATTATACCATTTTCCGCAGCAGACAGGAATAATGTATTTCAAGCTTGAATGGGGATTTTGCCGGAAATAGTTTCTGACCTGGTCGGACATTACAACGGAATTAAATTTTTGGTCGTCATTCCGGTTTGTCACATCCTCCAGTACAAATATGCCGTTGGGAGATAAATATTGCTCTGCCAAAGCAGTCAGCTGATAAAATACCTGTTTGTCTGCCGACTGGTTGTACAGTTCATTACACATTTTAAAGGATTGCATAATGTCTATGAAAGGAATGCGGTTTGCCCTCAGGCTGTTGGCAATATCATTCACACAGGTGAACTGTACAAAGTAAGTATATACCATAATTTGATTATTTTGATTGGGCATAAATTGATAAAAATCCCGGATTAATTGTTTCTGTATATTTAGGGCATCCTGATTTCCATCGAAGGAATAGATATTGATCTGTTTGGAACAAAAACATTCATTTAAGACCTGAAGAAGCCCCAGCAGGTCTCCGCCGGTTCCGGAACCGATAATGAGTATGTTGATCAGTTTCTTTTGGCTGTAGCAGTTGTATACTTCCTGATTTTGAAACAGCTGTCGGTATATGTGGCAGGATTCTACAAAGGTTCTGGGGAAATAGGTACCAAGATAGCTTCTGTTTTTGTCGGTATCGTTGTTTAAGTTATTTTTAGCAGCAATAGCATCCGGGGCATACACGGCGTTAAGGCGATCAAAGATATACGTTTCCAAGGCGGGATTTAGAGTTTGCATGTGGAAACCTCCTTTGCATATTTTTATTGATATAATTTTACAATTTTCATGGGAAATTGCCAATATATGCAAGTCCCTTTGTAATATACCTATTATTCGTGTATGGAATTTGTATGAATATCTTATTACAGCAGGCTGGAGGGGAAATTTACAGTTGTTGCGGCTGTAGATTCATGATAAACTAGGCATGTCGGTTTGGTAAATGGTGCATGGATGTGAAAGAATTGGGGATGATATAGATGCTTTTTAATTCCTATATTTTTGTATTATTATTTTTCCCACTTACATTATTCCTGTATTTTCGCATATATTTAGGGAAATATAATCGAAGTGTAGAAGTATCGAAAATAATTTTAATATTTTTTTCGATTCTTTTCTATTTATATGCAGGTGTGCAGAATTTTATAATATTTACTGCGCTGTGCGTTGGCAATGTCTTGTTTTACTATTTATTGCATAGGACAGGTAGTTGTGTTGCCTATGTACGGAGGGGAATACTTTGGCTTGGCATGTTAGGAAATTTGGGAGTCTTATTTTACTATAAATATTATAATTTCTTTATCGATAATATTAATGCCTTATTCAAAACAGAGTTTCAAATAAATGAGATTAATATGCCGCTGGGGCTTAGCTTTATTACATTTCAGAATATTGCTTTTTTGGTAGATGCATATAGACGGGATATAGTGAAATGTTCTGTTGCGGATTATATGTTTTATATGACCTATTTTCCCAAGGTGTCATCGGGACCAATAACCAGGTTTCAAGACTTAATTCAAATGAAAACGGAAGAAAATAGGGAGGAATTTTGGAATAATGTTGCTTCCGGTTTCTATCTTTTTGTCATGGGATTAGGGAAAAAAGTGTTAATTGCAGACACATTGCTAAAAGTGACAGATGCAGGATATCAACATGTTAGCGAATTAAATGCAACGACTGCGTTGCTGGTGTCTTTGGCATATACATTTCAGATATACTTTGATTTTAGCGGATATAGTGATATGGCAATTGGAATCAGCAGGATGCTGCAAATAAATCTTGCAGATAATTTTAATTCTCCTTATAAGGCAAAAAGTATTGAGGAATTTTGGGATAGATGGCATATTTCATTAACGAAGTTTTTAACAAGATACCTGTATATTCCACTGGGGGGCAATCGAAAAGGAAGTAAAAGAACTTATTTGAATATTCTTGTTGTATTTTTATGCAGCGGCTTATGGCATGGAGCAAGCTGGACGTTTGTAATTTGGGGAGGCATGCATGGAATAGCGATGATGTTGAGCAAGAGATTTAGGAATGCTTTAACAAGAATTCCAAAGACCATATGTCAGATTATTACTTTTTTGTTTATTAATTTTACATGGATTGTTTTTAGAGCGGGAGATTTTCACACTCTTAGGGGAATGTGTCAAGCATTGCTGAGAGGAGGATGGGGAGGATTGCTGCCGGAGGTAGGCTCCGCAATTAGGCTGGAATGGGTTGAAAAGCTATTTAATGTATATGTTCCAGATGGAGCATATATTATATCCTTCTTAGTTGTACTTGGAATTCTCGTATTTGTTTGTCCAAATGCAGGGGAAAAAGCGGCTAGGCGACAATTTACAGTGCGCAATGCAGTTTGGGTGTTGATGGTATTTATAATTTGCCTGCTTTCTTTTTCTCATGTTACATCTTATATATATACGAGATTTTAGGAGAAATATAATGAATGCAAAGAAATGGTGTATTGGGCTGTTTAGTAGTATTATTGCAACAATTTTCTTAATTGTGTCAATTGTAATTTATGTTGATCCCTATGTACATTATCATGCGCCGGTTGTTGATATGAATTATTCCGCAAAAAATATTTATATAAATGATGGGATGACAAGAAACTGCAGATATGAAGCTATTATTACAGGAACGTCAACGTCAGGGGGATTTAGTGCAGAAGAAGCAGAATATATTTTTGGGAAAAAATTTATTTGCGTACCCTTTCCAGGGGAAAGTTTAAAAAAGGTCAGCGATAATCTTCAAGCGGGTTTTGATCAAAATGAAGATTTGGAAATGGTGATATGGGGACTTGACCCCATGTGGTTTATTGCAGAGGCTGATTGGCTTAAATATGAGGAATATCCGGAATATCTTTATGACGATATTTGGTGGAATGATGTGAAGTATTTATTAAATGGCGATGTACTTACGGAAGAAATAATAGTTCCTATTCTTCGGGGAAGTGCAAATCAAGCGGAACATATAAATATAGGTTATGATGATAATGAAGTATTGCTTTCAGATGACGAAAACAGTTCTGGCGGAAATGTGTTAGCACTCAGTAATTATGATAGACCACCCAAGGAAACTTCTTTTGTTAGTGAAGCGGAAACGATGGAGATGCTTCAAAACCTGGATGAGAATTTAGAGAAAAATGTATTTTCCAGAATAGAGGAACATCCAGATGTAACCTTTTATATCTTTTTCCCTCCCTATAGTATTTTATGGTGGGATTCCTTTCATCAGAAAGGGGAGGAAATATTGAACAGAAGGTTGTATATGGAACAGGTAGCAATAGAGCAGCTTTTAGGATATGAAAATGTTAGATTATTTTCTTTTACAGATAATTATGATTTAACATGTGATTTGAATAATTATTTAGATGATGTCCATTGCGTTGACGAAGTGTATACTTGGATTTTACAAAAAATGAAGAATGGGGAATATGAATTAAAAAAGAATAATTATCAGAAATACATGAAAAATATTTCAGAATTTTATAACAATTATGATTATGACAGCATATTTGAGGAATAGGGAAAAACTCTTTCCAAGCTGAAAAAATGTAAACAGTGCAGTTTAAAATTGCTTTTTTTTTAAATTCTATTTATTATAGAAAGATTTGTTGACAAGACAAATTTGTATTATGTATAATTTATTTAAAACTGAAGGAAAGGAGCAACCTATGAAATTAAGAAAAGTATTTGTAACAGGAGCGGCTGCTGCTTTATTTGTCAGCTCGACTCTTCATGTATCTGCAGCGGAAGTTATTTCCGGGAATTATGTAAAAGAGCTAAAGGAAAATCAAAAGCTTATTATTGATGTGGAGGCTTATAAAGCAGCCTACAGTGATCTGGAACAGAGCTTTGGCGATGACTTGGATGCTTATGTAGAGCATTATCTGACCATTGGTGTCTATGAGGGCAGAACAAAAGGTGTCCTTTTTGATCCCTTAGTGTATGCAGAATCATACAGTGATGTGAAGGATGCTTTTGGTTATAACATTCAGGCAATTGTGAACCACTATTTAACATTTGGAGTGGCGGAGAAACGTACGATGGGAACCGCTGGCGGTTATTCAGATATTGCGGCAGCTGAGAGAGCAGGCGTACAGAAGGTTCAAATTCAGAGAAATCTTGCTGCTGCAAGTAAATACGACAACAATACCATAAGCAATGGCAGTGAGACTACTGCTGTAGCGAATACTGTGGCGGACAGAAGCAATGGTAATACTGGGAGTACAGCGGTTGTAAGCAATGGTAATGCTTTAAATAATGTGCTTCCCAGCAATAACGTTGCGACTGCAAATGGTAACACGCCGGGAGTAAATACCACTGCGCCGACGATTAATCATATAACAGCCAATAAGGGTGCTGCACCAGCGGGCAATCAAGCGGTAAAAGATGACAATAGCAGCCCGGTAGTGAATAGCACAACGGCTGGTAATAGTAATGTCCCTGCGGTTAACGACGGGGTATCAGGCAGTAATAGTAATGCAGCCCCTGTAAATAATGGCGATGCGTCAAGTGGTAGCAGCAATGCAAGTATTGATAAGGGGTATCATCATACGACTTCTATTTATGATAATGATGAATCGACTTTGCTGCGCGTTGAATACTATGATGATAATAATAAATTGATTCAGTATTCAAGCGTAAGCAATTTTGACAGCAGCACAAACTCCTATACAGAACAGATATATCATTATGATAAAGAAACGGAAAGCAGTGTTCTTGACCGCACCGATACGTATGTAAACGGTGTCCTTTCTTCTTCTGAAAATCATTGAGGTAATGTTTTAGACAGGTCTTTTATGGTTTTTAAACCATGGAAGACCTGTTGTGTAATTGTAAATGTACTTTTCATATTGACAAATTCGTGCTACTCTTAACATGGGAAGAATCCGAATTCACCAAAAAGGCGAAGGATGAGGACGGATATGAAAGAACAAAGATTTACCAGAGTATTGACCTATTTTTATTTGGCGCCTTTTGCAGTCATGATTGGATTTAATACAATCAACAGCTTGCTTCGCACCACTTATTTTGATCTTTATCAGGACATGGAAACGGCAAGATATAAATGGGATAATCCGGTTATTGTACTTGTGTTTTCGACAGTGGTAATAGCGATTATTGTGCTGGTTATGAAATCCAAGTGGATAAGGAAATTGAATATTCAAAAGTTTGCCCTGGCATATAGCGTAGTTATATGCCTTTTTATAGTATTGTTGTTTAGATGTGTTGTTACATGTAACAGCGCTTTGGTAAGCGATGCGGTAGTAGGATTTCTTCAAAATAACTACCATGCCTTTGAGCAGGGGGAGTATTTTTACAGGTATTCCTTTCAGGTGGGATTTGCAGCTGTGCTTGAGTTGATTTATTTCATCTTCGGCGTGGAGAATTTTATTGCGTTTCAGCTGGTTAATATTTTGTCTATCTATGTGATTCTTAAGATGCTTGGTAAGATTACGGCGGAACTTTTTGAGGACGAAAATATCCGTAGGATGGAAGCAGTTTTATCCATGGGTATGCTGCCTCTTTTTCTGTTTTCTACCTTTGTCTATGGGGATATTATTGGCTGGGGCTTTGGCGTAAGCAGTATTTACTTTATGATCCGCTATCTGAAGGCGGACAGGTGGCAGGATATTTTAAAGATGTCGGCATTGCTATCAGCCGGGGTGGTGGTGAAATCCAATATCAATATTTTGGTGGTAGCGGCAGTAATCGCAGTCTTTCTCCATGTGATACAGAATAAAAGATATAAAATGCTACTATGGATTCCTGCAATTGTGCTGATTTCCCAGGCAGGAACATGGGGGGTTAAGGGATTTTATACTGTTCGTGCAGGGTTAGATCAGTTCCCTGAGGGCATTCCCAAGGTGGCGTGGATTGCAATGAGTATGCAGGAGGGAGACGAAGGCGGTTATGCCTGCGGGTGGTATAATGCTTATAATTGGAATGTATATGAGGAGAATCAGTTTGATCAGGCGTTAACAACACAGGCGTGTGTAGAGAATTTAAAGCAGTCTCTTGAAAAATTTTGGCATGAAAAGCGTTTTGCGGTGGATTTTTTCTATAAAAAATTTACTTCCCAGTGGAATGCGCCTACCTTTCAGGCGATGATCACCAATGAATGGAGCAGTAGACATGTGGAGAATCTTTCCCCTTTAGCGAAGTTTTTTATTTATGGGACAGGCAGGGAAATCCTTTATCAGATCATGAATGTTTATCACTTTCTTATGTTTTTGTGCACTGGGGTATATTGTTTCCGTCTCCGTAGAAATTGGTCGACGGAAAGAGCCTATTTCAGTTTGAATATTTTTGGCGGATTTCTATTCCATATGTTGTGGGAGGCGCAGTCCCGCTATATTTTGGGGTATTTTGTACTGATGCTTCCATTGGCGGCATGTGGGTTAAATGTGATTTTAAAAAATTTAGATAAAATATGTAACAGGAAAAGAGGAAAAGAGATATGAAGATTGCAGTTGCAGGAACTGGATATGTAGGCTTGGTGGCAGGTGTCTGCTTTGCAGAAAAGGGTTATCATGTGACCTGCGTGGACATTGAAGAGAAAAAGGTAGAGATGATGAGGCAGGGGATCTCCCCGATCTACGAGGAGGGTTTAGAGGAACTGATGCAAAAAAATAATGCATTGGGAAGACTCCACTACACTACGGATTATGTGAAGGCTTACAGAGATGCCGACGTGATCTTTATTGGAGTGGGAACGCCTGAGATGCCTGATGGCAGCGCGAATTTAAGTTATATAGCGGAGGTGTCCAGACAAATTGCGGAAACGGTGGAAAAGGATTGCCTGGTGGTGGTGAAGTCTACAGTACCAGTGGGAACCAATGATAAGGTTGAACAATTTATCAGAGACTTTCTGGTACATGATGTAAAGGTAGAGGTCGCTTCTAATCCTGAGTTTCTTGCCCAGGGAACGGCTGTTTATGATACCCTCCATGCGGCAAGGATTATCATCGGAACAGAAAGCAAAGAAGCGGAAGCGCTTCTTCAAAAGCTTTATGCGCCTTTTGAGCTCCCCATTGTTTCCGTGAAGCGGCGTTCGGCGGAAATGATCAAGTACGCCTGCAATGATTTCCTTGCGCTGAAAATCTCATATATGAATGATATCGCTAATTTATGCGAGCTGGTAGGAGCGGATATTACGGACGTTGCGAAAGGCATGAGCTATGACGAACGGATTGGAGCGAGATTTTTGAATGCAGGTATTGGATTCGGAGGAAGCTGTTTCCCTAAAGATACGAAAGCATTGAAGTTTTTGGCAAAGGAGCACGGCTATAGCCTGAAAACGGTGGAGGCGTGTGTGGAAGTGAACAGCGCCCAGAAGACTCGGCTTTTTGAGAAGGCAAAAGAAAGGATGATTTCTTTTGCCGGATTGAAGACGGCTGTGCTGGGGCTGACATTCAAATCCGGTACAGATGACCTGAGGGAAGCGCCTTCCATTGACAATTTAAAGCTCCTTCTTGCTGCCGGAGCGGATGTGTATGCTTATGATCCTAAGGGAACGGAGCGGGCGAAGCAGCTTTTCCCGGTGGGAAAGATTGAGAAAGGCTCTATGCATTATGTGGATTCGGTGGAGGAGGCACTGGAAGGCGCCCACATTTGTTTTGTGTTTACGGAATGGCAGGAGATCAAAGGGATTGCACCGGAGAAATTTAAAGAGTATATGCATACGCCCTTGGTTTATGATGGACGGAACTTGTATGCTCCAGTTCAGATGAAGGATGCAGACGTTGAATATTACAGCATAGGAAGATAATGGAAAAATGTATTGTCAGGCATGAAATAAAAAAGATGCGGTTAACAGCCGCATCTTTTGCTTATGATATATCTTGGTCTTGCTTTGATTTCGTCGTAAATTCTGGAGATATAGTGTCCAATGATGCCCAGACTGATCATCAGTGCGCTTCCGATTAGCAACTGTAGCAGAATTACAGTGGTAAAGCCTTCCTGTGCTGTGCCGGAAAAGTAACGATAAAGAGATTGTATGCCAAGGATAATCAATGCGCCGAACATGATCCAGCCCAGCAGAGTAACCAGTTGCATGGGAGCACCGGAGAAGGAGGTAATGTTCCGGATGGCGTATTTGGTAAGGCTCCAGACGGACCATTTGGAGGTGCCGATGGTGCGCTCCTCTACTTCAAAAGGAAGGGTGGCAGTTTTAAAACCTACCCAGGAAGACAAGGCGCGGAAAAACGGGGTGCGTTCCGGCAGAATCAGAAGCGCTTCCACAGCCTTTCGATCCAGCAGCTTGAAGTCGGAAGCCTTGGACATGTCGATGCCGGTTGCTTTGCTGATGATATGATAAAAGCTTTTGGCACATAAGGTGTGAAAAGGATTTTCTTTTCCGCGGGAGGATTTGACTCCCTCGACCACCTCATAGCCTTCTTCCCAGAGGCGGTACATGTCGGGAATTACGGCGGGAGGATGCTGGAGATCGCAGTCCATGATCAGGCAGCAGGCTCCGCTGGCAGCTTCCAGACCGGCAAAAATGGCGGATTCTTTTCCAAAGTTCCGGGAAAAGGAAATCCCTTTTGCCTCGGGATATTTGGAAGATAACTCCTGAATGCGCAGATAAGTTGCATCCTTAGAACCGTCATCTACAAAAATGATTTCAAAGGGTATGCCCTTTTCCTGCAAGACAGTATGAATTCTATGAAAGGTTCGATGTATATTATCCTGTTCGTTATAGGACGGGATTATAATGGATAGTTGTTTCTCCGGTGTCATTGATAGAAAACTCCTTTATTTCAATTAATCATACAAATTAAGTATATATGAGAAATTGAGGGTTGACAAGTTTTGAAAAGAGATTTGACGAAACAGAGAGGTAAGTATACAATAAGAACACGATGAAAAAAGCAGGTGGAATGGTTTATGAAGAATCAGAAAAAAAATAAATGGAATCAATGGTCGGAGTGGGGCGATAAGTGGGTCAGAAAGCTGATTACGCCGAAATCCTTGGCGATTTTTACTTCAGTTGTCTATGTACTCAGTTTGATTCCCCTTCTCTGGATCGCCTGGTACAATTATCCCAGTGCAGACGATTATTCTATAGGGAGCAATTGTCATCAGACTTGGGTGGCAACCCACAATATATTTGCAGTGATCTGGCAGGGAATCGTAAGGGCAGCGGAGGACTGGCTGAATTGGATGGGATATTTTACCTCCAATTTTTTGATGGCGGTGCCGCCCAATTCCTTTGGAGAGCGTTGCTATGTTTTAACTACATGGATTATGCTGGGGATGCTTAGCTTGTCTGTTATTTATCTGTTTCGCTGCATTTTTATAAAGATCTTCCATGCCGACAGATATTTGTGCCACAGTCTTTCCATGCTGGTACTTTTTGCATCGGTGCAGTGTATGTGCCCGGCGGGAAGAGGGGAAGCCTTTTATTGGTACAGTGGGGCAGTAAATTATATTTTTGTTCATAGTATGTCCTTATTTTTCTTTGGGTTACTGATTTCAGCAGTCTATGATAAGGGGAAAAAACGCATATGGGATCTTGGAATTGCCTTCTTATTAGGGTTTTTAACAGGCGGCGGGAATCAGATGACTGCTTTAAACGGAGCGGTTGTACTTTTGGCGATGATCGTGTTGGTTACAGGTTGTAAAAAATGGAAAAAAATTAAAAAATTAGGGATTCCTATGGCTGCTTATTATCTTGGATTCCTTTTGAACGTATGCGCGCCCGGAAATTGGGTGCGGGCAGAAGGAACAAACGGAATGAATCCTATTAAAGCTGTATTTGTGTCCTTTTATGATTGTCTCGACAGGGCAATGAACCAATGGACCACTTGGACGGTGATCGTGATTATGATCGCGCTGGTGCCCCTGTTCTGGCATATGGTCAAAAACGTCTCCTTCCGATTCCCTTATCCCCTGGTGGTAGTGTTTTTTGGTTTTTGTTTGGTCTCCGCCATGATGACCCCTCCTTTGTTTGCGGTAGGCGGTATGGATGCGGGCAGGATCCAGGCGCTCACCTACCTTATGTATATACTGATACTGACTTTGTGCGTGGGTTATGTAACCGGCTGGTTCAGACAAAGATGGAAGGAAGCTGGAGCTGAGCGCCTGGAGGAAACAGAGGATAATTCCAAAACCTTTTCTTCCCAGACCTGCTGGTGCCTGCTGGGATGCCTTGCTTTTTTTGCCTTTGGCTCTCTCCTTACCGTCATACCGGAGCCTCACTATTACACCTTTTCCTCAGCCCTTACGGAGCTGTCAAACGGCAATGCAAAAGCTTACGGGGATGCTCTGAGAGAGCGCATGGAAATATACCGCAATGCGCCTGAGGAAGGAATAATAGAAGTAGATCCCCTGCCCGTGCAGCCCCAATTATTATATTTTTCCGACATCAAAGAAGACCCGCAGGACTGGGAAAACAGAGGTCTGTCCAGATACTACGGATTTGAAGCCGTCAAAGTCAGAAAAAAATAGACAAATACAATTGCTATAGCAGGATGTGCAGGTAAAAGGCACGGAGGATGCCTTTTACCTGCACATCCCTTCCATGCCCAACAGTTTTTTCCTTATGTCCTATAGCAGGACGTAAAAGCGCAAAGAGTATAATAAAATATCTGTGTCAAATTTGATGGAGATAGGTTATGGCGCGAATCATTGATTACGAGACTCAGAATGTGGTGGGCGAAAAAGTCAGAAAGTACAGAATGGAACGGAAGCTGAGCCAGAAGGAGCTTTCCGAAAAGCTGGAGACCCATGCGATCTACATATGCAGGGGGTCTATTTCCAGGATCGAAAGCCATGAGCGCACGGTAACGGATTTTGAACTCCGCGCTATGGCGGCAATCCTGAAGGTACCCATTGAGGAATTGTACGAGGACTTTACAACCTAGAGGAATGCCCAAGCAAGAAGGGTCGACAAAAGAAAGGAAAGAACAAATGAAGAAAAGAAAAAGTGGGACAAAAAAGGCGATGTTGATGGGAATCGGCATTTTTTTAGGGGGTATGGGCTGGTTTGGCACGCGGCAGGCACAGGCGGCGGAGCCTTCCGGGGAGAATACCCCGGTGGTGGAGAACCTGCAGGTGGTGGTGACGGAGGACCAGATGCAGCTTCAGGCACAGTGCAGCTATCAGGATTATGACGATGAAAAGGGCTGTATTATGACCCTGTACCTTTATAAGGTGGGGGATGACGACGCTTACATTGCAGCGGATCAGGAGCTTTCTTATGCCCGGACGGGGCAGGGAAGTACAGATCCGGTGCCTGCGGAGGAAGGAATTTATCAGGCGAGCGTAGGGCTGGATTATGGGAATATCATCAGGCAGATTAATTCCCAACGTTATTATCGGGTTATTCGGTCAGAGGACCGGTTCCAAATTTCTGAGATAGCGGATCCGGAGCAGGAGGAAAACGGTAATGAGAATCTGGAGAGAGAGGAAGAAATCATGGAAAGGGGCGGCTGCCGCCATGTTCTGGAGGCGGTGCAGGTGCAGGAGGCAACGCCTGTGAAAGATGCAGTGATTGCCTATGAATGCACTCTGTGCGGCGAGATCTGCAGCTATGGAGAGGTGCCTAATTCGGCTTATGCGTCATTTCAGAGGGAAGTAATCCAGGCAATCGAAAATGCCAAAGAGGGAGAAGTAGTGATCAGCACAGAGCTTTGGGTGAGCTTTCACAAAAAGGTTTTAGAGGCAATTTCTGAGAGAACGGATGTGACGGTAAGGATCCGCTACCGTTACAGGGGAGCGTCATATGAGCTGGTAATTCCTTCGGGAACAGATGTGAGCGGCATGGCGGATGAAAAGGGCTTTTGCGGTTTCCGGTATTTGGAGCAGAAACTGCAGGAAGCAATGACTTGACGAAATGCCTAAGGTATTATGTAATTTTGCATTCCCAGTTTTACAAATATCAAATATATGATAAGATAAATATGCGAAAAATGGGCATCACAGAGTGACCTGTCATGCGGAAAGGAAGGTATCTGACTGTGGTAGCGGACATCCATCACAAGCATTTATCAACATTTGATATTTTAAAAGGAATTGCAATCACAATGGTTATACTCGTGCATTCCCGGCAGAAATTTAACGGTCTGAGTCCCTGGTTGAAAATATTTGATATTGGGCAGATGGGATGCCAGATGTTTTTTGTAATAGCTGGAATGACTTCCATGATGTCCTATGAGCGAATGCAGAAAAATGCGCATGCAGGAATAAAGTTTTATCGAAAGAGGCTGCTGGCTGTTGTCCCAGGCTGGTATGTTTCGATTTTTCTGATATATATTCTGAATACTATATCACTTGTTTTCTTTGGAGAGAATATTGGATTTGGAACGAACAGGGAGCCGCTTGCCATTGTGTGTAATCTTTTGCTATTGCATGGACTTTTGCCTTTCTGTAATAATAATGTGGCGGGAGGAGGCTGGTTCCTGGGGACACTCGCCATATTCTGGCTGGTTGCACCGTTTTGTTATCAGTTTCTGGTAAAACGAAGTCAGTTTTTTGTCAGGATATTTCCATGGCTTGTGGAAATAATTGCAGTTATTTATATGATCGGACTATATGTACGGACAAGAGAAAAGTGTGGGTATGCTGTGTTGGCCAACAACGGATTTACCTATTTTAGTTTTGTCAATCAGATGGGATGTTTTATCCTTGGGACTTCTTTGTATTTTGAAAAAGAGACAGAGAATATTGTCCGGGACAAAGTTTTGAGTGTTTTATATGCATTTCTACTTTTGTTTGTATTTTTTTCAGAATGGAGACTGGCTTTTTTGCTGGTTCCGTTTATCATGGGGCTGTTGACCTGTCATTTGATAAGATGGATGTTGGTTATTGAGAAATACCATGAAGATGTCTTTGAAAAGAACTGTATAATAAGACTTCTGAAAACATATGGAAGTTCTTCTTTTTACGTATATCTTATACATGGTCTTTTTGTATGGAGCTTGCCGATAGCGGTTCAGAAATTTCTGTTTATGCACGGGATTCAGATCAATGACAATTTATTATATCTGTTTTTGATAGTTCCCATGTTTATACTTTCTTATTACGCGGCGCAGCTTCTGAGCAAAATATCGGGTTTTCTCAGGAACAATTTGACGAAATGCTTTTGACAGTATAAAATAGAACCGTTGAAGTCAATAATGTATATGAAATAAAGTGATAAAGAGGAATGTATGAAGCCATTAGACCCATCTAAGCGTTATCTAATTACCGGCGGAGCCGGATTCATTGGTTATTATCTGTCCAAGGCTCTTTTGGAAAAAGGAGCGGAAGTAACAGGATTTGACAATTTAAACGATTATTATGAGGTCTCCTTGAAGGAGGATCGGCTGTCCATTTTGAAGAAATATCCCAAATATTGTTTTGTTAAGGCGGATCTGGCGGATCAGGATGCCGTATTTACCCTGTTTGAGGATTTTAAGCCTCAGATTGTTATAAACCTTGCCGCCCAGGCGGGGGTTCGGTACAGCATTGACAATCCCGATGCTTATATTCAGTCCAATATTGTGGGATTTTTCCACGTGCTGGAGGCTTGCAGACATTATCCGGTGGATCATCTTGTGTTTGCCTCTTCCAGTTCCGTTTACGGAGGCAACAAAAAGGTGCCTTTTTCTACTAGAGATCAGGTGGATAAGCCGGTAAGTCTGTATGCGGCGACCAAAAAGTCCAATGAGCTGATGGCATACGCCTACAGCAAGCTTTATGGGATTTCCCTTACAGGACTTCGCTTTTTTACCGTATATGGTCCTATGGGAAGACCGGATATGGCATATTTCAAGTTTGCAAAGAAGATTGTTGCCGGGGAACCGATCCAGATTTATAATAATGGAGATATGTTGCGGGATTTTACCTATATCGACGATATTATAGAGGGAGTAGAAGATATCCTCTGCAATCCTCCCGAAGCCGATGACAATGGCGCGGCTTATAAGATTTATAACATCGGGAATAATAAGCCGGAAAAACTGATGGATTATATTGCAGTGCTTGAGAAGTGCCTTGGCAGGGAGGCGAAAAAGGAATACCTTCCCATGCAGCCGGGGGATGTGTATGAGACTTACGCAGACGTGCAGGATCTGATGGAGGATTACGGTTTTAAGCCTTCCACTACCATAGAGGAGGGACTTAGCAGATTTGCAAAGTGGTTTTTAGCGTATTATAAGCAATAAATAGCGTCGGCATGCTTTGCGTGCCGGCGTTTTTATGGTACAATGAGCGTTAGTGAGAAAAACGGGCATATTTCATTGAAAAAGGAAGCAGAGGCGCGCAGTGAGGATTCAAATGGCGGATACAGGGAGAAAGGAAAAGTACAATCAAATGATTCTGGCAGGTATTTTCCTGGGCTATTTGATTTTTAACGGGATCCTTCTGGCAAGACACGAGCCCTGGCGGGATGAGGCAAACGTGTGGCTTATGGCAAGGGATCTTTCTCCCTTGGAGCTGTTTCAAGAGATCCGGTACCAGGGGCATCCCTGTCTGTGGTATCTTTTGATCATGCCCTTTGCTAAAGCGGGGCTTCCCTTTCGAACCATCGGACTTGTGAGCTATCTTGTGATGGCGGTAAGCGCAGGTCTGCTGGTCTTTAAGGCGCCTTTTTGCAAGCTGGTGAAGGGCACAGTGGTGTTTTCTCCTGTTTTTACTTATTATTACGCGGAGATTGCCAGAAATTATTGTCTGATTGCACTGTTTTTGGTTCTTCTTGCTTTGTATTATCCAAGGAGAAATGAAAAACCTGTTCTGTATGGAGTGCTGCTGGGGCTGCTGGTACAGTCCGATACCATTGCCCTGATGGCGGCGGGAATGATCTCCCTGATGTGGCTTGGGGAGGCAGTATGGAAATGGATCAGGGAAAAGCGTCCGGCGCTTCTGATACAGATTTTAAAGGGAATATGGATCCCCCTGTTTAGCTTAGGCTTGCTTGTTGCGCAGTTTTACCATGTATCCGACAGCCCCGTATTTGAGGTGAAGGAATTTGGTTTCAGGGAGCTTGCAGGAGAGATTCGGAATTATGCATATTGGATATTAGAACGTCTTACGGGAAGGGGAGAGGGCTTTTGTCTGCTTTTCTTTGCGCTTGTGGTGGGATTGCTGGTTGTGGCATCCCTTCAGCTGAAGAATTTCTGGGCAATGCTTGTACTTGTTGCCGCTTACCTGTTTGAGGCGCTTTTCAGCGTGCTGGTTTATCAACTGCATATATGGCATTTTATCGCCCTGTGCTTTGTGATGGTGTGGACCATATGGGTGCTGTATTTGCAAAAGGAGGAAAGGCAGGGTGCAGGAAAGCCTTTGAGGGTGAGTCTGAGGGGACTTCAGCTTTTGCTGTTGGTGCTATCGGTCTGCATGTTTATGCGGTGGAATGACAGGGAGGAGGCTTCCAGCCTTGACAATGCCCTGCATGGATTGTACTCAGACGCAGGAGCAGCGGCGGAATATATCAGGGAAAACATCTCAACCGGGGAACTGGTCATATCGGTGAACGTGCCTTATGCTTCTACGGTACTTGCTTATCTGCCGGAGCATACGTTTTATTTTGCTGGCAGCGGGCAGACGGAAAGCTATGCAGACTGGAGCAAGGAGCAAAGCGGGGAGATTTCCTTTGAGGAGCTTCTTGGGTGGGCAAAGAAAAATTTCCCGGAGCGAAAGGTGCTTTATCTTCTGGATTCCAGGGATTCCTGCCTGACAGGACAGGAAAAATTGGGGGAACAGGAGCTTTTGTACGAGACTGGGGAAATCACTGCAAGGGGAGAAGAATACAGGATTTACCGTATCGCTTTGCAATAGAAGAATACAGGAGGGAAGGCGGAGCAGACTTTATGGCGCAGCAATATGATAAAATTATAATCGGAGCCGGCTTGTATGGGTTATATGCCGCTGCATTTTGCGCAGAGCGGGGACAGCATGTGCTGGTGCTGGAATATGACAGCGCACCCTTTATGCGTGCCACATACATCAATCAGGCGAGGGTCCATATGGGGTATCATTATCCCAGAAGCCTTACCACGGCGGTGAAATCGGCAGGGTATTTCAGAAGGTTTGTGGAGGATTTCGGTTTCTGCATTCATGACAGTTTTGAACAGATCTATGCCACATCCGACCGATTTTCCTGGACCAATGCCCGGCAGTTCCAGGAATTTTGCAGGGCGGCGGAAATAAAATGCGAGGAAGCGCCGGTTTCCCGGTATTTTAAGCCGGGGATGTGCGACGGAGCTTTTCTCACAGAGGAATATACCTATGATGCAAAGCTTCTCCAGAAGTATTATGAGGACAAGCTAAAGGATAATCCGGCGGTGGAGATGTTGTTTGAGGTGCGTATAGACAGAATCATAAAGCAGGATCAAAGCTTTCTGGTGGAACTGAGGGATGGAAGCTGTTATGAAGCGCCATATATACTGAATGCCACTTACGCTTCCGTGAATCAGATCATTGATCAGGTGGAGGGGATGGAGAAAACCTTCTTTGATATTAAATATGAATTGTGCGAGATCATTCTGTGTAAACCCTCCCAGGCGTTAAAGAATATAGGAATAACGGTTATGGACGGTCCTTTCTTTTCTATTATGCCCTTTGGGAAAACGGGGCTTCACTCCCTGACGGCAGTTACCTTTACGCCTCACGTAACCAGCTATGATGCAAAGCCAACCTTTTCCTGCCAGGGACATGAGGGAAAAGAGAGCGAAGGGTGCTCCCCGGGGCAGCTTGGAAATTGCAGCCAGTGCGCATACAAACCGGTCTCCGCATGGGCGTATATGTCTCATTTAGGAGACAAATATATGAAGCCGGAATATGCTTACACCTATGAGAAATCCCTGTATTCCATGAAGCCTATTTTAAAAAGCTCTGAAGTGGATGACTCCAGACCTACGGCAATTAAGGTGATGAGCAGTAAGCCCGCTTTTGTCAGCGTTTTGTCGGGAAAGATTAACACGGTGTATGATCTGGACGAGTATCTGTTGTTGGAATAAATGGTAGGAGAAAATGATTCTGATGGAAAAACGAGGAAAAAAAGAAAAAAAATTCATATCTTTGGTGGTTTATCTGCATGATGCCGCCGCCTATTTAAAATACTTTCTGGACACAGTGATCCCGGTATGTGAGGAGAATTTTGAGCAATTTGAGGTTGTGTGCGTGGACGACGCCTGTCAGGACGGCACGGTGGAGATTTTGCGGGAATATGTGGAAAACAGGCGGGTCAGCGCCATGGTGAACGTAGTGCACATGAGCTTTTTCCATGGACTGGAAAGCGCCATGAATGCCGGAAGAGACATTGCCATCGGCGACTTTGTTTTTGAATTTGACGATATCTTTGTAGATTATGAGCCATGCGTAATGATGGAGGTATATGCAAGACTGCTGGAGGGAAAGGATATTGTGGCGGCAAGCAGTAAGGGAAAGCAGCGTATAACGTCTAGGCTTTTTTATGCCCTTTATAATCGAACCAGCAGAGGAAACGGAAAGATCGGTCCGGAGACTTTCCGGCTTGTTTCCAGAAGAGCGATTAACAGGATTAAGTCCATGGGACAGTATATTCCTTACCGGAAGGCAGTTTACATGAACTGCGGACTGAAGGCGGACACGATTTTTTACGACAGCAAGGATTCAAAAGTCAGGGTAAAAAATAAAACGGTGGCGTCCGAGCGGTCTTCCCTTGCCGTTGACTCTTTCATTTACTTTACCAATGTGCTGGAGCGGCTCTCGGCGATTATCTGCATTGCCTTCCTGCTGATTACGGTGTGTATGGGAATCTATCTGGTTTCTAATATATTTAACTCCACCAAGCCGGTGGAAGGCTGGTTGTCCACCATGGGCTTTCTTGCCCTTGGATTTTTTGGGGTGTTCGCCCTGCTGACCATTATTTTAAAATATTTGGCTGTGCTTTTGAATTTGGTTTTTAAACAACAGCGGTACCTGGTTGCAGATATAGAAAAGGTAATTAAGAGTTGAAGAATGAGAGGAAAAAATGAGCGAATTATCTATTAATCTTTTGTTTCCTGTTTTAAACGAACGGCTGAGGCTGGAAAAGGGAATTGAGAAAACCATGGCGTATTTAAAAGAGAAGGTTTCCATTCCTTACTGTCTTACCATTTTGGATAACGGTTCAGAAGATGAGACGCCTCAGATCGGGAAGGCATTGGCGGATAAGTATCCGGAAGTCTCCTATGTGCGGGTTGGGGAAAAAGGAGTAGGGGTGGCGTTCCGCAAAGGGATTGCCATCAATGAAAGCGCTCTGGTGGGGTATATGGATATTGATCTGTCTACAGATCTGAAGTATCTGAGCAGAACCATTGAATTGTTTCAGGAACGGGAAGAACTGGAATATGTAAACGGCAGCCGCTTCAGCAAGGAGTCTGACACCAGAGGACGGAAATGGTACCGGAAGATCACATCTATGGGGTTGGTTTTCCTGTTAAAGACGGTTTTTCATATGAAGGCAACGGATGCGGTATGCGGATTTACCTTCCTTCGGAAGGAGACGGCGGAAAGGCTGGCGGCGGCGTGCAGCAATGACAACGGCTGGTTTTACACCATAGAGTTTCTTCTGCGGGCGGAGCGCATGGGTGTGGTGATCTACGATATGCCGGTGGAATGGCAGGAGGATTATAACACCACGGTTAAGGTTTGGAAGACCATTAAGAATTATCTGGTACAGATGTACCGGCTAAAAAAGGCGTTCAGGCAGGAGCGTATTTCCCAACGCAGAGGGCTTCAAAACAATGGAGGAGAAAATGTTAAAGAGGATTGATTTAGCAAGAGATTATCAGAAGCATAAAAAGGAATACCAGGCGGCAATGGAGGCGGTCTGTGAGGAAACAGCATTTTCAGGGGGAAGGTTTGCGGATCAGTTTGACAAGGAGTTTGCCGCCTATTGCCAGGTTCCTTACGCGGCGGGAGTGAATAACGGGACCTCGGCGCTGCACTGCGCCATGCTTGCCCTTGGCATTGGGGCGGGAGACGAGGTGATCGTACCGGCAAATACCTATATTGCAACGGCGTGGGGTGTTACTTACACAGGAGCAACGCCGGTTTTCGTGGATTGTACGGCTGATACATGGGAGTTGGATCCGGATAAGATCGAAGAAAAGATTACACCGAGGACCAGGGCGATCCTGGGAGTTCATTTATATGGGCAGCCTTTTGAATTTGGAAAAGTGAAGGAGATCGCCGACCGCCATGGGCTTTATGTGGTGGAGGACTGCGCCCAGGCACATGGGGCAGGCTATGAAGGAAAACTGGTGGGAAGCCTTGGGGACTTGGGATGCTTTAGCTTTTATCCCGGGAAGAACCTGTATGCTTTCGGAGAGGGGGGCAGCGTTACCTGCCGTAAAAAGGAATACTTTGATACCATCACCACCCTGAAAAATCAGGGCTGCCAGGTGAGATATTATCATGATATGGTGGGATATAATTATCGTCTGGAAGGAATACAGGGAGCTGTTTTAAGCGTCAGCCTGAAATATCTGCCGGAGTGGACCGCAAGGCGGAGAGAGATCGGCAGACGGTATATGAGAGAGATTACAAATCCCCTGCTGACCATGCAGGCGCACCCTGAAAATACGGATCCGGTGTTTCACCTGTTTGTGATCACAGTGGAGGATCCGGAGGACTTTCTTGCCTATATGGCGCAGAAGGGGATGGAGTGTAACCGCCACTATCCGGTGCCCTGCCATCTCCAGAAAGCGTATGCAGAGCTGGGATATAAGGAAGGCGACTGTCCTAACGCGGAATATCTGGCAAGCCATTGCGCCACACTGCCCCTGTTTCCGGAAATGACCGATGAGGAAGCGGGCATGGTGATCCAGGCATGCAACGATTACAGGGGGTAGTATGGGCAGGATCAAATATCTGATTTTAGGCGCCGGACCTGCAGGGCTTACCTTTGCCAATATGCTGAAGGCAAGAGGCGAGAACTCCTTTCTGGTGCTGGAGCAGGAAAAGGAGGCGGGAGGACTGTGCCGGTCGGTGTTTGTAGACGGCAGTCCTTTTGATCTTGGCGGCGGTCACTTTTTGGATGTGGCAAGACCCAGGGTGAATGCGTTTTTATTTCAATTTATGCCCCGGGAGGAATGGAATCTGTTTACCAGGGACAGCCGTATCGATGTAAAGGGCACAGTGGTGGGACATCCTATAGAGGCAAATATCTGGCAGTTTGGGCTGGAGGAGCAGGTGGCTTACCTTTCTTCCATTGCCCGTGCCGGATGCAATCAGGGAAAAGAGAAGCCGGAACGGTTTGTGGACTGGATCCGCTGGAAGCTGGGAGATAAGATCGCGGAGGATTACATGCTTCCCTATAACCGGAAGATGTTTGCGGAGGAGTTGAACACCCTTGGCACTTATTGGTTGGAAAAGCTGCCCAGTGTAAGCTTTGAGGAAACCTTAAGAGCGTGCCTGACCCATAAGCCATATGGCAGGCAGCCGGGACACGCCCGGTTTTATTATCCTAAAGCCACAGGCTCTGGAGCCTGTGGTTATGGAGAGGTATGGCGGCGCATGGCAAGGGAAATCGAACCCAACCTGTTGTGTGAGACTACGGTTACAGAGTTGGATTGTGAAAATCGGCGGGTAAGGACAAAAGAAGGAGAGAGCTTTGAAGGGGAGAAGATCATCTTCACAATTCCCTGGATTTCCATTCAAAGATTTCAGGGAATGCCAGAGGCTCTGGTCAAGAGGGTGAGGGAATTGAAGACAAGCGCCATTGAAACCAGATATGTGCCGGAGAATTTGGATACGCCTGCACAGTGGATCTACTGCCCGGATCCGGAGGTTCCTTATCATAGGATACTGGTACGCCACAATTTCTGTGAGGGCAGCAGGGGCTATTGGACGGAGACCCGTTTGGAGAGAACGGAGCTGTTTCCTTCAGATGATAGAAATGAACGTTATGTAAACCGATATGCTTATCCTTTAAATACCATACATAAACCTCAAATTATGAAGGAACTGCTGGCGTTTGGCAGGGAAAAGGGGATATATGGTCTTGGACGATGGGGGGAGCATTCTCACTATAATTCTGATGTGGTAGTGGAGCGGGCAATGGAACTTGCAACAACGCTGTCTGCAAATGAAATTGGATGGAAATGAGGAAAATAGAAATGATCAGGCAAAGGATCCGAAAGGCTGTCTCTATTGGAGGAATTTTATGCTTGCTGGGAGCGGCAATGCTGATTTTAAATCACACGGCGCAGAATGGACGGCGAACCGCGGAAGTGCTTCCGCAGATCGTTGACCAACCGGTTTACGTGACCTGCGAGGAGGGGGAGCCTTTGGAGGTGTCCCTTAAGGCGAAGGAAGACGTTGGGGTAGGCGGTTTTTGGCTTCTGCTGGTCAATCTTTCGGAGGAAAGCAGCGGAACAGTGCGGGTTGCCGTCACAGACAAGGGATCCAATCTGCTGATGAACCAGGTCATACCGGCGCAGACGATTACGCCGGGGGAATGGTTTCTGGTTTCCGCAGATTTCCGGATGGTTCAGGGAGAAGAGTACCTGCTCTCTGTGCTTGCCGACGGAAGCCAGCCCTATTTTATGCAGACGCTGGAGGGAGGGCTGGAAGAGCTGCCCTTTGAAGAGCAGGTGAGTAAAAAGGGGGAGCCGGTGGGATGCGGGATTTCCCTGGGTGTTAACCTGGTGGAGGACACTGCGGTTACTTATGGTGAGATCCTCTATTATTCCAGGCAGATGTGTATTCTGGCGGCAGTGCTTGGAATTCTGGGCGTGCTGTTTGGCTTTGAGAGGCTTTGGAATGCTTGGAAGCGAATTCCTTTTTCCGCCTTTTTCCGCAGATATGGAAGCGATCTGTTTTTGCTTCTGCTTTTTGGGGCGTTGTGCGTCAGCATCTACAGCAGAGCATATGTAAAAGGCATTTATATTTCCTCCGACTCCGCCGGATACCTGAGAGAGGCGGTGAACCTTGCAGGCGGGAATGGCTTTGCCTATGACCGGATGGCAGGCTATGATTCCTGGTTTGCCAATTGGCCCATTGGGTACCCGGCGATGATCGCCCTGGTGATGGCGGTTACAAAAACCAACGCCTACCTTGCCTCCAAAATTTTGACCATGCTTCTTGTGGGGGGAATTCTCCTGCTTCTGCGCCTGTGTTTCAAAAAGGATGCGTGGATTTACAGCTTGTGTCTGACCAATATTGGTTTTTTGAACCTTGCCTATTATACCTGGAGTGAGATACCGTTTATGCTGTTTATGCTGGGCTTTGCCCTTGTGCTAGCCCGCATATTGAAGGAAGAGGAGAGCCGGGCAAAATGGTATGTGCTGTTGGGAGTACTGGGGCTTGGCTGTTTTTTGACCAGATATTTTGGGATTTATGTGTGGATGGTAACCGGGGGCTATATTTTGTACCTGCTTGTGGCTTACAGGAAGAACCGGGATAAAGGGGTTATAAAAAAGGCGGCGGGGCTTACCCTTACGGCGTTTATTTCCGGCAGCCTTTCAATGGGTTATCTTTTGATGAATAAGGTGATGAACGGCATGGCGTCCGGTGTCAGCAGAACCATGTGGTGGGACGATTATGAAAAACTGACCAACGACCTGATAGAAAGTCTTTTGACGGAATTTTTCAACATTTTCTCCCTGCAGATTCCCAACCTGATGGAAGAGTTTCCCTTCCACATTAAGCTGTTTGTGTTGGTGGGATTGTATGCGGGGCTGCTTTGGCTTGTGATCAGAAACTGTAAACATTTGACCAGAGAATCCGTGCTGTTAACCATGGCGGCAGCGTATTATGTGATTTTTATTGGGATCCGTTACGTTTCTTCTATGGATACCTTCTATTTCCGTTTTTTTGAGCCTGCAAGTTTTCTTTTCTGCATTGGAATTTTGGGACTTTTACTGCCTTATATTAAGGGAAAAAAGGGATTTCACTTTTTTGCAGGGGCGGTCAGTGTGCTGGTGATCCTTGCTGTGTGGAGCGTTTTTGAAAACGGCGGTATGGAACAGTCCGGAGGCTACTACAGTCAGGTTACGGAACAGTGGAAGAACGCCTACAAGGAAATACCGGAGCGGTCGGTGGTTATATTTAACGATATTGATTTCAGGTCTTCTTATTACCGTCCGGATGTGGTGGAGGGAACCATCACGCCTGAAGATACTCTTGAGAGGGTGAAAGAAACCTACTACGGCTCCCGTTATTTGTGCATTCGTGCTGAATTTGTAGAGGTTATGCTGGAATCGGGGGAGTATGATGACAGTATCAGCGGATGGCTGAAGGAGGGGATGGAAAAATTGGAAAAGGGAGAGGATTTCCTTGTGCTTCCTTTAAATGAAGATTAAAAAATTCTTAATCTTTCTTAATTTTGGAAAAGAAGTCTATAAAAAGGCTTCTTTTTTGTTATACTAATTTCAGTATAAAACGGCGGCTGGTTTTTGGGAAATCAGTTTGTGTAAAAGCCAAGCTTTTAAAGGAATCCCTTTTTGCGCAGAGGCAAAATTCGATTCCTGTGAGAAGACAGGCGGCATTTATAAGAGCGTGAAATAACACAATAAAAATGAAGTTGTGGGAGGCGAAAAAGTCTTGTTTACGTCGATGATTTTTCCCCTTTTTTTGGGGATTGTTGCCGCATTGTTTTTTTTGCTGCCGGGAAAAGGAAGACCTGCGCTTTTGCTCTTTGCCAGCTATGCTTTCTGTGGATGGATAGATCTGCGGGCGCTGTGGGTGCTTGCCTTGATTTCCCTTAGCGCCTGGATGCTGGGAAGAAGGATCGAAAGGTCGTGTGCAAGAGGGCAAAAACGTGCTGGAAAAATACAGGCGGTAGTTGGGATTGGTATTTATATTTTAATCTTATGTATTTACAAATATGTGCCTTGCTATGGGGAAATTTTGAGTCTGAAAGCGGGATTGCCAGAAGACATTCTGCGGGGTTTAGTCATGCCGGTGGGATTGTCCTTTTATCTGTTTCAGGTAATCGGCTATTTGACGGACATATATGTGGGAAAGATGAAAGCGGAGAAAAGTTTTTTATATTTTAGCTGTTATCTTGCTTTTTTTCCTAAACTGGTAAGCGGTCCTATTGAGAATGCCAGAGATTTCATGCCTCAGATAAAAGCGCTTAGTCAGGTGACATTGAAAGACAGAGGAAGATTGTCTACGGCATCTGCTTATATATTATGGGGATATTTCATGAAAATGGTGGTCGCGGACAGGCTTGCCGTGACGGTTAACCAGATCTTTGAGGGTACTGCCTATTTTGACAGTTTTTGGCTTGCGCTGGGCATGCTTTTTTATACCATTCAGATTTATTGTGATTTTGCAGGCTATTCTTATATTGCAATAGGCTGTGCCGGAATTTTCGGAATCCGTCTCACGGAAAATTTCAAAGCGCCTTATTTTGCATCATGTATTACCGACTTTTGGCGTAGATGGCATATTTCTTTAAGCAGCTGGCTTAGGGATTATATTTACATTCCCCTGGGAGGCAATCGAAAAGGGTTTGTCCGAAAATGTGCGAATACGATGGTAGTATTTCTGGTGTGCGGTATGTGGCATGGAGCCGGTTTGAATTTTGTGGCATGGGGGCTGTTACACGGAATCTATTCTGTGGCGGAAGCATTGGGAAAGCGGAAGGGCTGGAAGGTGAAGGGAGGAAGAATACTTACGTTTCTTGCCGTGGCGTTTGCCTGGATCTTTTTCAGGGCGTCCAGTCTCAAAGCGGCATTCTACTATGTGCTTCGGATGTTTACAGCAGGTATCCATCCGGAACAATGGGGGCAAATCAAAGACGATATGCGGCTGAGCGTTTTTGAAATAGTGCTGATGGCTTTCGGGATTGGGGTAGTTTGGTTGGTGGAGGGGCTTTGCAGCAGGAGAAAGCTTCATTTCCCGGTGCTGATTCAGCAGAAACAAAATGCAATGCGGTATCTGGTTTTTTATCTGTTGGTAATTGCTATTTTTATTTTTGGAATGTATGGACCGGGTTATCATGCAGAGCAGTTTATTTATATGCAGTTTTAGAGGTTGATATGATGAGAGAGCGCCTAAAAAAGAACATGACCAGAGCCGGATTTATACTGCTTCTTGCCCTGACCTTTTATTTGATAGCAAGCATCTTCCGTGTCAAATCCCAGCATGGTATTAATCAGAATGAAGGCTTATATTGGCAGCCCAGGCAGTCCATCGACGTGGTAATGATGGGAAGCAGCCATATCCATTGCAATGTCAATACCGGGCTTTTATGGGAAGAGTATGGGATAGCCGCATATGATTACAGTGGGGCGGAGCAGCCCTTGTGGATGACCTATTATTATCTGAGGGAACTGTACAAATATCAGACGCCCAAGGTGATCGTATTAGATATGTATGCGCCTGCAAGATTTAAGGAGGACTATCAATACGGCTGGATTTCGGAAAACATATATGGAATGCGCTTTTCCCTGAATAAACTGGAAATGCTTTCCGTCAGCGTGGAACCCCAGAAAATATCCCAGTATTTTCCATCCTTCGCCGTGTATCACAGTAGATATGACGAATTGGAGAAAGAAGATTTTGAAAGTTTTTTCTGGGACGGAGAAAAAAAGGAGGCGTTTAAGGGCTATACTCCCTACTGGAGCAAAAAGACCCAGCAAAGACCTTCTATTTCCGAGAACAGAAGTGACGGGCTGACAGAAAAATCTGAAGAATATCTTCGAAAAATCATTTCTTATACCAGGGAAAAGGAATGCCGGCTGATACTCATTGCCGCGCCTTATGTTATAACCGCGGAGGATCAGAGAACCTATAACAGAATCGAGAAAATTGCGGCGGAAGAAGGAGTTCCCTTTATCAATTATAACGAATATTACGATGAAATGGGGCTGGACTTTAGCAGTGACTTTAACGACGAATCTCACCTGAACTATTGGGGGAGCTGCAAGTTTTCTTCCTATCTGGGAGAATATTTAAAGTCTTTTTCTATGATTCCGGACAGACGAGGGCAAAAAAAATATGAATCATGGGATGACAATGTTGAAATGATTCGTAAAGCGGTGGAAGCGCAAACCTGCTCTTAAAGGCGCATGGGACAAATGATGTAAACCATACGCCTTTCTGGCATTTGAAAATCTGATTTCTTTATTTTGTGATGCCGCTATACCAGTTTTACCTTTAACACCAGCTTACGTGAATGCGATTTTCTGCCTACCGGTCCATTGGGCATATGCGCATCCTGGGGGAAGAAAATCATAAACTCATTTGGGCAGAGCGTAAATTTTTTCCCCTTCCTATCTTCTGAAAACGCAACATCCTTTTCCGCGTCATAAGAAGAAAAATCCTGATCAAGGACACACCAGCCAATCCATTCATTTCCCTCCAGGACTAATTGGATATCCGCATATTTTTTGTGGGTTTCCCACTGCTTCGGCTGCTCTTCCAAAGTCCTGTCAACGACAAATCCATATACATCTTTTCCCTTTACTTCAAAGGGTTCGACTGGAAGCGAATCGAAATCCGCTTTTTCCAGAAATGCTACGGCTGCCTCGAAATTACTGCTTAAAGTTTTGTAATAACCTATGTTTTCCAATCTGTCCGCTATCATATGCCATCCCTTTCTTTGACGTATCAAACGTAATTATCCTTTTATTCCGGTGTTGGAAATACCCTGTACAAAATTTTTCTGTAATAATAAATATGCAATAAGCGTGGGAAGAATTGCCATACAGGCGGCGGCAAGCGATGGACCATATTGAAATCCATTGCTGTTTAAAAACGAACCTACGTAAGACGCCACACCTACTGACAATGGCTTCCATTTATCCGTCCGAAGTGTAATCATTGGCCACAAAAAACTATTCCATGTAGAAATGAACGACAAAATTGCCACGGAAGACAAGCTTGCTTTTGACAATGGAAGGTCAATCCTCCAATAAATTCCGAAATAACTACAGCCGTCAATTCTCGCAGCTTCTTCCAGCTCCCGCGGAAGTGTTTTATAAAAATTTGTCAGAATATAAACGCTTGTCACATTTGCCACAGGGATTAAGACCAAAGAAGACAGCGTATCTCTCATCCCAAGTTTATTGACAACTAGAAACAGCGGTATCACATAAGCTTGAATTGGCAGCAGCAACATTGCAATAATCGATGAGTAGATAATTTTTTTCCCCACAAAGTTAAGCCTTGCAAAAGCATAGGATGCCATAGATGAAAATAATAAAATCAAAACAGTTGCGCTGATCGAAACAATCATGCTGTTTATAGACCATCTTACAAATGGATAATGTTCTAACATATACTGATAATTTTCAAGCGTAAACTGCTCCGGTATCCAGGTAGGCGGCCATTTGATGATTTCCAGCTCACTTTTAAATGAGCAGACCACTGCCCACGCAAGTGGAAACATAAATATAAGCAATATAAACACCATACAGAAATAAAGAAGTATTTTTCTAAAATATTTACGCATCAATCCACCTCCGTCCTAAAGAGCTTGTTTACCACAAAATAGACAACAACCAAAATTACAACAATCGTGGTTCCAATGGCTGAACCATATCCCATATCATAGTCTTTAAAAGCACTGGTATACATATATTGCACCAATGTCATTGTAGAAGTGCCCGGTCCGCCGTTTGTCATCACATAGATTTGGTCATAAATCTGCACAGTGTTAATAAAGCTTAAGGTAATGACTAACGATGTTACGGGCTTTAAAAGGGGCAGTGTAATCTTCATAAAAGCCTGGCGCTTTGTTGCCCCATCTATAACAGCCGCTTCAAACAATTCTTCCGGGATATTTTGAAGACCGGCCAAAAATAAAACCATATTATACCCCAAATAAGACCATATGATCACAATTGCAATGGAAATAAGGGCATATTTTTTGTCGATCAGCCAGCCCACCTGTTTTAAACCGGCATTTTCCAAATAATAATTTAAGATGCCGGATTTATAGGAATACATCCAATTCCATATTACGCCTGTCACGGCGGGTATCAATACATATGGAATGATCGTAATTGCACGCGCGATTCCTCTGAAACGCAATTTTTGATTAAACAAAACGGCGAGAGCAAGACTCAGGATAACAACGGCAGGCACCACAATAACCGAAAATTTTCCTGTATTGATCAATGCCGTCCAAAAGTGCCCGGACCTGAACATGGTTTCAAAATTTTTTAATCCTACAAACGTGATATCCCCAATAATATTCCAATCCGTGAGGCTGATCAGGATTCCCGCAATACTTGGTCCTAAACGGAACAAAACAAAAACAATCATATATGGTGCCAGAAAAAATATTGCAGCTATATTTTGTTTTTTCATTCAATTCACCCCTTCTTACATAGTGTAAAGGGGCTGCGCGCCAAATGATCAGCTCGCAGCCGCCAAAGTCAAGCCAGCTTGACCTTAATTTATTGCCATTGCGTGAATATATGCGTCAATCTTTCAAAATTTCATTTAAGTCAGACTTAAATTGCCTTACCACTTCCTCCGGATCGGCATTGTCAAGAATCAAGGAGCTATATGCCGTCACAAACGGACATGGTGCCGTCTGGTTAAATAACTGTGATGCTTTGGGGTGGGCAGGCATATAATGTACATAAGGCATTGCATCGATCCATATACTGATTTTTTCATCCTGTTTTACATAAGATTCCATTTGTTTGCTGCTGGGTACATATCCCGCATCTGCCCAAAGCTGCAGATTATCTGATATCCAATTTACAAACTCAACAGTAGCAGCCACTTTCTTTTCATCCGGATTTTTATTGCTGGGAAATACTAGCATATGTGCTGATGCCCAATATGCCTGTTCCCCTTCAAACACTTGTGGGTATAAAGTTACGCCCCAGTCAATGTCCGAACTTTTTATTTTAGGCACATCCCAGGATCCGCCAATTGCCATTGCAACTGTACCATTTATAAAATCATCGGAATAGGAAGTTTCTCCCAAAGGAGCAACATGGTATTTAAAAACCAAGTCCTGCAACCAAGTCATTGCATTGACAGCTTTTTGATCATCAAATGTTACTTCTGTCATATCAGCACTGAAAGGTTCCGCTCCCTGCTGGCACATTAATGTTTGAAATTGGAACAGCAAATGATGGTTCATACCCATGCCAAGCCCATATTGCACAATATTGTCAACGTCAAAACCTTCCTCATACGGATGCTTTCCGTTTTTGTCAATCGTAAGCTTTTGAGCAGCTTCAACCAGCTCGTCACCTGTTTCCGGAATCTTGGTAATACCGGCGTCTTCCAGTAATTTCGTATTGTAGAACAAACCGTGCATATGACTGTCCATAGGAACGGCATACTGAGTTCCGTTAAAAAAGGTTCCATTCCATACAGCGTCAGAATAATTTTCTTTATTCAGATTCAGTTGTTTTACAGGCTCAGGATTAAAAAGCCCCATTTCTGCATATTGTCCGATCTCAAAGGGATGCAATCCCATAACATCGCAGGGAACTCCGTCCGCATATTCCGTGACAAGTTTTGAAAACATGTCCGCCCAGCTGAAATTTGTCAAAGTAACATGAATACGATCCTGGGACTGGTTGAACTGTTCAACAATTTCCTGCATAGCCCCTAAATCTGCGCCATTCCATCCTCCCCAAAATGCAACCTCGGTTACCTCATCAGTATCGTCTACAGCGCTGTCTGTGGTGCTGCCTGTAACGTCGGATGCAGGATTTTGGTTTTCGGTTTTAGAACAACCGGAAATAACGGATATGAAAAGAGACATCACGGTTAATAACACAATCGTCTTTTTTATTGCTTTCATTCTTTTTACCTCCCAATATTATATGGTTCTATGTTTTGAACTTACAAAAATGATCTTTTTTTATTTGTTACTACCATTTAAATTATTTTTTGCTAAAAATGGTTGATTATCTCAAAA
>DKYT01000012.1 GCA_002492465.1 Lachnospiraceae bacterium UBA7093 | reverse complement strand
GCCTTGGTAATCTGCTGGGTGCTTTGTATACTGCCCTTACGCCTTTTTATATCACGCATTGAAGCCATATTATCACCTTATCCTTATCTCTTCCTACTTTAAAAACGCCTCTTTAAACTCTGTGATCGCCTTCTTTAAGGCTTCCTCCGTAGCGTCGGAAATCACCTTTTCTTCTGCAATAGCGTTGGGAACCTGTGGATATTTTGTATCCAGGAATTCAAAGAACTCTTCCTCAAATTTTGTAATCTCTTCCGTAGGAACATCCAACAGATACTTATTGGTAACTGCATAAATAATGATAACCTGATACTGTACCGGCATAGGCTTATACTGGGGCTGTTTCAAAACCTCCTTGATCCTTTCGCCCTGTGCCAGCTTTTCTTTGGTATCTGCGTCCAGCTCCGATCCAAACTGGGAGAAAGCGGCAAGCTCTCTGTACTGTGCCAGCTCTACACGGATAGGCGCGGCGATCTTTTTCATTGCCTTGATCTGTGCGGCGCCGCCTACACGGGATACAGACAAACCTGCATTTACGGCAGGACGGAAACCGGAATTGAACATTTCCGTTTCCAGATAGATCTGACCGTCTGTAATGGAAATAACGTTGGTCGGAATATAAGCAGATACGTCCCCTGCCTGGGTCTCGATAATGGGAAGCGCAGTAAGGGAACCGCCGCCGTACTCTTCGCTCATTCTTGCTGCACGTTCCAGTAATCTTGAGTGCAGATAGAATACATCGCCGGGATAAGCCTCACGCCCGGGGGGACGTTTTAAGAGCAGGGAAAGGGTACGGTATGCAGCGGCATGTTTACTCAAATCATCATAAACTACCAGCACATCCTGTCCGTTTTCCATCCATTCCTCACCGATAGCGCACCCGGAATAAGGCGCAATATACTGTAAGGGCGCCAGCTCACTTGCCGTTGCTGCCACTACTGTGGTATACGCCATGGCGCCGGATTCTTCCAATGTATTCACAATGGAAGCTACCGTAGACGCCTTCTGTCCGATGGCAACATAAATACACTTTACGCCCTGTCCTTTTTGATTGATAATTGTATCGATTGCAATCGCCGTCTTACCGGTCTGTCTGTCGCCGATAATAAGCTCACGCTGTCCCCTTCCGATGGGCACCATGGAGTCGATTGCCTTAATACCTGTCTGCAACGGGGTATCCACCGATTTTCTGGTGATAACGCCGGATGCGACTCTTTCTATTTTACGATATTTGTCTGTCTGAACGGGTCCCTTTCCATCGATGGGCTGCCCAAGAGCATTTACTACACGTCCCAACATAACGTCGCCTACAGGAACCTCAACCACACGCCCGGTTGTCTTTACCGTGTCGCCCTCGTTGATATTCTTTTGGCTTCCCAGAAGTACCGCGCCTACGTTATCCTCTTCCAGATTCAGCACCATGCCGTATACTTCTCCGGGGAACTCCAAAAGCTCGCCCTGCATTGCGTTTTCCAGACCATGTACACGTGCAATACCGTCGGCAACCTGAATAACCGTGCCGACTTCTGAAACTTCAAGCTCTGAAGCATATCTTTTAATCTGCTCTTTGATCACAGAACTGATTTCTTCGGGTCTTAAATTCATGGTTCTTACGCACCTTTCTTTTCTAGTTACACTTGTGTTCTAAGCAGCTCCCGCTGCAGCTCGAACAACTTATTTTTTACGCTGCTGTCCACAACCCTGTCTCCAATGCGGATGACCATTCCGCCGATCAGATCCTCCTCGATCCGATAATGCATTTCCATCTTCCGAAAAGAAGTGGTCGCCAGCAGCTTTGCTTCTATCTCTTTTTTCTTTGCTTCACTTAAATGAAATGCTGTGGTCACATAGGCAATGCCTATTCCCTTAAGCCTCTTGACCTCATCCACGAAGTAGTCCAAAATGGCGTCGATCTCGCCGTATCTGTCCTTGCTCACTACCAGATGCAGAAATCCAAGCAGTTCCTTTGAGATACGGTTTTCAAAAACCTCCCTGAGCACCTTGAGCTTTTCTTCCTTCGTTACCTTGGGATGGTTCATGAGCTTTCCGAAGTCCGGGTTTTCCGCAAGGATTTCCCTTAACTGGGTAATCTCCTCCAGAAATTCCTCTTCCTTCTTCTCCTCCACAGCCAGTTCAAACAAAGCTTCTCCATATGTTGTACCAACTAGCTTTGCCATGTGCTCTCACCTATTTCCTTCAATGTTTCATTTATCAGGCTTTCCTGTATGGTCGTATCAATAGACGCCTTCACTACCTTGCCTGCCATCATGGACGCAAGCACTACCATTTCACGCTTCACATCGTCCGCCGCTTTCTGCTTCTCAAGCTCAGCTTCCACTCTCGCCCTGTCAATAATCCTGGCGGCTTCTTCCTTCGCCTCAGCCACGATCTTGTTTTCATTTTCCAAAGCGCGCTTCCTGGCATCGCTTAAGATTTCTTCCGCTTCCCGATCGATGTTCTTAAGCTTTTCCTCGTACTGCTGCTTTAACTGAGACGCGTCTTCCTTATCCTGTGCCGCGCTGTCAAGCTCATCCTTGATCTTCGCCCTTCTCTTTGCCAGCATCTCTCTCGCCGGATTAAATAAGAAATAAGACGCCACCAAAAACAGCGCAAAAACCGCAATAATCATCAGCGTAGCATCCGCCAGCAGCTGCAGGTCAAGATCAAACAATCTCGGTTCCATCCGTAAACCTCCTTTCCTCCTCAATTCACGCCCCGAGAGAATGACTCTCTGAGTCATTCTTTTCGAACAAACTTAGTCTTTCTTAGGCGGCGTTTTTTGACGCCTTAGAAGGACTTTTGTTCGTTTTATTGAGCGGCTCCCATCAAAGGTCTTACGAACAGCAGCAAAATTGCCACCAGCAAACCATACAAACCGGTTGTCTCTGCAACCGCCTGACCAAGCAGCATGGTTGAGGTAATATCAGACTTTGCACCGGGATTTCTTCCCACTGCCGCTGCAGCATGTCCCGCTGCGATACCCTGTCCTACACCAGGTCCGATACCGGCTATAACGGCAAGACCTGCGCCGATTGCTGAGCAACCTAAAATAAAGTTTGAATTAAAATCCATTTCTGTTTCCTCCTTGTGCTTTTTGCATAAAAATGTGTTAAATTTTAAAATTACTTTTTTAATTACCAGCCGCTATTCTCCTGTATTACATGCATCCGTAATATAGGTCATGGTAAGCATACAGAATACGTAGGTCTGGATCGCCCCTGAAAACAGGTCGAAATAAACGTGAAGCGCCGCGGGCCATATAATTGCCACCTTGCTCAGCAACGCATAGATCAGCGCCATGATTGCCGTTCCCGACAAAATATTGGCGAACAGACGCAGCGAAAGCGAAACCGGCACCGCAAGATCGCTTATGATATTAATGGGCGCCCATATCGGCCACGGCTCGCACAGTCCCTTCAGAACGCCGGATACCTTCTGGTACTTAAATTTATTGAAATGAATCAGTGTAAAGGTAATAATACCCAGCGCAAAGGTTACGCCATAATCCGCCGTAGGCGGACGAAGCCCCAGCAGACCGGAAATGTTGCTCATCAGAATAAAGATAAAAATCGTGCCGATGTAATTTCTGAACCGGACCGCCTGGCTGCCCATAACGCCGCCGATCATTCCGTCCAGCTTTTCCACAATCAACTCCACCACATTTTGGAAGGCGCCCGGCACCTCTGTGGCATGTTTCATCGCCCGGTTTGCTGCGATACAGAACCCGATGATGATCAACATAACGATCAGCACACATACGTGAGTTGTTGTGATCCATACTGTCTGACCAAACAATTCATAGGAAAAGACCCCATGAATCATAAAGTCTACTTCTGTACTGCCAGATAACAGAATTCCCTGTCCCATATCTTCACCTCCTTACCTATCCTGCCCCCCGGCAGGTTCTTCTATCAGCGGAGGAAGTATCTCCTCCCCATAAATTAAAGTACTGATCTTCTTCGTTATAAAATGCATATAAGCGGATGCCTTCAGCCCCATAATGCCCAAAAACGTTGCCAGCGGATGAGCGATCCCGCTTACCGCTATCAAAGCAAGGGCGGCGGCAATGAACCCATAGCGCAAAATATTGTGGGTGCTCATAGCTTTCACTGCAGCTTTCTCCGGAAGCTCCAGCGCCCGATCCAAAGACCACCACATATGAAAAGCGCCAAGCATTGCAATCCCGATTCCCAGCCACAATCCCAGACTGTATCCCGCTTTATCCTTAAAACCAAGCGCAAATATCTGACACACCAGACCAAATATTACAATTCCCACCTCAAGCTCAAACAACGTCCTGTTTATTCTGGTGATCTTTTCTTTCATCTGCTTCTCTCCTGTTCCTCCTGCTCTTGTGAAGATATGCCGAAGTCTCGCTTTCACTTGCAAAAATGCCTCTGGCAAACCGATAGACATTGTAACCGCCTGCCAGGGCTCCCACAAAAAACAACAGCACTACCAGAAAACTTGTCCCCAGCTTTTTATCCAGAAACATTCCCAGAAAAGAACAAACAAAAACAGGGACCAACATGTTAATTCCGAACTGTCCTATCATCGTTAATGCCTGATAAACCTTTCGATTAAATCTCACATGTCTCTCCCCTTTAGAATTTTATTTTGCAAAATGCTCTCTATTTTGTACTCACCTAATGATTATACCTACTTTTTCCACTTCTGTCTAGGCAATAATCGAGAATTACGCTACAAATTTTCCTCCTTCTAAATTCCGGCAAATTCGTTGACTTTCCTTCTATTTAATAGTACTATTTTTTTAAAGCAGGCGCCCAAACCCTTATTCCTGCAAAGGAGGTTCTATGACAAATCCTATTTTATACCGCAGACGTATTATTCCCGAGGAATGCGTCCTTCTCAAGGATGACATAATCCTCTCCTGCGATGAAGACCGCATCGTTACCTCCTGGCAGGCGCTGCACCCCAAGAAAGACCTGCACCATGGCTGTTCCTGTTATTTCCTAAAAGAAGGCTTTAAAGTAAGTAAATTCTGCTGTGAGGACGGAAGCCTTTTGTATTGGTACTGCGATATCGTAGAGTATGATTACCATGCCTCTGACAACAGCCTGATCGTAACCGATCTGCTTGCAGACGTCATTATTTACCCCAGCGGCTACGTGAAAGTGGTGGATTTGGACGAGCTCGTGACGGCGCTGGAAAGCCGTTCTATCAGCCTGGATACCCTTAAATCCTGTATCCTGCGGTTAGATAAGCTTTTGCAGATTATCTATTCCGGTCACTTCGACACCCTCCAAAAGTACATTTAAAGACCCGCACGGCTCTGCCGTCTCTGCGGGTCTTTTTTAATAAAATATATGTCCTCCGATCTGAGTCCCCGACAGTCCTTCCACCGGGGTTCTGAAAAACAGGCAGTTCCCCACTGTAGTCTGCCCCGACATGGCGGCGTCAGCCGCCCGGTAACAGGCATCCGTGGCATGGTTCTCCGCAAGGGCAAGGGCAAGCCGTCCGCTCGCCACCGGAGAGAACTGCTTATTCTGATAAATAACGCCCAGCACCGTATCCGGAAATACCGAACTCATAACACGGTTCATAACCACTGCTCCCACTGCAACCTGTCCTTCATAGGGCTGGTTCCCCGCCTCACAGTAGATCAGGTTGGCAAGCAGATATCTGTCTCCATCTGCAAAAGAGATCTCTGAAATATCCCTCCATGCCGACTGTGCCGCCAGCTGGGAAAGCCTTCTTTCCTCCGCCAGCTGTGCCTGCAAAGCCGCAATGCTGTTATTTTGTTCCGCCAGCTGTTTTTCATACTCCAGCATTTCCGCCTCTGTCTCCGACATTTCCCGTTGGTTGGTGGAAATTTTGCCGGAGGTCTGGCTGACCAGCCCTGCCACACGGCTTTGCTCCGCTTCCACGGAAACCCTCAGCTCATCCAGCTCCTCCTTTTCCTTTTCCAGCAGCGCTTCCTTCTCCTCAATCCCCCGCCTGGTCTCCTTGAAAAGCTCCAGCTGCTCTCTGTCATATTTAGAAAGCTGCTCAAAGTAATCGCCCCGGTTCAGAAGATCCGAAAAATTTGCCGCCCCGAAAAACATTTCCAGCATGACATAATCCCGTTTTTCATACATAAACTGAACCCGCTTTTTCATGGCGGCATACTGTTCTTCTTCCACCTTCCGCGCCTCTTCCAGCTCCTGCTGGGTGGTTTCGATCTCCTGGTTTTTGTCTTCTATTTGTTGTTCCAACTCTTCCAGATGTTCGCTGACTTCTTTCAAGTCCGTATTTAAATTATTTAACTGTCCTTTGAGCCCTTCCGTCTGCTGATTCAGGTTTTCCAGCTCTCCTTCTCTTTCCCTGATCTCATTTTCCGTCTGCTCTTTTTCTTCCTTTTTCTGATTAATCTGATCTTCCAGCTGGGATATTTTATCATTATCAGCGTAAGAGGACACGGGAAATGCGCACGCCAAAAGAACCGCTGTCATTCCACCGGCTATCATCTTTTTCTTGAAATCCCTCATCCTTTCACCTGCCTTTATCCTGTATTTGCACCTGCATCTTAATCTGTATTTTCCAGCTTGCCAATTCTGCGCACATGATTTTCTCCCTGGGAGAACTCCGTGTTCAAAAAGGTATCTACAATCTCCAGCGCCAGATTAGGACCTGTAAAGCCGCCCCCCAGCGCCAGCATATTCGCATCGTTGTGAAGCCGCGTCATTTTGGCAAGATAGGGATCTGTGCACAGGGCGCACCGTACCCCGGGCACCTTATTTGCCGCAATGGAAATGCCTATACCGGTGGTACATACCACAATGCCTTTATCGCAGATGCCTTCCGCCACCGCCTTTGCCGCCGCTTTCCCGAAATCAGGATAATCGCAGGAGCTTTTGTCAAAGCATCCGAAGTCTTTATAAGAAATGCCTTTTTCATCCAAATGCTCCATAATCCTGCGCTTTAAATCATATCCCCCATGATCGCTTCCCAACGCTATCATTCTGCCGTCCTCCTGCCGTCTTTTCTCTTAAAGCTTTATTACCTGATGCCCCGCCGCCTTTAAAAGCCGGTTCATAACGGCGCATCCCACGCCCCGGCTTTCAAAGCTTTCTGCATAAATCGCCTGTACTTCTTCATCGTCAAATTCCCGAAGCACCCGGAACAACGCCCGGGCAATCTGTTCCTCATCGGAGCGCTTTCCCACGCTTTTCACACTGTCCGCAAAATATTTCCCTGCCGTCTCATCTGCTGCAATAACGCCCGTCTTTTTCCCCTTCTCCTTTTGAAGAGAAATCTGGCGGTTGATATAGGAAATCCTTTCGTCAGCTTCCCCCTCCACAATCAGGAGGGTTCCCTTAGGGGCATAATGCCTGTATTTCATGCCCGGTGCCTTCGGCGCTTGTCTGGAATTTCCGTCCACGATAGTTTTGTCTATCTCCACCTGCCCCAGGGTTTCCTCGAGCATTTCTTCCGTAATATATCCCGGTCTGAGAATGGTTGGCTTGTCCCCGGTAAGATCGACGATCGTAGATTCCAGCCCCAGATCCGCTCCTCCTCCGTCGATGATCATATCCACCCTGCCCTCCAGATCCTCAATCACATATCTTGCCGAAGTAGGGCTTGGTCTTCCGGAAAGATTCGCGCTGGGCGCGGCAATGTAGCCTCCCGCCTCCCGGATCAGCGCCCGGGCAATCTGATTGGAGGGCATCCGCACCGCCACCGTATCAAGACCGCCTGTGGTTTCCCTGGGCACGCACTCCGCCTTGTCAAAAATCATTGTCAGAGGTCCCGGCCAGTACCGCTGCGCCAGCTTATACGCCGCCTCGGGTACTTCCTTCACAATATAGCCCAGATCCTCCATTCGGGCAATGTGTATAATCAGGGGATTATCCGAAGGTCTTCCCTTTGCCGCATAAATTTTTCCCGAAGATGCGCCGTTTAAAGCATCTCCGCCCAGACCGTACACCGTTTCCGTAGGAAATGCCACCAAACCGCCCGCCTTTATAAGCGTCCCTGCCTCCTGCAGCGCCTGGACATCCAAATTTTCTTCTTCCATCTTAACAATTCGTGTATTCATTCCTGTATACTCCCCGGAAAATGCCTTTTCCGAAACACGCTCAACCTTACTCTATCATACTTTCCCGTTTTTGACCAGCTTTTCCGGTCTTTCCCAAAATCATCAATCGCTTTTCTCGCTGTTTATGTATTTCATAATTCCCATGTAGATATTCCAGGCGATCTTTTCCTGATAAAAGGAGGTAGTCAACTGCTCCGCTTCTTCCCTGTTGGACAAAAATCCGCATTCCACAATCACAATAGGCTTGGATGTTTTCTTCAAAAGGAAATAGCTGTCGTTTCCCTTTGCCTCCCGCTTATTTTCCGGAGCCAGGACCTTTAGTTGTTCCTGTATGATTTCTGCAAGCCGCTTGCTGTTTTTACTGGTTGCGTAATAAAAAACCTGCGCACCCTTTACGTATTCCTCATGATAGCTGTTTTGATGAACGCTGACCACCATGACAGGATCCGCCTTCTCAATGATTTCCAGCCTTCTCTTCATATCCTGAACCTTCTTATTAGAAGCACCCTCATCGTACAACCCTCCATCCCCTTCCCGGGTCATAACCACAGTGATTCCTTCCGCCTGCAAAAACATCTTCAATTTCCGGGCAATTTCCAGATTGATTTCTTTTTCCAGCTGGTCGTTAATGCCCACTTTTCCCGGATCGGAGCCTCCATGACCTGCGTCGATCACAACGCAGATGCTCTTTTTTTCCTCAATTTGAGCGGAATTCACATAGACAGCGCCTTCTCTTGCCACAACAAACATGGAGAACATTAGAATTCCCGCCATAATCAGCTTTAATATCCTGTTTTGATTGTTTGTCACTCTGCGCCTCGCAACATTTGCCTTCCCTTATACATATGAAAAATAAGCTGCAGGTATACCCCGCAGCTTATCCAACTATTTTATCAATTTCAATCCGATCTCTGAACCTTACCTTGCCAGATAAGTTCCGATTACATCCCATATCTCCGGCTTCTCATAACCAAGTCTCCAGCTTGCCACTCCGCCGATCTGATATTTTT
Source organism: Lachnospiraceae bacterium UBA7093 (assembly GCA_002492465.1). Classification (GTDB taxonomy): domain Bacteria; phylum Bacillota; class Clostridia; order Lachnospirales; family Lachnospiraceae; genus Suilimivivens. The sequence continues at coordinate 33,298 of DKYT01000012.1, read as the reverse complement.
CCATAATATTCAGCTTGACCTCTATGGACTCTTCATCCTCCAGCCATATCTGGTACAAGCTTCCTCCCTCTGTATACTCCCCATAATTCTGGCAGGTTGTATCATCCCACTCCATCTGCATGTTATGGGTGTTTATATACTCTTCCGCCATCTCCATGCCAACCGCCTGGCTGCTCAGCTCTCCGTTCGTCGTCTCCCATATTCTGGTATAAAAAGGAATCGCGTTGATCACCTTATTGGAGGGAACCTGCGCCACCGTTTTCTCAATTCCCTCTTCCACGAAATTAATGGACGCCACACTGCCCGCCTCCGGACTTCCCGCATAATGCTCGTCATAGCCCATGACGATCACATAATCTGCAACCGCTCCCTGCTCTTCCCTGTCATAATGATCCGTATAACCGGTGGGCACATAGTTGTCCACCGACAGGACAATCCCATTGGCGCGGCAGGGAATAGACAATTCCCGGATAAATTCTATATAATGCTCCCCGCAGTCCATACTGATCTGCTCGAAGTCCACATTGATTCCATCCAGCCCGTAGGTGAGAGCGGCGTTCACAAGCCCGTCGATCAGCTTTGCCCTGGTAGTTGTAGAGGAAAGAATGGCATACATATCGATGCTGTCCTTGTATTCAATATTTTCTACAAGCCCCCATACCTCAAGCCCCATGCCGTGTGCCTTATCCACGTAGCTCTGACTTGCAAAGCTGGTAAAGTTCCCGTCATTGTCGCTGAGTTTAAACCAGGTGGGGGATATCACGTTCAATCCCTTAGCGTTCGCCACCGCTGCCTCCAGGGTATCGTTCCCCGCTGTGCTTGCCACCACATGCCAACCCAGGTTGATCTTATGATCCCTCGTCAGGCTGGTGTATTCCGGTTCCGCATAATCTGTAACCGGTATGGGCAGCTCCGCGCTTGCCTCCTCCAGATGCTTGTTTTCCACATATCCGATGATCCCATCCCGGGACTTCACTTTGCTCCAGGTCTCCATCTGCTCCAAAAGAATCAGGCTTTCTCCCACCTGCACATCCTCAAGGATCTCGCTTTTAACTCCTCCTAAGACACGTATTGCCGTATCCTTTTTTGCATTCGCCACCTGCCGTTCTTCCCATGTAGTGTTGATCTGCAGACGGTCAGGCTCCCCGTAACCCTCGTAAGCGAAATTGGTGTAGCGCTTCACATAATCTATGGCAATATAAAGAGTCTCCCCTTCATATCTGGCGGCGGTATAGGGCAGCGTTTCCGCTCCGTTTTTACTGACTGTCTCGCTGCTGCCGATCTCCGTGCGGATTATATCGTCGGGCACCGTATAGAGCAAAAGCTGCTCTCCTTTGTCCTCATAAAAGCGGTCGTTGAAATATCTATGCACTGTGTCTAAATCCAGATAATAAACGCCGTCGTACAATCTGGCTCTCTCTTCCATCATTTCATTGTTCAGTATAATCGCCACGTCCCCTTCTCCCGATATGTTAAAGTAGGCGTTCAGGTCTGCACGCTCCTTGGTATAGGAGTATTTCTCCCATATTTTCATGCCGATGCTTATCCCTGCAATCAGAATAATAAGGACGATTGCAACCAAAACAGGTATTATCTTTTTTTTCATCCTGTAACCTCCAATCGTCCTCATTATATCAGACTATTTCTGCATCGTCATTACCAATTTTGACTTTTTATAACATTTTGCCGGCAATAACCGGCATCGGCAATGCTGCGGAGCCTACCAAACGCCGGCACGCTTTGCAGGCGTTTTATTGGACTTAAAATTTCTATCCTTTCATATTATAAGGGGTTTTCCGTGACAAAAACTTATGGTCTCCGCAGCCGCTTTTAGACAGGGGCTTTACGGAAGGCAGATTTTGTCGTATCTGACCTCCCTGATCCTCCCACTCTCATCGGTCACGTAGTCCGGCATGTAAACTGTATCCTCATTTACGCAGTTTTTTAAAATATATTCCGTAGTGGACGGTCGACCATTCAGGTACAGCTTCACACCTTTCTCTTCCAGTTCTTCCAGCCGTGACCTTAAGGGGACCACGTCAGCTTTGCTTTGTGAAGTCATCTTTTCTCCCATCTGTTTTGAATCCAATTTTTGACATTTTCCAAAAGGATACCGTGATATGTCATGCCAAAAAGATAAATTAAATTCAAAACCGATTATAGTTTTCTGATTAATGACGATAATAAAACTGTAAGATGCCGGATACGTATCTAAAAAATTACCGCTGCGAATTTCCAATCTTATGAATTATAACGGGTGAAAATTTCTACAGAAATATCCGCGACAGGCACGAAGCCTGTAAGACATTATAGATGGCGTTGATGTAAACTGCTCCGTTAACCGAAGGTTCTCATCGATCCGCCTGTGAATAAATTTGCTTAGATTCGTATAAATAAAATGAAACGATCATGCCTCCTCTCTGATACAGGATTAATCCGGAAGCATCTCACAGTTGCGATTATAGTGGTTATTGCCAAATTTTGCAAGTGCATTTTGAATTTTTTTATTTATTTTTTACAATTTTCTCTTGAACAGCGCAAATATAACCAGTTTATTAAATTTTTTTAAACTGTTTTTCTGTCCTATTGACTTAAATTCGCACAAAGTATAATATATTTTTAAGTGGCTGGATTGTCACCAAACGGCAGGATAACAGTATCTTAATAGTAGTAAGGATGTGATGATAATATGAAAATAGAAAAAGTGAATGATCACCAGATTCGTTGTACCCTTACCCGGGAGGATCTGGCAGACAGAGAATTAAAGCTCAGCGAGCTCGCTTACGGTACCGAAAAAGCAAAAGATTTATTCCGCGATATGATGCAGCAGGCATCCTTTGAATTTGGGTTTGAAGCGGAAGATATTCCATTAATGATAGAAGCCATCCCTTTAAATTCCGAATGTATCGTTCTGATCATCACCAAGGTTGAGGATCCCGACGAGCTGGACACCCGCTTTTCAAAGTTTGCCCCTTCTGTTCATGATGGGGACACGGCTCTGGACGATGTCCTTGACTCCATTGCGGAAGGCGCTGACGATGTCCTTGATTTATTCAAGAAGATCCAGAATGGCAAAGCAGGAAGCGTATCCGCCGACGAGTCTTCCTCCTCTGAGGAAAAGACTTCTGACTTGGAGAGCGCTAAGCGTTCCTTCAAAAATGCGCTCCAGAAAAAGCTTTCCGATACAACCGTTCCTGCAGAACTGATCAGGATCTATTCCTTCCGCTCTCTTCGGGAGGTTATTGGCTGTGCACATGTTCTCTCTGAATTTTACCGAGGGGTTAACTCTCTGTACCGGCAGGGCGACGGCTCTTATCTTCTGGTTCTTTCAAAGAGCGAACATTCGCCCATTGATTTTAATAAAATTTGCAATATCCTTTCAGAGTATGGCAGCAATGTGAAGTCAGTGCCCGCCTCTGAAGCATATTTAGAAGAGCATTTTGATCCAATTGTCAAGGACAACGCATTACAATCTTTATCCTGCATTTAAAGCCTGTTCTTCAGAACACGCGGCTCATTCAGGCAGTTCTATCATGGACTGCCTGTTTTTTATTGTATTTTATCATTTTTAATGATACAATAAATTGCTTACTAACGAGAAAGGAAATAAAAATTATGAAAAAAATCAAACGCGGGCTGTTTGCCGGTGCATCGGTCCTCTCACTCTGCTTTTTACTGGCGCCTGCGGCTGCGCTGGCTGCGGAGACAGACACTGTCAGTCAACCATCCATGTATGCAACCTTCTGGGCGTTGGTTCCGCCCATTGTTGCGATCCTGCTGGCGCTCATCACCAAGGAAGTTTACAGTTCCCTGTTTGTGGGCATTCTGGTAGGCGGATTGTTCTATTCCGGTTTTTCCTTTGAGGGAACCATGAACCATATTTTCCACGACGGCTTTGTATCGGTTCTCTCCGACAGCTATAACGTAGGAATCCTGGTATTTTTGGTGGTTCTGGGCGCTATGGTCAGTCTTATGAACCGCGCCGGAGGCTCCGCCGCTTTTGGTCACTATGCACGGAAAAAGATCAAAAGCCGGGTAGGCGCGCAGCTTGCCACAGTAGCGCTGGGTGTCCTGATTTTTATAGACGATTATTTCAACTGTCTGACTGTGGGCAGCGTTATGCGCCCTGTTACAGATGAGCATAAAGTTTCAAGGGCAAAGCTGGCTTACCTGATCGACGCCACCGCCGCTCCTGTGTGTATCATAGCTCCCATTTCATCCTGGGCTGCAGCCGTATCCGGATTTGTGGAAGGGGAAGACGGATTCTCCATTTTTATCAGGGCGATCCCTTACAATTACTATGCTTTACTGACCATCGTTATGATGGTGGCGATTATCCTGTTAAAGGTGGATTTCGGTTCCATGCGCACCCATGAAAAAAATGCCCTCAAGGGAGATCTGTTTACCTCCGGCACCGCCGCTTCCGGCGAAGAGGAAATTCCTGAAAATCCCAAGGGCAGAGTAATCGATCTGGTGATCCCCATCCTTACTCTGATTCTCTGCTGTGTCATCGGCATGATCTACACCGGCGGCTTTTTCCAGGGAGAAAGCTTTGTTGCCTCCTTCTCCAATTCAGATGCCTCCGTAGGGCTTGCCCTGGGCAGTATTTTTGCCATGCTCTTTACCATTGTAATTTATCTGATCAGAAGAGTTCTCAGCTTCAAGCAATGTATGGATTGTCTGCCTGCCGGGTTTAAGGCAATGGTGCCTGCCATTTTGATTTTAACCTTTGCATGGACTCTTAAGGCAATGACCGACAGCCTTGGCGCAGCGGAATTTGTTGCAAACGCCGTTGCACAGAGTGCGGAAGGACTGATGATGCTCCTGCCTGCTATTATCTTCCTGGTGGGATGCTTCCTTGCCTTTTCTACCGGAACCTCCTGGGGAACCTTTGGTATTTTAATTCCCATTGTGGTTGCTGTTTTTGCAAACTCCAATCCCCAGCTGATGATCATTTCCATTTCCGCCTGCATGGCAGGGGCTGTATGCGGAGACCACTGTTCTCCCATTTCAGATACCACCATTATGGCAAGCGCAGGCGCCCAGTGTAATCACGTTAACCACGTTTCCACCCAGCTGCCTTATGCCTTGCTGGTTGCCGCGGTATCTTTCGTAACTTATATCATTGCAGGTTTTGTCCAGAATCCATGGATACCGCTTCCCATTGGCATCGTTTTGCTTTTGGTCTGCCTGCTGGTTATGAAATCCCACAGTACGGAAGCGTAACGAACGCCGGCTTATCGTAAAAGAGCCGGGAAGTCTTAATCCAAAGACTTCCCGGCTTTCTTATTCCAATAAGCTGGCTCGCAAAGCGTGCCGGCGTTTGGTTCTTAAATTAAATTGCTTCGATCTTAGCCATCAGATCATCTATATCCATACCATGTACCATGGCGGCCTCTTCAAGGCTTTCCGCCTGGGCGGAAGGACATCCAAGGCAATGCATGCCCGCCTCCATCAGAACAGGCGCCACATTGGGATTCGCCCTCAAAATTTCACCTATCGTCATCTCTTTGGTAATCTGTGCCATGCTAAATAACCTCCTTCTATACGATTACAGACTTGATCCACATCAGGTTTATCCTGTATCTGCGCTTTTACAGTATAATACTTTGCCCACTTTCTGGCAAGCCTAAACCTGCATTTGCGCATTTTCCCCAAGACATCCCTTCCCTGCACTGCCCATGGCTCTTTGGCTGGCATAATGCGCCCCGCCTTCACGCTGATTTTTAACCCCTTTGGCGTCCCTCAACAATTTTTACAAAAATTTTATGAAATCCCTGTAAAATCCATACTTTGTTCATAAAAAAGTACACTCTTTGCCTTGACTGGAAAGATCATTCTAACATATAATGAGGATACGGTGACAGCATAATTTTTATGCACAAATAAATCAAATAATTTTAATAGGAGGCTTATGCAAAATGAGACCAGAATGGAAAGATTTTGTAGGCGGCAAGTGGGAAAATGAAGTTAATGTACGTGACTTCATCCAGAGAAACTATCATCCTTATGATGGCGATGAGTCCTTCTTAGCTGAAGCTACACAAAACACAAAAGACTTATGGCAGATGGTGCTTGATCTGCAGAAAAAGGAGCGTGAGGCAGGCGGCGTTCTTGATATGGATACCAAGGTTGTATCCACAATCACATCACATGGTCCCGGTTACCTTGACAAGTCCAAGGAAACAATCGTTGGTTTCCAGACAGATAAGCCCTTCAAGCGTTCCCTGCAGCCTTACGGCGGTATCAGAATGGCAGAAAAGGCTTGCGCTGACAACGGTTATGAAGTTGATCCTGAAATCAGCGAGTTCTTCTCAACTCACAGAAAAACGCACAATGCAGGATGCTTTGACGCTTACAATCAGGAAATGAGAGCATGCCGTTCCGCACACATCATTACAGGTCTTCCGGATGCATACGGACGTGGACGTATCATCGGCGATTACAGACGTGTCGCTCTGTACGGTATCGACAGACTGATCGAAGACAAGCAGGCACAGAAGGATTCCACCGGACGTGTTATGACAGACGACGTGATCCGTCTTCGTGAGGAACTTTCCGAGCAGATGGTTGCTCTTAAGATGATGAAGGAAATGGCTGCATCCTACGGCTGCGACATTTCCAAACCTGCTACCAACGTACAGGAAGCAATTCAGGCTACTTACTTTGGATATCTGTGCTCCGTTAAAGAGCAGAACGGTGCCGCTATGTCCCTTGGACGTACCTCCACCTTCCTTGACTGCTATGCAGAAAGAGACCTGGCAAACGGAACCTTCACAGAGCAGCAGATTCAGGAATTTGTTGATCACTTCATTATGAAGCTTCGTTGCGTGAAATTTGCACGTACTCCTGAATACAATCAGATTTTCGCAGGCGACCCTGTATGGGTAACCGAATCCTTGGGCGGTGTTGGCGTTGACGGACGTCCTATGGTAACAAAGATGAGCTTCCGTTATCTCCATACTCTTACCAACTTAGGTCCCAGCCCTGAGCCCAACTTAACGGTTCTCTGGTCCACAAGACTTCCTGAAAACTGGAAGAGATACTGTGCAAAGATGTCCATCCAGACTTCTTCCATCCAGTATGAGAATGACGACCTTATGAGAGTAACCCATGGCGACGACTACGGTATTGCATGCTGCGTATCTTCCATGGTAATCGGTAAGGAAATGCAGTTCTTCGGCGCCAGAGCAAACCTTGCTAAATGTCTGCTTTACGCATTAAACGGCGGTATTGATGAAGTTACCAAGAAACAGGTTGGTCCTAAGTATCGTCCTGTTGAAGGCGACGTTCTCGACTTTGACGATGTATACAGCAAGTTCATCGACATGATGGAATGGCAGGCAGACGTATATGTAAATACCCTGAATATCATTCATTACATGCATGACAAATACTGCTATGAGAGAGCTGAGATGGCACTTCATGACAGAGATGTAAAACGTTACTTTGCAACCGGTGTTGCCGGTCTTTCCATCGTAGCTGACTCCTTATCTGCAATCAAGTACGCTAAGGTTGAGCCAATCAGAGACGAAGACGGTATCATTGTAGACTTTAAGACCACCGGCGAGTTCCCTAAATACGGCAACGATGATGACCGTGTAGACAGCATTGCACAGGAAGTTGTACACAAATTCATGACTGCAATCAGAAGACATCACACCTACAGAAACGGTGTTCCTACCACATCCATTCTTACCATTACTTCTAACGTAACCTATGGTAAGGCAACAGGTAACACACCTGACGGACGTAAGAAAGGTCAGCCTTTCGCTCCCGGTGCTAACCCGATGCATGGACGTGATACCCACGGTGCAGTAGCATCCTTATCCTCTGTATCCAAGCTTCCTTTCAATGATGCACAGGACGGTATCTCCAATACCTTCACCATCATCCCCGGAGCTCTTGGTAAAGAAGATCAGGTTTTCGCTGGCGATATCGAGCTTGACTTGAATAAATAATTCCAATAACGGCATTATAACTTTTAACTTATTTCGCTTTCAGGAGGTACAATGCAATGGACAACAATAAAATGGTTGACGATCTTGTTAAAATGCTGGATTCCGGCATGGCGATGGGCGTAGGACATGTAAATGTAGACTACGATGAGACCACCGAAAAATCAAAAGAAGTTCAGACTATGGGGTGCACGGACTGTTCCAGAACTCCCCTTGCCTGCAGCGTACCTACCCTGGAAGACGGTTTGGACGATTTTCATTAATAAAGGAGGTAAATTATCATGGCAACAAACACCGCACAGGTAGATAACTTAGTATCATTATTAGATGGTTACGCAACAAAAGGCGGACATCATCTCAATGTTAATGTATTAAACAGAGACACCTTATTAGATGCTCAGAAGCATCCTGAGAATTATCCTCAGCTTACCATCCGTGTTTCCGGATATGCTGTTAACTTCATCAAATTAACACCGGAACAGCAGGCTGACGTTATTTCCCGTACATTCCATGAATCCATCTAATCTGTTTGCTGCTTTTGTCTTTGCAGAAGGATGAATCATAACAAAGGAGCATTGTCCCATGAAGCTTTTCAATGGGCAATGCTCCTTTCTAATCCTTCCTGTAAAGGTTATATCTCCACGTTTATATCCCCTTTATCGTCTCTCTTAAATTCCAGGATATCCCCGGGCTGGCAGTCCAGCACATCGCAAATTGCATTTAATGTGGAAAATCTGATTGCACTTACCTTTCCTGTTTTAATATTGGAAAGATTCACATTTGCGATCCCAACTTTTTGCGCCAGGTCATTTAAGGATATTTTCCGATCCGCCATCACGCGGTCCAATCTTAATATAATTGCCACTTTCCGCACCTCCTTGCCTATAAGGTCTCATCCGACAATCTCTGCAGTTCACACCCGTATTCAAAAATATGAATTACACACCACAGCGCAAGACCGGCAATCAAACCCGTTGCCAGAGAACTGCTCAGAGCAAGTAATGTGACCAATACGAAAACCACTTTTAAATTTTTTATAATGGACGGCTGAAAGGGAGAGTAACTTTCCTCCATTTCCTTGAATACCTTGCCCACGAAATGAACTACAATTACAGAGCAGATGAGGATTGCCCCTGCCACAAGCAGCTCCAGACCGATTACTGTGGCAAAATTCTCCTCTTCCAGCAGGCTTTTCAGCATTGTCGCCTCCAGGAAATCCATGCCGTCTATGATGTGCGGCTCTACCTCTACCGCTTCCTTCAGCACCTGGTTAATCCGATTGCTCTCACCCACCAGTACGACTCCCATTAAAACTGCTACCACGGACATGACGATCCCAAATATTTTAAAAATAGTGGTTACAACGCGTCCGATTCTACAGGTTTTTTGAATTTTCTCAATCATTGTTTTTTCTTCCTTCATTTTTCTTTCCCTCACTCTCATAAATGAAATTATTGAAAGGTTTGCATGCACTTATTCCCTTTTATGCAATCATTGTAATACCGTTTTTTATGTTTGTCAACATATTTTTAACGTTTATCATTAAATATTTTATTCTAATTATAAAATCAATTGGACAATTGGATTTTTCACCGTAATCTGGTATACTATAGAAGGAAAAAAGAAGGGAGACATTGTTATGAAAGGAAGAATTCACTCATTAGAAAGCTTTGGCACCGTAGACGGTCCCGGCACGCGCTTTGTAGTGTTTGTCCAGGGATGCCCCATGCGCTGCGCATACTGCCATAACCCCGATACTTGGGCAATGACTGGCGGCACGATGATGGAACCGGAAGAAATTTTTGAACAGTTTAAAAGAAACGAAGATTTTTATAAAAAAGGCGGCATAACCGTAACCGGCGGCGAGCCTTTGATGCAGGTGGATTTCCTGATCGACCTCTTTACCATTGCAAAGGCAAACCATGTGCATACATGCATCGATTCCTCAGGTATTGCTTTTAAACCCGACAATACCGAATTTATTAAAAAACTGGATCGGCTTATGGAACTGACCGACCTGGTTATGCTGGATATCAAGCATATTGATCCTGTTAAGCATAAGGAGCTTACGTCGCAGCCCAACGATGGCATTCTTGCCTTTGCAGAATATCTCGACCGAAAGCATGTGGACATGTGGATCCGCCATGTGGTAGTCCCGGGCATTACAGACGATGATACCTATTTATTTAAGCTTGGCTACTTTATCGGGCAATTCAGCAATTTGAAAGCTTTGGACGTACTGCCTTACCACACCATGGGCGAATCCAAATATGAAAAGCTGGGCATTCCTTACAAGCTTGCCGGCGTACCCGCAATGGATAAAAATAAGGTGATCGAAAAGAAAGAGGTCATCCTAAACGGTGTTCGCAAACGCCGGGAAGAAAATGCGGAAGCTTAAGCATATTTTGCCATCAAGCAATTTATGCAGTCAAGCATTTTATGCTTGTATTCCCTATGATTTTATATTAAAATGTAATAAGAGTTTGATAATAAAATATCAATAAAAATCGTATTATTTAATACGGACATATTTAAGGAGGATTTGATCATGGCATACGTAATTAGTGACGCTTGTATCTCTTGTGGCGCTTGTGCTGGACAATGTCCTGTAGGCGCAATCAGCGAAGGCGATGGAAAGTTCGAAATCGATCCTAACACCTGCATCAGCTGCGGTTCCTGCGCCGGTGGATGCCCTGTAGGCGCCATCTCTGAGGAATAAAAAGAAAAGCGTTCAATCATAGGATTGAACGCTTTTTTCTTAAGAATAAACCTTTCTTGCCCTCTGTATTTGGGGTTTCTTCCTCGGTTTCCTTTTCCGAATCCTCTTTTTCATTTTTAAGCTTGATTCCGGCGTTTTCTCTGCGCATTTTCCTGGTCTTTCTGCCCCTCTGATTGTAGGAGCGCAACAGCTCGTCGATCTGGTGGTAGTGCTCTTCCTGCTTTGCCAGGCGTTCTTCCTCCCTGCTGTCCTCCTTTTCCTCTTGCAGCCGGAATTGATAATCCAGCTCCTTTAGGAGCGTTTCCTTGATCTCCCTGCAGATCTCCTGGTTGTTGCTCTGTACTGCTTCCACAATCATTTCCTTAAGCAGCTGCTGGAGACGCAGGCTTTTTTGCTCTCTGCTCTCCTCCTGAATCGGCACAAACTCTCCTTTTTTCACCATAATGACATGTCTCTTTTCCAGATCCACGTCTCCTTGCATGGGTGAAGGCTGAATTTCTGACGCTCCCTGCTCCGGCTGCGTCTCTTTCGTATGTTCCGCTTTCTCAAAAAGCATTACCGGTGTCTGAAGCCTTCCGCTTTTCAGTATGTGACGGATCGCTTTCAGCTGAAGCCCCTGTTCCTTCAGCTCCTTTACCCGACGGAACTGATTGATATCCTCCTCCGTATAATAGCGGTGCCCCATTTCATTTCTTTTTGCCGGTATCTCCAGCTCCTCCTCCCAATACCTGAGTACATGCGCCTCCACCTGTACCTGCTTTGCCGCGTCTGAAATCATATAGATCTTCTCTGCCTGTTTCATATTTTTCCCCTTTCTCAATGAAATATATTTTTTATCCACTGCGCTCTGCGCATTATAAAAGAGGACACCCCTATCCGGCTTGTCCTCTTTTGTATCGTGTAATTGCTATGTAATTTATTTTTGCAGATTGGCAAACTTGGTATAATCCGGCAGCCAAACCAGCTCCACGGTACCGATCGGACCGTTTCTCTGCTTGGCAATGATAATCTCTGCAATCCCTTTCTTTTCCGTATCTTTGTTATAATAATCGTCCCTGTATATGAACATCACCACATCCGCGTCCTGCTCGATGGCGCCGGACTCCCGCAGATCCGAAAGCATCGGTCTGTGATCCGGTCTCTGTTCCACTGCACGGCTGAGCTGGGAAAGCGCCACTACAGGTACATTCAGCTCCCTTGCCAGCGCTTTAAGGGAGCGGGAAATATCGGATATTTCCTGCTGACGGGAATCGGATCCCCGTCCGCTTCCCGACATCAGCTGCAGGTAATCGATAATGATCATTTTAAGATCATGCTCCAGTTTGTACTTTCTACACTTTGAACGGAGCTCCGAAATACTGATGCCCGGCGTGTCGTCTATGATCAGATTCGATTGACCGATCACTCCTGCGCTTTCAATCAGCTTTTCCCATTCCGCATCGGAGAGATTGCCTGTCCTAAGATGCTGGGAATCTACTCTGGACTCCAGAGAAAACAGACGGTTCACCAGTTGTTCCTTACTCATTTCCAGACTGAAGATCGCCACCGTTTCGCCGGATTTAAACGCCACATACTGAGCAATATTCAGGACAAATGCCGTCTTGCCCATGGAAGGTCTCGCCGCAATCAAAATCAAATCGGAAGGCTGCATACCAGCCGTTCTGTAGTCTAAATCTATAAAACCTGTGGCTATACCGGTTACATTTCCCTTGTTTTTGGACGCCTTTTCGATCTTATCCATGGCATTCATAACCACCTGCCTGATAGGAACGAATTCTCCGGTATTTCTCTTTTGAACCAGCTCAAAAACTCTTTTTTCTGTGTCCTCCAGAATTACCTCCAGGCTTTCCTTTCCGGTGTAACAGGTATTGGCAATTTCCTCATTCAACCGAATCAGCTTCCGAAGGGTAGACTTTTCAGCCACAATATTGGCATAGTATTTAATGTTGGCGGAAGTGGGAACCGCAGTGATCAAATCCCTTATAAATTCCAGGCTGCTCACCTCAGGGGGCACATCCTTTTCCTTCAGGCGGTCCTGCAGAGTTACCAGATCCACCGGTTTTCCCTCGTCATTCAGTTCCACCATGGTGTCGAACACCACCCCAAACTGCCTGTTATAGAAGTCGTCGCCGCATATGATTTCCGACGCCACCGTAATTGCTTCCCTGTCCATGATCATGGAGCCGATCACCGACTGCTCCGCCTCTATACTGTGTGGTAATACCCGCTTTAAAAGCGTTTCCTCCGCTGCTGCCATTTACGATCTAACCTTTCATCTCCGTTACTTTCACCTTCAGCTTACCTGTCACATTGGGATGCAGCTTCACCCCTACCTCAAACACGCCAAAGCTTTTAATCGGCTCGGGAAGGATGATCTTTTTCTTATCGATTTCCTTACCCTGCTGTTGCTTGTATCCCTGGGCAATTTCCTTAGTGGAAATGGATCCGAAGGTTTTTCCTCCTTCGCCTGCCTTAATGGAAAGAACCACTTCCTCCTGCTCCATTTCTTTTGCAAAGTCCTGCGCCGCCTCAAGCTGTTCCTTGGCAATCTTTTCATCGTTTGCCCTTTTCAGCTTCAGATCGTTCATATTTTTATTGTTTGCCTCAATTCCCAGTTTTTTTGGTAAGACAAAATTTCTTGCATATCCGTCGTTGATATCTACCACATCGCCTTTCTTCCCAAGGCTCTTTACATCTTCTAATAATATTACTTTCATAGGTTTATCCTCCCTTTATTCTTCAGTCCACTTCCAAATCTCCGTCGGCAATCATCTTATCCAAATTGCTTTTCAGAATACCGATACCTTCGGGAATGGAAACCCCATCCAGCTGGCAACCCGCCATGCCTAAATGACCGCCGCCGCCCATTCTTTCCATAATAATCTGCACATTCACTTCGTCAATCGAGCGGGCGCTGACAAAGATCTGATTCTGGTATTCTGTCAGCACAAAGCTTGCCCGGACTCCTTTGATATTCAGCAGTTCGTTTGCCGCCTGGGCGCCCACTATAGTGGGGCTTTGAATGTCCTCGCTGGTACAGGTGGAGATGGCAAACGCATTCCGGTAAATCTCCGCCTGGCTTACCGCGTCCGCCTTCGCCTTATATTCAGCCGCATCCTCCCTGGAGAGTTTGCGCACTCTGGTCACATCCGCACCGTTTCTCCTTAAGAAAGCCGCCGCCTCGAAGGTTCTGACTCCGGTCTTTGTCATAAAGTTATTGGTATCAATAATAATACCCGAATACATACAGTCCGCCTCTTCCGGCGTAATCCGAATATTTTCTCCAATATATTGCAGAATTTCCGAAACCATCTCGCAGGTCGAGGAAGCATATGCCTCCACGTAGGAAAGGGTAGCATTTTCAATGACCTCCGTCCCCTGCCTGTGATGATCCAAGACCACAATGGATTTACAGATCTTAAGCAGCTCCGGACATTCCGTAATGCTTGGTTTGTTCACATCCACTACCACCAGCACCGTATTGCTTCCCGCAAGCTCCAATGCCTGCTGGCTGTTAATAATAATATCCCCGCCATACTCCTCATGGCTTTTGATCAGATCTACCATAGGTTTTAAGGAAGTGCTCACATCGTTCAGCACAATATTCGCCTTCCTGTCCAGGGTCGTGGCGATCCGGTAAATTCCCACTGCCGCCCCAAAACTATCCACATCCGCAAGCCTGTGCCCCATAATCAGCACTCTTTCCTTAATGGAAATAATCTCCCGGAGTGCCTGCGCTTTCACACGTGCCTTTACACGGGTGTTTTTCTCCACCTGCTGGCTCTTACCTCCATAGTAAGTGACATTTTCCGGCGTTTTCACAACTGCCTGATCGCCGCCCCGTCCAAGGGCAAGGTCGATGGCGTTGCGGGCAAATTCATAATTCTGGGCGTAGGTAAGCCCGTCCAATCCCATGCCGATGCTGATGGTCACCGCCATATCATTGCCGATGTTAACCGTCTTAACATCCTCCAGCAAGTCGAATTTATTCTCCCGAAGCAGCGCAATCGCCTTTTTGCGGAGAATAATCATATACTTGTCCTTCTCCAGCTTCTTACAAATGCCGTCAAGCGCCGCAATATATTTATTGACCTTCCGGTCTATCAATGCGATCAACAGGGAGCGCCTTACCTCCTCCACACTCTCAAGCGCCTCGTCATAGTTATCCAGGTAGATCATACCTACCGCAAGGCTTTGGTCATCTACCTCTTTCAATGCGATCTGAAGCGCCGTCTCGTCAAAGAGATAGAATGCAATCAAAAAGCCGTTGTAATCCTCCGCCTCAACAATATCGCTGCTCTCAAACATGGCATGCATGGAGATCTTTCGCATTTTAGCAACATAGTTGCTGTTTTCAAATACCAGGTCCACTTCCGTGTATTCCGTTTCCCCGGGAAGTTTTTCCTTGGTGATGGAAGGGAACAGGGAAGTAATGGATTTTCGGTACCCTTTCTCTTTATGTACCACTCTTTCAAACGCCTCGTTGGTCCAGATCACATGCCCGCTATCGTCCAACATGGCGTAGGGAATCTCCAACTCCCTGAGAAGTACCTTTTGGACTTGTCCATACTGGGTGGCGAAGCTCACCATTTCATTCAAGATCACCGGCTTATTATAAAGCTGTAAGGAGATCACTACCGCAAAGTAAAGAAGGTTAAAGCAGGTTACGATCAGTCCCGCCGGTACGCTAAAAAGATACACGGCAAGGTTAACCAGTATCAGTAAAAATCCTAAATATAAAGAAGTCTGCATGTATCTTTTCAGTCTTCCCTTTAGTTTCATCTTGCTTTTTAATGGAGCCATTATCGCAAATACCCCTCTGCGCCTGATAAAGATCATTAAAATATACTTATTTAGTATAACATTTTTCTTAAAAAGTTTCCACATGATTATGCAGAAGCTTTTAGACTTCTTTTGCGCTTTTTTCTCATAAAGCGGCAAAATCCGCCCATAACGCACCAAACGCCGGCACGCTTGCCAAACCGGCTTATTAAACCAAACGCCGACACGCTTTGCGCGCCGGCGTTTGAAACGAACGCTGCCACGCTCCGCGAGCCAGCTTATCGTAAGAAAACGGCTGCCGATTACAGGCAGCCGCTCATCTCAGATACAAATGATTTAATTACACCCCGCTGCCTTAATCGCAAGTATAAGGCATCAATGCAACATGGCGCGCTCTCTTGATTGCAACGGTGAGCGCTCTCTGATGCTTTGCACAGTTTCCTGTAATTCTTCTGGGGAGGATCTTTCCTCTCTCAGACACATATCTTTTTAATTTATTTACGTCTTTGTAATCAATCACATTGTCTTTGCCACAGAACACGCAAACTTTTTTTCTTCTGCGCATTCCGCCTTTTTTTCTCATGGGAGAATCAGACTTCTCTGCTTTATTATATGCCATAATCATTGCCTCCTGTCTTAATTTCAATTTCCTTCTAGTTAAACGGCAATTCCTCGTCTATTCCGTCCGGAATATTCATGAAACCGTCGCCCGCTCCTGATGGTTCGGGAGCCCTGTTTGAGCCGCCGGTAAAACCCCCGTCCGAACCGGCATTGCTGCTGCTGTTTTTGCTTTCGGCAAACTCCTGATCTTCGACGATAACCTCTGTGGTATACACCTTGACGCCGTCCTTGTTGGTGTAGCTTCCGGTCTGAATCCGCCCGGTAACCAGCAGCTTGGTTCCTTTTCTGAAATACTTTTCAGCAAATTCCGCTGCTTTTCCAAATGCCACACAGTTTATAAAATCGGCGTTGCTTTCTTCGCTTCGATTAAATCTGCGATCCACAGCCAGTGTATATCTGGCAATTGCCATCGCGTTATCCCCCTGTGAATATCTCACCTCAGGATCTCTTGTCAAACGCCCCATAAGTATTGCTTTGTTCATACCTGCCTCTACTTTCCAGCATATTCTTTCGTATACGCTTTATGCTTCGTTCTGTTTAACGCATAAAAATCTGATAACATTGTCCATAATGCGAACACGATTTTCGATTTCGATCGGCGCTGTGCTCTCGGCATCAAACTGAATGAAGTAGTAGTAAGCTTCTTTCATCTTCTGCACTTCATAAGCAAGTCTCTTCTTGCCCCAGTCGTCAACGTTTGTAATCGTACCGCCGAATCTCTCAATGAGCGTCTTACATCTGTCAATAACAGCTGCTCTTTCCTCATCCTCGATTTTCGCACTTACAACAACGGCTAATTCATATTTGTTCATGCTTAAGTTACCTCCTTTTGGTCTCTGGCCCCCAAACGGGAGCAAGGAATGTGTTGTTTCCGCTTTTGCGAATTTCTAAAACATACCACGGAGTAATATAATACCACGTTTCTCTTTCTTTTTCAAGCGTTTGTCCCATTTATTTTCCGGATTTTCTTTTCCGCCTGACTTCTGGGAATCATAATCTGGTGTCCGCAGCCTGCACATTTCAGCCTGAAGTCGGCTCCGATCCTGAGAACCTCCCACTGGAAGCTACCGCAGGGATGCGCTTTTTTCAAAGTCAGAAGATCGCCCACCTGAACGTCCATTGCTTCCCTCTCTTCCTATAATGCCCCTAAAATCTCTCCAATGCTTCCCTGAATCACCAGATCCGCCGCCTGGTCTCTCGCCGTAGGCGTCTTATTGATCAGGATTAACTTATCTCCACTATAATAGTCGATCAGACCTGCTGCCGGATATACCACCAGGGAAGTGCCTCCGATAATCAGCACGTCCGCGTTCCTGATATAGGAAATGGCGTCTCTTAAAGTCTGGTCGTTTAACCCCTCTTCATACAAAACCACATCCGGCTTCACGGCTCCGCCGCAGGCATCGCACTTGGGCACACCCTCAGCGTGAAGCATATATTCCCCATCAAAGAATTTCCCACACTTTTCACAATAATTCCGAAGCACGCTTCCGTGCAGCTCCAGCACCCGTTTGCTGCCTGCCGCCTGATGCAGTCCATCGATGTTCTGGGTAATAACCGCCTTCAGTTTTCCTTCCCGCTCCCACTGCGCCAGTTTCAAATGGGCGGCATTGGGCTTCGCATCCAGGCAAAGCATTTTATCCTGATAAAAACGGAAAAATTCCTCCGGCTTCTGTCTGTAGAAGGTATGGCTCAAAATGGTTTCCGGGGGATAATCATATTTCTGATGATACAGACCGTCCACACTTCGGAAATCCGGGATGCCGCTCTCCGTGGAAACCCCTGCGCCCCCAAAAAATACAATATTATCGCTGCCATTTATAATCTCTCTTAGCTTTTCAATTTGATTTTCCAATCTAACGCCCCCCTGTTTTCATAATTTTACTTAAAATAAGTGTACTACATGCGGACGGGATGCGCAAGAAAGCCTTGTGATCATTTTCATCACATATTGCCCATCAGGAAATCCTTTGTCACCCCAAAGAATTCCCGCATCATATTATTGTATTGTAAAAAAGGCTCCCCTTTTGCGGCTATGCCATATACTTTCTGATAGCCTGCCTTCCGGGCAATCTTTGTGGCGCGGAACACATGAAAGTTGTTGCTCACCACTCCCACCGCATCCTTTTCCTTGTTTAAATATTTTTCTGAAAAAGTCAGATTCTGGAAGGTGTTTTTTGACTGATCCTCCATCAGAATCCGCTCCGATGAGATTCCCTTTTCCACCAGATAGTCATACATTCCCTGCGCCTCCGATATAGGCTCGTCCGGTCCCTGACCGCCTGACACGATCACCTGGGTATCAGGATTTTCCTCTAAATAGCGGATCGCCTCATCCAGCCTGTACTGCAGCGCTTTGGAAGGACCGCTGGTTTTCATCTGCGCCCCTAACACCACCAGATAGTCAAGCCCATCCGGTCCTTTCTGGGAAAAACCGCTGATAATGCAGCTCTCCACCACTATGAACACAATACCTCCCACACATACCAGCACAGTGAAAATTCTTCTGATCCACCGGGGAAGGTGTTCGCTCCAGATTCCTTTTTTCATCAGTACCGCCATTGTAATGGCGCCGATTCCCAGAAATAACCATATAAAAAAGAAGTTGGTGCCATGCCCCACAAAAAATGCGATACATATAAAATAACCAATAAAAATGACCCCCAATAAAAGTAAGATAAGATACATATGCCATTTCTCCCTGTCAATGATTTTTTATCGCCGATTATGATAGTATTCTAACATCCTGTGGGGAAAAATGGCACATCAGAATTTAACATTAAGAAAACAATAATAATCTATCATTTTATATATTTTTTCTTTGTCTTTCACACACCGTCATGCTAAAATGAATTTACTAAATTTTATTGAAAAGGGGACTTTATGAATTTTGACAAAGAACTTGAAGCTTTTAGAAAAAAAGGGGGAGATGTAGATAGTAATTTAAACACCAACTTTGAACCAACCCCTCCATCAGGCAATATTCTTTTTTATCAAACTCCTGATGAAAATATATTCGTTTCTGTATTTTTTTTTAATGAGACTTTTTGGATGACTCAAAAAACTATAGCACAACTATTCGACGTCGATACTTCCACTATCAATTATCATGTAAAAGAAATATATAATTCTAAAGAGCTAATGGAAGAATCAACTATTGGAATTTTTCCAATAGTTCAACTTGAAGGATCTAGACACATTAAGCGGAATGTAAGACACTATAACTTAGATATGATAATTTCTATTGGTTACCGTGTTAATTCCATTCGAGCAACTAAATTTCGGCAGTGGGCAACAAATACCCTGAAACAATATATTATTAAGGGCTATGTCATTAATGACGATATGCTTAAGAATGGAAAGCCTTTTGGTAAAGACTATTTTGATGAATTATTAGAGCGTATCAAAGAAATTCGTGCCAGTGAACGCAGATTTTATCAAAAAATCACTGACATATATTCACAGTGCAGCTACGATTATGATAAAAGCAGTAATATTACAAAAAATTTTTTTCAAACTGTACAGAACAAATTATTATTTGCTGTCACTCAGAAAACAGCCCCTGAAATTATTCATTCCAGAGTAGATAGTTCTAAAGAACATTTAGGACTCAATACTTGGAAAAATGCCCCTGATGGAAAAATATTAAAATCCGATGTTATTATATCTAAAAACTATTTAACCCAAAAGGAATTATCTTCACTTAACGATATTGTTACAATGTATTTGGATTATGCAGAGAATCAGGCTAAACGTAATAAACTAATGTCTATGCAAGATTGGGTAAATAAATTAGATGCTT
Organism: Lachnospiraceae bacterium UBA7093; assembly: GCA_002492465.1. Classification (GTDB taxonomy): domain Bacteria; phylum Bacillota; class Clostridia; order Lachnospirales; family Lachnospiraceae; genus Suilimivivens. The sequence continues at coordinate 13,416 of DKYT01000012.1, read as the reverse complement.
TTCTAAATTTTAATGAATATGACATTTTAAATAATTCCGGATATATTTCACGGGAGCTTGCTAATGAACTGGCTCTGAAAGAATATTCTAATTATCGTATCAAACAAGATGCAGAATTTGTTTCTGACTTTGATAAAGAAATGCAAAAGTACCTTTAAATCCTGACAAAAAATAGCAATTCAAGATAAAATTGTGAAGTAAGACCCACGCCCTACTTCACAATACGATAATAAGTCCTCGCCGTTGCCAGATAGCATATTCCATAAAGGACGATAAAGAGCAGTGAAACCCAAAAGGTCCACCAGATAATCATCCAATTGTTGAACAGATTCAGCGCCGCCATCAGATTATCCACCATAAACATTCCGGCGCAGGTGTGCATCAGCGCGCCCCCTAAAGGCAGCAGAAATACCGTCAAAATCTGCCTGTGGATCGTTCCCCTGATCTCTCCATCGCTCATTCCAACCTTCTGCATAATGGCAAAACTGCCCTGGTCTTCATAACCTTCCGATATCTGCTTATAATACATAATCAGCAGCAGACACATGAAGAAAACGATTCCGAATAAAATTCCAATAAACAAAAGTCCCCCATACATGGATTTGGTGCCTTCCCTTCCTTCCACTCCGTTTCTACATGCAGTAAAACCTTCCTGCCCCTGCAGCCAGACCAGCAATTCATCCACAAATTCCTTTTTTTGACCGTCTTCTCCTTCCAGCAAAATTCCAACCTTCTGATACCCGCTTTCCACAAAAGCATCCACATCAATAATACCGTTCTTCTCCGCAAAAGCACGGGCACATGCATTTCTTGCCTCTTCATCCTTCACTACGATCACAAAATCCGTGCCGAAATTGCTCTTTCCGGATTTCGGAAAGGGATAAAGCTGCGCCAGCTCTTCCGCTACGGGCAGTTCCATTCCCATAAATTCAATGCTGTCCAGACCTAAGTCTGATCCCTCAGAGAGGAACAAGACCTGATTTCCCTCTAATGTCTTATCTTCCTTTTCCAGCCGGTTATAGTCCGCCAGGGTAAGCAGATACACACCGTAAGTATCCTCAAATTTCGTATCAGGTCCAACCGTTTCAAACCGATTGCCCTTGCGCCCACAGGAAAATCTCCTGAAATCATATACATCCGTTCTAAGCGCTCTGATTCCATATTTTCCTTCCAGCTCTCTTACCTTTTCCGCCACCTTTTCTTCCGCCAAATCTCCCTCTCCGTAATCGGCGCTGACATCATAAGGATAGGCATAATATCCAATACTGTCCAGCCCCCGATAGAGGGTGATGGTACAAACAAGGGTGATAATCACCATTGTGGAAAAAATACAGATATTCGCAAGGCTTGCCGCATTCTTTTTCATCCTGTAAAGCATGCCGGAAATTGTCACAAAATTTTTTGCCTTATAATAAAACCTCTTATTCTTTTTTAATGCCCTCAAAAGCAAAATACTGCCTGAGGTAAACAACAGATAGGTGCCCGCCACCACAAAGAACACCGCACAGAAAAAATCTGTGAAGATCATGCTGTTCACTTCTGAACAAATCGAAATACGATAACCTGCCGCCACTAAAAGAACGCCAAGAATACCGTAAATCCAAATCCGTCTGGGCTCCTTTTCCCCTTTTTTGCTTCCCGAAAGCAGCTCTACCGGCTTTGCTCTTCCTATTTGGAACAATCCGTAGAGTAAATTGATTAAAAAAACCACTGCAAAAAATAGCGCAGTATCTCTAAAAGCCTTCCAGGTAAAGACAAACTGAATATCCAGAGGCAGTCCGGTAAGCCGAAGAAGAAGAAGGAAAAGCAGCTTAGAAAGCACACAGCCCAGCACGATTCCGCCAGCCATTATGATTCCATAGCTTGCCATAGTTTCAAGACACAAAAGCATACCAATATGCCTTTTCTCCAATCCTAAAATACTGTACAGTCCGAATTCCCTGGTACGCCTTTTGATCAGGAAGCTATTGGCATAATACAAAAAGGGAATCAGAATAATGCCTAAAAGCACCTTGCCAATCTCCAGCATCATCCACGCGTATGCCGCCCGGGGCAATCCGCTGATCAGCTCCTGATTGTAGCCTATTGCCGTGAAAATAAAAAAGGTAAAAACAGAGAAAATGCCTGCCACAATATAGGGATAATAAACATTTCCGTTCTGCCCCATTCCCTTAATCGCCATATGGGGTAATAATTTCCACTTATTCATACGCCCTTTCTTCCTCCTTTTCAAAAGCTTTCTCCCCATTCTCTGTCTGCAATACCGTAAGCGTGTCCGAAATCATCCGGTACATAGTATCCTTATCCCTGCTTCCCCGGTAAATTTGGTGAAAAATGCATCCGTCCTTGATAAACAGAATCCGTCCTGCATGACTTGCCGCCTGTATACTGTGGGTCACCATCAGGATTGTCTGCCCTTCCCGGTTAATCTCTCCAAACAGATTCAGAAGCTTGCCTGAGGCTTTGGAATCCAGCGCCCCGGTCGGCTCGTCTGCAAGCACAATATCCGGCTGTGTAATTAAGGCTCGGCACACGGCGGCTCTCTGCTTTTGCCCCCCGGATACCTCATAGGGATATTTCTCCAGAAGATCTAAAATTGCCAGCTTATGGGCAAGAGGGATCACCCTTTTTTCCATTTCGTTGTGCCCCACTCCGGCAAGCACCAGAGGCAGGAAAATATTATCTTTTAAAGACATGGTGTCCAACAGGTTAAAGTCCTGAAAAACAAATCCCAGATGATCCCGCCGAAAAGCGCAAAGCTCTCTTGCCTTTACCCTTGCAAAATCTCTTCCCCTTAAAACCACCTGTCCGCTGGTGGGTTTATCCAACGAGGCAAGGATATTCAGCAGAGTCGTCTTGCCGGAACCCGATTCCCCCATAATTGCCACATATTCCCCTTCCTCCACGGAAAAATTCACATCGTTTAAAGCGTTCACCTTCACCGCTCCAAATCGCGTAGTATATACCTTCTTGATATTCTTCACTTCCAAAAGCGCCATATTATCCTCTATCCTCCGTATTCTTTTTGATTTACCAGATGCTTTTATTATAAGAAAAGGGGAAATGCGCTGCCATGCATTTGGCTTACATTTCCCTTCTCCAAACTTACATTTCTGTCACATTCTCCTGGTCAAATCCCAGAATAACCTTCGTTCCCTCTCCCTCCCGGGACTCCACCCGGATTCTGTGGGAAAGCCTGTCCATAATCTGGCGGCACAGATAAAGCCCTATGCCCGTCGCCTTCTGATCCACCCTGCCGTTGCGGCCCGTAAATCCTCTTTCAAAAATACGGGGCAGGTCCTCCTCCCGAATCCCCATTCCCGTATCCTGGATTACCACATAGGCAACCTCCCCCCGACACTCCTCTCCTTCTTCATCCGCCCCATAAACGCGTATGCCTCCAGTTTTTGTGTACTTTATGGCATTTGACAAAATCTGCTCTATGACAAAAGAAATCCATTTTTCATCTGTAACGGCGCAGCAGGAAAATGGTTCCATGGAAAAGGTCAGCCCGCTTCCGATAAAAAGAATACCGTACTTTTTCACTGCGCGCCGGATAATGCCATAAATCTCCTGCTTTTTAAAGGACAGATCGGAAGACAGGCTGTCCAATCTGGCATAATGAAGCGCCATCTCCGCATACTCTTCGATTTTAAACAGCTCTTCCCTCGCCTGCTTTGGGGCAGATGTCTGCGGCGTCTCCTCCTTATCCTCCAGCAAAAGCCTCATTGCCGCAATAGGCGTTTTGATCTGATGAATCCACATGGTATAATAATCTGCGGCGTCCTGCCTGGCGGCATCGTATTCTGTAACCAGGCTGCGTTTCTCCTGTTCCTCCTGTGCTATCATTTCCTGATAAACCGCTTCCGGAAGCGTCTCCGCCGCAGGCATATGTCCTTCTCTTTCTACCGTTCTCGACACAGTATCCATCAGTCTACCACATTTTTTCCTATAGCGGATAAAATCATACACACCCCACACACCCCCGAAAAAAAGAAGCAGCCATAGCCCATAGGACATATTTTTCATCCCCTGATCGTATTCATACAGCCCGGCAAGGGCAAATAAAAGCAGAATACTAATCCCATAGAATAAGACAGGTCGAATATGTTCCACGAAATATGCCTTCAAAATCCGTTTATTCATTCAACTGATACCCCACTCCTTTTTTAGTTGTAATCCTATCCTTCATCCCTGCTTCTTCCAGCCTTTTTCTCAGCCGGTTCATATTTACCGTCAGAGTATTATCATCCACAAAACATTCGTCGTCCCATAGACGTTTCATAATGCTTTCCCGGGAAACTACCTTTCCCCCGTTTTCAAACAAAATCTGAAGGATTCTGAATTCATTTTTGGTCAATTCCAGTTTTTTATCCCCCCATGCAATCGACATGTCGCTCAAGTTCAATGTAAGCCCCCCATACTCCAACACCGAAGACCAGCTTTGAAAAGAATAGGTTCTGCGCAGGACAGCCTGCACCTTCGCCGCCAAAATTTCCAGGTCAAAGGGCTTGGCAATAAAATCGTCTCCTCCCATATTCACCGCCATCACAATATTCATGTTATCGGAGGCGGAGGAAATAAAAATAATAGGCGCCTGGGAACTGCGCCGGATTTCCCCGCACCAGTAATATCCGTTGTAAAAGGGCAGTCCAATGTCCATCAACACCAGCTGAGGGTCAAAGCGGGTAAAATGCTGCAGCACGTTTGCAAAGTCATCGACACATTCTACTTCATAGCCCCATTTTTCCAGATGCTTCTTCATTTTATCGGAAATAATTTTGTCGTCTTCTACGATTAGGATACGGAACATAGAGGAATCTCCTTTTTTGGGGCTTCAACAGGAGTTTATCTGGGAGAGGGGATGGCATTGGGCAGATGGGCGCACTTACCTCTCTGGGCGCTATGTACAGCAGTAAGAAGGGCTAAGCATCCCTGCCAAAGAATTTCAGTTGGCGACGCAAACAGCGCAGTGGTCCATCCATGGACCAATTGCACTTTCGCCGGACCTCCTGTCCGTCGATTGCTGTATATGAAAAGGGATGCTAAGTCCTTCTAACTGCCTTCCCTGTGCCGCCCGGAGAGGTAAGTGCGCCCACCTGCCCAATGCCATCCCCTCTCCCAGATAAACTCCTGCTTCCGCTCTGGCAAACTTTCATGATTCTTTTCCCATTATATCACTATGTCTTTCTCCACTCCACTATGTTTTCCTTAAGATTTTCCTATGAATTTCATTTTTATTCGTTCAAAATTTATTTCTTTTTCGTTGAGCAAATTCCTCTATCAAATTTTTATAAATTATGCTACTGTTAACAGAGAAAGCGGAGAAGTAAGCGGTTTTGGATTGCTGTACAGGGCGGCGCAGATGGAACCGGGGCTTGAAGCCTATGGGAAGCGGTTAGAGGGAGTTAGTATCCCTTCACACCCAGCAATCGGCGGACAGGACGTCCGACGAAAGCGCAACTGGTCCATGGATGGACCACTGCGCTGCTTGCGTCACCGACAAATTCCTTTGGCAGGGATGCTTAGTCCCTCTTACCGCTGTACATCAGCTTCAAGCCCCGGTTCCATCTGCGCCGCCCTGTACAGCAATCCAAAACAGCTTATCACGCCCGCCTATTTCACTCTTTCACAGGAGGTATTTATGACACGCAAGGAACAAAAGGAATTCAGGAAACAGCAAATCCTTGATACTGCCCTCACTCTGTTCGTACAGCAGGGCTACTTCGGTACCAAAACAAGTCAGATCTCCAAACAGGCTGGCATCAGCGAAGGGCTTCTCTTTCACTATTTCCCTACCAAGGAAAAACTTCTGGAAGAGCTGGTCACCTTTGGCGTTACAGGAATGCAGATGCCCATGGAACTTCAAGCCGAAAACGGTTTGGACTTCTTTCGCAAGTTTGCCATGGGCTTGTTCAGCTATGTGAAAGAGAATCCCTTTATCGCCCGAATGTTTGTCTTTATGGCACATATGGCAAAGGCGCAGGACATACCGAAACGTATTCGTAAAATGGCGGTTTCTGTGGACACCATCCAAAACAGCTGTATCTGGATCCAAGAGGGACAAAAAGACGGAACCATCCGCGCCGGAGATCCCCTTTGCCTATCCAATCTGTATTGGTGCTGCATTCACGGTCTTATGGAACAATATTCTGTGAATCCGGACATTCCCCTCCCTGAGCCGGAGTGGCTCATAGGTATGCTTCGTGCAAAATAAGCAAGAAAAAAATCCCGGATAACGGGTTTTGAAATGGAGGAAAAAATTTTGAAGAAAAAAATTATCATTGTTGGCGGCGGCATTGCCGGGCTGTCCGCCGGAATTTACGGAAGCCTCGCCGGCTATGAAGTGGAAGTATATGAGAAAAATCCGGTTGCCGGAGGTCAATGCATGGGCTGGAACCGGAAAGGCTGCCATATTGACAACTGTATTCACTGGCTTACCGGCACCCGTAAGGGAAGCGCCCTCCGGAAGGTTTGGGAAACCGTAGGCGCACTGGAAGAAAATACCCAATTTGCAGACTGCGATGTATTTTATACAAGGATTTACAACGAACAGCGGATCACTCTGTGGAAAGATCTGGACCGTACCCAGGCGGAACTGATAGACCTTTCGCCGGAGGATACGGAAGAAATCAAAAAATTCATTCAGCATGTACGCTATGCATCGGAATGTGAAATGCCCGCCGAAAAACCTATGGAAGCCATGGGAATACGGGATTATATCCGCATGGGAGCCTCCATGGCAAATATGCCCAAAGTCATGAAGGAATACGGTTCCATTGACCTTGAAGAGCTTGCCCATCGTTTTCACCATCCCGCCTTGCAGAAGCTTTTTATGGATTATATGCCAAAAGAGTATGTGGCAAGCTCCTTCCTTGTCTCTTACGCTACAATCGCATCCGGCAACGGAGAAATTCCCAAGGGCGGCTCCCTTGCCATGACAAACCGTATGATAGACAGGCTGCGCAGCCTGGGAGGAAAGCTTTACTGCAATACCCCCGTTTCCCGGATTCTCATTGAACATAAAACTGCTGTGGGAATTGAACTGGCGGATGGACGGCGGGTGATGTCGGACTATGTAGTCTCCTCCGTGGATACTATGGAAATGTTCTCCCGTCTCATCGGGGAAAAATACATGAATAAAAAATGGCGTTCCTGCTACGAAAACAGCGATGCCTACCCCCTGTTCAGCGGCTTCCAGGCTGCCTTTGCAGCGGACTGCAGCGCTTATGAGGATAAGGGAACGGTATTTTTTGATTGCCAACCCTTTACTGCCGCCGGGCAGCAGGCGGCGCGGATGTCGGTTAAAAGCTTCGAGTATGAGCCTTCCTTTGCACCGGAAGGGAAAACTGTGCTCCAAGTAAACCTGATCCAGTTTGACGCAGATTTTCTATATTGGAAACAGCTTTCCAAAGATGCCTACAAGGAGCATAAGCAGGTGCTTGTTCGCATCATTGAGGAACGGCTGTACCAGCAGTTTCCGACCCTGAAAGGGCATATGGAGTTACTTGACTGCTGGACTCCTCTCACCTATGAACGCTACTGCAATTCCTACCACGGCGCATATATGAGCTTTATTACCAAAAAGGGGATAAAATCCTTCCGTGTAAAGGGAACGGTAAAAGGCATCAAAAACCTTTATATCGGCAGCCAGTGGACCATGGCGCCGGGCGGCTTGCCCGTTGCCGTAACCTCCGGGAAATTTGCAATCTGGTGGATCACCAGAAAGGATCGGTAATTTCCCTTGCAATTCTTTTTCCCATCGCTTATCTTGAGTATAGTACTATTCACACCAAATAAAATGAGGGCTGTACAATGGATATGCATTCTCTAAAAGAAAACGCCAGACACGGTACCGTGATCTTTCCTCTTGCTCTGTACGAGTGGAAGGGAACAAGCGACTGGAAGGTTCCTCTCCACTGGCATGAGGAAATGGAATTCATATATTTTGAAGAGGGAACCTTCAGCGCATGGCTCAACGCCAAGGAGCTTTTGATTCATGCCCCTGCCATCATGTGCGTTCATGCCGGAGAGCTTCATTCCCTGGTCTTTCCCGCCGGTTCATCGGAAAGCGCCGTGGTATTTAATCTGAATATCTTAAGCTTTGAGCATTACGACGCTATCCAGGCGAAGCTCATCCGCCCGCTCATGGACGGACGGCTCCGCCTGCCTGTTCTGCTCCAGCATACGGATCCTCTTTTTTCTAAAATCAAAAATCATTACATCAAAATCAAACAGAAAATCAAAGAAATGAACAAGTGCACACCGGAAAACGAGATGAAAAAGAACGCCGCCTACCTGCAGATCAAGCTGCTTCTTTTTGATATGCTTGCTCTGTTTTACGAAAACCATTATCTGGAGCCTGTTAAAAATATTCAAAAGGAAAATGAACATCAGATCGAGAATTTAAAAAAGGTTCTTTCTTATATCAAGGAAAACTATTCCTCCCCTATCCGGCTGGAGGAGCTTGCCGCCTTAGTCAATTTAAACGCCCAATATTTTTGCCGGTATTTTAAGGATTGTCTGGGAAAAACCACTACAGAATACATCAACGAGATCCGTATTGAAAAGGCTGCGGAAGCTTTGCTGGAAACCAACGACAAAATCATAACCATTGCCCAGGATGCAGGGTTCGACAATATAGGATATTTCATCCGTAAGTTTAAGCAGGAAAAAGGCGTTACCCCTTCTCAATACCGAAAAGAAGCAAAATATCAAAATAGTGTAATAAATCAGTGAATATTGGGCAAGATTTCCTCCTTCCAGGATAATATAATGTTATCAAAATCTACGGCAAATACTTTTTACATACTATTACACAGGAGGTTTCTTATGAAAAAGCAATGGTGGCACGACAAAGTTGCCTATCAAATCTATCCCAAAAGCTTTTATGACGCAAACGGCGACGGCGTGGGCGATCTGAGGGGCGTTATTCAAAAGCTGGATTACCTGAAGGAGCTGGGCATCGATATTATCTGGCTCTCTCCCATCTATCAGTCCCCTTTTGTAGATCAGGGCTACGACATTTCCGACTACTACAAAATTTCCGAGCTTTTCGGCACTATGGAGGACTTCGACACTCTGCTTGCAGAGGCAAAGAAAAGAGACATGTATATCGTTATGGATCTTGTCATCAATCATTGCTCCGACCAGCATGAATGGTTCCAAAAGGCGTTAAAAGACCCGGAAGGAGAATACGGCGATTATTTCTTTTTCCGAAAGGGAAAGGACGGAAATCCTCCCAGCAATTACCGCTCCTATTTCGGCGGCAGCGCCTGGGAAAAGGTACCTGAAAGTGATTATTACTATCTGCATATGTTCGCAAAGGAACAGCCGGACTTTAACTGGAGCAATCCCAAACTCCTGCAAGAGTTATATACCATGATCAACTGGTGGCTGGAAAAAGGAGTTGCCGGGTTCCGGATCGATGCCATCATCAACATCAAAAAAGATCCTGCCTTTGCAAGCCTTGAACCGGACGGTCCCGACGGACTTGCAAGCGTATGGCGCATGGTGGAAAAAGTCAACGGGGTGGGGGACTTATTGGAGGAACTTAAGAAAAATACCTTTGAAAAATACCATGCTTTTACCGTTGCGGAAGTTTTCAATATGAAAAAGGACGAATTAATCGAATTCGTAGGGGAGAACGGACATTTTTCCACTATGTTTGATTTCTCGGCACATGCCCTTACCATGGGCGAGCATGGATGGTACGACAGCAAGCCTGTTCAATTTGAAGATTTCAGAAACGCCCTGTTCCATTCACAGGCGGAATGTCTGGATGTGGGCTTCCTTGCCAATATCATCGAAAACCATGACGAGCCAAGAGGCGCAAGCCGTTTCCTGCCGGATTATGCCCAAAATGCAGACGGCATCAAAATGCTGGGAACCGTCAGCGTATTGCTTCGAGGCATCCCCTTTTTATACCAGGGACAGGAGATCGGCATGCAGAACTGCCCCATGGACTCCATTGAGGACTACGACGATATCAGTACCAAGGGCGAATACCAGATGGCGCTGGATGCCGGTCTTACGCCGGAAAAGGCTCTGCAGATCTGCTGTGCCAACAGCCGTGACAACGCCAGAACCCCTATGCAGTGGGATGATTCCGAAAACGCAGGCTTCAGCCCGGTACGTCCCTGGCTGAAGGTAAATCCCAATTACAAAAACATCAATGTAAAAGCGCAGCTTACAGATAAAGCTTCCGTCCTCTCTTACTACAAAGAGCTTCTTGCTCTGCGCAAATCAAAGGACTACAAAGAAACCTTTACCTACGGCTCCTTTGCCCCTCTTTTTGAAGAGGAACCTTTCATTTTTGCATATGAGCGGAAAACCGCCGCTCAAACCCTTGCCGTACTCGCCAACTTTGGCAGGGAGGAACGAACTTTACAGTTAAAGGACGCTTCCATCAGCCGCCTTCTTTTGAACAATCAGGAAACCCTTTCGCTGGACGGAGATCAGCTCACCTTAAAACCCTGTCAGGTTGTGGTGATGGAGCGGCTGGATATGGAAAAAAGAATGCTTGCGGGGCTTCCCTACAAGACCACCAATGAACTGTTTTCCAAACAGGCGGTTACAAAAAAGAAAATCGCCCGGTTCAATCAATTAGATCCTTCGGATTTTAAGGAGATTACAGCTGCCTTAAAGGATATTCTGGGGAAAACCGGTGAAAATGTATTTATCAACGCCCCTTTTCACTGCGATTATGGGAGCAACATTGAAGTGGGAGAAAATTTCTTCGCCAACTATAACTTCACCGTATTGGATACGGGAAAGGTTACCATCGGTAAAAACGCCCAGATCGCGCCCAACGTTTCCATTTATACCGCGGGGCATCCTCTTCACCCTGACGCAAGAAACTCAGGCTATGAATACGGCATTCCCATTTCCATCGGGGACAATGTCTGGATCGGCGGCAACACCGTGATCCTTCCCGGCGTCAAAATCGGCAATCATGTAGTGATCGGCGCAGGAAGCGTTGTGACAAAGGATCTTCCGGACAATGTGATCGCCGCAGGAAATCCCTGCCGCATCCTCCGTCAGATCACAGACGAGGATAAAGATTACTATTACAAAGATCAAAAATTTGATGTGAAGGATTATCTGGGAGAGGGCTACAGCTGGCTGTAGCCCTTCTCCTTACGATAAGCCGGCTCGCGGAGCGTGGCGGCGTTCGTTTTCTGCAAGATGCCTCTGCACGATCTTATCGATGGTATCTCTTGAAAGAGGGTAATGATATTCCTTCACAATCCTGTCCGTATCATACCCCAGATCCACCAAATGCCTGATGGCTCCTCCGTAAGCAAAATCCTGCACGAAATTCTGAAGCGCCTGATTAAAGTATTGATTTTCCATTTCTGCCCTCCTTCCGAAGCGTTTTACGCTGAGGAACGCGAGCAGAATCTCCAATTCTGCTCTGCGATTAAAAGAATTTGTGACGCTTCTGCACAAATTCTCGGTTGAATAAATTGCTATCAAGCAATTTATTCAACCTTGCCCTCCTTCCGTTTTCGATCGCACAAAATCCATTCGTCCAAGGTTAAGGGTTCGTAATCGGAATACTTACAAAAACAGTTGATCATATTGCAGGGAATCTGCCGCCTGTTTCCCTGGGCATCTGTCACCACTGTATTTCGGGTGATCTCCTGAAACTGTTCCAGCAGCCTCTGATCCTGGGTATCATGCACATGACCATAAAGCATATAGGTCCTCGGCTCTCCCTTCTCGTCCAACCGGTACTGACCGTTATAGCACATGATGGGATAATGACAGAGAATCACCTTCCTTTTGCGGTCGCTCAGCTCGGCATAAGGCTTGATCCATTTAAAACGACCAAGATCCATCCCCTTACTGTTTAAAAAACGGTCATGGTTGCCCTGAATCAAATGCAGATTTCCATTCAACCGTCCTAAAAGCATACTGGTGTCTTCCCCGCCTCCCCAGGATAAATCTCCAATAATAATCACGTCGTCTCTGCTGCGCACCTTGTCATTCCATTTTTGAATCATATATTCATTCATTTCCGCAACATTTTCAAAACCTCTGCGATCCATGCGGTCATTCATGGCAGCATGAAAAAAGTGCAGATCCGCAATATAGTATCTCATATTCCCCTCCATACCGAAGCGTTTTTTGCGCAGGTACGCGAGCCGAATATCAAATTCGGCTCTGCGATTCAAATTTGTGACGTTCCGGCACAAATTTGCGTGTGAAAAATAAGCTATCAAGCTTATTTTTCACACTATCCTCCATACCGAAACATTTTTTCCCAACTTCTAATCTGAGAAAAATCACACTTCTTAAGAAATTATACCATAAATTAATCAAATCTTTAGAGTCTATTTAGATAAAAATATGTTATCCTTGTTTTGAAATTTTATAGCGAAAGAGGAGCTGTCATGGGTCAGAATCAACAGAAAAGAAAAAGAAAAGCAGCATCGCGTCAAAGGAAACGTGCCTTACGGCGTCAGTTTCTTCTATTTGCCGGTGATATTATCATAGCAGGGGTCTTCGTATGCATTTTATTCATTTTTTCCAAAGGAATTACTTTTCAGGAAATATATACCAAAATTCTTTCTTCCCCCTCCTTGAACGTAGTTTCTCCGGCGGAAATTTTCGACGAGGAAAAAACCGCTTTTTCTAAGCCGGATGGGGAAAGTCCTGTCCTTGACAGTGAGAAGCTTCTGGCGGACAGGGAGGTAGAGGAAACCCTTTTTCAGCTTGCCCGGGAAAATAAAGATATTGCCGAAATATATGCCCGCAGAGCCCAGTATCCGGAAGATCTTTTAACCGCTCTTGCTGCCAACCAGGAACTTACGGAATATGTCAAAAACTTTTTAACCGCCGATGCTTCCGTAAGCGGCGGCTTTAACGCCGCTGAAAAAGAGCAGTCCTTCCCTCTTTTCCTGCAATGGGACAGCCGTTGGGGCTATGCCCCCTATGGCGGAAGCAGAATCGGTATTTCCGGCTGCGGTCCCACCTGCCTGTCTATGGTTATTTATGCCCTTACCCGAAACGAGGAGGCAACCCCTGACGCCCTTGCCGCATATAGCATGAACAACGGCTATTACACCGAAGGCGTGGGAACCTCCTGGGCTTTTATGACAGAAGGAGTATCCCCCTATGGGGTGGAAGCTAGCGAATTGGGGTTGGACGAAGCTGCCATGAAGCAGTACCTTGACTGGGGACACCTGATCATCTGCGCCATGCGTCCGGGCGATTTTACCACCACCGGACATTTCATTGTGATCTACGGCTACAATGAAAACGGTTTTCTGGTCAATGATCCTAACAGCCGAAAACGCAGTGAAAAGTCCTGGGATTTTGACACTCTTCATTATCAGATCAAAAATTTATGGGGATATTCAAAAACCTGAATATCCCCATTTGCTTGAGAGGCGCAGACCGGATTTGAAC
>DKYT01000052.1 GCA_002492465.1 Lachnospiraceae bacterium UBA7093 | reverse complement strand
CAACTCCCCGCTTATTTTCCAGCCCTATACCGCCCGGCGCACCAGACCTGCCATCCCCGGCTCACCAATCCAATCACTCATAAACCAGTTCCAGTACCTCCCCAGGCTCATTCACAAAGCAGTCCGCCCCTGCCTTCTCCTGTTCCTCCCTGGTGCGGAATCCCCACCCCACGGTAATGCAATCCATCCCTGCATTCCTTGCCGTTGCAATATCCACCTCCGAGTCCCCTACAAAAACAGCCTGTTCCCTGGGCACTCCCAAAAGCCGCAGCGCCTCCAGCACAGAATCCGGCGCAGGTTTCTTCCTTATGCCTTCCCTTGCGCCGATTGCCACCTTTACATAGGTATTAAAATATTGCTCCGCCAGCGCGTCTACGCCCTCCTGCAGCTTATTAGAGACGATCGCCATAGGGAACTCCCGTTTCTTTAACTCTTTCAGTAAATCCCTGATGCCGGGATACAGATTTGTCTTATCGTTGCAGTGTACTCTGTAGTGCTCTTTAAACGCTGCAAAAACTTTCTCCTGATCTTCCGCTCCGGTGCCCTGGGGCACGGCAAGGCTCACCAGCCTCTGCACCCCGTTTCCCACAAAGCGCCTGATCTCCTCCAGGCTTCTCTCCGGCATGCCCATGCTTTTCAGTCCATAGTTTACGCTGTCTCTCAAATCTTCCAGAGTATTGAGCAGGGTACCGTCCAGGTCAAAAACAATCGCCTGATATTTTTTCTTTCCATACCATTCCGTATTTTCACTCATGCTTCTATGCCTTCTTTTCCTTCAGTTTGCTGCGCACTACAATAAAGCAGATCATATGTACCATTGCCGTAATAGTCCAAGATACAGGATAGGAAATATACAGGGTATGAAGGCTTCTGTCCCATTGGAATATGGTGTAAATCCAGATCACCCGGAAAACGCATGCTCCCAAAAGCGATACGATCATGGGCATCACTGCATAGCCCAGCCCTCTGATACTCCCCACCAGCACATCCATAATGCCGCAAAGGCAGTAAAAGGTACATATCACCTGCATTCTCTGTAAGCCGAAAGCAATCACCTGGGGATCGGAAGAATAAAAGCCCAGAATCTGGTTGCCTAAAAGTACCGCTCCGTTGCCCATAATCAGTCCAATCGCCGTTACAAACAGCAGGCATTCTATCAGAATTTTATTGATACGGTCGTACCGCTGTCCTCCCAGATTTTGCCCGGTAAAGCTCACTGCGGTCTGATGCACCGAGTTCATTGCCGTATAGACAAAGCCCTCTACATTGCTTCCCGCCGTGTTTCCCGCCATGGCAATGGCGCCGAAGGAATTGACCGAGGACTGGATCAGCACGTTGGAAATGGAAAACAGAGAGCCCTGTATGCCTGCCGGGAGTCCAATTGCCGCGATCTTTCTGAATTTCTCCCAATTCATATGAAGCTTTTCAAGGGACAGGCGAAAACTGCCCTGGCTCTGCATCAGACATCTGACAATCAACGCGGTGGACACACATTGGGAAATTACCGTGGCAAGCGCCACTCCGGCAACGCCCATATGAAAGGAAATCACAAAGCAAAGGTTCAATATTACATTTATAACACCTGCTATTATAAGGTAAAACAGCGGTCTCCTGGTATCTCCTATCACCCTGAGAATCGCGCTTCCAAAATTGAACAGCAGCATCACAGGCATACCCAGAAAATAAATACGCATGTACAAAACAGAATGCTCGATTACATCCCCGGGCGTGTCCATCATAAGCAAAAGAGGTCTTGCCGTTATAATGCCGATCAACGCCAGCAGCACGCCTCCCACAAGGCTGACCAAAACAGAGGTGTGCACCGTCTGGCTCACCTCTTCCTCCTGTTTTGCGCCATAATACCTTGCTACCAATACATTGGCGCCTACAGACAGCCCTATAAACAAGTTCACCAGCAGATTGGTCAAAGAGCCGGTGGAACCCACCGCCGCAAGCGCCTCGTTCCCTGCGAATCTTCCCACTACGATCACATCCGCCGCATTAAAAAGAAGCTGTAATATGCCGGACAGCATAAGAGGCAGTGTAAACAGCAGAATCTTACCAAACAAAGGGCCGTTACACATATCGATTTCATAGGTTTTTTGTATTTTCTTTTCCATAATTATGATGACAGCCTTTCCTCCAGTTCCTCCAAAGAGCCATATCCGTAGAGAAATGCAGTATTCGCCATAGTCATCTCCGCAAGATTCTTGTTTTCCGTGCACAGCCGTGCAATAAATCTTCCGTACAGATCCAATGTCTCGTCTGAATAGGTGGATATTTCTCCCCGCAGATAGGTTTCATAAGAAGTATTGTAGGGCGTATCCTCCGATGTATGGATGCTTCTTGCGTTTCCCGCCGCCTTAGGATACTTCCGGGCAAATTCCTCCATCCATCCCACCTGTATCTTAACGATCTCTTCGATGATCTCTTTCTTTGCCTCCGGAATCACGGGGAAGGAAGCCCGAAGCTGGGCAAATC
This sequence comes from Lachnospiraceae bacterium UBA7093, assembly GCA_002492465.1. Taxonomy (GTDB): domain Bacteria; phylum Bacillota; class Clostridia; order Lachnospirales; family Lachnospiraceae; genus Suilimivivens. Next base: position 47,144 of record DKYT01000052.1, on the reverse strand, counting down.
TAAGGGGCGCGGTACTTTCCATCATCCGCCCATACTTTTCCGTAATTAAATTCCAGCCTCTGTCATTTGCCCTGTGAAAATCTTTGATATAGCTTTTCAGCATCTCTTCCGTCCATGTATAATACTGACTCTTGCGCATAATGGAAAAGGTGTTCCAGTCATTCTGGCAGTCTGCCCTTCCCCCTTCATTCTCCACCTTGTCAAATGCCTCCCATTCCAAGGAAACAAGCTCATTTACCAGCGCCGACTTAAAGGAGTCGTCCGTCTTTTCCTTCTGCGTTATACTTTTCAGGATATTATCCGTATGATGATCCAGATAATTATCCTCTCCGCTGGTAAGCCCCTGCTTTTTCATCTCTGCAATGATAAGCGCCACAATAATCTCAATGGTCTGGGGAATCCTCTCATCGCCCCTGGGGAAATCCACCAGCGCATTTAAAATATCCCTGATCTCGGGAAGGATGGCAAGCCGTTCCATTCCCTTATGCATCCATTTATAAAAAGGCGCATAGGTTCGATTTAAGAGATACACCATCGTCATAGTATGCTTCATAAACTCAGAAAGGGCGATTGCCGCCGTAACCGTCTCTCCTCTGCCGAACATTCTGGCATAATTATACTGTCCCGACTGTGCCATCAGCGCAGCCTCTCTTGCAATCTTTCTGATTCGTACCTCCTCCGGGTAATAAGCAAGAATTCCCTTACGTATTCTTGTAAACTCCCCCAGATCATCCCGAAATACCCTGCCGTTTACCGCCGTGGCAAGCCGGTAATCCTCCAAAAACAGCCACTGATTCCGGGTAGTGGGAACATCCCTCAGTCCGATCAGATTTTCATAGAAATCTCCTATTCTGAATACTCCCACTCTCTTCTGCGCTTTCGCCGTGGTAAAACGGGTAATTCCCATATAGGTGGTGGGAAGCGCTTCATAGGCATCCTGCAGCTTCTCGCCAATCTCATCATACACCTGATCCGTAAGCCACATGCAAAAGCCCGGACCAAAATCATGATCTCTTGATACCCGGTCGTCAAATCCAAAGCAATCCGAGCCTTCTCCTACCAGTCCTACCGCAATCACCTGCTCATACCCAGGAAATTTTTCATGGATCATGGGTCGCCCGTATTCCTCATAAAAAGCCTGACACAGCTCCAATCCGTTTTGGAACTGCCGGTTTTTCACCGGCAGGTTCTGCATCTTTGCCGTCACTGCATTCAGATTCTGCAGGGTAATTTCATATGCTTTATTTCTTCCCACATTTCGCTCGATCTCTTGAAGCGCCAGCTGATAATAACGCGCCGATTCCTCCAAATTCCCGGCAAGATACTGTGCCTCCCCCATTGCCGAAAGGGCGCCGCTGTAGTGATAATCTTTATCCTCATCCATCTCAAAAAGTCCAAATGCCTTCTTGAGATTGTTGATTGCCTCTTCAAATCTTCCCAGCTTCAACTGAGAAGCGGCAAGGTTCGTATACGTCACCGCCACTTCTATTCTTGCCTCACTATATCTCAGGGCAATGCCAAGGGCGCGCTCCAAACAGTCGCAGGCGCTCTCATAATCTCCCATCTCCTGGAATAAAAGACTCATATTATTGTATAGGCTTGCATAGCGAAAATCCCCGGGATCCAGATTTCCTTCATATATTTTTTTCACTTCCTGATAATATGCCATGGATTCCCGCAAAAGCCCTGCCGCCCTGCAGGCATTTGCCACATTCAGCAGCGTGGTGGCATAGGCGACGCTTCCCTTTAAACCTGCCTGATCCATTAAAAGGAGCACCTGCCTGCAGCAGGATATTGCTTTTTCAAATTCTCCCATTTCTCTGTAATGCCCAATGATTTCGTTCATAAGCGTAATCACCGAAGAAGTGTCCCCCTCCGCCGACGCCTCGTCGATCCGGCGGAGCAGAAAAGCTTCCACCTGGTCCACTTTGTGTTGTGCAAAAAGCGCATCAAGCTGTTCCAAAACCTGTTCAATTCTCATACTCTTTGGCCTCCATTCCTTCAAACATCCATCTGGCTTTTCATATTCATTATACTGCTTTCATTTCATTTTTCAAGCGCACCAGTCATGCTCTTTACATATGATATAGTAAAATATACTTTTGGATTTATTTTATGTACTTTTCTATTATTATCGTAATTTTTGCACTTCTTCTTATTTTTATTCTTGGCGCCTGCCGCAAACGCCGGGCTGTTCAGAAGGTCTGCTCCATGACCTGTATAGAAAAATGTGAACTTCTCAACTCTCTCATAGCTCCCTTCGGTTACTGCTATGATGAGACCCAGGATATTATTTCTTCCCGAAACGATGCCTGGCAGCGTGAAGCCGGCTATACCGCTTTGTTTGACCGTGCCGCGCCATACTTTAACATGGTATTTGACGATCTGCCTGTTTACTTTCCTTATCAGGGACGTACCTGGCTGATCGAATTCTGGAAAGGGCAATACGGAATCAATACCGGCGCAGAGATCGGCGTCTATTATGCCGACGGACTGCTTACCGAAAAAGAGCTTTCCTCCGCCCATTTTCGTGCCGTAGAAAACCAGGATATGCTTCCCCTTTCCTTCTGCCTGCGAAAGGGAAAAGAACCGATTGCATCTGTCTCTAAGAAAACCTGGTGGCTAACCGCCTTTTGTATGGGAATGTTCTCCAAACCGGAGCAGCTCTGCATGGATGCTTCTATCTTTTTCCCAGACTGCGGCATGCTTCACAGCTTTCTGGAAGCGCTTCATCAGACAAATTTTTCCCAGGAGCACATCCGGGTATGCGGAGGCGAACTTCGCCTTTCCTTTGAGGGTAAATGCGGCGGAACTTATTGCTGGTTCCAACGCCTGATACGTGCCTGGGCAATGCTCTGGAACAGAATTTTCTGCCGGATTTATTTGTGTATCACCCGTTATTTTTGTTCCACGATAGATAGACTTCTATATTTATACTATCTTCTGCCCTTCGCTTTCCGGAGGATGCTTAAGCCTCGGAGATATTGCAGATGTAAACATTTCATGAAAGGATAAAACCATGAGCTATTATTCCCGTCTTTCCCACGCATTTGAAACCGCCCCCAAGCTGCCCTTAACCTGCCGCAGCCGCTACGCCATCATCAGCGACTGCCACCGCGGCAGGGGCGATTCCAACGACAACTTTCTCAAAAACCAAAACCTTTATTTTACGGCTTTGAACCATTACTATCAGGAGGGCTTTACCTATATTGAGCTGGGAGACGGGGATGAGCTGTGGGAAAACAGGCGAATGAGCCAGATCATTGAAATTCATAACAATGTGTTCTGGCTCCTCTCCCTGTTTCATCAGCAACACAGACTCTATATGGTTTACGGAAATCATGATATGGAAAAGAAAAAGAAGGGTTACAGCAAATCTCTGTGTTCCACCTATTTTTGCACCGATACCCAATGCAAAGAGACCTTATTTCCGGATCTTCCCTTTTATGAAAGCATTCTGTTGGAAAATCCCTGTGGAAACTTCCAATTATGCCTTACCCATGGGCATCAGGCTGATTTTTTCAATTCTACCTTCTGGAAATGCAACCGTTTTCTCGTGAGATATGTTTGGAGACCTTTGGAACATTTCGGCGTATTGGACCCTACCAGCGCCGCCAAAAACTATACCCATAAAGACAGGATTGAACAGCGGCTGAGCCGCTACGCAGAGCTTACCCATAAGCACTTGATTACCGGTCACACCCACAGACCCCGCCTCGATCCCAATGCGCCTTACTATATGAACACCGGCAGCTGTGTACATCCCCGCTGCATCACCTGTATCGAAATCGAAAGAGGCGTTCTTTCCTTAGTAAAGTGGACTCTGTCCGTAAAAAAAGACAGGACTCTTTATGTTGCAAGAGAAGTCCTGTCTCAATTTCAGCTTCCAATTGAATGGTAAAAAGCAAAATGGTTTCTGCCGTTTTTCTTGACCTCATACATCGCTTCATCGGCACGGTTAATCAACTGTTCTATATCCCCCGCATTCGCCGGATAGGAGGCAATTCCTATGCTGCCGCCCACCTGTTTCTTTTCTCCGGCAAGAATAAAAGGCTTTTTAAACAGCTGGCTGCACTGAAATGCCTGCTCCTCCACGATTTTTTTCTGGCTGCTTTTCAGTATAATGATAAACTCATCCCCTGCATAGCGGTACGGCATCTGTATGGGAGACTGCCTGCTCTTCAGCCTGTCGGCAAGCTGTTTCAGCGCCTCGTCTCCTGCGGTATGCCCATAGGTATCGTTGATGTGCTTAAAATGATCGATATCCAGCATCATTATGGTACAGGGCGTTCCCGCTTTAATCAAATCCTCCAGATCGATCATAAATTTACTTCTGTTGGGAAGCCCGGTCAGGAAGTCATGCTGAGACGCCGCCTCCATAATATTTCTTGCCCCTTCCAGCTCTTCCATCAGCTTTCTACGTTTAAAATTGTCGAATACCACCCATAAAACAACTGCCAAAAGCGCTAAAATTAATATACTGCATGGGATCAGCACTTCTTTATTTCTTTCCCAAAAGGTCGATTGGTGGTTGAGAACCACCGCCCCCTCCGGTATCAGCGACAGACTGAGCCCATACTCTTTCATCACAAGCTCATCTACGCAATACACATTAGGGCTTTCTACCACAGCCTCAATCTCACTGCTTTTCCTTCCGCCCAGGATCTCCATGGCAATGCCCATTGCAATTTGTCCCGATTTATACATGGATACCACATTTCCGCCAAGGAGTCCTTCCCCGATTCCATCCTCAAGCATGCGCAGAACCGGTATTCTGGTGTTGTTCAAAATAAATCTGACCGCTTCCTCATCACTGTACTTTTTTCCGCTGGCATCCTCAGACATCATAATGTGGATCAGAATCGTATCCTTTCCGATCTGGCTAAGCTTCTGACGCAGTTTATTAGTGCTCAGAGCGGAAGTATTCACCTCTTCAAATTTCAGATCAGGATATTTTTCAGCACATTTATAAAAGGCTTTTCGCTCCGCCTCCCCAGTAACGCTGTCATCCAGGATCGCCACCACCTTTTGCGCCGACGGATACAGGGTAAGCCCAAAGTCAATGTTCTTTTCCAGAGAAAGCCGCTCCACAATTCCTGTAATCAGCGGATCTTTTGAAAGCTCCAGCGCAAGCTCTTCATTATTAATCCCCTCATACACCAGGGGAATCCCATCAAACAACTCTTCTCTGTGCTCTACGGCAAACAGGAGCGCCGCATCATCTCCTAAAATGATCACATCATAGGGATCCACCTGGGAAAGGCGATAAGAAAGCCCTTCATAAAATTGCTGTCTGGACTGTTCGTCATCCACCCGTTTGGTATCCATAAACTCATAATCCAGTATAACGCTTTTTCCTTTTCCGGCTTCCAGTCCCTTAATCTGCGACTTAACGGTAGGCCATCCATAGGAATAGGAGCTGATAAAAAGCACCCTGCCCTTTATCTCCCTATCCACCGCTTTTGCACCGATCTTATTCATACACAATAAAATCACGATTATTCCCAAACATAAAACCACAAGTTTTTTTCTTAATTTTATCATGCTGATTCCCCATTAGTCTTATTAAGTCCTATATACTATTCTATTTTTCAATTGCATAAAAGTTCTTTTGGTTTCCTGCTTTTAAGTATACTACATCCTCCCTTTTTCCACAATCACTTAAATGTATTTTTATAGTACAAAAGTATCAGTTTTGACCAAATCAGTTGTTTCTGGCTACAAAAAAACAGACAAAATTTATGCTATTTTCTTGTGAACATGACAAATTTCATATATAATATAATTATATTGCATAATTCAATAAAAATAATATTGTTCAGATTTATAATCAATTTGAGAAAGGAAACGGATTATGGTTTACGTGCTTGGTTTAATTATCCTTGTATTAATCGGCATTATCATCTTTTTAGCTTATCAGCTTAACACCAAGGAACATCACTATCAATACAAAAATCGCAAAATTGCATCTATGGAGTCCAGTTATGAGAATAAAATTCAGGAGCTCCAGACCACCATCAAGGAATTAAACGACACAGCCTACACTCACACAGTTACACGAATCGGCAATATCGATTACTTTATTGACCGATGCAATTCCCTTTTCGAGCGTTATCCCAATTCTGCTTTTACCATCGTGGGATTCAGCATCTCCAACATGGGAAAGATTAATCAAATGTTTGGTCCTTCCGAGGGCGATAAGGTTATGATCCACACAGCGGAAATCCTTAAGGCTTGTGCCCCCAGCGGTTCTACTTATGCACATGTTAATTCCAATTTGTTTGGCATTCTGTTTCGAGATGCCGATGAAGAAGATATTTTAAGGACCATTGACACCATCACCTTTCAGTTGAAAAAGTACTCTCCGACCTTTGCGGTAACTGTCTCCTTTGGTATCTATGCCATCGATAAAGAGCGTACCTCCGACAGCTTAATGGATATTATGAATTGCACCCTTTTGGCGCAAAAGGCGATCAAAGATCCCAAGCACCAAAACTACGCTTATTTTACAGAGGAACTGAACCGCACCTACAATGAAAACCGGCAGATGAGCCAGGAAATGGAAGAGGCTTTGGAACAGCATAAATTTATTGTCTACTTACAGCCTATGATCAGCCTTCATTCGTATCAGATTATCTCCGCCGAAGCGTTGATTCGCTGGGACTATCCCGGCAAGGGAATCCTGTCCCCTTACGCTTTCCTGCCGCTGTTTGAAAGCTCCACCCTGATCCAAAAGCTTGATTACTATGTATGGGAAGAATGCTGCAAGGTCATTCGAAGATGGATTGACAACAAGATAACCCCCATGCCCATTGCAATGAATATTTCCCCCATTCATTTACAGAGCACCACCTTTATTGATACGCTGGAAAAGCTTCTGAAATCCTATCTGATTTCAAAGGATCTGTTGATTCTTGAGCTTCCGGAGCGAGGCGTTGCCAACGCTTCCAAAGAAGTGGGAGAAATTATCGGGCAGTTAAAGGAGCGGGGCTTTACCCTGTGTATTGACAATTTCGGCAGCGTTCATTCTCCTTTGAATCTGTTAAAGGATTATCCCATCGACAGAATCAAGCTGGACAGAAGCTTTTTAAATCGAAATGTCAATTCCGACGAGGGGCTTACCATTCTCCGCTACCTGATCGCTATGGCAAAGGAACTTGACCTGACCGTCATTACAGAGGGTGTGGAATCCATGGAGCAGGCTAATTTCCTGACAGATATCGGCTGCGACATCGCACAGGGTTATTTCTTTGCAAAACCCCTTACGGTCAGGCTGTTCGACCAGCTAAATAAATCTATGCTGCGTACCTTATACCGTCCTTCCGAGTACTATCCTACCTTTGAGGATTTCGAGAAGGATGTAGATATCCTGACACAGATGATGCAGCGCGTGGGATAAAATTGTCACCCCAAATAATATAGGATCGTAACGAACGCCGCCACGCTCCGCGATCCGGCTTATCGTAAACAGGGTGCAGCCTTCCGTTTTCGGCTTGTGGCTGCGCCCTGTTTGTATCTAACTTTAACCTATTTTCTGTAGTTTCTCACTATGTTCTGCTACTACCTTCTTTACAATCGAAATGTCCTGCTTTATGCTTTCATAATCTTCTACACTATTTTTATACCTTTCATAGGTGGAAGTATAACATGCTTCTATCGTATTCAACCGTGGTAATATTTCATTCTCCTGGGTCGCTTCGATCTTTTTTACCCTTGTTTTCAGATCCTGTATATCTCGTTTTACTTCCTGCATATCCTGCTTCAAGTTCTGTATATCTTGCTTCATATCCTGTATATCTTGTTTCATGTTCTGTATATCTTGTTTCATATCCTGTATATCTTGTTTCATGCCCTGTATATCTTGTTTCACATTTTGAAGTTCCTCTCTGATTGGTTGAATCATATTTGAAATTTTAAGTAATAATTCGTTATCTGTCATTCTTACCTTCCTTTCTTCTTTCATTTTAAATGCGTCTCTCCTTTTGCTGTATCCAATATATATTAACCCGTTCCTCTTCATATCCATTCCTTTACAGTACGAACCCGGAGCAAATATTTGTTTTTAAGCTTAAAAATAAATTAAATATTATATCAAAATTATACCTTCTTCCCCAATGTCAATCAACTGTTTTCTTAAAAATCACTGTGAAAAAATAACTGGCGAGCTGCCGTTTGAAATGCCCTGCGGCATTTAAGATAAATTACAAAATGAATTGGAAGCTATCATAAGCTCCTTTTGTCTGTAAAGAAACTATAGCAGACTTTTCTGTTTTGCGCAACACTTTTTATAAAAAAATGAACACGAATGAATACAAGAGTTACAATTCAAAGGAGACATCCACCAGTTTTTAAATACTGGGGAAATGTCTCCTTAAAATTTTTTGTTTCAATTAATCAATAATCCAGATCTGTTTTCAGCTTTGCTACGCTAAAGACGAAGAAATCGCTAAGAGAGGTGATGGAATCCAAGTCGATCTGGCTCGTTATCAGTTCGTTATCGCTGACATAAACGATTGCCTGAATCTTGTAATTGGACAAATTCATCCGATCCGCATCCTTCACCGTCAATTTCAGATTTCTTAAGATCACTCCCGGGTTCTGCTGCATGCCGTCTTCCGTCTGATACTTCGTGCCCTTCTCAATTTCATCTAAGGTAAAGCGGTAACTGGTATAACTGAACTTTTCACCGTCAGCCGCTACGGCGGGATGCAGGACTCTTCCATTTGGATCGTTCACCAGCGCAAGCGCCACCTGGTCTCCCTGATAAACTTCATAGTGAGGAGTTCCGCTGCCTACATTTTTCTTCTCCAGAATACGGTATGCCACCGTATAATATTTCTCAGCTGTCTTTTGATCCGTATCCTTGATTCCTGTGAGAATTCCTGTGAAATCCAACTTAAAATCAAAGTCAATTTCATGCGGCATACTTGTCTGGTGCTCGTAGGTGTTAATGCCCAGCTGCAACAGATCCTTTGTTTCCACCGCACAGGCAAGATCCTGTTTCTTAGCAGCAAGACAGGTATTCTGATAATGATCAAGCCGCTCCCCGCCTACCGGATAATCCTTGTTCTCAATTCTCAGCAGATTAATATGTACGTCGTATTTATCCTGGCTGTATTCCGTCATATCTGCATTTCTGAAATCAAGGGTCAGCTTATTGCTCCACCGGATTTTTCCGTCCGTATGGTTATTCTTTGCCGCTCTTTCCGCATCGATAATCTCAACCAGATCGTTCAGCCTGAACTCCAGTTCCCCGTCCTTATAGAAGTGGATATTCGACCTGTTATAGTAAGGATCCAGCATTTTTCTGGTAATCTCGTCCGTTACGCCTGGTACGGAAATTCCAACGGGTACTGTCTTCTTTCCTTCGATCGTCACATTGGTTCCATTGGGAAGAAGAATCGGCTCTTCGCTGTCCACCTCCGTCAGATAGGTCTGCAATTCCAGATACTTGTTATTATTGGCACTGTCAATGGTGTTCTCGCCATTTTGTTTTACCAGTGTCCAGAATAGCGGGAGCGCACTGATCTCAAAGGTCGCCCACACATTGACCAGTCCATCGTCATCCGCCTTTATATTACCTTCTATATAGGTTCTGTCTTCTTCTCCCGGGGCATTCTTACCGTAGAATGATATCTGCATTCCAGGGAAAATTCTCGCCTGAAGATTTGTGTGGTTTGTAAGGGTAGCTTTCTTTTCCAGATTCTCAAACTCTTCTTTTGAAAGCTGAGGACTGATATTAAATTCCCGGTTGCTCCCGCTGGTAAGGCTTTCCGGCTTCACGCCCGCCATATCCACTGTGATCAGAAACTTTTCTACTGCCACATCCTCATAAGTATAATTTTCTACAACGAAGTTGGGGTTATCCGATGTTCCCTTGTTTACCGTATCGGTTGTCTGGAAAGGTTCATCCGCCTCTCCGTGAATTTCAAACCCTGTATCCTCATCGATAAACTTATTGACATACTTATTGCCAGCCTCATCTACAAAATCCGAATATTTGTAAGGACCTGTATCTCCCTCCTTTACCACATAATAGTACACTTTGTTATGATCGCAAATATCGATCAGCGTCAGCTTGGTTCCCGCCACAAATCCTTTTTCCGTTTTGACTCCATTGATATTCTCGGAAAGCCCTACATACTTTTCAATTCCTGTGTGATACTTCTCACGGGCGGCACCATATATATATTCCGAATACAGGGTATAAGAGCTGTCGTTTGCAATTACCACATTGCTGCTCATTCCCTCCTTCTTCACCTTATCTCCGTTGTATACCAGATCCTCCATAATCTTCAGGTGTGTGTCAATCATAAGACGCTCCACCACAAAAACAGGAATTCTAATGGTCTTACTTCTGCGCAGGGTCTCCGACCCTGTTTCTTTATAAAGAGTCGTATTCCAGAAATAGGTCACCGTAAGCAGTGTAAAGGTCTGAGGTTTTCCGTTCAGTCCGTCATTATCAAATCCCACATAATCCACGGTCCACTTATTATTCTGCTTATTTGCCCTTAAGCTCGCCGTCCCACCGTTTTTTTGAATCTGACCATTTCTGATCTCCACAGGCTCAGTCTTAATATCTGTGACCACAGCCATCCCGGTTGAATAATCGCCATCTGCATCGTTATAAGCGCCTCCTACTCCTGTCAATGTTGCAACGACGCTTTTCACAAGCTCATCTGCCGTTCCATACTGGGTATCCAATACCACCAGCGGAAGAATCACCGGATCCGGATCTGTGGCACCTGCCACATCAAGTGTGGATAGTAAAGTGCCATTCGCATCCTTATAAAGGTTCTGATATACTCCTTCCAGCAAAATCGCATCCGCCGCTTTGTCGGTTTTCACATTCAGATGATACGCATCCAGCACCGCCTTCAGATCCGTTGAAGTTTTTGCATTTTGATAAGCTTCCATAATTCCGGTGTAACTGATACCGCCAAAGAGCGTTTTCCACTTACTTCCGCTTAGGGATGTGCCGTCAAGCAGCGTATTCCCGCTTCTGTCCCACACAGCCGCATCTGCATCTGCACTAGTCAGAGGATCATGATAAATGACATGAACCCGTTTCCGATACTCATAGGGGGCATCCAGCATATTCGTTGTTTGAGGGTTAACGCTGGCGCTTCTTCCTACATCAATAACCGGTCTCGTCTTAAGATCGCTATTGTAGGAAATTTTCGGCGCAAGATAGTAAGAATGATAATTTCCACTATTCATCCCCACCAGATTACCTATACGTACGCTATAATAGCCCACTGTATTTTCCCGCAATTTATCAGCGGAAGGCATATCGCAGGTTTTCAGCGCACTGTCTGCATTTCCATAAATTAATTTTACCTGGTTTCCACTAATGGGTTTTCCGTCTGCGCCAAAAGCCCTCAGTTCTCCATCCGCTTTAAAGAGTGCCTGAAGAGTTTCATTCACCTTTAAATTTGCTTCATTTCCCGCAAACTTATCTCCGGTTACCGTCTCCCTGTAACCGATCAGGTTGTCTGTAAGCTCAGGGCAATAGATCTTCGCTTCATTTGACCATTGTGTAACGCCTGCAAAACCTCCTGCCGCAATCCTCTTATTTCCCGCCGAATTCACATTCGCTGCAAGGATTCCATTGTTTCTGATTCTGGCATAATCAATAAAAGTGGTTATAGCTTCTCCCGTTCCCAAAAATCCGCCCACTGCAGCCGGATAATCCTTGTGATTCTTATAGCCCTGGAGAACATTCCCCTCAACAAGGGTACCGATATAGTTTACCCACCTTGCCTTATTGGTTCCAATCACCCCTCCTACGATCATGCCGAACATCTTGTTATTCTTAATTTCAATACTATCCGTTGTTTCCGACCCAATCGAGTTGGAAAGGAGGTATGTCTGGTTCGATGTATAACCTAATACCCCGCCTACACTGTAACCGTAAATCCAACAGTTGCTGACCTGCGCATTTTCCAGATAATGTCTGTTATGCCCATCTGCATTCTGTGAAGAAGACAATGAACCATATATGCCACCTACGCCGCGCCAATTCTGGTTTCTGTCGTAAACCAGGTATGTTCCGGTGTTGTTTGTACCGATAATGCTGTTCTTCACCGCCACATTCTCAATACTTGTATTACGAATAGGGCATGCTGCATTACCATTATTATTGTAATGCTTTACTTGGGCGCCCAAAATACCCCCGGCATGATTAATGGAACACAGGATCATACAATTTTCTACTTTCGCCCCTGCATCCTGAGCAGTGTCCCCTGCCTTAGGCTTAATCGTAAGATTCATCTGGTTTCTGCCAATAACACCGCCGGCATTTCCATCTGTGCCACCCGCTGTCTCAAATACCGTTTCATCCTTGCGGTCGTCTACATCGATCCGCATTCCCTCTATTTTAATATTGCTCAGATTAAGATTGGAAGGAACTGCCATAGAAGGACTTACCGCTGTTGCCATTCCGATCAGCCCGCCTGCACTTGATGCCCAGGAACGAATGCGGTACTGCTGACCGCCCAACTCCAGGTTCGCCTGAGCGCCTGTGTCAATATCTCCTTTCACCGTAACGTCCGTGATAGAAGTCTCTCTGGCTTTGATGCAGCCAACAGCGCCACCTGCATAAATACCCGGATTGCCGTTTCTTGTAGCGGCTAAAGCATCATCTCCAGAACCGCTGGATGCCGTAATATTGGTATTTACCACCTGAGATGCCGAAACAACCAGCTCTCTTCCTCTCATTCCGCCGATCAATCCGCCAGCGCCGTAGCTTCTCCAATCATCCCTGGCATTCGTACCCCATTTCAAATTCCATCTATAGCTTTCAATCTCGCATAAGCTGACCCGGCTGCCTGTAACCGTCACACCTGCCTTTGCCGTAACAGTGGAAGGACTCTCTGCATCCTGATGTGCATCGTACTCCCCTAACAACCCGCCTGCAGAATAAGCGCCAACTATCTGCGCATACTCCGCCGTTCCGTTTTCAATGGTCAATTGAACAGGCATAACCTGATCACAATCTTTTGCATGTTCTTCAAATCTGCTTCCGATGTAGCCAACCAGCCCGCCGCTTCTTCCCGCTGCTGCCTGGCATACATTACGTCGTTTCCAGGAATCGTCGTTTCCTCCCGGTCCTCTATCCTTCGTTCTGTTTTTAACGGTCAGAGAGACCTGATTACTCAAACTTCCACTGACAGAACACCTTGTCAGATTAACCTTCACGTTTTCCAGATGCGCACTCGTAGGCGTAGGCGTATGCCGGCATATTACGCCGATCACACCGCCCACGCTGCCGCCATAGGAATCAGCCTTTGTCCCTTCCCCTATGACGCATTCGTTAAAGCTGTATGTCTTAATATCATCAGGCTTACCGATATCCGCTTCAATCCAAGCCACAATACCGCCTGTATTTCCTCTTCCCTCAATTGTGATATTCTCTGTCCGTACCTTCTCGATTTTCCACGGACGATACATTAAACCAACCACGCCGGCTGTACGTGTCGCATATGTCGCATTACCATCGTTACCATCGCTGGCGCTGGCAACAGTTCCATCCGCATTTCTCATCACAGTTGACACCGCTCCGGTTACCGTAAAGTCGGAAAGGGTGTATTCATAGGTATTTTTTCTATCCAGAAGGTCGTTGAACAAAGCCGCCGTATGGATAGACGTATCGTAGCTTCTGTCAATTCCCAGATGAATAACCGCGCCGTTCCCTGTGAAGTTTGCCCGGAAATCAGAATAAAAAGCATCTGCTGATACAATCTGATCATAGGCAATGCCTTCGGGATTTGCGATACCCGCTGAAAATATCCTGTAAGTAGCGCCTATTCCCCGGAATCCTCTGTCATATACTGCCATATCATATGTTGTATTTGACAGCTGATAATTCATTACGGCATTAAGCGCTACGCTGTCTGCAAGAGTCGTATTGGAAATCACTCCGTTTAATCTGCTGACCCGCTCTCCGCTGCCTGCACTGGCAAAGGTTCCCGCTCTTCCGCTGGAATTATTAAAGGCAATATAATTCTTATACAAGTATGGATAATCGTATGTTTTATCATCCTCTGTGGTTGCATTTGTAAAATCTGCGGTACCCGACGCTGGAACCGCTCCCACATCACTATATGCCGCCTTACGGCAGGCTGCTATTTTATCATAACCGCCTTTCTGATAACAGACAGAAAAAGCGTCTGAATTAATTGCCATGGAAACAACCTGGAGCTGGGAGGCATTCGCTACCTGCGCCGTAAAGTGGGTAACGCTCCCCTGCAGCGCTGAAGTCAGCGCAATCTTTCCGTCCGCATCCAAATGACTTTTTACAATAATATCATAGTGCTTACAAATAGGATATCCAGCATCATTGGCATAGATCCCGCCGATGGAAACAGCGTCATGGGAAAGTACTTTCTCACTATAAGGAGCTCCTGCATCATCATATATGACGCAGCCGTTCTCCACCTTGCCTATTAAACCGGATGTATAAATTCCCTGTTTGTCCGCTGCAGTTGTACCGTCAGCCAACCGCCCATTCGTTCCGTTATCGGATATAAAGTTTCCTACCTGAAAGCCTTTTGCCGAATTTTCACTTAAATTTCTCAGGATCAGACTTCCTTGTCTTATGTTGGCAACATAAGCGCCTGCCTGAATTTCCTGACCGTTATATCTGCCTACCTGCAATTCCACCGTAACATTATCGATAATATTGTCGCCGCCAAGAATACATGCTATAACGCCGCTTGCCATAGATCTCACTTTGACAATTCCTGTTCTTGTGGTATCTCCCTTAGGATCTCCTCCCTTAATATGAAGATCCTTCACCACGGCGCCCTTTGCATATTGAATAAACCCATGATTTGCATCGGCTGTAGCATCGGTATAATTTCTTCTTATAGGCAGAGAAATAGTAGGATAGCTGCCGTCATCCTGCTTTTTCCCAACGATCACACCCCTGAAAGGCATATTTTCCGTTCCCAGCCCCAGGAAATCCTCTGCGATCTGCTTATCCGTAGAATTTGACATACCATCCAGCTTAATATCTTCCATAACCATATAATATGCCTGGCTCAGCTCTTCCTGGGTAGGAAAATCACTGTCTCCGTAAGTTCGCACATCTGAACCGCCATTATGACAGGTTTTATTACAAATAGAACCGGCGCCGCTGCGTCCTGATTCGAATTTATTAATCTGCCAGCCTTCCAGATATTTCGTATCATTTTTATTTTGAAGATATCTTCCCAATGCCAGCAGCTGTTTCGCACTGTCAATCTGGTAAGGATCCTCGTAGGTACCGCAGCCTTTCAGAAGCGGTTTGTTCTTGGGGTTGACCTCTATTTCCTTACTTCCCACATGTTCGCTAGTATGTACATAAGGAACATAATCGTTCTCTATGTTATTGTAATCCCACTGATACCCGCCGGAAAATGCCAGGTCATAGGTTGTTCCATCCACCGGTCCTCTCTCGTTATCCCAGAATTCCACGCCGTCCTTCAGTTCCGCCCCAATGGTTACATAGGATTCCGTATATTCATTATTTCCGTAATTTGCATTTGTCCCGTCAAAAGGCGAATAAGGCGCCTTAGCCGCACCAGGGCTATTAGGATCAAACGCATTCTCCGTAAACAGATACCGCAGCCTTCTCAGAACATTTATATTCTGGTCTGTTTTGTCCTCCAGGTAATAATTGCGGTCAATCAAGCTTGCAAATTGAAAAACGCCTTCTGTTTTCCTGCTGTCCAGCTTCATATTTTTAAACTCAATGCTGATATTTTTTGCCTGTGCATTTCCGGAAACACCAATCAACGCCGCCGCCGCTTTTTTCCCTGTCGTTGCATACTCTGTTTCAATCCAGGACAGATCAAGGTTTGTTTCGGTCCAGGTGTTGTTATAATTTGGATCCCCGCCAACCCGTCCTATCAATAAACCTTCACCGTCTTCTCCCTTGTAATTCGTCAAATACAAGTCTTTCATACGAACACGATACACATTTTTTGTTCCGGTTATATACTTTACAAACAGCGCGCCGGAGCAAGTTGCCTGGGAAAGATGCGCCACTGTACCGCTTAAGGTAAGAAAATCCTCATCTCCCTTTACAGTCACATTTCCGGATCGGCTGATAAACAGACCGCCATGCATCATATAATGCTCTCTGGAAGCATTTTCAGGCTTCATTTTATCGCCTGCCGCATCACAGATCTCCTGGGCATGGAATTTAATCTCCGCTCCTCTTCCGTCATCCCCCTTGATGAAAAGATACTCTCCCCGGGAAGGTGAAACCACAGTAGGGTAATAGCTGACTCCTTTTAGATCAATGCATCCTTTAAAAGTGGTAGTTTCTGTACCACCTGCATAGTCGCTGACCTGCCCTCCCGCATAATAAGGACTCAGATATCTTTTGATACCGCTGGTCATATAATGGTTCAAATGCCAGATCATCATCTGCCTCTCATTGGCGATGATCTCCCCATTCTTCACCAGCTTCTCAGACTCCGGAAGGAAATTCTCCTCTGCCGCGAAACTGCTTCCGAAGAGATTATAATAATATCTGGTACATTCATTATTTTTATTGTCAAGGAGTCTGTTCTGATAGACCTTATGTCCTGTTGTAAATCCATCATAAATAAGATTGACAACCCCGCCCCTTTCATACTGATCCAGGTAATTACCGTTATTATATGTTAAATTGCTTGCTACAATCTCATCAAATCTTGCACCGCTAAAATTCACAAGCCGTACTGCGCCTGTATTATCCGCCCCGCCTGCATCTCCAATGCTGCGTCCTGCAATATCGTACCCATCGATCTCTATCAGGGCGTCAGATCCCCTGCGGAACAACAGACCAATGCGGTCTCTTCCCGCCAAATTATGGAAGATACCGTTTTGAATGGAGATATTCTGCAGTTGAATGCGACCTGTTATGGTATCTACCAGCCCGCCGAACACTGCCCTGGAACTGTAAGCAGGCCCCTGCTCCGCGCTGCCGCCGTCTCCGATCTGAATATCCTTTATGGAATAATGTTTCGTGTCATCCGGCGCCACATCGTTCCATGTCATACCAAGCCATCCACTGCCCCAGTCATTTGTATCCTGATTCAAGGTCATCTTCGCTCCATTGTGGATCTTAATATTCTGCATGGACAGCTTTGTCCTGTCTTTATTCGTTTGAGTATCATTCAGCCTTGTGAACATACCGCTGCTTCTATACCCCGCCGAAACCAAGTCGAAGCTTTCCAACAATTCAAATCCATCTACCACAATCCTGGAACAGCTATTAGCATCATTCTGATTGTAGACAGCAGACAAACCGCCCATCACCGTGTTGTTACGGTTTATCCTCCAGGCTCCTCCCACCTTAAGGTTTTCTACGGTAAGTTCTTCGCCTCCCGCCTGGACGATTCTGCCCGCAACACCGCCATAATAATGCTCTCTGTCATTGGATGGAGATTGTATATTTAAGAGGAGTGTCACATCCCGTGTTGTAAAGTTTCCGCTGATATCGCTTGCCAAACCGCCAACATAATCTTCTGCATAATTGACAGTGCGCTTCAAGGTAAAACCTGAAATCTCCGCTCCCCCTCCTGCATAGGGAAACAGACCCAGATATTTTTGGTTTGTGCTTACCTCGCCCATATCAATGGCTGTTCCGCTGCCTGCTCCTTTGAAGCTTCCCCTAAACATCTGCCCTTTGCCTGTACTGTCGTTTCTGTTCAGATCATAAATTCCGCTTCCATTCACATCCAGAGATCTGGCGACCTGGTAAGAACCTGCTAACAGATCACCTTTTCCGGTACCGCCAAAGCATTCCGCCGCATAGTTTTCCTCTGTATTCAGCATAATTGCAAGACGGATCAGATCCGCCTCGCTGTCGATCAGCCATGTACCGCCAGAATTTCCTACCGTTCCCATGACCTTTCCATCTGCATAGGAAATTAAGGGAGCGCTCTCTCCCCATGTTCCGTTTCTATATACGCCGCCATAATTGCCAATATCGTCCTGCCAGTTCTTTCCGGTAGGTCTGGTGTATTCTGCATTCTCCTCAAGATAAATCAGAGACTCTTTCTGGAAGCCTGCTATATGACCGATCCTGCCATAGTTCTGAGAATTGTTCATTTCCACCTGAACGCTGCCGTCCAACGCTATAAAATTGCCTGAATCTACATAACCTAATATGCCTCCTCTGTAATGCGCATCATTATTTCCAAAAGTACTTTCCACAACAGGATCTGTTATCTTCAAAATTGCATTTTGGTCCCCCCACTTAGCCACCTCTCCTACTATGCCACCTGCTAAAAAGGAACCTGCTTGAAAGGTGGTTCTTACCTTGGCTCCGTCGATCTCCACATACTGCCCTTCCAGTCGTCCGATCACACCGCCGACACCCCGCCTGTTATCATCTGTTCCTCCTGATACGCTGGTAATATTTCCCGTAACGGAGACATCCTTAATTTTCAGATTAGATCCCTGCACAGCTCCAATTATGCCCGCCGCAAACTGATATGCCTTCACTTCTTTCTGCACTGTTACATTAGAAATCATATCGTAAGCCTTCGCCGCGCTTCCGTTCTCATTCCCATAATAACGCCCTAATACGCCTCCTGCATACTGAGTGCCTTCCGCACTGACAGGCGTGTCAATCAGAATATTCTCCAAAGATAGGGAAACACCGTCTTTATGCTGATAGTATCCGAAAACGCCACCTGCAACCTGCCCTGTTACACCGGAGCCTGCAATTGAAACCTGACTGCCGTCTGTACTGACCTTGGTTTCCAGAACCAATCCCACAAGTCCGCCGTTTACGCCTCCTCTTGCCGCGCCCTGGGCTTTTCCCACCTGCGCCGGATAACTTTGGGCGTTGCCGGATATAGCGATCTCTCCGCCTTCCATAGCGCCCACGTACATTCCTGCCGCACTTGCATCCCAAGTAAGGGCATCTCCCAGACTTAAGGTGCTGTCCACAGAACCCACGCTCACCCTGCTCACCAGTCCCGGAGAGGATATGTTCAATTTTACCTTTCCCTGAATTTCTCCGATCACACCGCCTACATGACGCCCTGAAACACTGGAATCCGCTGTATAGGTAATCTTGGAACTGTCCAGATTGATCTCCATCAGGTTCGCTCCGCCTTCATTTTCAACCCTTCCGAAAAGCATACCCGCCGCGCCGGAAGCATTGGAAACAGTCCCCTCCAGATTCACACTCTTTCCAAAAGTAAACGCCGCCGCATCACCCTTTACCAGCGTTCCCGCTATAAGTCCTACAGGCGTAGCGCTGTCGTTGACCTGAATATTGCTCTTGATGTTCATGGTGTGAATACCGGCATCTGTAGAGGCATAGGCGAACAAGGGCACCGACAATTCCAGGTTTACACCCGTAATACCTGCATATACCGTTCCGCTGAAAGGATGATCCGCATCTCCTATTCCCTTAAATTCCGTCACATTGCTCAGTTCCCAGGTGTCCACCGAATAATTTGCCGACAGCTTTCCTAAAGAGCGATTGGAAAATTCCAGGGAATAGCCCTTGAAGTCTGTCTCCTTGCTCAATTCCTGTATTACCAGCAGATCGCCCAAAGAAGCAATGGTCAAAACCTTGGATGCATATCCATCCAACTCAGCCTTGGTTCTGGGCAGCTTAGAGGATGCCGGATCATCCGCATCGTCCAACCCCAAAAGACTCACGTCTCCCATAGCCTTCAGATACATCTCAAGGGTCACATCCAGTACATCTAAAGTTTCTTTATAAGCGCCACAAAGAACACAGACCCAGCCTGTGCCTTCTTCATTCAAATCATAAATATGGAATCCGCCCTCAGGGCATTCCTCTTCCTCCTCCAGAGACGCCTCATAGCATTTACTGCAAACCACCAATAAGGTTTCAGGATCTCTCATCCACTCATGCTCACAGGTATCTTCCGCCGTCTTTTCTTTTCCGCATTTACTACAAATAATCAGCAGAGTTTCAGGATCCCGCATCCATTCATGTTCGCACTCTTCTTCCGAGGTTTTTTCCTTTCCGCACTTGCTGCAGACCATTAGAGAAGTGTCGGGATCCATGACCCATTCATGCTCACACTCCTCCTCCAGAGGTTTTTCCTTTCCGCACTTGCTACAGATTGTCAGAGAAGTGTCAGGATCCACGATCCATTCATGCTCACACTCCTCCTCCGGAGTATCCGGCTCTATGGGCTTTACCTCCCCGCATTTACTGCATACTTCCTGAGTCCCCTCATCGTTCATCACCCAATCGTGCTCACAGGGCTCTTCCTCCGGCTCCACTTCCTTAGTTTCGCCGCACTTGCTGCACACCGCCTGGGTTCCCTCATCGTTTACCACCCAGTCATGCTCGCAGGGTTCTTCCGGTTCCTGAGGATTCTCTGGCTCTATCGTTTTTGTCTCCCCGCACTTACTGCACGTTGCTTCAGTTCCCTCATCATTTGTCACCCAGTCATGCTCGCAGGATTCCTCCGGTTCCTGAGGATTCTCCGGTTCTATCGTTTTTGTCTCCCCGCATTTGCTGCACGTTGCTTCAGTTCCCTCATCATTTGTCACCCAATCATGCTCGCAGGATTCCTCCGGTTCCTGGGGATTCTCCGGTTCTATCGTTTTTACCTCCCCACACTTACTACACACTTCCTGGGTTCCCTCATCATTGGTTACCCAGTTATGCTCGCATGTCACTTCTTCTGTTGTCCCTTCCCCGTCAGGATTTTCCTCCGGAGAGATGTTATTGCCAACTGAGCCCTCATCAGGAAGCGTATTCTCCACAATCTGATTTTCTCCGTTCCCATTTCCTGTGGCAGTGGCAAGCACATAAACCATTTGCTCATTATTCAAAAACAGAACCATCGCCAGTAAAATTGCAACCATGCGAATTATTCTCATTTTCTTTTTCATTTTCTCATCACCTGTCTGTTTCTATTTTAAAATTACTGCGTAACCACTTCTGCAGTGATTTTACCTTCAAAGTCTTCCTTTTGGGTTATGCCGTTCAACCCCGTCTCAAATCCGTCCTGTCGGAAAAATACAAACTTAATGGATGCATAGGGCATCACTTCCACTTCCATGACCTGCCAGTTTCCCTCTTCATAATACTGCTTTGGCTCAGATGGGTGTTCCTTATCATGGTTCAGTGCCTGCTGATAATATTCATCGTTCAAGCTGATCTTGAACATATCTTTATCCCACTTTACTTTAATTTTCTTTCTGGTGGAGGTGGTTTCCGAACCGGTGTAGCTTCCCGTGGTAATCAGCTGGTATACAAATCCTGCCTCCGATTCCACCGCCGCTTTCCAGTCCTTCTCATAATCCTCCGTATTCATAACGGTAAATCCGCTTCCCTCTTCAATCTTAAATTCTCTCTCTTCAAAAATAGCGCGGACAATCCCCGCCATACATTTCGTATCCACAAGATAATCCGGACCTGTGGGATAAGCAACCATCAGCACGTCGGCAGGTTCATAGATGCCGGCATTGGTCATTCCCACTGACAGGCTGTACACATCCGCCTTCAGGCTTCCTCCCGGCAGCTTCCCTTTAAAGGTGACCACGCTGCCTTTTTTTGCTAACCGCTTTGTCTCCGTTCCAAAACCAACCTGATAGGTGGCTCCTTTGGGATCCTCCAAAAGCATAAATTCGATCTGATATTCCACATTCAAATCTCTGTCATTATACAGCAGATGGTTGTCATAATTTCTCACCTCCACTGCAAAGGTATAGGCGTCCGTTCCTTTCCAGGATGTAGGGTTTGCCGATATAATGACTGAATCCAAATGGTTTTTGGCGATTTCCTCCATGGTCTTTCCCTTAATGTCCTCTGTTACCGCCATAAAATTACTGCTGAAATAAAACCCTGAAGCAATTGCCATGCCCTTGTTATAGCCTGTCTTATAATACTTAGAGTAAACGGTAATAGACACCCCTAAAACAAGAAGTCCCGCCAAAGCTGTAAACATGATCTGGGGAATCCTGCTTTTCTTTTCTGTTTTTTTCACTCTCTTTTTCTTTTCCGGTTTTACTTTCTGCATCCGTCTTTCCTATCTGCCGCCGGGATTTCTCTTTTTCCGTAATTCCCACTGCAGCCGCGTTTATTTATCTACAGGTCTTGGCTGTTTTGCATTTACCACCACATACACCAGATCTGTTTCTTTTTTATAAACATCAAAATTGGAGATGTCCTTCCATGTTACCTCAACCAGGTAATAATCATATTCATAGCTTCCCTCGCCGTTGGCGTTTACCCGGTAAGCAAGCTGCATGCCATCATCATCCGAAAGCCAGTAAGAACCTACGTTAACAATATTACTTGTGTCGACTTCTCCAAAAACTCTTTTTCTCAGATCCTCTGATCTGTCGTTTCCGCCCAGGGAGTTCGCCATTTTAGTCCAGTAATACAGTTCCTTGGTATCGTCCTCCATAATGATTGCCCCGTCAGGAAGCACGCCTTCCGGGGTTCTGTCATTTCTCGCCAAAGGATACACCTGATAGTCCACCGCCAGATTATCCGTATGCACCAGCATCAGATCATAGCCAAACTCCGAATCCTTTACCAGTTCTGTCATCTCGCTGGCATCTCCCTCATAATTGTCAGGACGTTTATTGGATACGCAGATCACCACCTGCTTGGTTTCCCCCGGGTGCAGATTACCTACTGCAAACTGCAGGGTATCTCTTGCATTAGAATTCATCAAATATAAGTTATAAGGTGCCATTACCTTAGCCGTCTCCGTCTCGGCACGCTTTTCCTCTTCCCTGAGATACCAGGCAAAAGTGCCGCCTGCCGCCATCAGACACAGGAGCGCGCACACGGCAATCACAACTATTTTTTTGATTTTGCTCATCCTTCTAATCACCTGCCTCTTCCGTCATACCCTCAATGTATATGTTAAACCAGATATCGTCTATGTAATTCCCCAGGGTAGTGTCTTCCTCGTCATAGGCACGCACCGCCTTACGGGTATCCATACCGTGAAATCTCTCGATTCCGTCGTAATCGGGTATATCTGTCAGCTCATAATTCCATACCCAGTAGATTTCCGTAAAAACCTCTTCCATATAAATAAGAGGACCTGTCGCCGCCGTCACCGCATCCGTCTCGTCCACATAATAGGTAAGGGGATTTTCAAAGCGGACAATTCCGTCTCCGTCTGTATATTTGGATGTATAAACCGAAATATGATCGTTGATAATATCCTGTATTTTCTGCCTTTGCTCTTCGGTAACGCTGGCGGAGGCAGGACGATACTCCATCTGCACCTTGATGGAATAGAATTTAACATTCTCCCCCAGCGCCGTAATATAAAAGGGCAGCTGACCGTAAGCGCCGGGCGCAATTCTGCCGCTTTGTATGTTTTCAAATTCCCTCAGATTAATAGAAATAATAGGATAGCCGTCCTCGTTTTTAGGAAGGTTAGGATCCGCCATAATATCCTCTCCTCCAGCCGTGGTCGCCACCTTAATTCCACCGATTCCTCCCAGCTTAATGTCAAGCCCGTAAGTCTTCGTGGAGTTGTTTATGGCATACCAAGCAGTGGTAGCCGTCGTCAGCACCACTGCAAGAAGCACGCACATCACTGCGCTCAGTATGATTTTTTCCTGAAAGAATTGCCTGAATTTCTTCATTTTCCCACCACATCATTTATTTTACTCTTTTTCGTATATCCCTCATCAGTTGAAGAATGCAGGAAATAAAGCAAATAAGAATCGGTACAATTACAATTGCAAAATAATAATCCCGGTCGGACAGCTTCGCCAGAAGCTCCGAAAACTTTTTCCCAAAGGGCAGGGTTTTTATATATTTACCCACAATCTCTTCGTAGGGGGTGGTGTAATCGTCCACCCAGCTGTTATTGTCGCCTTTGGTATAGTAAACCATTTCCCCATTGGTATAGTCCCTGGCAATATCTACGATTCTATGTGTATTGAGATTGCCCTGCAGGGAGGGGTCGGAAGAAACAAAGGTGACGATATCTCCTACCGCTAGCTCCTCTTTGGGCGTTTCCTTCACAATGATACAGTCTCCACTGGAAAAAACAGGCTTCATGCTGTCCGTCATAACCCGCAGCATTCTATAACCAAACACACTGGGAGAACGGTCCTGCACCGCCTGGGTAATAAAATAGCACAGGTACAGCACCGCCGCTATAAATATCATATTTCCAATAAATGACAATGCTCTTTTCATTATTTTTTCTTTGCTTTGCGTTCGGATATCTTCTCACGCCGCTTTTGGCGCATTGCACCGGCTCTCGATAATGTGCCTTCTTTGTACTCTGCAATTCTCTGATTCTTCTGGATCTCCCGCCTTTTTTGTCTGGCAAGGCGCTCCTGCTCCGCAAGCTCCGCCTTTCTTCTGGACTGAATGTCCGTAAGCTCCTTCACCAGCAGCTTTCTTAAGTTTGCGTCGCTTAACTCCGTGTGTTTGACAATTTCGTCAAGCAGCTGCCGGATCTGCTTTACGTCCATCTTTTTTTCTATGGGGGCACGATTTACATCCACCTCGTTATGGAATTCCATGTTGTTGTGAAGCATGGCGTAATCCCTGATCATGGTATTGTAAATATCCCGTTCAAACTGCCTGGAAATGATAGGTTCCTGTTTCACAATGTTAACCTTATACCCCACTCTGCTGTAGGAATGAATAAAATTCCAGAGCTTGTGACATGCCTTATAATCTTTGTTCTTGCCGATGGCGTTTGTCTTCACGATGGGATGGGATACCGCCGGGTAGCGGCGCATAAGCCCGATAAATTCCGTGGCGGCAAGCATATTGATCTGCTGATGAATCTTGATGATTCTGGCAAAAATATTCTGATTCTCCGTCTCGTTATTTACATCGGTCTGCTTTTCCTTGATCTTCACGGAAAGGTTGTATTCTACCACCTCCGTATAATTGTCAACACGGGACTGCAATTCAAAGAAGGTACCCACCTCGTCCTTGCTTGCTTCAAAGATCATGTTAAACCGCTTATTGACAAAATACTGCAGCTCCGCTACCAAGGTACAAATAAAACGGTTTTCATAAATATTTAAACTCTCTTCCTTAAAAACGTTCAGAATACGGTTGGGAATAACCGTACCGTCCTCCCTGTACTCATCGATCAGATTGCTGTGCTGTAAAAGGTGGCGGATCGACTCTGTGGTGATATTACGCGCCATCGCCACATTCACAACCTCCCGCTCCTCCTCGATAAATTTCCGGGGATGGGTGATAACATAATGAAGCGAGGGCATCGCCGTTTCCACGGCGCGAACCCACTCCTCATCAATGCTTTTTACCAGCTTGGCATTGGAAAATTTACAGTAGTTGCTTCCCGTTTCAAGGAGATTATAGAAGTAGTTGTAAAACTTATCCTCCTTCAGCCCTTCCTGCACATCCTCCCGGTTCATATTCAAATAAGTCTCATGGACAAAATCTTCCTGTTCCATGTTTTCTGCGTTTTCTGTATTTGCCATTGCTCTCTCCAGACTTAGTTACCGCTCATTCTCTTAAGCCGCGCCAGATATGCTTTGCTGACGCTCATGTTTTCTCTTCCAAACTCGCTGTCCAGGTATGCCACAAGGCTGTCCAGCTCGTCCCTGATAAAACCAAGACCCAGGGATTCAAACTTGCGCAGGATCTTCTTTGCAAACATAAAGTCGATACCGTCGATCTCCGTTCCGCCGCATGCTACATAGCAGGGAACAAAATCCTTCATCTGGCGCATAATACGATTACCAAAGGTAAGCCTGAAATGGCTGATCAGGTATTTGTCCAGTTTATCAAGAAGGATCAGATTTTCTTCCGATACCGGATATTTTTCTTTTGCTTCATCGTAAAGCTTTGCCATATGCTTATAGCTGAGACGCATAGGCTCTGTGTCCGGCGCCTCGAAATATTCCGCGCGGTCGTCTAAGTCAATGGGAATTGCACGGTCGTAAACCTTGTCCGCTACCGCGAAGGTAGAGTCATCGTTATTGATGGTTCCCACATACCAGACATTTTCGGGGATCCAGATCTTTCCTTCCTTCATCAGGTCAGGATCGTTTGCCGCCGTATTGGACACCACCGACACAAAACGCTCTTCCTCTCTGGGCAGTTCCAGAATGGAAAGCATCTCCGCAAAATAGTACTCCACTCTCGCAATATTCATCTCATCTAATATTACAATTCTGGGATCCTCATAATAATGGGCTTCGTATATGGTCTTTAAGAAATCTGTCTCTGTATATTTTTTGGTAAAGTCATTGTAATAGCCGAACAGTTCCGTACGGTCTCTCCAGGAGGGCTGTACGGAGCAGATCACGCTGGGATTCTGAATAAACTGTCCGAAGGCATAAGGCAGGGAGGTTTTACCTGTACCGGAAATACCCTGAAGAATCAGCATCTTGGCTGCGCCGAAGGAGGCAAATGCCTGTTTCATAACTTCCAAATCATAATATAAGCCAAGCCGGCTTGCCGCAAAGTTCCTGAAATTGATACAAACCTCTTCCAGGGTAATGGTATTGTTGTATTCCGGCGGCTGATAATTGGGATCCTTGTAGATTAAATCCACGCTGGAAAGACGGGGGAAACGCAGTTCTGTAGTCTCCACCACCTCAACTGCTCCTTCTTCTGTTCCCTCTCCGGCAAGTTCTTCCCCTTCCATTGCCGCATCTCCTTTTAGACCGGCAGCAAGAAGATCTCCCGGCGTGTTCATCAGTTCCGGATTCACCTCCATCCCCAGTTCGGAAATCTTCATGGCAAGAATTTTGTCCTTCTCGTAGTTCGCCTTCATAATCTCGCGCTTCAGGGTTACTACTTCATCCTTCATCTTCTCATATTCCACCACGGGAACTTTAAACCGGAAAACTACCTTAAGTCCCTTGTATACCAGAAATACAAACAGGGCAAGAAGCATGATCAGTAAAATATGTACAATGATGGCGCAGATCCATCCAAAAACCGAAAGATCATCCCTGTAAGTACTGAACAGTTCCATATAATACCGGACATCAAAGATACCTATAATGGCGTCCTTAATTGCAACCAGCACATTCCAGATATGTCCAAAAATGCTTCTCATAAAGTTATAAAAGTAGTAAAAAAACGCATTCATGATTTATTCTTCCTACCTTCCCGCATCCTCTGCATCTTTTGAAATAAATTGGATATTTCCTATAATCTCATCCATCTGGATGGAATTGGTGCAGTCATCGTCTGTTCCTTCTATCCAGATCCGCATGGTAACCAGCACATCCTCTTCTTCCTTGATGGTAAACATGGTTTTGGAGTTTCCGCCCTCGCCCTCCTCAAAATCCGCGCCGGGGGAAGGCTGCTTCATGGTCTCATAGGTTCCGTAGTTTACCCCGTTGGTCGCCTTGTCGCCGCCGTTGTGCTGGGCGCTGTTAGGCTCATAAATGGATACTTCTTCTTCGCCTTCCACGATAAAAGCGATTCGAATGGAATTTGCCGCCGTGGCGCCGCCCTCTGTGGACGCTCCGGGCGCCTGCTCGATCACACAGCCTGTATATTCATCCTCCTGCTCGGGACCTAACAGCATAATATCATAATATTTTTCTCTGGCATTGACTCTCCTGCCGCTCTTTGTCTTAAGGGCACCCGCTTTCAGGTAAAAGGTCTTTTCGTACACATAGCTTTGATTCAGCTCTACGGGATCGGTCACCTCTTTCACATCTGACACGGTAGTTCCCGTATAGACCGGCTCATAAAAAGTTTCCGCGTCCATAGTGGTAACCGGATTCAGTTCTACCTCTTCCATTGCCACCGGATCCTGTCTTGCCTCTTTGAGATTCAGTTCTTCCCCATATTCCCCGGGACCTCCTCCCAGGTCATCGGCAATCAACAGATCTGCAGAGGCTCCCGCTGTCAGCGCAAGGTTAAAAACCTTAGGCTTGTTGTTCAGGGTAAACCAGGCATAGGTTGCTGTGGAAAGCACCGCCACATATAAAAGACACACCATCAATTTTGATTTCAGCCATTCCGCTTTCCGGTGTTCTTTTTTATTTTCCATTTCTTCATTATGAATCAATTCTTCTTTTTTTCTTTTTTTCATAATAAATCAATCCCTCTCATTATTTATAGGTAAAGCTCATTGCGCATTCTAACTCGCCGCCGATAATCTTATCTATACATTCAGGATCTTCACCTTCCAACCAGATTACAACCGTAAACTTGTCCATTCCGTCATGCTTAAAATCCTCCCGGAGCCCTGTGCATATGGTTCTGTCCGATGCAAAAGGAACGGTATTCAACTGATAGATTCCGTCCAGTCTGTCAAAGCCCTGCCTGTCGATCACTTCCTGGGTAATATGCCCCGGATTTCTCTGGCTGATAGTAGTCTGCTGCTTGTCAGGATATCTTGCATATTCCCTGAAGGGAAACTCGTAATCCGAATACTGGGTTTCCGGATAACCGTTTTCATTCATCTTGGCAAAAATCTCCTGCTTTCCGTTATGGAACAGCATAATCCACGCCGCTTCCTCTATGCCCCTTGTCTGATGCCTGATAAAAAGCGTATAACGGTAATCCACCGTTTTTCCCGTCAGGTTCTTGGCATAAAAGGTATAGGCAAAACAGTCGCTGGTATGGTGAACGCCGTCCACATCCATCACATCCTCCTCTATATCGTAGATACTGATGTTGGTTGCATCCTCCAGCGCCACTGCATGCAGGGTAATCAAGCGCTCGTCAAAGTTGGGAATCTCTGACAGGAAGAATCCGTCCCGCGCCATCTTCCGGTCTACCTTTACCACAAATTCGCCCGCGTTGGTATAAAATGCCGCCATAATAAAGCATATGGAAAGCGCTGCTAAAATCAAAAGGATTGTCTGCTTCGCCGCATGGACGCGAAAAAGGCTTCGGAAGAAGCTGACTCCTCCCAAATACCAATGTTTAAAACGATTGAGCAGATCAAACCGGCTAAGTAAAGTGCGTTTTATTTTCTTATCTCCATCTTTTCCCTTGCCGGAAGGATCATTTTCATTTGGCATATCATCCAAAGCTTCATCCCAACCCATATCCATATCTTCATCCAGAGATTTTCTGCGATTCACTGCAAATTTCTGGAAACGTTTTCGACCGCTCATGATTCATCTTCGACCGCCTCTAACGGTCTCTCCCTCCTAAAACCTTATAATGCATTTCTTGAAAACCTCGACCAATTCCGGCTGAAACTGTTTTCCCGCTTCCTCTTCAATAATCTCCGCCGCCTCCTGACGGGAGGTCTGCTTTTTTTTGTAGGGTTTCCAGCTTACAATTCCCTCATAGGTATCTGCAATTGCACAAATCCGCGCTCCCAGAGGAATATCCCTTCCCTTAAGTCCCTCCGGGTAACCTGTTCCGTCAAAATGTTCATGATGATATACGGCAATGTCTTCCCAAATCTTCATAAGTTCATCGGAAAAAGGCTGCCTGTAAACGCTTCTGATGGCTCGTCTGGCGTTAACCGTATGATCCTTGATCAACTGCAGTTCCTCCGGTTCAAGCTTTCCCACCTTATTCAACAGTGCAAAAGGAATATAATGTCTTCCAATATCATGGAGCATAAAAAGCTGCCTGCTCACTTCTCCAAAGGCTTTTCCCAGCACGCCGTTTACATCTTCTATATTCGTTTCCGCCATATATTGATACATGACGTCCGCATATTTTCCCACATTCTCCATGTGAAGCCTGGTACTCCTGGGAAATGTGCTCCAAAGAGCGTTCAATCCGGGAAAGCAGCCGACCTCTGAGGGCTTAACCTGTTCCAGTTCATCTACGATCATAGTTATGTACCTGTATCATTTCATGGTTATGATTTAATCCAATTGCACAAATCCACCCTTCAAAAGGACGAATTGTCAGTTTTTATCATAGTACAAAAATCACATTATGTCAACATTTTGGGATATTTTAGCCATTAAAGGGGATATTTTAACGGCTCTTATTTGTTACATTTGCAGGCCGGCAAAACACCCTTAGGTTTTAGGCGTTTCGTCTTCGCCGTCTTTCTCTTCATGCTCCCCTTCCTGTTCCCTGCGGGATTCGTTTTTGTACATCCTGTAGGTATAAATCAAAATGCCTATGCCTCCGATTCCGAATATAACGCCGAACACCAACAATAAAACAGGATTATCACTCTCCTGATTTTTGACTGTCAAAAGCAGCTTATAGGCAAGATACAACAAGTATCCGCCCCCCAGCACATAAAAAAGTTCTCTTCCACGATTGTTCATTTTTCCCTCCATTCCAAAGCGTTTTCCATCAGCGCTTTTTTTGCCTCCGCCACAACTTTGCTGTCTGTTCTGTAAATACTATATTCACTCATCGCCGGAAGCCCCATGGGAACCCCCTCTTTGCGGTAGCGCATACCGCTGTCCAGAATCCTTTTCCCCGAAAGGTGATAGCAGGTAATTTCCGTATTGGAAAGAAAAGCTCTGATCACCTCCGGCGTTACGCCGGCTCCCGCCATAATTCTGGGGCCTTGCGTCTCCTGCTGCAAATTGCATAATCTTTTCAAAAGCGGCATTCCCGCAAGACAATCTTTTTCCTGGCCGGAAGTCAAAACCGTATCAATTCCAAGCGCCGCCGCCTGGAGATAGGTTCCCATGGGGTCTGCGCATACATCAAAGGCACGGTGCAGGGTAACCTTCATTTTTCCCGCTGCGGCAAGCAATTCCTTCATCTGTTCCAAATGGAGGCTCCCGTCTTCCCTAAGGCAGCCTATTACCACCCCTTCAGCGCCGGCTTTTCCGAAAAGCTCCACTTCCCTTTTTATGATTTCAAATTCATGAGAGGTATAAAGAAAATCCCCAAACCGCGGGCGTAAAAGCACCCGTATCGGCAAATCGCAGCATTTCCTGACCTGTTCAAACAATGCCAAGCTAGGGGAAATCCCTCCTATGATCAAAGCGCTGCACAGTTCCAGCCGGTCGGCGCCTCCCTTTGCCGCTTCCAATGCCGACTCCACGCTATCCACACAGCATTCCAACAGATATTCTGACATGATCTTTTCCTTTCTTTTTTCTTTCTAGTTTATCATAAACTCTCCCGGATAGAAATATCCTGTTTTCACGCCATTATGCATCCTCCGCCCTGTAACAGTTCTCATTTACAAATCATATTGATATGATATAGCAAAAAAGGAGATTCTTAATTTATGGCAATTGGTTATTTGTCCATACAGGCGCAAACCGCCCACGGAGCTCTTCCCCTGCAAGGCGTTCAAGTCAGGGTTCTGGACGACCAGGGTAACAGCGTCTATGCACTGATCACAGATGAAAACGGAGAGACAAAGGAAGTTCCCCTGGAAACCATAGACAAAAGCTTTTCCCAGACCTCCTATTTTTCCGGTCTTCCCTATGTAAGCTATAATGTGCTCGCCCGCGCCCCGGGCTTTAACTCCCTTTACGTTTCGGATATTCCCATCTACGACGGCGAGACGGCGCTGCTTCCCCTTACGCTGATTCCCATGCAGGAAATACAACGTCAGCCCTTTCAGACGGAGATCTCCGTGGGCAAACCTGCTGTCGCCTCAGATACGGCACGCAGCCAGCAGGGCACCGTGGCAGATGATTCCCGTATTCTGCGGCAGGTGGCGATCCCTAATCCCATTACCGTACACTTAGGTCCCCCAAGTTCCTCCGCTTCAAACGTGCAGGTATCCTTCCCCGACTATGTAAAAAATGTTGCCAGCAGCGAGATCTATCCCACCTGGCCAGACGCCTCCCTGCGTGCCAATATTTACGCCATTATTACCTTTGCCTTGAACCGGGTCTATACGGAATGGTACCGCAGCCGGGGTTATAGTTTTGACATTACAAACAGTACCGCCTACGACCAGGCTTTTGTCTATGGACGTCCCATCTATTCCTCTATCAATCGGATTGTGGATGAGATCTTTAATGAATATGTCCGCAGGCAGGGACAAAACGCTCCTTATTTTACTTCTTTCTGCAACGGAAGTACCGTCAGCTGCCAGGGCTTGTCCCAATGGGGAACCGTTACCCTTGCCAACCAGGGAATGACGCCTTTGCAGATCCTTCGTTCCTATTATCCAAACGATATTGAAATTGTGGAAACGAACATCATTACCGGCATTTTATCCTCCTATCCGGGCACTCCTTTGCGGGCAGGCAGCACCGGTCTCGATGTTCAGACCATTCAAACCTACTTAAACAGAATCCGGCAAAACTATCCGGCAATTCCCCGTATTACCGATGCCACAGGTTCCTTCCAAAACAGCACAAAAGCGGCAGTCACAAAATTTCAAAATATCTTTAATCTGACTCCCGACGGTATCGTAGGAAAATCCACATGGTATAAACTTTCCAGCCTTTACGCCGCCGTCACCAGGCTTGCCGAGCTGGACAGCCAGGGAAATACTTTGGGTATCGGTACCGTCCCGCCCTCTTCTCTGCTGCGGCAAGGCTCCAGGGGACAGGATGTGATCACCCTTCAATATCTTTTAAGCGTCATTTCCGAATATTATCCCGGCATTCCCGCCCCCGCGCCGGACGGTATCTTCGGGCGTAACACCTATAGCGCCGTATCCGCCTTTCAGCGCGCCATGGGGCTGAACGCAGATGGTATTGTTGGACCGCTTACCTGGCAGGCGCTCTATGACGTGTATCTGGGAATCGGGCAAAATGTTCCTGCTCCCGGTCCGGGAACAGACGCTATCCGCTATGTTGTCCAGGCAGGCGACAGTCTCTGGCTTATTTCCCGAAAATACGGTACCTCTGTGGACGCAATTATGAATTTGAACGGGCTTACCAGCGATCTTTTGAATATCGGCCAGATTCTGCTGATTCCGCGCTCCTGATGTCATCGAAAAAGGATGCGCACAATCCTCCAGGCTGGAGCTTGTGCGCACCCTTTTAATACAGATATTGCTTCAGAACTTCCATAAGAACCTTTATATCCAAAGGCTTCGCAATATGGGCATTCATTCCGTTTTTAATTGCCGCTTCCTTATCTTCCTCCAGAGCATTTGCCGTCATAGCAATAATTGGCATGTTTCTCACATCCTTCCTGGAAAGGTTCCGAATAGCCCTGGTCGCCTCATAACCGTTCATAATCGGCATCTGGATATCCATTAAGATTACATCATAGTAATTTTCCTGAGATTTGCTCACCATTTCCACTGCATCGGTTCCATCCGGTGCAGATTCAACGGCAAAGCCTGCTTCCTCCAAAATCACTTCTGCGATCTCCCGGTTCAGTTCGATGTCTTCTACCAACAGAACCCGTTTCCCGTGAAAATCACCCAACACCCACGCGCTGTCTTTCTCTTCTTTTTCCACAAGATTATTTGCCGCCAATAATGCAGATTTCAAATCTGACATAAACAGCGGTTTTGCACAGAAAGCGGTAACGCCTGCCTCCTTCGCCTCCTCCTCAATATCTGTCCAGTCATATGCCGTTAGAATAATAATAGGCGCTTCATTTCCCACTGCACTGCGGATCTTTCTTGCTGTTTCCACACCGCTCATTTCCGGCATTTGCCAGTCTATGATATAGGTGTGGTAGGAATCCCCCTCATCATGGGCCCCTTTTGCCCGGTATACCGCTTCCCTTCCGGAGGTAGTCCATTCCACACGCATACCGATTTCCTTGAGCATCTTGCTTACGCTGTCGCAGACATTAAAATCATCGTCCACCACCAATGCCCTCAGTCCGTTCAGTTCTTTAATCTGTTCCGCATTTTTCTCATTATCCTGCAGCTTCAGGGTTAATTCTACTGTAAAGGTACTTCCTTTTCCTACTTCGCTCTCTACGGAAATCTTGCCGTTCATCATCTCCACAATATTTTTGGTGATCGCCATACCCAAACCGGTGCCTTCTATTCCGCTGCGGGTAGTGCTTGATTCCCGTTCAAATGGTTCAAAAACATGCTTTAAAAATTCCGGTGCCATTCCCATACCGCTATCTTTCACAATAAAGGTATAGTCGCCGTAGCCATGTCGGAATGTGGTTTTCTGTATAATCCTGAAGGAAATACTGCCCTTCGATGGAGTATATTTCACAGCATTGCTCAACAGATTGATAAAAATCTGATTGAGCTTAAGAGGATCGGCGATTACATCCTCATTAACCACTTCAAAAGTATCAATGAACAGCTCCAACTGTTTTGCCTTCACCTGGGGTTGAATAATATTGACCAAATTATGCATCAATTCGGAAATATTGCATTCCTGCTCCTTGATCTGTACCTTCCCACTTTCGATTCTGCTCATGTCCAGAATATCATTGATCAGGCTCAGCAAATGATTACTGGAGGAAAGAACCTTCTGAAGGCAGTCTCTGACCTGTTCCTTATTGTCAATATGGCTGACTGCAATGGTTGCAAAACCTATGATCGCATTCATGGGCGTACGGATATCGTGGGACATATTGGAAAGGAAGGTGGTCTTTGCCGCATTGGCATGCTGCGCCTGCATAAGCGCATCCTGTAAAGCCTGAGTCTGTTCACGCTGCTTTTGTACCTGCTCTGTGATCTCTTTTGACACCACCATAACCATAATATCGCCGGCATCATCATCCTGAGTCATAATAAACGACTGTCTCACGCACATCTGCCGGTTAGCGGAAGCCCAGCCCCAGTAATCGACATTTACCTCCGTTTCTCCCTGTTCAAAGCGCTCCCTCAAATAATCTATGTTTACCACTTTCGCGTACTCCGCCATAGATTCTTCTAATATAAAAGACTTCCACTGTTCAAAGCATTGAGAAGCCTTGCAGGGCGTCTTCAGCTCCGCCGATTCAAGCAGCGAAACAGTCTTTCCGTCCATCTCCCGCAAAATATCCTCTTCAATCAGATCCTTCGTCAAATTGAATTCAAAGGTACAGAACGCGTTGGAGGTAATTGCAATTCGATACTGCCGTTCCTTTCGATTGGCAAGGGACATTTCCGCCTGGATACGCAGTTCCTTTTCCTTTACCTCCGTGATATTCTGCCGAATCAGAAGGATCTTGCTTGCCCTGCCTTCCTTCCGTTCCAGACAGATAACATTCATGTGCTCCCATTCCTGGGCGCCGCCTCGGAGTACATGACATTCAAATCGAAGATCGTCATGCTCCTTCATCGCCTCTATAATGGCATCCTTGGCAAGCTGCTGTGCAAACTCCCGTCGTTCCTTTTCATCCACCAGAATGTCACTCAGATGCCGCGCCAGCTCCTCATATCTGCCGGTAACAGCAAGCCCGCCGTCCTCAGATCTTGTGCCTGCAAGATACTGATAAGTGTCCGTTTCAAAATCAACCATTGCAAACCGGGAAAACAACGTATTAACCCCGTTTATAATATATCCCATCTCCCGGTTTTCTTTCTGCAGCCGTTTTCTTTCACTACCGGCATGAATAAGGGTCACCAGCATATATAGGACAAAGGCGCTGATCAGCATTGCCTCCAGCTGAATCCCTACCAGATTTTCGGCTCTGACCATGCTCTCCGTAACGCTTTTGGGAAAGGTCTGCACCAGAACAAAATTGTTCTGTGAAAGATACCTTACGCAGATATTATCCGTTTTACTGCCGGGGCCGCAGACAAAGGCTCCTTCTCCTCCGTCCCGGAACACAGCGTTAGTCCGCTCCGCCGTAGCCTTATCGATCATCCCCATCTCTTCCAGTATATCGGTCAAAATGCCCCGATGTCCCTTGGCATCAGAACAGGCAAGGATCCTTCCATCCGGCATACACAAATGCACCGATGCTTTCTCGCCAAAATAGGTAGTGACCAGCATATCCTTCAGATATTCTTCCGCAAGATATGCCCCCCTCAAAACGCCTATAATCTCCCCCTGATACCGCACAGGGGCATAAAAGCACAACATCGTTTCATCATAAAAAGCCGAATCAAACACCACGGATATGCCTGTTTCCCCCCGCATACCTGCAACATAATAATCTCTCTGTGTTCCGTCTGAGGTTCTTCCATCTGCAGTGTGGTTAATCCCCTCCTTATCTGTATATACCAAAGCGTCAAACAAAGAATTTTCTTCTATCTCTTTCAACATTGAAGAAGTTACTTCGGGCTGTGTCAGGCTCTCGCCAAAAAAATAGGTATAAGTTGCAATCAGATCTAAACCATTGTTCAATTCATCATCTATCTGATCCGCCATCTGGCGCGCCGAGTCGGATGCATAGCTTTTATTTCTCTCCTCCATGCGCTTTCTGTTTTGGGTCGTATACCACTGAAACAAGATGATAATAACAATCAGGAGTATTACAACATAAATAATTCTTTGCAGATACTTGCCTTTTTTCATAAAGCGTGCCTCTCTTTCAACCTGCCTCCGCCGTATTCCGGTTTAAAATATTAGAATTTCTATAATAAATTTTAACATTAGATTTTACTTTGTCAATCATTTGCATACAAACTGGAATAAGCAATGGGGATATTGAGAGTCCATCTTACTTTTTACTTTTTTCTTAATGTCTGTATCCTCATTGCCATATTTACCTGAAACTCTTCCTCCGAAAACTTAGGATCCCTTGTGCAATACCAGATCTTACAGGGCACTTCTTCACAGGCTCCGCAGTCAGGCATACCTTTATCGTTTCTCACACATTCATAAATGGGGCACGCCTTTCCTTCCGGCGCATGAAAAACCTTTCCCTCGCAGGGATTACAGCCATTGCACATTTTGCCAAAACAATAGCAGGCGCCGCAATCCGTTCCGCATACGCTGATCAGCGCCTGCTTACCTCTTTGGTATTCCTCATACCATTCCTGGACTACCTTTACAGGGTGATGCACCAATTCGGATGTTTCCTCTACGTTTTTACCCTGTTCAAACTGCTTGCAGGCAACGGAATACATGCTTTCCGAAACCTCAATCAGATGCCCGTCGGGGTCTAAAATATGAATTCCTCTCTGGAGCCACGGATAGGTTTTAGGCGCATGAAGCCTTTCCACCTGTGGATGGGCATCCAGCAATTCCATAAAACTTTCGAAATCTTCCGTCTCAAAATACAGTTCCATAGTGTTGGAGCGGAATTTCATGGTATCCGCCGCAAATCCTGCCAGCTGATCCAAACCCTCCTGCAGCACCAGACCGCAGGTCAGCGTCTTATTTTCCCCCAAATCCATAACCACATCCTGATCAAATAAATCCTTATAAAACCGTAAGGATTTTTCCATGTTGCGCACTGCAAGCAGCGTACTGCAATATTTCATGTTTTCTCATTCCTTTCCTTCTCTTTAGAATTTGAAATCATTTTACGATAGCCCTCATGAAATATCTTGTATATTTCCGACATTTTGCAACGCCATCTTCCTTGCGCTGCGTATATCCATAGTATGATACCGCTTAAATTCGTGGAGTAAATGAGATTGATCTGTATACCCATATTTATAAACGGCATTGGAAATGTGAAAATCCCTTTCGCACAAAATGTCTCTCCACAAAAACTGATAACGAATCAAATTGCTTAGCTTTTTAGGGGTAATACCTACATATTCTTGGAACAAACGCTCTAACTGCCTGCCGCTTACAAACGCCTCCTTCGCCAGGTGGGATACCTCCTGTACGCCTTTGTTCAAAAGTAAATTATTGATAGTATAATTTACGATTTCATTTTTTCTTGTATCCTGTATTTTCTGCATCAACAGGCTCTCCACATAGGAGCACTTTTCCTGAAAGGACTTTAATTCCAGTAGCTTTGGGCGAACAAGCCTGTCCAGCCACTCAAATCTTTCCCCCACTTCAAAATAACCGTTTAACGTTTCCTTTAAAGAATCTTCTGCAAACGCATATGCGCTCCATGCATAAAAACGAATGGCAAAGGTAGCTGCAAGATGCCCTTTGTTTTCTCCTTCAGAAACATAAAAGCTGTGGTCATTTACACCGCAAAAGCCTCCCGAAACGGCGTTGTCTGTGTAATCTATGAAATAGAGGATATCAACGCAGGTATCGGGGATTACGATTTCAGGGGGCTTTTCTTTTGCCTTTTGTTTCACAGGCTGCATGGTTCCCCAAAAGCATCTTATATATGGTCGCAATTGTTCTGCAGGCATTACCTCCACATAGGAAGAATTCTTTTTGAAGGGGGTAGCCGTCAGAGGATGGTAAAATGTTGTCATGATTTTCTTTTGCACATTCATACGCTTCCTGAATCAATGGTTTTAATTTGTTCATTATACCATAATTTTATATTTTCAGGTAAACTTTCTGAAATGAAACGGGCAGAATTGCCGCAGTAAATCTCTGTGCCTGCTCCCTAACTGCCTGTAGGTGGAGACAATGACAATACCGGAAATGACAAATGTTAAAATATCCGATACCGGCATGGAGTACAGGACTCCATCCAGCCCATAAAAATGCGGCAGAATAAGTGCAAACCCAACGCCAAATACAATCTCCCTGACCATAGAAAGCATGGTAGACGCAGCCGCCTTCCCCATCGCCTGCAGGAAAATGAACGCCGCTTTATTCACACAGGCAAACACTATCATGCAAAGGTAAATTCGGAATGCCCGGACTGCAAAATCCGTATAATAAGCGCTCTCATTCGCAGCGCCAAAAATACCAATAAGCCCCACCGGGAAGAACTCTACAATGACAAGCGCCAGAATCCCTACAACCGTTTCTGCGATAAGCAGCTTTGTGAAAAGTTCTTTTACCCTCTTCCTTGCCCCCGCGCCCATGTTATACCCAACGATAGGGATGCATCCTGCCGCCATTCCCACCACAATGGAGATTACAATCTGAAAGAACTTCATCACAATACCCACTACCGCCATCGGAATCTGGGCATATTGTGCCTGACCAAACACAGCATCCCGCGCCCCGTACTGTCTTATCATGTTGTTGATGGCAGCCATCGCAGCCACAAGAGATATCTGGGATAAAAAGCTGCAAATACCAAGAAGTAACGTGCGGCGCACAATTTCTCCGTTTAATTTAAAATCCTTTCTGCAAAGCTTTACAATCTTCGTATGCGAGAGATACCACACCGCCAGAACAGCGGTCACGATCTGTCCTGCCACTGTTGCCACAGCAGCCCCCATCATCCCCCAACGGAACAAGAAGATAAATATCGGGTCAAGAACCACATTCACGGCTGCTCCCGCAAGGGTGGACGCCATGGCAAATCCCGGACTTCCATCCGCACGGATTACCGGATTCATAGCCTGCCCGAACATATAAAAGGGAATCCCCAGCGTAATCCAGAAAAAATATTCCTTTGAATGACGGAATGTTTCTTCATTCACCGTTCCTCCGAACATGGCGATAATCCGGCTGCTGAAGATCAGGTAAACCGCACACAAAATAAGCCCCAGACCCACTGTGAGCAGGATAGAATTCCCCATGCTCCTGCCCGCATCCTGGGGTTTATCCTTGCCAAGACTCAGGCTCACAAAGGCGCAGCAGCCGTCGCCTACCATAACGGCAAGGGCAAGGGCGATTACCGTCAAAGGAAATACCACTGTATTTGCAGCATTCCCATAAGAACCCAGATAAGAGGCATTGGCAATAAATATCTGGTCAACAATATTATATAACGCCCCCACAAGGAGGGAAATAATGCAGGGGACTGCATATTTCCCCATTAGCCGTGAAACCGGCTCTTCCATAAGAAATGAATTACTCTTTGTTTCCATGTCTGTCTCCTTTCATACCAAACGCCGGCACGCTTTGCGAGCCGGCTTATCAGACCAAAACAGCGCATAGCCCTGGCTGCTGGATTTACGCCAAAGGCTACACGCTGAATATCTATAGCAGTATATTTATATACAAACAAACGCATGGCAGGTAACTGGATTTACGCAGTTTATGCCACACGTTCCTGATTATTTTATACCCTTTCTTTCACAAATTCAAAGGTGTTTTTGCACAAAAAATGATACAAGGATCCCATATCCAACCTACAATTATACTATTTCCTGTACCTGGTTATGTTTCTCCAGTTTTCTGGAAATCCCATTTTTTCATATAATTCTTGTTCTCCTATACTGTCATGTTTCTTAAGATACTTATCAATCAAAGATTTAAGTTCTTTTATAAATTCCCTATACCGACCATCGTTTAAAAGATACCTTAAAGCAATTACAACTGAGAACAAATCATTTTTTCCATTTATATATTGTGTGCCTTTTTGAGCTATGCCTAATTTCTTATGTATTGGTAAATTCGGAATGCTATCAACCGTTCTATAGGTAAACAATCGCTCTCCATGTGCACAAACATTTCTGAATTTTACCATTACCGCCAGCATAGAAGTCATTTGACTTTCATTGATACACAGATAATTCCTACTGACCTTAATCTGTATATCTTGTGGAAGCAACATATACATTTTTGAAATATTTACCCACAATGGAACATTTCCATATTTTTTCTGTGCATGAGTTATATAATGATAATCCGTCGGTTTAGTAACATATCCCTCTAAAATTTTTATTAAGCGATTAATATCTCTTTGATTTTTCTCACCCACATAATTATAATTTGCGGTATCCAGATATTCCTTTTGGTTTTCACCATACTTCTCCGTAAAATAGTAGGAAACTTGTGA
This sequence comes from Lachnospiraceae bacterium UBA7093, assembly GCA_002492465.1. Classification (GTDB taxonomy): domain Bacteria; phylum Bacillota; class Clostridia; order Lachnospirales; family Lachnospiraceae; genus Suilimivivens. The sequence goes on along the minus strand of DKYT01000052.1, from coordinate 6,691 downwards.
CTTTATTTCATTTTCCACTTTAATGAGATACCTCAAAAACAACTGCCTTAAGGATTCATCAAAATAATATAACTCTACAATATCCTCAAACCGTGTTCCATCTTTATAGTTCTTGGTTGTCGGATTTTTAAAGATATCCTTATACCCTCCAATTAACGAATAGTAGCTCGTTTGCCTTAAAATATCCTTGGCATATTGAATATCTCCTTAAAGTAAAAAGAGGAGACCCCGCAGGTTCTCCCCCGGTCGCAGGCCTCACAGGTTTCTGCAACGCGGTCACTGCATTTATCTTACTCGACCATAAACTTCATGTCAAGCAGTTTTTGCAGTTATAACAGTATATGCAAATTTTTCTATTCGATACCATTTTAAATAATATCAAGCTACTCGGCAAACATTGGAGAAATCTGCCACCATATGCCCTATATGATCTTATTGAGATACCTTGTCTGTATATCATCCGTCCACCGGATGTTCACATAGGATCTTCGTCACAGCCTCAATCGGACAGACCACATAATTAGAAACTTTATTTAATTTTGAGCAAGCACCCATAATATGAACCTCACTGCTGTTTGTCACAAAATATCTCTTGACCGCCGCCTCATCTTCATATGGGAACGGAACTGAAATCCCGTTTTTGGTATCAACGGCATAGGCACCCAGAAAACACTGGTCAAAATAAAATCCCTGCAGCTGCTGGATTGCCGTATCCCCAACAGTGGTCTGAGATTCCTTGTTGTAAGTTCCGCCAAGAAAAATCACATCAATGTGGGGACGTTTGCGAAGTTCATTAGCCACCGGAAAGCTGTTTGTAACAACCCTGTCCCTCCCTAAAACATTCTCAAGATTGCCTCATTGATCATTCGCTTATGCTCCATACCGTCCGTATCTTTATCCGGAATCTCAATAAAAGACGCATCTGCAATTTGTCCGGCAAGATAACTGCCGTATTCGTAAGGATGGCATAGATCGTTGCGGCAGGCAATGATCGTAACCGGCATGGTCAGCCTCTTTAAAACATCTATGTTGGGAATGGGCGTTTTGTCCGGTAAGATCAGATATTTCTGCCAGTACCGCAGACACGTCAAATCTTCAAACGTACTGGTAAACGCATGGCGGGTATATTCGGTCGTTTCCCTTACAATCCGCCAGCCCTTGGAATCATAAAATTCCTCTATACTGCAATTTCGTAGTGCATGACCCAAATCATGGTAAGCCGTCCGGACATCCTCCGGCATGGGATGGTCTGTCCATGCATTTCTGATTAAAAGCAGCTGCTGCACCCGTTCCGGATAACGAACAGCCGTATTCAGGCTGACCGCCGCTCCCATAGAGATGCCGCCCAAAACTGCCTTCTCAACTCCCATATGATCCAGCAGAGCGATAACATCATCCCCCAGATGATCAAAATCATATCTATCCCAATCCACACCGCTGTTCCCATGCCCCTGCTGATTCATGCTGATCAGCCGGATGCCCCGGACCGGTTCGTAAACAGATCGGATCTGTTCCACACTTCCTCCCATGCCATGCAGAAACACAAAAGGAATGCCCGTTCCGCTCACTTCATATTCCAGTATCACGCCATTGTGTTCAAACTGATCCATTTTAAAGCATTCCCTCCAAAAACCTCATGCTCTCCGGCACCTGTTGTTCAGACAGCCCGTGCATAATAAGCGCCCCGTCATATCCGCTTTTTTTCAACAACCCAATATAATAGGGGAAATCCAGTATCCCCTGTCCGACAGCAACAAAAGAGAGTGTGCCATCTAAAGAAAAATCCTTGGCATGAGCCAGAACAATATCACCGCCCAACAGATCAAATGCCTCGGACAGCACATTTTTCATATCCGGTACCTGCCGGGGGCGGAACAGGTTTGCCCCATCCATAATAATCTTAAGCCAGGGGCTGCCCACCGTATCAAGATACTTTCTTGCACGGGCAGGCGTATTTACGATGTTGCTCGCCTCAGTTTCTACGCCCAGATATACATGATTGTCCTCTGCATACTTTAGGACTGCCTCCGTGGATCGCATCAGGTCATCCCAGGAAGAACGTTTCAGGTTATCGTCATGCCATTTCCATTTACTTTCGGGATTCTTCGAGCCGGTGCAGAGTGTTACCACAGGAATGTTCAGTTCTCTTGCAATCCTGCACTGAACGGCAAGCTGACCGCACCCCTTTCTGCGGGCTTCTTCATCCGGATCGATCATATTAAAGGTTCCGGTAATGGCATCAATCGTAATCCCGAATTCCTCTGTCAATTTCCTGATATGTTCGATATCCTCATCCCGGATATTCTCCGGCAAAGTAGCCAGCCCCGCATTGGCAAGGTTAAACTGCGTATGATAAATCCCCTGTCCGGTCATGCGACGATAGGTGTCCCGCAGATCACTGGTTTCATAGGTTTTGGAAAATACGCCGATCTCCATGTCACAGCCCCCCTTCCACATCGCTCAGCCTGACTGTCCTGCCACCCTGCTGAACGGACTGGTAAGTGGCAATCAACGCGCGCATGACCATGATGCCGTCCTCTGCAGTGGCTCCGGTACAGGGCGCATGATTCAGGATACTGTCCGCAAATCCCTCCAATTCCCTTCGGTAAAACTGACCGTCATACGCCGCCGGGGTAAATGAGATATCTGATCTTTTATCATAACATTCCACGACAGATGACCGAAACTCCCACGGGTTGAACGTCTTTGCATAGACGGTGCCTCCTGTGCCATAGATTTCGCATCCTTCATGCCATTTCTGAGCAATGGCAACCGTCAGATCCAGCGTACCGATAGCACCGGAAGTGAAATTGCAGTCGATCAGCCAGGAATGCAGCTTTTCCCTGTGCACATACCGCGCCGCTATGCTGTCAATGGAACCCATAAAGTAAAGCGCAGTATCAAACAGGTGGCTGCCGTGTCCGAGCAGATAATAGCGATCCAGAACTGCTTTCGGATTACCCTCCGGTTTTTTCATCGCCCCGCTGGAATAGAGGATCGGCATCACATTGTCTGTCAGTGTGTAACGCCCCACACTGTCACAATACCATCCTTTGTAGGTAGTGACCTCCCCCATTTTTTCTTCCTTGAACTTTTTGGCATATTGAAGCCCTTCATCGTAACGTTTCATATGCCCAATCTGGAGCATGACCCCTTTTTCTCCGGCTATTTTTTTCAGTTCCTCGCACTCTTCTATGGAAACTCCCATTGGCTTTTCCAAAAACACATGCTTGCCCGCTTCTACCGCCTGCTTCGCACAGGGAACATGGAACTGATCGCCAATACCAATAATAACCGCATCTACATTCGGGTCTGCAAGCATCTTGGCATAATCCGTGTAAATACTATCCGGCTCATATATAGCTGCCATTTTATCCAGCAGATCTTCCGCCACATCACATATAGCCTGCAAATGAATGTTCCTGGCTTTGCTGCACCCAATCAAATGTGCCGCCTGGCAGATAACACCACACCCAAGCACTCCAACCTTAAGGCAGCGCTCCTCTTTTTTTACATTTGATTTCATAATAAAAAACCTCCTGTATTTGTTTGTACAGCTACATTATAAGAACAAAAAAGGCGCTGCATCAAGCATAATTTATGCGTGTTTGTGCGTGTTTTGCCAGGAATTTCTGTGTAGCAAAGTGAATGCTTACGCTGTCCCTGTTTTTCAGTTCATCAAAATCGTTAAAGTTCAAAAACCCTTTCTTCCGGTAAAAGCTCCGTACCAGCAGCGCCGCACTGTAAATAATAAGCTGGGGATTCAGCAAGATACTGCTCATCATAAACGCTGCCAGACAGTCGTCTTTCGGAAATACGGAATATTCCCGTCACAATCGCAGTCCACAGACAGACGGTTCATCACATTGATATACAGGCTATTCCCGTCCCCTGCAGGCGGCTTCTGTACCAAAGAAAAATCCTCCTCCGCCATACTCTGAATTGTACTCGCCAGCCCTCCGGTTCCATGGGTTACAAAAGGAATGACTGTTTTTCCTTTAAAATCATACTCATTCAGGAAACTGTGAATTGCATAGGCACGGTATACCACCATATTGCGTGTCCAGATTGATACAATTCTTAAATGGGCGCTATCGTTTTTTGAATTGGAATTGCCGCTCCCGCTCTTTTTCCAAGCTGTCTAGCCGGCTCTCCAAAGCGGCGCATCGGCAGGATACTAAGTGCCTTCCGTTTCTTAAAGTGTTTTTGAGTTTTAGTCTTTACAACTTCAAATCAGCTCTATAATAATGATACACTACGCTTGATTTGCACTAGTAGAAGCACCACACTGACACCCAGCAAGATATGCCCAATTCCGGCGATACCGGATATCGCTGCATTCATACCAGCGGAAAGCGCAGGCGCCAGCACCTGAACCATTCCCCGCACGACAAACATCACAGCTGTCAGATTCAAACCAATATGATAGGCAACCAGTGCCCGCCCAGTTTTCGTACCCGTGAAAGAAAAGTTCTTTTCCAACAGGAGTAACAGCAGAAAAAACACCATGCCCAGCAGAAAATAATGAGTATGGACAACTGAGAGTGTTGTTTTGGCAGTAAAACCGTTGAATTTAGTAAACTCCCGATAAAACACACCACCAATCATCGCAAGAACAGCATATAGCAGAGCTGCATTCATATATCTTTTCATAATCCTTCCTCCTTACATTCCTGTTTCATAGCGAAGTATCCGATGAGTACCGTCCACACATAGGCACAAGTCTTGGGAATCATCAGCATCCCAATCATGGGAACGGTGTCCGCCCACAGCACCACCGGGATGTAAAATCCGAAGCTCAGCACGATGGTCAGCCACATCCAGCGGAACACTTTATCCTCGTAATTCTTTGCACTGCGATAGAACAGTACAATCACCAGAAGCCCCAGCAAGGCGAAGGGGATGTTGCGGTAGATGCCCCAAGAGAGGGAGGCTTCCGCACTAAGCCACTGGTTCTGGGGCATCATGCATAGCACAATCCTCACACCAGCCAGACCATATACCACTGCGGTAAGGCTCCCCTGGTCATCAATCTTATACCGTTGCCGCCAGACATAATAGAGCAGCACATAGAAAACTGTCATCGTGACAGAGGTTATCCACTTTCCAATGCCCAACGGAACGGTGTAATTCTCCAGACCTGTGGTACACAGGGCAATCGCACGGGGAACCAGATGAAATGAGTCCCCAGCCCCCAACACTACAGCCATCCATCCAAACAGGCGAAATTGACGGTCTCCTTTGCTGCCCCGGATCATCAAGACTCCGATGGTAATGACAGAAATCAGATAGACAGCATCAAACAGAGTTTCTACAATTGCTTGCATAGTTTATTCTCCTTTATGTTCTATTTTATTTTGAACTGTGGCGGCGGTGAAAATCGCACTGCCATAGTTACATCCAAACAACAATCCAGCCACCAGAAGCGATGTACTCAGGTCGGTATAAAAAACTGCTAGTAAGATGGATCGGATATGCCTCCAAACCAATGCGAAAAATATTAAACCCCGTTACGCTCCACACCAGGCAGACGAATAGTAACAGGGTATTTCGTTTTACTTTCATAACCAGCCTCCTCCAATGAACATTGTTCAATTTATAGGATAAAAAATACCACCATTCAGTGGAATTTTAATAAATGGTTCTGCGGACAATCTCCAGTATAGCGGAAGGATCATAGTCCTGACGCAGTAAAGCAGACAGCATCAGAGAAAATAAAACATCTGCAAATCTTTCCACTGTGAACTGCTCCGTAAACGCATCAGCTCTGATTCTGCCATCCTGCTTTAAAACGAAACACAGACCATTCAGAATATGCTGCCAAGTCTGCTGCATTCTCCGCTTCCCATCGGATTTATCCTCCTGCATAAAGCCCAAAGAGTGCAGTGTAAAAAACCCAGGATACTGTCTGCATCCATATTCCATCCGCCCATATATCCATGTAATACAGGCCATAGTGTCCTGAAACACATCACTGTCCTCCGGACGATGAAAAATCTCACACCAGACGCTTTCTACTGTGGCACATACCAATGCAGCTTTTGAATCAAAATAATTGTAAATGGACCCCACTGATACTCCGCATTCCGTAGCAACAGAACGAATATTGATCGCAGACCATCCCTGCTGCTGAATCAGTTTCCGGCTGGTTTTCAAAATATCTTCTTTCGATGTCACAACTGTATTCATACAATCACCTCAATATGAACTATGTTCAGTATGGCAAATCATATTATTCTTGTCAAGTATTTCTCAAAAAAACTGGTACTGCATTTTTCGTGTCTAAAATCAACTGCTTTTCAAAAAATTGTTTTCCTCACAAATGGTAAAATGCTTGGAATTCCTATCGTTAAACTTTGCACCCAAACTCACGCTTGGGTGCACTATATCAAATTGTGGTAAGCCAATTCGGATATCCAACAAAGATCACATCATATCCCTCAATGCCTGCGGACATATCCGCAAGCACCGGCCGGGATGCCGGATCGTTCATCTCCACACTGCTGCGGCTCTTCTTATCCATCCAGTTTAAATCCGCCGTCGTATATGATACTTGGGGGGCTGATCTCATACAGATCTGCCCCTGCCGCTTCCGCCAGGCTCTCCGCCGCTTTTTTCGAAGACCTGCACTTCTTAAAAGTTCCACATCATCCATTGATAACCAAGAATGGTAATGTCATTAAGTTAAGCT
>DKYT01000034.1 GCA_002492465.1 Lachnospiraceae bacterium UBA7093 | reverse complement strand
AATAAATAAGAAAGTATAGAGAGGGTGAATGATGTGGATAAAGAATTTTTAAGTTTTCTCTTGGAGCGTTTTAAAATAGAACGGGAAAAATTTGACAGATCCGGTGTGTATGCATATACCCAGCGTTTGCTTGCTTATAATTCAAACAAAATAGAAGGAAGTACGCTGACAGAGGAGCAGACAGCATCCTTGTTTGATAATGGGATTTTGCCCAGATCAGATGATTATTATAGAGCAAAAGATGTGGAAGAAATGAATGGACATTTTTTAATGTTCAATAAAATGTTGGACACCTTAGACGAGCGGCTGTCACAAGACCTGATAAAGCAGTTTCACTATGAATTGAAGTCAGGAGTATTTGAAGACCGTGCGAATGGGTATGCCATTGGCGATTATAAAAGACGCCCTAATATGATCGGTATGTATCAGACGGTAAGACCAGAGAATGTGAAAGATGAGATGAATCATCTTATGGATTGGTATTTGGGGCAAACGATAGATCTTTTTGTGCTGGCTGATTTTCATGCGCAATACGAGAGTATTCATCCTTTCCAGGATGGTAATGGCAGAACAGGCAGATTAATTCTTTTTAGAGAGTGTCTCAAAAACGGAATTGTGCCAATTGTAATTGAAGATGTAAATAGAAGCGAATACCTGGATGCATTGAAAGAATATAGAGAAGAAAAGTCTCTCGATAAGTTGGCAGGTTTATTTGAAAAAGAGCAGCAGTTTTATTGGGAGAAATGCAGATATTTTATGTAGTATGGATTTATCGTGATATGCAACAGAAAAAATAAAAAACGCATCAACGAAAATGGCAGGTTATGTTACAAAAATGATAGAAAGTTGATGTATGATAGTCTATAATGGAAGTAAGATGAAGGAAAGGAGATGATTCCAATGCAGATAATATCTTGTTACTCATGGTTAATTCTAGTCATAAAAAAGGAGGAAATAAATGAAGAAAAAACTTTTATCTATGATTACAATGTGTATTGTCGCAATGGTAATATTAGCGTCTCCAATGTCTGCGTTTGCTGAGGAAGGACGATATGATGCAGAATATGCAGCAGTAGGTCTGGGCGTATATGCAGATATGGGGGTTTATGCTCCGGGAAGTTATATTATTTCTTCATCGGATTTGCCAGATGCCGGGAGCAATATACTTGATAGTTTGAGCCTTATGTGTAGTATTCCAATTATTGGAAATGAAATTCCCGGTTGTCAGTATGTAGATTGGGGGGAAAAGCTTTTGGCAGTAATGCCAGATGTCAGGTATAGTGTAAGGCTTACGGATGCAGAAACCGGTGATTTGGTTTGGGAAGGCGAGCTGACAAGTGGACAGGATGATTTGTATCTTGGTGACGATCATTCAAGTTATAGGGTTGAAATGAAACCGAAATCTGGAATACTCCATTTTGTGTATTTGGCAAGAAAAGATTAGTATTGCGCCCTAGAGTATAGGCAAACTATTTTACTAGAGGAGACTGATTTAAACAGCGTGAAAATAAGAAAGAAAAACACAGGGGCGTGACCATTACATTAATAATGTAGATTGGTTATCCCCTGTTTTTTCGATTAAAATTGAAAAAATAAAAAAAATAGAAAACTTAAAATTTTGCTTGCATTATTTTGGAATTTGTAATAAAATAATCAAGTGTGATGCGTACGGCAAATAAAATGTTTGTCGCTTGGTTCGTATCAAGAATGGCTCGTTGGTCAAGCGGTTAAGACGCCGCCCTCTCACGGCGGAAACAGGGGTTCGATTCCCCTACGAGCTGCGACTGTTTTTAACAGCCCAACCCTAAAGGATGCCGAAACCCATATTTTATGTGGTTTAAGGCATTTTTTTATTACAATAAGCTGGCTCGTGGGACGAGGCAGCGTTTGTTACGATAAACCGGCTTGCGAAGCATGAATGTGGCGTTAGATCATCCAAATTACTGTTGATTTTCTCACCTGTAGGATTTGCAGTAAAAGTGAATTAGCATAATTGGGTTAAATTATCTCATAATATACATAAGCAATTGATTTCTAAATGAGTATATGATAAACTTGCATCTCCAGATTTAGATGTGAGTAGGAAATCTTGATATGCTCAGTTATTGAAGTTAGGTGACTGGGGTGGTATAATATGAGTAAAGACATGAAAGGAAGAGAGGTGGATGTTATGGCAACAATAAAACCGATACAGGCAACACCAGAATTGAGTGGTAAAGATGCTGCAAATTTATTGGCTCAGGTAAATAGCAAGCCAACAGACAAGGCATTGAAAAAAAATGATTTGTTGCGTGGCGTCCTTGCTAATATACGTAAAGTATGAGTTATCTGGTAGAAAGTGATATTATAGCAATTCAAAATAATGTGAGATTATTATCAATTAGTGAAATAGATGATATCTCACATTATTTGTTTGACAGTCATATTGTTGAATATAATGAGTTTTTAAAAATAGCTAATAAGTTTTGCGATTTGAATATAAGTAAAACTTTTTTGTTACTGAATAAGAAAACAGATGAATTACTAGCTTATATGACTCTTTCGGCAGATTCAATAAAATTGACAAATGAAGAGAAAGAGCTGCATGATATAAGTAAGGTTTCATATGCCTCGATACCGGCACTAAAAGTCGGGAAATTAGCAGTAAATAAGGAATTGTCAGATGAGGCAAAGAGAAAAGGCTATGGTTCGTTTATGCTTGAAATGGCAAGGGCTTTTGCGTTTAGTATGAATGAATTAGGGGTAGCATGTAGATTTATTACAGTGGATGCAGATATTGAATATGATTCAAATACACCTCAATTCTATAAAAAGAATGGATTTATTGAAAATTTGAGTAGCAAAAGAAAAAATGCAAAGCATACAATAAGTATGCGAAAAGACATATTCAGTGAAGATTAAAGATATGCAAGCCGAAACCCATATTTTATGTGGTTTAAGGCATTTTTTTATTACAATAAGCTGGCTCGTGGAACGAGGCAGCGTTTGTTACGATAAGCTGGCTCGCGGAACGAGGCAGCGTTTGTTACGAACACCGACTTGCGAAGCATGAGAAAGGCAACAGAAAATGGACGATTGTTTGGGGCTATTTGCATCAAAAACAGCAGACTGGTTTAGGAAAACGCTGGGGGAACCCACGCCGGTACAAAAGGAAAGCTGGCCTGCCATCGCAGCCGGCGGGCATGTGCTGGTGTCCGCACCCACGGGAACGGGCAAGACCCTTTCCGCTTTTCTGGTCTTTTTGGATCGGTTTAAGAAAATGGCGTTGGAGGGATCTCTGAAGCCGGAACTGCAGCTGATTTATGTGTCGCCGCTGAAATCTCTGGCAGCGGATATCAGGGAAAATTTACGGAAGCCGCTGATAGGAATCGAGGGGGAGGCGCTGGTCAGGGTGGCAATCCGTACCGGGGATACGACCCAACAGGAGAGGCGGCAGATGATCAGAAAACCGCCTCATATTCTGATTATTACGCCGGAATCCTTATACCTGATGCTCACCAGCAAAACGGGACAGAATATGCTCTGTACGGCGAAAGCTGTGATCATAGACGAGTTGCATGCGCTGATTGATACGAAGAGAGGCGCCCATCTGATGTTGTCGCTGGCAAGATTGGATTTTTTATGCTCCCAACCTTTGCAGCGTATCGGGCTGTCCGCTACCATATCGCCTTTGGAGGATGCCGCCCGCTACCTGGCGCCGGAGGAGGTCCGGGTGGTGTCGCCTTATATGAAAAAGAAAGTGAGACTGGAAATTCTTGGTTCCTATGTGGACAGCAGCAAAAAGAAGAAGGATCCGGTCTGGCAGGAATTGTCGAAGCTGGTATATCAGTATTGTCAGGGGAACCGGAGCGTGATCGCTTTTGTGGAAGGAAGGAGATATGCGGAGAAGTTAGCATATTATGTAAATCTGATTGGCGGAGAGGATTTTGCCCGCGTACATCATGGAAGCTTGTCCAGGGAACAGCGCAGAGAGGCTGAGGAGGCGCTGAGAGCGGGACGGCTGCGGCTTTTATGCGCAACCTCTTCCATGGAATTGGGAATTGATGTGGGAGAGATCGACCGGGTATTGCAGGTGGGATGTCCCCGCACCATTTCCGGCACTTTGCAGAGACTGGGGCGGGCGGGGCACAATCCTGACCGCACCAGTGTCATGTACCTGTTTCCCAGGACTCCGGCGGAGTGCGTCTTAAGCGGAATGACGGCGCAGCTTGCCAGGGAGGGAGAAGTGGAGCGTATGAATCCGCCTAAGGGGTGTTTTGACGTGTTGGCGCAGCATCTGGTTTCCATGGCGGCATTTCAGGGTTACGAGGTAGATGAGGTGATGAAGATTCTGCCGAGAGCCTGGTCCTTTACCCAGGTGACAAGGGAGGATGTAAAGGCGGTGCTTCGGATGCTGGCGGGGGACTACGAACACAAGAGGGAAGTACCTGTCCGCCCCAGGATTTTGTATGACAGAATCCACGAAAAGGTGGAAGGGGATGGCTACAGCAGAATGCTTGCCATATCGGCAGGCGGCACCATTCCCGACAAGGGGCTTTATACTGTGCGGACACAGGACGGGGTAAAGGTAGGCGAGGCGGATGAGGAGTTTGTCTACGAGAGCCAGAAAGGGGACCGTTTCATTTTAGGAGCATTTGGCTGGAAGGTGGTGGACATAGGCAGGGATACTGTGACGGTGACCCAGGCGCCGGTGGAGGGCGCAAGGCTTCCCTTCTGGAAAGGAGAACTAAAGGGGCGGAGTAAGGAGACGGGAATCCTCTTTGGGAGAATTATGCGCGGTCTTGGGGAGGCATGGCAGGAAGGAAAGCTGATGGACGCCCTTGCAGGGTTGGGGTTGGACGAGTCGGCTGCACGGCTTTCAGAAGGATATTTGAGCAGACAGATTGCAGTCACGGGAGGGCTGCCCGATGACAGGACGATTGTGGCGGAGCATTTCCGGGATCAGTCCGGTAACAGTCAGCTGATGATTCATTCTATTTTCGGACGGCGGGTCAACGCCCCTCTTTCCCTGCTTGCGGCGCAGACGGCGCAGATGGAGCTGGGAATGAATGTGGGGAGCGTGGACGAGGAAGATGGATTTTTACTTTACGCTTACGGAGACAAGACGCTGCCGGAGGGGATTCTTAGCAGGATCAACCCGGAGACAGCGGAAGCAGTTTTGTCTGCCCTGCTTTTGTCCACACCGGTATTTAATATGGCATTTCGCTATAACTGCGGCAGGGCTTTGATGATGGGGGCGAAGGGGAACAAGCGGCAGCCCCTGTGGATGCAGCGGCTGCGCAGCGCGGAGATGCTGGATCAGGTGGCAGGGGAGAAGGAGCATCCACTGATCCGGGAGACAAGGCAGGAATGCATGGAACAGCTTTGGGATGCAAAAGGTGTCCAGGAACTGCTTTACATGATCCGGTCAGGTGCGGTTATGGTGCGGGAGGTTTATACACAGATTCCTTCCCCTATGTCACTGCCCCTGCAGTGGAGCCAGGAGGCGGCAGTAATGTATGATTATGCGCCTACGCCCCAGGGGATACACAAAGCGGTAGAGGAAGCGTTAAAGCAGGAGGAGCATCTGATTTTGCCGGGGGAGAAGGAACTTTTACAGGTTCAGGCAAGGGAAAAGCTGCCGGAGGATGAAAAGCAGCTCCACACCCTTTTGATGACGGAAGGCGATTTGATGGCAGGGGATTTGGAGGTCCCCATAGAGTGGCTGGAAGATCTGCACAGACAGGAGCGGGCGGTGTATCTGGAACAGGGGCTTTGGATCGCAGCGGAACAGCAGGAGGAATACCGGGCGGCGCTGGAAGAGAACGGACGGAAAGAACAGTGCAGGATTGTCCGCCGGATGCTTCGATATCGGGGCGGAGCAAACGTGAGGCAGACAGCCCTTCGTTATAGCTGGACCCAGGAGACGGCAAAGGCTGTGCTGGAAGAATTGTGTGCAAAAAACGAGGTGGTAAGGCAGGCGGCATCTGCCGGCACAGAAGAGCCGGAAGATGAGGAAAAGGTATTTTATTATCATGCCCAATTGTATAAGCGAGCCAGAGGGAAAACGCTGAAAAACCGCAGGGAAGAGATTAAAACCTGTAAACCTCAGGCGTATGCCTCCTTGATGGCAGCATGTCTGAAGCACTCGTCGCCGCCGGGGGAGGCGCTGGAACAGGCGCTGGGCTCCCTTATGGGAATTTCCTGTCCTGCAGCGGCATGGGAAGAGATCCTGCTGCCGGGAAGGGTGCAGGGCTATAGGGAAAACCTGTTGGACGGCATTCTCTCTAAAGGGGATATTTTCTGGTATATGGAGGAAGGCGGAAAGCTCTGTTTTGACAGGACAGACCGGATAGACTGGGACAGTGAGCCTAAGGTGGAGTGGGAGAAGCTTTCGGAAAAGGAAGAACTTCTTGTCAGGGCGCTTTTAAAAAGAGGCGCCAGCTTCATGCAGGCGCTGGGCAGCGCCCTTGGCGGGGAATCGCCTTATGACACGCTTCTTTCTCTGATGGAAAAAGGAATTGTATGCGCGGACAGCTTTGTGCCGGTTCGGCAGTGGATTGGCAGGGAGAAAATCAGAAAGTCAACTGCGCGGGTGCGGGCAGGGGCGCGGGTAAAGGCATTAAGCGCAGGACGATGGGATCTGGTCAGACCTGTTCGTCCCTCAGGACTTGAGGAACAGATGGATCGCTGCTTTGAGCGGTATAAGGTGCTGTGCCGGGAAACGGCGGCAGCCTGCGGGCTTCTATGGCAGGAGGCGTTGTCCCGCCTGCGTATCATGGAATATACAGGGCAGGTGAGAAGGGGATATTTTGTGGAAGGCCTTTCAGGTGCACAGTTTATCAGAGGGACGGATTTTGGAGGAATCACAGCTCTTCTTCGGAATGCGGGAGAGGAACTTATATGGATGAACGGGGCTGATCCAATGCAGGTATGGGGAAAACTGCTGCCCCATCAGAAGGACAGAGCCTTTCTAAACCTGCCGGGAAGTGCCGTGGCGCTGCGTGGCGGTATGCCGGTGGCAGTTTTGGAAAGAAACGGCGGAATTCTGCGGGTTTTTGAGGAAGAGTCTTTGGAGGAAGCGCTGAAAGAATTTGCGAAAGGGTATCGAAATGGACAGATTTTTCCCGGGAAAAAGAGAATCCTTGTGAAAGAATATCCGGATCATTCGGTAAAGAGCCTGGAAAAGAGCGGATTCTCCAGAGAAGTGCAGGGGTATGCGCTGTACCGATAAGCATTAGAATCAATGGATACTGGAATCTAAATGAGATCGATCAGCGCATGCGCCAGCCCATCATGGTCATTGTCAAAGGCGGTAATGGTAGTTGCCGCCATTTTAATATCTTCGCTGCCATTTGCCATGGCAATCCCCATTCCGGCAGCTTCAATCATGGAAATATCGTTTTGGGCGTCGCCGGCGGCAACAGAAAAATAGGGATTGATATTTAAAAGCTGGCAAAGAATCTTCACTGCGGCGCCTTTTCCGGAAACAGCAGGGAAAAATTCCAGGTAGTAGGGATTGGAATAAATCATGCTGATGCCTTCTTTTTCCGCCCAGGGCAGAAGAGAAAGGCGGAAGCGTTCCAGCCTTTCCGGATCCTTGATCTCAACGGCAAGGCATTTGCAAGGTCCTTCCTTCAGCACATCCATCACATTTTCACAGACAATCACAGGGGAGAAAATCGCCCTTCGGTAAAAGGTCAGCTCTTCATCCTCCCGGGAGGTTACAATATGGGTATCGGAGTAGGTGTGGACATGAACCCCTGCCTTTGCCGCCTCCTGCATAATATGGTTGGTCTGTTCAAGTGACAGAGCGGTCTTGTACAGGGTTTCTTTCCGGTCGTCATCGTAGATCTGCCCGCCGTTATAGCCGATCAGGTACATGCCGGAAAAGTCCAGATGGAGAGACTCTTTCACATCCTGAACACTGTCGATGGCTCTGCCGGAGCAGAGCACCAACTTGTGCCCCGCCTGGCACCATTGACGCAGTACCTCCCGGGTATAATCGCTGATGGTTTTCTGGCTGTTTAGCAGAGTGCCGTCCAGATCGGTAAAAAGGATTTTTGTATGCTTTAATTGTTCAGGATGCTGTTTCATCCATTCTCTTCGCTGGTTGATTTTATCTAACACTTCTTCGGGGATAAATAGCTTTCCATAGCCGGTTGCAAGATCCAGACCGGGTTTGGCGCTGCCGTGAAAGTCGGAACCGCCGCTGATGCAGAGATCATATTTTGCCGCAAGGGCGCGCATCTGCCTCTCGTCTGAGGGGGTGTAGGTGCAGTAGATGGCTTCCAGTCCTTGAAGCCCCATATCCTTTAAAATGGATACCAGACGTTCTAATCTGTCGGCACCCATGTGATAGAGCAGGGGATGGGCAAGAACCGGAAAGCCGCCTGCCTTTAGGATAATTTCAACGGCACGCATGGGGGTTATTTTCTTCCTGGGCACAAAGCAGGGACAGCGGTCGCCAATGTATCGGTCAAACGCCTCCTTCATGCTTTTGGTGTAGCCGTGACTTTGCAGGAACTTGGCATAGTGGGAGCGGGTGATCACACAGCCCGGGAATTCCGCCGTCAGTTCCTCGTAGGTGACAGGAATGCCATGGGCTGTAAGCCGCCTGCACATTTCTTTATTCCGGATGGTTCGTCCGTTTACAAAGTTTATGAGACGACGCTTAAAAAAGTCGCTTTTATAATCTATATAAAGTCCTACGATGTGGATATCCTGCCCCTCGTATTCGGAGGAGAACTCAATGCCGGGAATGACCTGGATGTTTTTTTCCTTTGCCGCCTCCAATGCCTCGTCGATACCGTCTGTTGTATCATGGTCGGTGAGGGCAAAGGCGGAGAGACCTTTTTCCACAGCATAGTCTACCAGCTGTGCGGGAGTCAGGCTCCCGTCAGATTTATTTGAATGCACGTGCAAATCAACAATATTCATAACAGCACCGTTTAATCTTCGTCTTCTTCCGCCTGTTTTGTATAAACAGTACGCTTTCTTGCCATTTCGTCGCTTTCCAAATATTCGTCATAGGTGGTGATCTTATCGATCAGGCTGCCGTCAGGAAGAATCTCCATAATGCGGTTTGCCGTGGTCTGTACAAACTGATGGTCATGGCAGGCAAAGAGCGCAACGCCAGGGAACTTGATCAGCCCGTTGTTGAGCGCCGTGATGGATTCCATGTCCAGATGGTTGGTAGGCTCATCCAGGATCAGGCAATTGGAACCGCTGATCATCATTTTGGACAGCAGACAGCGAACCTTTTCTCCACCGGAGAGAACCTTTACCTTCTTTACCCCGTCTTCTCCGGCAAAGAGCATACGTCCCAGGAAGCCGCGCACATAGGTCACATCCTTTACAGGAGAGTAGCCGGTGAGCCAGTCTACGATGGTGTAGTCATTGTCAAACTCGGCGGTACTGTCCTTGGGGAAGTATGCCTGGGAAGTGGTCACGCCCCATTTGAAGGTACCCTCGTCCGGTTCTATTTCGCCCATCAGAATCTGGAACAGAGTGGTTTTGGCAAGCTCGTTGCCGCCTACAAAGGCAATCTTATCATCATGCCCTACAATAAAGGAAATATTGTCAAGAATCTTTTCCCCGTTGATGGTTTTGGAGATTCCCTCTACCGTTAATACTTCGTTTCCGATTTCCCGCTCGGGACGGAAATCAATATAGGGATATTTACGGCTGGAGGGTTTGATCTCGTCCAGCTCGATTTTTTCCAGGGCGCGTTTTCTGGAGGTAGCCTGCTTAGACTTGGAAGCATTGGCGGAGAAACGGGAGATAAATTCCTGCAGCTCCTTGATCTTTTCTTCCTTTTTCTTATTCGCCTCTTTCATCTGTTTGATCAAAAGCTGACTGGATTCATACCAGAAGTCATAGTTTCCGGCATAAAGCTGGATTTTGCCGTAGTCGATATCGGCGGTGTGGGTGCAGACCTTATTCAGGAAATAACGGTCATGGGACACCACAATTACGGTGTTTTCAAAATTAATTAGAAACTCCTCCAGCCAGGCAATGGCGTCCAGATCCAGGTGGTTGGTAGGCTCATCCAGAAGCAGAATATCGGGATTGCCGAAAAGCGCCTTGGCAAGAAGCACCTTGACCTTTTCGTTACCGTTTAAATCCTTCATAAGAGAATAATGGATGGAGGTGTCGATTCCCAGACCGTTTAACAGCATAGCAGCATTGGATTCCGCTTCCCATCCGTCCATTTCTGCAAATTCCCCTTCCAGTTCGCTTGCCCGGATGCCGTCTTCGTCAGTGAAATCTTCCTTGGCGTAAATGGCATCTTTTTCTTTCATGATCTGATACAGACGTTCATTTCCCATAATGACCACATCCATAACAGGATATGCATCATATTTGAAATGATCCTGCTCCAGCACGGAAAGACGCTGACCGGGCGTGACAGATACGTCTCCGTTGGTGGTCTCCAGCTGACCCGACAGGATCTTTAAAAAGGTAGATTTACCGGCGCCGTTAGCGCCGATCAGACCATAGCAGTTTCCTTCCGTAAATTTAATATTCACATCTTCAAATAAAGCTTTTTTTCCGATTCGCAGGGTTACGTTGTTTGCACTGATCATTTTTTATAAACTCCTCTCAATCCAAAATCTTTTTCGATACATCACATCTACCTATTTTACAGAAAAATAGGGATTTTGCAAGGAATTTATGGAAATCGATGGTTTATTATTGGATTCAATGCTAAAATAGTGTTATCAATCTGAAAAAGTGAGGAACACTTATGAAACTGAATTACAGACGTACCTTTTTTATCGGACTTGCATTTCTGTCCATCAGCGCGTTCTGGCAGATGTATGATAATATCATACCGCTGATTTTGCAGGGAACATTTGGTCTTGGGGAAACCATTACCGGCGTCATCATGGCGGCGGATAATGTGCTGGCGTTGTTTTTACTGCCCTTGTTTGGAAGCCTTTCGGACAAGGTGGATACAAGGATCGGAAAAAGAATGCCATTTATCACGGGAGGAACGCTCCTTGCCGTACTCTTTCTGATGCTGCTTCCCATAGCGGACAGAAGCGCAAATCTGCCTCTTTTTGTAGGCGCGTTGTTTGCACTGCTGATTTCCATGGGGCTGTATCGCTCTCCGGCGGTAGCGCTTATGCCGGATTTGACGCCCAATAAGCTGCGGAGCAAGGGAAATGCCATTATCAATCTGATGGGAGCGGTAGGCGGCGTTTATACCCTGATTATGATAAAGCTTCTGGTGGGAAAAGGGGAACATCCGGATTATCTGCCCCTGTTTGTCAGTGTGGCGGCATTGATGATTATTTCCATAGGTGTTCTTGTGATTACCATCAATGAAAAGAAAGTCAAGGCGAAGATGGAAGCGGAAATTCATGCCTATGAGGAAAGCGCCGGTGTGATCGTGGAAACGGAGGATGTGGCGGAGCAGGAGGCGGGGGAAAAGGCGCCTATGCCGAAGGAAGTAAAGCGCAGCATGATTTTTCTCCTTGCTTCCATTTTCCTCTGGTTTACAGCGTATAATGCGGTCACAACTGCATTTTCAAGATACACCAGGGTGGTGTGGAAGATGGAAGGTGGCGGTTTTGCAGACTGCCTGATGGTTGCCACGGTGGCGGCGATTATCAGCTATATTCCCATTGGAAATATTTCCAGCAGGATCGGTAGGAAAAAGACCATCTTAGGCGGAATTACTTTGATGAGCGTGTGCTACTTTGCGGCGATTTTTGCCAATGGATATCATCCGGCGATTAATATTGCTTTTGCCGTGATCGGGGTCGGATGGGCGGCGATTAATGTGAATTCCTATCCTATGATCGTGGAGATGAGCAAAGGCTGCGATATCGGGAAGTTTACGGGAACTTATTACACCTTTTCCATGACGGCGCAGATCTTTACTCCGATTTTATCAGGATTTTTATTGGAGAATGTTTCGTATAGAACCCTGTTCCCCTATGCTTTCCTGTTTTCGGTTCTTGCTTTTCTTACAATGGGTCAGGTTCGCCATGGAGATGCAAGACCGGATAAAAAGAAAAGTGTACTGGAAAATTTCGATGTAGACGATTAAAGCAGGAACGAAAGAAAATTTTAAGACAGGTGATTAAAAAATGACAGCTTTGTGTATAGTACTTATAGCGGCGGCAGCGCTTGTAGTCCTTTATTTTCTGGCGATTATGCCGCGGCTTGGCAATCGGAAGGAAAGAAAGAAATTTTTGGGCGTCTATTATGCCCACAGAGGGCTCCATGACAATGCCTCCGATGCGCCGGAGAACTCTCTTGCCGCTTTTCAAAAAGCGGTAGAAGCGGGTTACGGAATTGAAATGGATGTTCAGGTTACCAAGGACAAGGTGCCGGTGGTATTTCACGATTTTACCCTTAAGCGAATCTGTCAAAAGCCGGGTAAGGTATGCGACTACACCTGGCAGGAGTTAAAGGAGTTTACCCTTTGCGACAGTCAGGAGAGAATTCCAAAGTTTGAGGATGTGCTTAATCTGGTAAAAGGAAAGGTTCCACTGATTGTGGAGCTGAAGGTGGAGTGGACGGATACTGCTGTCTGTCCGGCGGCGGATGCTCTTTTGCAGAAGTATAAAGGACTTTACTGTGTGGAATCCTTTAATCCAATGGCGCTTTTGTGGTACAGGAGATATCGTAATAAGATCGTAAGAGGGCAGCTTTCCGACGGGTTCACAAGATCCGGCGAATTTCACGGGGGATTGTATTTCTTCCTGGAGAATCTGATGTTGAATTGGATAACGAAGCCTGATTTTGTGGCATACAATCACAAATATGCGGACGTGGCGGCAAGGAAGCTGTGCCGGAAACTGTATCGGAATATGGCGGCGGCGTGGACCATCAAAAATCAGGAGGAGCTTGAGAGGGCAAGAAATCAATTTGATCTTTTCATATTTGATTCCTTTATACCGGATGGTAAGTAATTGTGTTGAAAAAAGCAGATATTTTTTTGAAAAAATAGTGCAGGATTGCCAATGTTATGATATAATATTGGACGAGGATAAAATTGGTTCTTTATCCAATATTTAGAAAAGACAGCAGATGCAGAAGAATTGCCTAATGCCGTATATTTCCGAGGCTGGGCTGCCCACAGTATGTACTTACAATTAGCCGACTCGCAAAGCGTGGCGGCGTTTGTTGTTGATGGTAAAAGGGGATTGCAGGCTGTTGTCCTAAAATGAAAGAGGGAGAAAAAGAGTATGGCAAAATGGGTTTATTCTTTTGAAGAGGGAAGTGCTGATATGCGCAACTTGTTAGGCGGCAAGGGCGCAAATCTGGCTGAAATGACCAATTTAGGTCTGCCGATTCCCCAGGGCTTCACCGTGACCACGGAAGCATGTACAGACTATTACACACAGGGAAAACAGATTTCGGATGAGATCAAAGACCAGATTTTTACAGCCCTTGCCGAGCTTGAGGAGAAGCAGGGCAAGAAATTTGGCGATACAGATAATCCGCTTTTGGTTTCAGTCCGTTCCGGCGCAAGGGCATCCATGCCGGGTATGATGGATACAATTTTAAATTTAGGTCTCAATGACGTTGCTGTGGAGGGATTTGCAGCTAAGACCGGAAATCCCCGCTTCGCTTATGATTCCTATAGAAGATTTATCCAGATGTTTTCGGATGTGGTAATGGAAATTCCCAAATCCTTTTTTGAGAGAATACTGGATGAGATGAAAGAAGGTAAGGGGGTTAAATTTGACACCGATCTGACCGCAGATGATTTGAAAGAAGTAATTGCCAGATTTAAGGCAGTTTATAAGGACAAGATGGGAGAGGAGTTCCCTCAGGAGCCCAAGATTCAGTTGATGGAGGCTGTGAAAGCGGTATTCCGTTCCTGGGATAATGAGAGAGCAATTGTATATCGTAGAATGAACGATATCCCGGGCGATTGGGGAACCGCAGTTAACGTGCAGGCAATGGTATTCGGCAATATGGGCAACACCTCCGGAACCGGCGTTGCTTTTACCCGTAATCCTTCCACAGGTGCAAAGGGCATTTACGGCGAATATCTGATCAACGCACAGGGCGAAGATGTGGTTGCAGGTATCAGAACGCCTCAGCCCATTACAAAACTGGAAGAGGATCTTCCGGAGTGCTATGCACAGTTTATAGAGATAGCTACAAAATTGGAAAATCATTACCGCGATATGCAGGATATGGAATTTACCATTGAAAATGGCAAGCTGTTCTTCCTGCAGACCAGAAACGGCAAACGTACCGCCCAGGCAGCGCTGCAGATCGCATGCGATCTGGTGGACGAGGGCAAAATCACTCCGGAGGAGGCAGTATGCCGTATAGAGGCAAAATCACTGGATCAGCTTTTGCATCCTACCTTTGATCCTGAGGCGCTTAAGAGCGGGCTGGTAATCGGACAGGCGCTCCCTGCATCTCCCGGTGCAGCTGCCGGCAAAGTATATTTTACGGCGCTGGAGGCAAAGGAAGCGCATGAAAAGGGAGAAAGAGTTATTTTGGTACGTCTGGAGACCTCTCCGGAGGACATCGAGGGAATGCATGCGGCGGAAGGAATTTTAACAGTCCGGGGCGGTATGACCTCCCATGCGGCAGTAGTAGCGCGAGGCATGGGAACCTGCTGTGTATCGGGCTGCGGCGATATCTCCATCAACGAGGAGGAAAAGGAATTCCAGCTGGGCGGACATGTTTACCATGAGGGCGACTATATTTCATTAGATGGTTCCACCGGAAAGATTTACGACGGAGATATTAAGACCCAGGAGGCTTCCATCAGTGGCAATTTCGAGAGAATTATGAAATGGGCGGATTCCTTCCGCAAGCTGAAGGTCCGCACCAACGCCGATACCCCGGCGGATGCGGCAAATGCCATCAAATATGGTGCAGAAGGCATTGGTTTATGCCGTACAGAGCATATGTTTTTTGAGCCGGACAGAATTCCCAAGATCAGACAGATGATCCTTTCCAGAACCGTACAGGAGAGAGAGAAGGCATTAAACGCTTTGATCCCTTATCAGAAGGGCGACTTTAAAGCGCTTTATGAGGTAATGGAAGGAAGACCGGTTACCATTCGTTTCCTGGATCCTCCGCTCCATGAATTTGTTCCCACAGACCAGGGAGATATAGACGATCTTGCCATCAATATGATGATGACGGCTGAAGAGGTACAGGAGGTATGCGATTCCCTGCACGAATTCAATCCTATGATGGGACACAGAGGCTGCCGGCTTGCCGTAACTTATCCTGAAATTGCAAGAATGCAGACCCGCGCAGTAATGGAAGCTGCGATTGAAGTGAGAAATGAAAAGGGCTTTGACGTGGTTCCTGAAATTATGATTCCGCTGGTAGGCGAGAAGAAGGAATTGAAATATGTCAAGGATGTAGTAGTGGAAACAGCAGAGAAGGTTAAGAAGGAGAAAAATTCCGATATCACATACCATATCGGAACGATGATTGAAATTCCCCGTGCGGCACTTCTTGCCGATGAGATCGCCGAGGAAGCAGAGTTCTTCTCCTTCGGCACAAACGATCTGACGCAGATGACCTTTGGCTTCTCAAGAGACGATGCCGGAAAGTTCTTAGGCGACTATTACAAGAAAAAGATCTACGAATCCGATCCGTTTGCAAGATTGGATCAGAGCGGCGTAGGACAACTGGTACAGATGGCGGCTGAAAAGGGCAGAAAGACCAGACCGGATATCAAGCTTGGTATCTGCGGCGAGCACGGCGGAGATCCCTCTTCTGTGGAGTTCTGCCATAAGGTTGGACTTACCTATGTTTCCTGCTCACCGTTTAGAGTGCCGATTGCCAGGTTGGCGGCGGCGCAGGCGGCTATT
>DKYT01000031.1 GCA_002492465.1 Lachnospiraceae bacterium UBA7093 | reverse complement strand
TGGGATTCGAACCCACGCGCCCTTTCGGACAAACGGTTTTCAAGACCGCCTCGTTATGACCACTTCGATACCTCTCCATGTCGTATGCGCTCAGTCAGCGCAAAAATTATTGTAGCAAATACCTTTAACAGTGTCAACACTTTTTTTATATTTTTTTAGTCCAATAAGCCGGCCCGCAAAACGTGCCGGCGTTTGGTTTCATTTTAGGTCCTTTTTTTCTTCATTTTACAGTCTGCGCCATCTCCATTTTTTCTCTGATTAAAAGCATTTTCTTATCAATCTTATAAATTGCCTTTGCACATTCTTTTAAATCTTTCTGAAATTCATATTTCCCGTAATTTCCTTTTTTGTATACAAAATGATGCTCTACCACCGCCCAGAAGTTCATTGCCTGGGTTCTGATCTGAATTTCTACTTTTTTCTTTTCTTCCTTCCCAACCGGCACCAGAACAATTACATGGAGGCTTTGATAACCGCTTGCTTTGGGTTTTCTTACATAATCCTTCGTCTTAACGACCTCAATCTCCTGATCCTCCTTCAGAATCTCTACCAACTTATAAATATCGTCCAAAAAGCTGCATACGACCCTTACCCCTGCAATATCGTTCAACTGCTCCTGCGCCGTTTGCATTTCTAAGCTGCACTTTTTTCGGAGCATTTTATTCAGACAGCTTTCAGGCGTTTTAATGCGGCATGTGACCTGACTGATAAATACTCTTCCCAGTTCCTCCGAATAACCCTCGTTTATTTTTTCAAGCTTTTGTTCCATTCTTCTGCACGCCTGTCTGTAAGGCTCCAGAAAGCCCCCTTCCCCCATCTGTCCTAAAAAAATCTGATACGTTTCTTCCACCCTATCCATAATCTGCTATTCCCTTCTCGACCCTACTGCAATTTAGGTCCTGAATACCATTATTATGTGTCAAATATCCGAAATATACCTGAACTTTTAAAAAGACAAAGGTTATCTGCTTTTTATGCACAGTGCAAAATAGCCTGTCCCGGTATTAAACAACAGACTATACCTGGGATACTCATATCCAAAGTCCTGAACGATCTGCTCCTGTGTCATAAGATTTGACTTCTCCAAATGGTAAAGCCCGTTTGCATGGAAGCATACGCCTATCCGCTTCATAAACTGCTGGGCGATCAGACTCATGGCATCCACCGCCACCTTGTTTGTTTTCGTAATCTCTCTGCCTGCCAGCTGACTGATCATGCGTAAAACCAGTCTCTCCTCCAATATGAAAAAGACTTGCACCGTTTTCTTTTCCTGATCCCGATAAGACAAACGATAACATACTCTTTTTCCAAAGTCCTCTCCAGCGTAATGCTCGCTGACCGTCTCCAGCTCCAGCCCGAACAGTTCCTTAAAAACCTTACCGGTCACTTCCTCCAGGACGGCAGTTTCCTCTGTCGGCTCATACTTCCATTTGTACGAAATTTTTCCGGTAATGGCGTGATCCTCCAGCATAATATGACCGGTCAGCCATCCGATGCAGATACCCAAAAAATGCTGAACAGATTCCACCGAATACTCTGACTCTACCATATCCTTCTCCAATACCGGCAAAGTCCTGTCTCTCATATCATCATGAATCCGCTTATGCGCTTCATACCCTTCATAGTGAATCGACTGCATATATGCCTCTTCGTCCGCAAAGTGTTTCAGCGTATAGCTTTTAAAGTATTTAATTCCCTCCTCGCATATCCACTGCCTGTCCTTCTCATCGTCATTCAGATCCAGCATCTTATGTACAATAGAAAAAAGCCTTTGATGCGCCTTATCAATAGATTCCACTCCGATGTTGAACCGGTCATTCCATTTTATCTTGTCCATCATCCGCCCTCTCCTGTATCTTTTAAGAAATTTTCCGCCACTGATAGGTCTTCAGGTGTGGTAATTTTAATGTTTTCATAGGAACCCTGTACCAGTCTCACGGAATGCCCCATTAAAGTTTCAACCACCATAGCGTCGTCTGTAACGGAAATTCCTTTCTTCCTTAGCCGCTCTTCCTCCAGCATCAGCTTTTGGTAAGCTTCCTTAATTAAGGGGAAATCAAAAACCTGAGGCGTCTGTATCGCCCAGACCAGCCTCCGATCAGGGGTAAACGCAATATTCCCCTTCTCGTCTGCAATCTTAACAGTGTCCTTTACCGGCATTCCAACCACACATGCTCCGTGCACCTTTACTTCCGCCAACGCTCTGTTCAGAATTTCTTCGGTCAACATCGGTCTGGCGCCGTCATGGATAAACACATAATCGCAATCTGTAATCTGCTTCAACCCTGCCGCCACAGAATGATACCGTTCTTTCCCGCCCTCTACAATACATTGCACTTTATTGAAATCGTATTGTTCCACAATTTCCTTTTGGCAATATGCAATATCTCCCGGAGAAACCACCAGAACAATTTCATCTATAAAGCTTTCCTGAAAGGCTTTCAATGCATAATAAATAACCGGTTTTTCATGAATCAGCATATATTGTTTTTTGACATTGCTTTCCATTCTTTTTCCGCTGCCTGCTGCCAGAACGATTGCAGCCGTGCGTATTTTTTTGTCCATTTCTCCAACTGCCCCCGTCAGATCCTTTCGCCCAGCTTCAGATTCGGCACTGCATTTAAGTCAAAGCCATGGCGAACCCCTTTTTGAAATTCATAATAAGCCGCCGCCCCGATCATCGCCGCGTTATCTGTACAGTACACGGGAGAAGGGTGATAAAAAGCAATTTCTTTCTTTTCACACGCCTCCTGAAAAGCCTTTCTAAGGCTGCTGTTCGAGGCAACGCCGCCTGCTATGGCAAATTTTTTATAACCATATTTCTGAAGTGCCTCCATGGAATGCTCCACCAGCACATCCACCACCGCCTTTTGAAAAGAAGCCGCCACATCCGCAGTATTAACCTGTTCTCCTTTCATCTCGCAGGAATTCAGGTAATTTAAAACCGCCGATTTCAACCCGCTGAAACTGAAATCATATTCTCCACTTTCCACCTTTGCCCTGGGAAAATGAATGGCGTCCGGATTCCCTTCCTTTGAAACCCGGTCGATCTTCGGTCCTCCCGGATACCCAAGACCAATCGCCCTCGCCACCTTGTCAAAAGCTTCCCCGGCGGCATCATCCCTGGTTCTGCCAATGATCTTATACTCTCCGTAAGCCTTAACCTCCACCAAATGGGAATGCCCGCCTGACACCACCAGGCACAGAAAAGGGGGGACCAACTCCTTATTTTCAATATAGTTTGCACTGATATGTCCTTCTATATGGTGAACTCCCACCAGCGGAAGACCGGCAGCAAAGCTGATTGCCTTCGCCGCCGAAACCCCTACCAGCAGCGCTCCCACAAGTCCAGGGCCATAGGTGACAGCAATTGCCGTCATTTGCGAAAGCTCCCTATGGGCATCCGAAAGCGCCTGCTCGATTACCTGGTTGATTTTCTCTATATGCTTACGGGAAGCAATCTCCGGCACCACGCCGCCATACTCCGTGTGCAAGGCAATCTGTGAATAAATCACATTGGAAAGCACTTCCCTTCCGTTTTTAACCACTGCCGCCGCCGTTTCATCACAGGAGCTTTCAATTGCAAGTATATAAACATCCTTTTCCATTTCTTTCTCCCTCTTTACTTGCCGCTCTCCGCTCCCGCTTCATCTCCGGCAAGCGTCCATCCATATATTTTCCAATGCCCCGTTTCATCCTTGCGTAAAAGGAAAATCTCTTCCACCGACGCAAGCTGCGTTCCTTTCCTTAAGCTGAAAACACAGTGCAGCTGCGCCCAGCTATATCCATCCTGGGTAAAATACTCCACATCCGTACTGGAAGAAGGGGAAAAACTGGATATCACGATCTCCTGATTTTTAAAATCATCCACATCCCATTTCAGATTTTCTATGTACTGCTTATCCGGATTGTTGGCAAGCAGCTCGGCATCATACAATTTCTTTGCCTGTGCCGCCAGCTGTTGAAATTCCTCTTCTGTGTAAGCTCCTCCATAAACGCACTGGGCAATCTCTCCGAAGCATTTCACCACCTCCCGCGGAGTAGGGGGGTAATTATTGTCCAGATTGCGAAGCAGAACCTCCTGAACAGCAGTCAGTTTTGCGTCGTCTTCCGTTTTATCTGACTTTTTGTTAGACAGATAATAATAGTATCCAATCACCAGACACAACAGAATAACGCCAATAATCAGCCCTTTAATCCCTATCCCTTTTTTCATTCCGGCTCCCTCCTTTTTCTTCTTTATATGCATACGTGCTCTTCTTCATCTTCAAATACAAGCTCTATGGTTTTGCCGTCACGGCAGACTTCCGTTCCCGGGAAAATTTTTCTTGCCGCCGGAAGATACTCCTCCGGTCTGTTCAGAGAAGGGCTGTAGTGGGTCAGCCATAAACGGGAAACCTCCGCCCGCCTTGCAAGCTCCGCCGCCTCATAAAAGGTCATATGCTTATTTTCTCTTGCTTTCGCCTTTTTGTCCGGCTCGCCGTACATTCCCTCGCAGATAAAAAGGTCCGAACCTGCCGCGTGTTTTACGATACTTTCCGTCGGTCTTGTGTCCGTACAGTAAGTAACCTTAAGCCCTTTTCTTTCCGGTCCCAAAACCATTTCAGGCATAAGAGTCGTTTCTCCTGTTTCTATCATCTCGCCCCGCTGCAGACGATTCCAGTATTTTTTTTCAATTCCAAGGGCAAGCGCCCTGTCTACCTGGAACTTACCTTTCCTGTGGATAGACAGGCTGTACCCGTAGCAGGGTACATTGTGATTCACTTTAAAAGCTTCAATGGTAAATCCGTCAAAATGAATCTTATGCTCTCCTTCATTCAGTTCCAGACAATCGATCACAAAGGGCAGCTCCGGTGCAATGACCCTTAAGGATGCTACCACCCTTGCAAGTCCCTTTGGTCCCACCAAAAGAAGCGGCTCTGTCCGTTCCGCATTTCCCATGGTGAGAAGCATTCCCGGCAGTCCGCTAATATGGTCTGCATGAAAGTGGGTAAAGCAAATCACGTCAACAGGCTTAGGGCTCCAGCCCTTTTCCTTCATGGCGATCTGAGTTCCTTCCCCACAATCGATCAATATACTTTGTCCGTTGTACCTGGCCATCATGGATGTAAGCCATCTGTATGGGAGCGGCATCATTCCTCCCGTTCCCAGTAAGCAAATATCCAGCATCGTTCCTCCAAACCAAATTCATCCATTCCGGCACACACGTTTAGATAAATTCCGTTACCTCCTCTTCTTCCACCGGAATGGCAAATCCTTTTATTAATTTATCATAACATTCCTCACACAAATCAAAGGAATGCCTGCTGCCGTCTTTTCTGCTGAAATATCCGAAACGAATATCCCCGCAAAAACAGCCTTCTTTTATAATTCCCTTTTTAACCTTTAACTCTTTTTTGCATTGATTGCAAATAACGGCTGTCAGTTCATTTTTATTTTGATCTGCATAAATTCGCATGGTCTTATCCTCCTTCGGTATCCTCTCACTATCATTATACATAAAAGAGCGATAAGAAACAGTGGTAATTCTTCCATGCGCTTCCTACCTTTTCCACATGATCAGGGCATCCTCATCAGGTTTGTCATAAAAGTGAGGACGAACCCCCTCCCCCTTAAAACCAAGACGCTCATAAAGCCTGATCGCCGGCTGGTTGCTGACCCGCACCTCCAGGGTGCAGACCGTAATGTCTATTTCGGCAGCTTTTTCCAGCATATATTCCATCATTTTGAATGCAATTCCCTTTTTACGAAATCTGGGCGCCACCACCACGTTGGTAATCTCGCCTTCTCCCGCTATGTTTCGGATGCCACAGCAGCCTGCGATTTCACCGTCCCATTCCGCCACATAATAGTATGCGTAATCCGCTTCCACCATTTCCAGGAAATCCTTTGCCGACCAGGGCATGGAAAATACTTCACTTTCTATTTTGCTCACGGTTTCCACGTCATCGGCTGTCATTTCTCTGACACAAAGCATACCCCTCACCTTATCCTTTGCACAAAATCAACTTTCCATTTCCTGCGCCTTGCTTTCCTTCTCGGCTTTTTCTCTTTCCGCCTGGGACAATCTTAAGTATTCAGGCGCATGTTCTTTAGCCGGAACGCATTTCCCTTCCCTGAAATATTCAAATGCAAGCACTCCGAACGCGGCGGCACGCTGCCGGTTCATATGTGCCGGCGCAAAACTGTAAGGAACTTTCATCCTCTCAGACAACCGATTGGCAAACACCGGTACTCCGTCCCCTAAAAAGATGACTTCCCTGCCATACCCGTTGCATCGGTCTGCAATCTCATCAATGGAAACCGCGCACTGGGGAAGGATGCGGGAAAGTCTGTAGGAAAAGGGAACCTCCCGGGTTTTAAGAAATTCATAGATACCTGTATAAACCTGATTTCGCCTAGCATCCATAATGGGGCAGATCAGCTTCTCCGAACCATACAGATTGCAGGCAAGCCCGTCCAGAGTGGGTATTTCTATCAGCGGAACATCCAGGGCAAGTCCCAGCCCCTTTGCCGTGGCGGAACCAATTCTAAGTCCGGTAAACGACCCGGGTCCTGCGGCAAGGGCAATCGCGTCTATGGTGCCAAGATCAAGCTCCACCATTTTTTTCAGCTCCGCCAGCATGGGAAGTAATGTCTGGGAGTGTGTTTTTTTGTATTGCAGATTATACTCTCCAACCAAAATCTCATCCTCCACAATCGCCACAGAGGCAACCAATCCCGAGCTGTCTATTGCAATTATTTTCATGTCAGGTCATTTTCCTCTCACAATAATCTTCCTGTAATCAAATCCTTTTTCCAGATCCTTGGAAATTGTGATCTGGGTATAATGCTCCGGGAGAATTTCTTCTATCAGATCAGCCCATTCAATCAGGCTGATTCCGTCTCCATAAAAGCAGTCCTCATATCCGATCTCATCCATCTCGGACAAATCTCCGATTCGATATACATCAAAATGATAAAAGGGACATCTTCCCTCCTCATACACCTGCAAAATCGTAAAGGTGGGGCTGCTTACCGGCTCTGTAATACCTAAGCCTGCCGCCATTCCCTGGGTAAAAACGGTTTTCCCCACCCCCAGATCACCGACCAGGGTAAATACCTCCCCTGCCTTTGCTTCCTCTCCCATTCTTCTGCCCAGCGCAAAGGTATCCTCCGTGCAAAAGCTCTCCACCACTATCTCTTCCATCCGTTTTTCTTCCTTTGCTTTTTCACAATGCCTCGTCCGCTTTTGTCAGCTGCGGATCTTAACCTTTGCAGGCGGCATATGGGTAGAAATCATCTCAATCACTCCGGCAGCCTGATCTCCCAGATCTTTTCTGGGAAAAATAGACGCATTCACAGGAGAGGTGTACAAGATCAGGCTCCGGGGGGTGGACACTGCCTTATACATATCCTCCCACTTCTGCTCCTGTACTTCTTCTTTCTGAGAAACCGAAACCCCTTCTTCCGTCATCTTATAGTGAAGAGGCTCCTTGAAAGCCGGATTTGCAAGATACTGCTGCCTGGATTTCAGGAACAAAGTCCAGGGCAGATAAACCAATATAATGATTCCGGCAATAAGCACCAGCGCGCCTGCACCCATAAAAAAAGCCACCACCATCAACGCTCCCGCCACTGCGCCGATCAGTCCTGAGGGGCTGGTGTAGGTATGCGCCAGCAGATAATCATAAAGCACCGCCGGCGTTATCTTCACATCAAATTCCACTTCCATAGCATTTCCTTTCATTGACTCAAAGAGCACCTACGCAGGCAGGTGCTCTCTACTCATCTTTATTATACTAAAAATAAAACAAAGTGCAATAATATTCTTAAATGGGTGTAATGATTTGGACGGGATGGGAGGGATGGAGCAAGGGACGACGCCAGGGGCGATAGCACAGTATGGGTTCGCATCCTATGTACGGCAATAAGAAGAGCTAAGTATCCCGTAAAGGTTCAATCAGGCGATCGCAAACGATGCGTTCGGTCATCCATGACCGAGTCGCATCTTCCGCGGACATCCTGTCCGCGGATTGCTAGGCATTCTACGGGATACTAAGTTCTTCTAATTGCTTCCCATAAGGCTGTGAACCCATACTGTGCTATCGCCCCTGGCGTCGTCCCTTGCTCCATCCCTCCCATCCCATCCAAATCCCCCATTCTTCCACTACCTGAAAAAAGAGGGGGGACAGGCGCATGGCGGGAAGCGGATTTACAGGCTTTCTCTCTGCGCCTGATTTTGTATAAACGCTTTTGAAGCCTTATGGGAAGCGGTTAGAACGGCTTAGTATCCCTGTCGATAACCAGCAAGACGCGGACAGGACGTCCGCGGAAGGCGCGACTCGGTCACGGATGACCGACCGCGCCATTTGCGTCAACTTGCAACAACCTTCCCAGGGATACTTAGCCTTTCTTACCGCTGTACATAGGATTCAAAAGCGTTTATACAAAACCAGGCGCAGAGAGAAAGCCTGTAAATCCGCTTCCCGCCATGCGCCTGTTCTTTCTATATTTTATACCACATCAACCATTATTCATGCCGTAACGCCTCAATAGGACTTAATTTTGCCGCCTTCCGCGCCGGATAGATTCCGAAGAAAATACCCACTCCACAGGAAAATACAGAAGCAAGAAGAATTGTTCCAATACTTACCTGGGGCGAGATATTGGCAATAGAACCCACGCCCATGGCTCCCAGAATTCCCAATATAATACCGATAATACCTCCCAGCAAAGTAATGATGCCTGCCTCCGCCAGAAATTGCAGAAGCACGGAACCGGTTCTTGCTCCCAGTGCCTTTCGAATACCGATCTCCCTGGTTCTCTCGGTAACCGACACCAGCATAATATTCATAACGCCGATACCGCCCACCAGAAGGGAAATGGCGGCAACAAAGGAGATGAATATGGTGATAAAGCCCAGGATCGTGTCATACTGTGCAGCCACATCTGTAAAGCTCTGCATCTGAATCTGATTTTCTCCCCGCACATTGTGCCTGCCTTCCAGCAGGGCAAGGGTTTTGGCTGCCACCTCGGTACAATATGCTGAGGACTCTGCAATCACATAAAACTGATCCAGCTCATCAATATAATATCCCAGCTTATTCGCCATAAACGTAAGCGGAACTTCAGCCTCTATGGTGGTTACACCATAGCTTCCGGTAATGATGGAAGAAGCGCTGTCCTGTCTGATTCCCACCACCCGCAGTTCCTGGGTAATTCCCCAAAAGGTGGCGTCAAAACTCATGCCGATCACATCAGTGGTTCCAAACAGAGCCACTGCGCTGCTCTCCGTAATTACGCAGGCATTACTTGCGCCGTCATAATCATTCTGCGAAAAATACTTTCCTCTCACGATAGGTTCGGCGGAAATATATTGAAGTCCCACCGTACCTCCGCTCATCCTGATATCATAATCTCCCTTGGGACCTTCCGCCGTTCCCCAGGATCCAAATTGAGGGGTTACGCCTTTTACATGCTCCACCTGTGCCTGAATCGCCTCAAAATCCGATTGGTCAAAGGTCACCGTGGTATCTTTTCTGGTAGTATCTGCATAAAAAACAATCTGACCGCCTGCCAAGCCTTCCAACTCGGAGTTCACCTGCCCCCGAACGCCGTTACCGATGGAAATAACCATAATAACAGAAGAAATACCAATGATGATCCCCAGCATGGTAAGGATAGAACGTCCCTTATTGCTCCTGATATTCATCAGTGCAATCTTGATATATTCCCATATCTGTGCCATTTTTACCTCTTTCCACTGCCTCTTTTGCAGTACTTCTTACTTAAGCCCATTCCATATGCTACTGAGGCATTGCCGCTACAGTCATTCCTTCCATAAGATTTGCCGTTACATCCGTAACCACCTGTTCGCCTTCTGTAAGACCTTCCGTTATCTGCACCATGGTATCGGAGGAAATGCCTGTTGTGATCCGTTTCTTAACCAGAACGCCTTCCTCTACCACGTAGACGAACTCCCCTTCCATGTCTACATTGACAGCAGTTACCGGAATCAGCACTGCATTTTCTTCCTGCGCCGTGCTGATTACCACCTTTGCCTCCACGCCCAGAATCACGTCGCTGTCAGGATTGGTGATCTTGATCTCAGTGCCTACTACGGCTGCGCCGCTGTTATTCTGCTCCGCCATTTTATTGATCTTTTCTACCTTGCCTTCGTATTCCTTGCTGCCGATGGTGACCTTCGCTTTCTGTCCCACTGCAATCTTATCCAGATCATACTTGGTCACTGTAATTCGAACCATTACATCCTGGGTGCTTTCCAATTTCAAAAGCTGTGAGCCGGGAGCAACTGTGCCCCCTTCTACAGCGTTTACCTCTGTCACCACGCCGTCAAATTCCGCCGTAATGCCTCCTGACACTGCTTCCAGATTCTCCAGGGAATCCGCCGCTTCAATTCCTTTTGACTGGTTTTCCGCTTCCAGCTCCTCTTTTGCGCCTGCCGTAAGCTTCCCTGACTCCGCTGAGGTTTTCTGGGATTTCATTTCCGAACGGTATTCTTTATAATCTGAGAGCATCTTGTTATAAACGTCCAACTCGTCCTGCCAGCCCTTAACCTCTTCGTTGTTCTGCTGCTCATAGCTGTTCAACTGCACCAGCTTCTGTAAATTCATATATTCATCGGACTCAGGATTATCCTGCCAATCCAAAAGTGAAATCTGAAGAAGCGCTCCCTCATAGGCAAGATCGCTTTTCTTCTTTTCGATCTTGTTTTCCAGGCTGGTTATATATGCCTCCGTATCTGCAATCTGCTGATCCAGAACCTCGATGTTCACATTTGCCTCGTTCAGATCCCCCCACTTTTCATTGTTGCTCTGAACGGAATTTTTGTAATTTCCTTCATTGGATTGGATTTTTAGCTGTGCCAGCTCCTTTTCCTTTGCAAGAGAATCTGCATCATAAGCAATCAGCACATCCCCCGCCTTCACCGCATCGCCTGCCTGTACGACCACATCGCCTATCACCACGCTCACATCGGAAAAATAGGTTTTCGTCTGTTCCGTCGACACAGTTCCGCTGGTATTGATGGTCTGCTCAATTTCACCGGCAATAGCTCCTGTGGTCATTACCACTGCCTGAGGACCTTTTCCGCCAAATATTTTACTTAAGATAAAAAGCAATACCAAAACGCCAAGAATACTGAAAATAATAATCCTTCTGCGTTTTTTCTTTGCCGCCTTGTCAAGAGGCTTTTTCTCTTTCTTTTCCTTCTTCTTTTTCTTTGGTTCTGCTTTTACAATTTCCACTGTCTCCTGAACCGCCGTTTCTTCCGATGCGATAGCTGCTTCTTCTAAAACCACAGCTTCCTTGTCCTGCTTTGCCACATCGTTTTTCTCTTTCTTATTATCAGACATATTCTTTTCCTCCCACAAATAATCCGTTATATTTCCTGCTGATTTATGATATCGTCTACGATCTTACCGTCCATAATTCGTATGATACGCTTTGCCCTGGCGGCAATCTCGTTATCATGGGTGATGAGTATTACCGTTCTGCCCTCCGCATGGAGTCCCTTCAAAATTTCCATAATTTCCCTTGTGGATCCGGAATCCAGATTTCCAGTAGGCTCATCTGCAAGAATCACCGGAGGCGCCTGGGCGATCGCCCTTGCTATGGCGACTCTTTGCTGCTGCCCGCCGCTCATTTCCGAAGGCTTATGTTCCATTCTTGCCTTCAATCCCACCTTTTCCAGCGCCGTCTTGGACAGCTGTATCCTCTCTTTCTTACCCACGCCACGGTATATCAGAGGAAGCTCCACATTCTCCAGCGCCGTCAACCCTGAGATCAGATTAAACCCCTGGAAAATAAACCCAATCTCTCTGTTTCTGATATCCGACAGATCATCGTCCGTTAAGCCTGAAACATCCTGTCCATTTAATATGTACGTACCGCTGGAGGGCACATCCAGGCATCCCAGCATATTCATCAGGGTAGATTTACCGGAGCCTGACTGTCCAATGATCGCCACAAATTCATTTTTATCGATCCTTAAATTCACATGGTCCAATGCACGAACCTCATTTTCTCCCGGATTATAAACTTTACACATATCCCGGATCTCAATTAATTCATTCATCCGTCCAAACGCTCCTCGTTTTATTTGTACTATTGTATTATATAACTAGAACAACATTTGTCAAGACTTATTTCATCAAAAGATCATTTTTTGTCCCGAAATGTTTTCCCGCATATTATAACGAAGTATATGGGGAAAAAATTACAATATAGCATAAAAATTTCTTAATTTTATCTAAAGATTGAAAAACAGCGTCAATTTCCTTATATAAATTTCAAGGAAACGACGCTGCCCATACCTATAAGTCTTCTTTTAACTTTTTCACCTTTTGCATATTTCTCAGATACCTTTTCAGCAGAAAGCTGCAAAAATAGGGAAAGGTATATATTTTATTATCATAGCCAATATTGCCGCCGGTTAATTTAATTCCATAATGAATATCCTCATACTTGTCGCTGCTTATCAGGGTTCTCAGGGATTTTGCCCGCCCGTTTACCGCTTTTACCTCAATGGGAATCAGATCCTCCGCCGTCCGCACGAAAAAATCCTCCGCCAATGTGGAATCCTCCCGCTTATAATAATACAGTCCATATCCGCTTTTCACCAGCGCTTCTCCCACTATATTTTCATATAAAGCGCCCTTATAAACCCCCATATTCCGATTCGCCCGCAAATCCTCCTGGGCTTCCTCATCCAGCATTGCAACCAGCATCCCGCTATCTGCAAAGTAGATTTTGTACTTTGTCTCGTCAAAATTCCCTTTTAGAGGCAGCTCGGGATAGTTCATGCAATAGCATACCTGAATCATTCCCGCATCCGAAAGCCATTCAATGCATCCTCTGTAATCCTTAAACCGTGCCCCGGGAGCCACCTTGGAAATTTGAAATTTCTTATTATCCTTCGCCAACTGCATTGGAATCTGGCGAAACACATTTAAAATCCTTGCCTGATCCATGCCCTCTGCATATTTTCTCACATCCTCTTCATAATCGGCAAGGAGCTGCCTTTGAATGGAAAGAGAACCTTCAAATGTTTCTTTCAAAATATATTCTCTCACCACAGCGGGCATCCCGCCCAGAATACAAAAGTCAAGAAACAACCCGCTGCATACGGACAAATCCACCTCATTGAACGGAGACAAATCCACCATATGGGCAAGCAGTTCCTCCACAAAATCAGCGCCATATCCTTTTGCCCATAAAAATTCTTCAAAATCAAGAGAATGCATTTCATAATCTATCTTATAGCCGACGCTGTTACTTTCAATCCTGCTGTAATGAATCCCCAGCATGGAACCGCTGCATATTACGTCAAATCTTCCGTCTATGGAAAAAAATTTAAGCGCCGTAGCTATCTCCGAAAATTCCTGCAATTCATCAAAAAATATAAGAGTTTTTCCTTCCTCAAATTTTTTAGATGGATCTATACGGGAAATATTTTTAATCAAATCCGAAGTTTTATATCCATCTACAACAATCAGCTTATATTTAGGCTCCTCCACAAAATTGATTTCCACCACATTCTCATAATTCTCTTCCCCAAATCTCCTGATGGATTCCGTTTTCCCAATCTGCCTTGGTCCTTTTACAATAACCGGTTTCCTCTCTTCGCCGGATTTCCATTCCCTTAAAAAGTCATCTATTTTTCGCTTCAAATAAATCATGGCATTCTCTCCCTCAAATTTCTACCATTAGTATATGCTGTTTTTCCTGATAATACAACCGAATTACAAAAAAATGAGGGAATTATTTGCCAAGTGCAACAAAAAATGAGCGAATTATACTATTTTAATGCAAAATCATGAGGGAAATGTGATGTTATGTAAATAAAACAAAAGCCCTGGTTCATCCTGCCGTCCGGTAGATTGCAAAAAAGAAGCTTGTGGAAACGACTTTTGCACCATGGAGATAAGACCAAACGCCGACACGCTTTGCGAGCCGGCTTATTGGACTCAAAAATTGTGGAAGCCCATGCTGAACACGATTTTCGCTTTAGAGGCTCATCGGAATGCCAGGTGCAATGGAGTGCCCACAAATTCTTTTTTGCAATCTACCGGACGGTAGGATGAACCAGGGCTTTTGCCCCGCTCTTACACAATTCCCTCTATTTCACTTCCTCCACCAACTCTTTGAACTCTTCTTTATACTCATCATCCTCCAGATCCAGTTTATCGAGCACAGATAATACATGCTCCGCAGAGGCGTTCTCGGGATAATCGCTGTGAGAGGCAAGCAGTCCAAATTCTGCTACTGCCGCTGCAAAGCAAAAATCTTCCCCGGGCTGGTTCGCATAGCTGTCAAAGCTGACGGGATACTGCAATAAATTGCTGGTATCTTCGGCAGGTTTTTTGTAACGTACGCTGATGGTCAGCCATTCTTCTTCCATTGCTCTACTTGTATTCCCAGAAGCTTCTAATTCTTCTTGATAGTTATCTCCATATTTTAAACTGCCGATTTCCTCCTGGCTTAATGCCGCAAGAGGATCCTTTAAAATCAGTTCGTAAAGCGCCGTAACGCTGTGCCCTGCGCCAATCTCGCCGGCATCCTTGGTATCGTCGGCAAAATCCTCTTTTGCGAGCGCTCTGTTTTCATACCCCACCAGCCTGTACTCTGAAACTACGGCAGGGTTAAACTCTACCTGAAATTTTACATCCTTGCAGATGGTCAGAAGAGTTGCCGTCATTTCATCCTGCAGCACACGCTTTGCCTCCCGCAGACAATCGATGTAGGCATAGTTTCCATTCCCCTTATCCGCCAGGGTTTCCATCTTATTATCCTTAATATTCCCTGTTCCAAAGCCCAAAACGGAGAGGAATATGCCCGACTCCCGCTTTTCGCTAATCAACTCCTCCAGTTCCTCCTCCGTAGTCATGCCAATATTCAAATCACCGTCCGTTGCAAGGATGATACGGTTGTTGCCGCCTTCAATGAAATTCTCCTCCGCAATTCTGTAAGCGGTTTCAATTCCTCTGCTTCCATAAGTGCCGCCGCCCGCCTCAAGATTGTTCAACGCCCTCCGGATCTTACGGGTTTTATCGCCTTTTACGCCCTCCAGAACCACCCGGTCCTCCGAAGCATAGGTTACAATAGATATTCTGTCCTTATCTGTAAGATTTTCAGCAAGAATTCCGAACGCCTCCTGCAGAAGAGGAAGCTTATCTTGATCTCCCATAGAACCGGAAACGTCCAGCAAAAATACCAAATTGGAAGGCGGCGCCTGGGCGTAATCAATCTCCTGGGTTTTCAGCCCTACCATCAAAAGCTCCGCCTCCTGGTTCCAGGGACATTTACCAAGCACGGTGGTTACGCCAAAAGGTTCGCTCCCTTTCGGCTCCTTATAGTCATATGTAAAATAATTCAGCATTTCCTCTATCCTGA
Organism: Lachnospiraceae bacterium UBA7093; assembly: GCA_002492465.1. Taxonomy (GTDB): domain Bacteria; phylum Bacillota; class Clostridia; order Lachnospirales; family Lachnospiraceae; genus Suilimivivens. The sequence goes on along the minus strand of DKYT01000031.1, from coordinate 10,118 downwards.
CAGCTCCCTTGGGAATATCCTCAAGCCAATAGCCGTCTGTAATCATTCTTCGCAGATTACTGTAGGATGCCGTATCCACGTCCGCCGAAAAGGTGGACAAAGGCTCCCGCATAACAGAGGAAAAGCCTTTTTCCTCCCATTTACTGTATTCTTCGGTATTTACCGTAGACCAGTCGAAGTTATAGCAGGACGCCGCATAGCTTTTCTCTTCCCTTTCCGGTCTTGCCATGTCCCCCGCTTCAACCGGCTCTTCATATGGCTCCTCCGCCGCAGCTTCCGCCTCCTCAGTTTCTACCGCTGCCTCCGTCGTGTCATAATAACCTGCATCCGAAGGCGCTTCTGTAGAGGACGAATCCTTTCTTCCACAGCCGGCAAACATTCCTGCTGCCAGCGAAAGGCTTAAAATTACCGCAACCACTTTCTTTTTCATAAGCTCTCCTCCCTTACTTCTCCCTCTGTATTGTATCTTTCTTTCATGATAACTACTTTATATACGTTGCAGAAGCCATTTTTTATGGAAAATTTTACTTTTTTCTAAAATTTGTTGTAATCAGTTTCCTGCGCTTTCATACACATGGGTTCCTCTGTCAAACACCCAATAGGCAATCCCCCAGAAAACAACCGCAATTCCCCATTCAATTCCAATCACACCAGGAGATACTGTACTTTTCAGAAAATAACTTGCAGGCAGATACGCCACAAAAGCAAAGGGAACCACCCAGGTAATCAAAAACCGAATCCCTTTTGCATAAATTTCCGTAGGATACTTTGCAAAATCCGCCATTTCATACGCCACCTGCAAAAAAGGACCGCTGATCTTAATCCAGAAGGCAAGGGCGGCAAAAAACAGCTTGACTGAGGTATAGATCACAGCTCCCGCAAACACCGACAGGATGAACAAAACGCCGTGGGGCACATCCGTGATCACGATCCCCTTTGCCATGGAGCGCGCCACCAGGAGGATTCCCACCAGCAATTCTCCAAGGGCGTCAGGCTGGAGCTTTTCCGACACCACCTGAAAAAAGAGATTCATGGGGCGAAGCATATAACGGTCAAAGTCCCCGTTACGCACCTGCCGCCAGGCAATCAGCCATATATTATCGGTGAAAAGATGGTCAATCCCCCGGGGAATCTGGGCAAACCCGTAAATAAAAATCAACTGATCCAACGTCCAGCCTTTTAGGGAAGGAATCTGCTCAAACACCAGATATAAAAAAGCAATCCCGAGAATCTGATTGAAGAAAAATCCCAACAGCCCCATGAAAAAATCTACCTTTGACTGCATAATCGATTTTATAAACTGCGTAACCATAACCCTGTACAGACGCAGATAACGCTTCCATTTCATCATTAACCTCCCAATACCACCAGCCGTTTTGTAACCTTTTTCCAAATCAGGCTTCCCAGCCCATAAAGGATTGCCACCCACACTGCCTGTCTGAGCAATGCAAAGACCAGCATTTCCCCGCTATACTTACCCATATAAATCATAACCGGCGTGTAGACCATAGAAGAAAAGGGCAAAAAATCAAACACCTTTTGCGCCGCCTCCGGAAAGAAACTGATGGGAATCAACTGCCCCGTCAAAAATTTCATCAAAGCCTCCTGCACCATCATCAGCCCGAAAATATAAGTAGTAAAAAAAGCGATCATCCCAAAGCAAAAATCAAACAAAACATAAATCAAAAAGCTCATAGCACAACTAAGCAAATACAATAAAACCCGGCTTGCCGTTACAGGCGCAAGCCCCAAAACCGTCACTTTATAGATCTCTATGCCAATCCATATAAAAACGCTGGGCGCTAAGAAACGATAGACCATAACGCCTGCCGCCCGAAAAATCAGACTCAGCCGATAATCCATAGGCTTAATCAAATTCATTGCCACTGTGCCCTTGACCACGTCTTCACTGACCCAGTCTGAGATAGATATGGCAATAAAAGACGAGACATACGCCATAAACACATAGACCACCATTTCCTTTTGGGACAATCCCCCCAGCATCTGCCGGTCTGTGCTTCCATACACAGCCATCCACAGATAATAGCTGATAAAAGAGCCAAACAGGCTGATCAGAATAAAAACATAAAACGCCCCCTTATACGCCAGTCTGCTTTTCAATTCATTGGTGGTAAAGGGGAGGTAAATTTTCAGACTCTTGATCATTTTTCTTCTCCCCCCATGCCATGGTTATAAATTTCCTTTACAATCTGCGCAAGCTCCGTTTCCTGTATCCGCACATCCTTGATTTCCATATGCTCCATAACCGCTCCAAGAATCTGGGGAACCTGCAGCTTATGTCTGTCAAAGGATACGTTCAAGGTGCCGCTTTCCTGATCGACGGTGGCGGTACAATCTTCTTCCCTTACCCCCAGCGCCCGGGCAAGCTGAAATTCCTTCGCCTTTTCCGGCTGTTTGATCTCCATGGACACAGTCCTTCTGCTCCCATAGGTATCCTTTAGACGGGCAAGGGAACCGTCGTAAATCTTTTTCCCCTGGTCAATTATGATAATCCTGCTGCAAAGCTCTTCAATATCGCCGATGTCATGGGTGGTCAGAATGACCGTAGTCTGATACTTTTCATTGATCTCCCGGATTGCCTCACGAATGTTGTCCTTCACCACAAGATCCAATCCGATGGTAGGCTCATCCAGATAAAGCACCTTTGGATTATGTAACAGCGCCGCTCCCAGGTCGGCGCGCATACGCTGTCCCAGGGAAAGGGTCCGTACCGGTCTGTCAAAAAAATCCTGCAACGCCAAAACCCGGTTCAAAAACGCCATCTGGCTTTGAAACTCCTGGTCCGACACATTATAAATTTCCTTCAATATGGTAAAAGACTCGCTTAAAGGAAGATCCCACCAAAGCTGTGTCCTTTGTCCGAATACAACGCCAATATTCTGTGCGTTCTCCCTGCGATTTTTACTGGGATCGATTCCCTCCACCTTACAGCTTCCTTTCGTAGGATTTAAGATCCCTGTCATCATTTTAATGGTGGTGGACTTTCCTGCCCCATTGCTGCCGATATATCCCACGATCTCGCCCTTATCTATGGTAAAGGAAATGTCGTCCACTGCGGTCTTTACAATCTTTTCATTGGAAAATAAGCCCCTGACAGCTCCCTTAAGCCCCGGATATTTCTTAGGCGATACAAATTCCTTTGAAATATGGTTTACCTCAATCATAAATCTTTTCCTTTCTGTCTCAATTTCATTATCACTTTCCCATATTAACAGAATAGGGCGGCTTTTTCTTGTACAAAAACGACAAATACCCATCCCATTTGAGATTTTTACCAGAATATCACCAAATCTTCTCGCTCACAACCAGGAAATATTAGTTTGGTCGTTTTTATTATAGTATATGTCTAAAATCGAATTGTAATAAGGCAAATCGGGCGGTATGATTACAGTATAAAACAAGACAGACAAAAAATAAGGAGGAGAGATATTATGATGAAACTTAGATTTTTATTGGTTCCCAACGCTGAAAAGATGATGGAAATGGTACGTCAGAGCCGTGGGCAGATCTATATGTCCTGCTCCGCCCATCCGGCATACGACTTAAAAAACAACGCTGTTGCCCAGCAGTTTTTTAAGCAGGAAGCGGCTAAAGGACACGGAATCGATCTATATCTGACAGATGAAAAGGACGCTTCCGATTTCATAAATCTGATGATGGAAACCGCTTAATGACATGTTAACAATAACCGCCAGTAAAAACACCGGAAGGGGTGCTTCCTATATACAAGGAAGCACCCCTTCCGGTGTCTTATGAACCCTGTAATTTAAAATTGATGTTGACTTTTTGCCAGAAATATTATATTATGACCAATATAGTATTTTGAGTCATAAAGGAGGGCGTTATATGGCACGGTGCTTTACCCAACATGAAAAGGAAAATATCCGGAATCGCTTACTAAAAGCCTGTAAACAAAACTGGACCCAATATGGCTATAAAAAAACAAGCGTAGATGAACTTTGCAGCCAAGCAGGTATTTCCAAGGGTGCATTTTACCTTTTTTTCGACTCAAAGGAAACACTTTTTTGCGAAGTGTTATGTTCTGTCCAGGATGAAATCTGCGCAGCTGCTTCTGAAATTATTCAATTGGAAAAAAATAAACATGGCATTGCAAAAGCCTTGAAATATATTTACCGTGAATATGATAAAAACAACTTCTTATACAATTCAGACAGCGCAGATTTTACAATTTTAATGAACAAGCTGCCCCAGGCACAGACAGAAAAAATTGAGCGTTCCAATCGCCTGTGCCAACAGCTCTTTTCAGACCAGCCCTATCTGAAATTTAAAATTGAAAAAAATATGGCAATGTCGGTCATTTACGCCTTAATTATGAATATCAAAAACAAAAGTATGCTCCCATACGATCATACCAAAACCACCGATTTTATGATCGACCACTTAATTGACAACTTGTACGAATAGCAGAATGGAAGACTCTGCCCGCATTTCCCATGCGTATGCATGACGGAAAACGCAGCATAAAGCGCTTCGAAATGGAGGTAAAAATGGAAACGCAGATTATAAGAAAAAATAATAAAGAAATTGCAGTTATAGACAGTAATGAACTGCTGATCACAGATATTCAGTCCGCTTTGGACTTAATTATGACAATAAAATATCAAACAGGCTGTACAGATATTGCCATAAATAAAGAAGCCATTATAGAAAATTTCTTTATTTTAAGTACCTGCCTTGCCGGAGAAATATTGCAGAAATTTGTCAATTACGGCATAAGATTTGCAATATACGGAGATTTTTCAAAATATACCAGCAAGCCCTTGAAAGACTTTATGTATGAAAGCAATAAAGGTAAAAATATTTATTTTCAGCCCAGTCTTTCCCTTGCAATTGACAAACTTTCTCTGTCGTCTTAAAACACACCCGCAGGACAAGCCACTTTTGGCAAGCTCTGCGGGTAGTTCCGTTGATCAGATAATTCCGTTGAAAGATAAAATCAATAAAATACAGGTAATAACAATAACTGCCGAAAGAATCCATAAGCCGATAGGCTTTTTGCTCTGCTGGGTATTCGTGGAATCCGCAAGATAACCCGCTTTGCGAAGCGCCGTGGTAACGGGCTTATACAGAAGAAAGGTAAATCCTGCGTTCAACCCTGCCTTCAGCAAATTGAAGGGCAGAAACGCCGGAATCAGCAATTCCGCAACCGCCTGACGGGGATAGCCCATGTAGATCGGTGTAATCAGATAGTTCCACAACAGCATCACCGCCGTCATGGCAAGGCTGCCTGCCACCAGTCCTATTACCGCCCCTTTCAGTGTTCTCATTTTCTTATAGATGAAAGCCGCCGTGCAGGCAAAAGAACAGGTAGAAAGAATATTCATAATCAGTCCGATAACGCCGTTGTCACTGATGGTCACCATTTCAATCAGCGATACGATCACCGACACAATACAGGATGTAAGGGGTCCCCAGATCAGCCCGCCCAAAGTGATTACAATATCCTTGGGGTCATACTTTAAAAATAATACGACCGGGATCCGTCCCACTACTACTACGACATAAGCTATAGCGCAAAGCATAGCTGTGGTGGTTAATTGTTTCGTTTTTTTGTTCATAAGTCATTTCCTCCTAAAATCTTCCGCATCTGCGGTATTTGGCTTTTCGCCAGATTTTTAGAAAGGTTCTTCCAAATGCGAGCCGGTTTATCGCAACAAACGCCCCGAATGCTTTTCTTCAAACATTCGGGGCGTTTTACGCCTTGCTCAGGACGGTTTCTTTGCCACACAAAAAAACAGTCTATTTCTTCTTTCATCCAGACTTTAACTGTTGGTTTTGGACTTTCACCAAATCAGCCGCTTGCCTTACCGTGCCGGGCACCGTAAAAGCGAGCGGGTCGCGGACTGTACCGCCAGTAGGGAATTACACCCTGCCCCGAAGAACTTTTCTATATTTACCTGTAGTAGGATACCACGGAAATGTGGGAAAATCAAGGGGGTTAGAGAATTTCTCTGGAATTATTTTCTGATTATCTTACAGCATCATAATGTGACCACATACGCACAACTTTTATCGTTCCCTCATATTTTACTCTGTCAATGCTTACCGGCTCATTATATACCTGATAGACCAATCTATGTTGCAGATTAATTCTTCTGGAATAATAGCCATTCAAATTTCCTACTAATCCTTCATATGGCGGTGGAGTTTGAAACGGATTTTCCGCTATAATATGCAATAAACTTTTTGCTTTTATATCAAGTCCCGCACCTTTTAGCATCTTTTTATCTTTGTCAGCCTGCTTGCTAAATCTTATTATATACATTTACCACTCCTCATTTGGATCATATATCGAACATTCTTCCAACGACTCTTTTCCTGCTTCGATAATACTTTCCGTCATGCCTGGTATAGAATTCAAATATAATGTTTCCTGAATAGCATTCCAATCTTCTTCCGAAATAAGAACAGCATTTTTCCCCCGATTATTCGTAATTGTAATTGGCTGACTGCTATTGTTAACGTCTGATAATATCTGATATATATTTTCTCTTGCCTTTGTTACGCTGATTGCTGTCATCGTATCATCTCCCTTCCGCTATATTATACCGTACGTTTTCGCGTACGTCAACATCGTTCTGCATATTTATATTAATTATGAAAATACCCTTCAACTATTCACATTTTCTATATTTCAAACAATCCAATTTTTAAAATCAACCATATACAAAATTATATAGTACGGACTGCTATATTCCAAGCAGTCCTCATTATATCGCCACATTACCAAAATTTTCCACAAATCCCCTTGCTTTAGCAATGGGGAATGTCAAACTTTCTGTAATTTTCTTTCTTCCATTTCCTTCAAAAAGGCTCGCCCACCTTCATTATAAAAATTAATTTTTTCCTGCACTGTCATATCTTTTGTAATCTTATATATTAGATTCTTTACAAGTTTTTGCTTGCGCAATGCCTCTATACGCGCCTTTTGTTCCATTTTGCCCGGTCAATGATTTCCAGTCCATCTGTACAAGTTATGATTCTAAACTCAAACATTGCCTTTATCCTCCATATATCCCGTGATTTTCCGTGCAAGTTTCCAAATATCGTGAGTCTGCTTCCCTTCTTTCGGAATACTCTTCTTGTAACTCATACAAACTGCATAGATCAATCGCAATTCCTCCTGATCAAACTCAATTTCAACCCTTTCATTCTCATGAAAGAAGTATCCACTAACAAACTTTTTATATATCGCCTGATCATAAATGTTCTTCTTTTTCCATGCTTTACTGAAATCTTCCGTATATAAGTCTTTCTTATTGTAACATTTACCACTGTTTGAACAATTTACAGACGCAAACGAATATACATCTATCTATATGACTCCCATCAAGCTCTTGAAGCAATTTTCACGCTTTCTACATAAAATACTACAGTCTTTTCCTATCGGTAAATGTAAATGTGCATCAATTATCATCTTTCTTTTCCTCACTTATAATCTTGATCATAAATAAACAAGGATTTTCTTCATCCCAAAATGTTGTAAACACTTCTAATGGATAAAAACCTTCTTTGCTATAAAATGCTCTTGTAGCATTATAAGGTTCATATACTGCTGATTCATCCAATGTCTTCACCGTCAAAAACTTATAATCATTTTTTACACAATATTGAACACAAGCCATAATTAATTGGTGCCCTATTCCCATTCTATGATATTCTCTTAGAACCCCCAAATTATAAATGTCAACAGTATATATGTTATGAATCTTCAACACTGCAAATCCGACCGCCTTATCATCTTCATACGCTACAACAAAAGGATATTTCCTATGTATTACCGACTTATTTACAATATCTTCCGGTGGTGAGAACCACTCTGGTAATGCATTCATAATATATAAAGTCACTCTTGTCTTTTCTTCTTGATCCTCAATAAATTTAATCTCTATCATTTTTCCTCCAATTTCTAACAAGGCACAAAAAGGCTACAGAAATTACTCTGTAGCCAAACATCAACTATATACAGAGCAAAAATCATTCATGATATCAAAATAAAAACTGTATTCACAGTCTCTTATTTTCTATTCACTTCTGATTGTTTGCTCTTTCCGTCTATTTTCCTATCGGTGACCAATAGTACGATAATCGGGGGAATCACTTCCTTTTCCTATAATGTTGCCTTGTTACATATAATGCTACCACACTATTGTCCAAAATGTAAACAAGAAATATTATTCAAGACGATTTATATTTCTTTAATCCGTTTTTTTCTCCCAAAAAGTCCAATGAACCAAAGGTTTGAAGCCTATCTTTTCATAAAATATATTATCACCGCCAGTCATGTGCGTTGCACCTAATGGTTTGAGCCTGCGATAATGCTCTGAAAGTGCCGCTGCTGCCAAGCCTTTCTTTCGATACTTTGGAATCGTACATAGTGGTTCCATATAAGCAAGGTGGTTTTCTGGAGTCCACCACATACCTGCATAACAGACATATTCCCCTCTGTCATTTTCAATGACCACCGAATTCTCTGGATGCATATGCGGTGCCATTAACATATAATATCCATGTTCAGCATCTCCATTCCAGGGACCTTCATCGTTTTCGTGATTAAAACCTTTCCAACAGCACTCTGCTATTTTTTCCACGGAAAGCCTTTTAGAGTCCACAAAATGAAATCCATCCGGCAACGCATAATTAAGCGATTGTTCAAAGTCGAAGACTTTTTCTATAAAGTCTGATGATTGTCGAAAACCAATTTTGGCTGCCGCTTCTTTAACTGCATTTTGCCCATCAAAAATCACAAATCTGAGATGATCATCTAAACGCGGCATCGATGAAACTGCATACGCAACCATCTCATCCGCCAACTTTTCATAGCCCGGACGCAGACTGAAATACACATCATTTACAGGATTTTCGTAAAAAACAAGACCTACTATACGTCCATTATCTTCCCAAAGCTTCCACCGATGTACCAGGGATTTATCCATCCAATCACTGGAGAGCGCATACTCCAAAAATGGAGCCGGAACACCATTTTTCCAATCTTTTTCATATATATCAATCATAAATTGATATATGTCCATGAAATCGCATAAAACTCTAAAGTTTCTTGAAATTTTCATAGAACATTGCTCCTTCCAATTTTTTCTTTGACAATAATACACATATATGCATATAATAACTTGTTTACATATATCTATACACAAGTACATTGTATCATAAATTTCTATATCATTCTATCTGAATTGACCACGGTTTAAAAGTGTCTTATCAGAATTTAAGATCACACAACAAATGAAGGAATTTTATCTATGGGAAAACTAAATGTTGATGGAACGGAGATACAGGTCTTGCAAATTGAAGAAGATGATTATATCTCTTTAACCGATATGGTAAGGAAAATTGACAATGGACCTGCATTGATCGAAAAATGGTTACGCAACAAGAACACAATAGAATTCCTTGGCATATGGGAAGAAATGTATAATGCAGACTTCGATACTGCCGCCTATGAAGAAATCATGCTGGAGGCTGGATTAAACCGCTTTATTATGTCAGTTAAGCAATGGGTATCCCGCACAAATTCAAGGGGCATTGTAGCAAAGGCAGGACGATATGGCGGTACATACGCATATAAAGATATTGCGTTTGAGTTTGCAAGCTGGGTATCTCCGCAATTCAAATTATATCTTATCAAGGAATTTGAACGGTTAAAGAAAGAAGAACAGGCTTTACTTGGATGGAGCGCCAAGAGGGAATTAGCAAAAATAAATTATCGGATACATACCAATGCAATCAAAGTCAATCTCATTCCGCCGGAACTTACACCGCAACAGACTTCTATCATTTATGCGTCGGAGGCTGATGTTCTTAATATGGCATTATTTGGCATGACAGCGAAACAATGGCGAGATAAAAATCCAGAGAAAAAGGGCAATCTCCGGGATTATACGAGCATAAATGAATTGATATGCCTATCAAACATGGAAAACATCAATGCAGTGCTGATTGAAGATGGACTGAGCCAAAAAGAACGCTTAATAAAACTCAATAAAATTGCAATACATCAGATGTCCATTTTGGAAGAACAGACTACAAAAATCTTGAAGTGATTTAATTCCCCCGAA
>DKYT01000001.1 GCA_002492465.1 Lachnospiraceae bacterium UBA7093 | reverse complement strand
TAAACTGCTCTGACATGGAGGATAGTATGAAGGAGATTTTTTTATGCGTTTTGTCCTTGTCTTTATCAGGCGCATTGACAGGAATATTACTTTTATTGATACGTCCTGCTGCCGGGAAATATTTTCCCAAGAGCTGGCGCTATTACATGTGGCTTTTAGTAGCGGCAAGGCTGTTGCTTCCGGTTTATATTGAGACAGATCTTTCCGGCGTTCTGTCCCCACATAACATCAGGGAACAGTTTAACCCTGGGGAGGAGGAAAAGGCAGCGGTATTGTCTGTGGCAGGAGAGGAAAAGGAACAGGAAACAGCGGCAGAGTATCCTAAGCCGGAACAGGCAGGGATTTCCCGGCAGCAGGAGAAAGGGGCTTTCGATGTAGATTGGCTTCAGGTGGCGGCGTATCTGTGGGGAATAGGCATAATGGTCAGTCTGGGGATGAAAATAGGCGGTTACCGGCGCTTTACCCGCAGTATTCAGAAGAAATGGGCGGCTATTTTAGATACCCGTGTGCAGACAGCGGCGGATGGGTTATGCCTTAAGCTGAGAATAAAAAAACCGGAGATTTATGAGAGCGACGCGGTTTCCGGACCGATCACAATGGGAATGGCAAGACCTGTTATTGTTCTGCCAACAGGAGAGAGGAATTTTGACAAGCTGCCTCTGGTTTTGCATCATGAGCTTGTCCATATCAAACGCAGGGATTTGTGGTACAAGTGGCTGTATCAAATCATATTGTGCGTTCACTGGTTCAACCCCATTCTATATCTGGTGCAGCGAAAGCTGAACGCAGATTGTGAGCTTTCCTGTGATGAGGCGGTGCTTTCGGCTCTTACAGGGGAAGGGAAAAAGGCATATGGCAATGTTTTGCTGGATACTGCGGAGGGAAATATAATGATGAAAAGAAATGTGCTTTCGGTAACTCTTTTGGAAAGAAAAGAGGATTTGAAGGAACGGCTAAAAGGAATTGTGCGGTATCAAAAAGGAAACGGTTTTAAAGCAGTGTTTTCTTTGTGCTTATCGGTGATGCTTTTATCTTTGTCGGCATGTGCCGGCATAGAGGTTTCCCCGGACGCTGTTCCCTTTCAGATTTCGGCGGAGGGAGTGCTGGTGGATAAGAATAGCGAGGCATGGCAGGCATATGATGACGACCAATTAATTGGGGGAAAGGATATCATTGATCAATGGCATATGAATAACTATGCAGGCGGTGAAAGAATTATTTGCAGCGGGATGTTTCTGAATGGCGCAGCGAGCGTTATGATTGCCAATGCCCCTGAGGATATAGACATACAGGTAAACTCGAAATTTGACATGCGGGAGGGAAAATTTAAACTGGTTCATGTTGACCCGGAGGGAAGGGTGAGTGTCCTTAACGATACCGGGGAAAAAACATCCGTTGAGGTTACCATGAAAGCGGGCAGAAATGTGATTAAGCTTGTGGGACAGGGAGCTAAGATACGGGAGCTGAGGGTGAATTACGATCACTTCAGGGAGAAAGATTTTGAGAGCGTTTTCTATTCCCAGGAGATGGAAGAAGCGGAGGAAATGAAGACGGAGATCGAACAGGGAAATGCGGATAAAGAGAAGGTGATGGACAATCTTGCGTATCTGGAGGATGAAACCGTAAGCAAAGCCTTTGCCGCGCTGCTTGAGCAGGGAGAATCCTTTGATGCAGAGGAACTTAAGCAGATTATCATTTATTCTGACGCTGAACTGTCTGCTCAGTATTTGCAGGAGGCGGTCAGAAGCGGAGCGGCGCAGCCTCCCAGTGAACTTGCTGTGTCCGGCATCAAGGCTTATCTGAGTTCGGAGACCCTTACCCAGCTGCTTCTGGCAATGGGAGAAAATCTTACCTTTGAGCTTCTTTTAGACTGCGCGCCTTATTTGGATGGGGATGAGATGGAGACATGCGTGAAGCAATATACAGAGTTGGGCAATCAGCTTACGGAAGAACAGGCAAACAGGCTGAAGCCCTATATGGATGAGGCGGCATTAGAGCCCCTAAAGCCCTTAAAGCCGATAAAACCTTTGAAACCCGATACATGATGAAATGAACGGGTTGGGAAATCAGAGATTGCGTTTGAAATGGAATTTTGTATAATATAAAATATGGCGGTTCTGAAGATACAGAGATGCCGCCGGAGAACAGGAAGGAGGTTTAGGCTTATGCTGTGCATTGCAACAGCTCCATGCAAAGTCGTTTAGGGCAGAATTGCATGGAGAGAAGAAACTGCTCTGGGACTTTGCAGACTTGATCATGAAAACGATTTGAAAAGGAGCAAAGTCAATGAATCAATATAAAAATAAAATACAGGAAATGAAACCATTCTTACTGCTTTGGAGTACGCAGTCCTTTTCCGGGCTTGGAAGCGCTATGACAAGCTATGCATTGGTGGTGTGGTCTTACACCCAGAAGGGTTCCGCGCTGATGAGCGCCCTTTTGATGGTCAGCTCTTATGCCCCTTATGTGCTGCTAAGTATTTTTGCGGGCGCATTGAGCGATAAGTGGAATAAAAAGATTACCATGCTGATATGCGATTCCATAGCGGCGCTGACCACAGTGGTTATGCTGGCGCTGCTGCGCGGCGGTACCTTGGAGATCGGGCATTTGTATCTGATTAACGGGATCAACGGCTTGATGAATACCCTTCAGCAGCCGGCATCGGAGGTGGCAACTACAAGGCTTTTGCCAAAGAAATATTATCAACGGGTAGGCGGTATGCGGTATTTGGCAAGCTCGCTGAATTCGATTTTGACGCCGATAATTGCCACGGCGGTTTTGGGGACAGCCGGCATGGGCGCGGTGGTAGGCTTCGACCTGTTTTCTTTTGGCGTGGCATTTTTAACCCTTGCATTTGGTGTCAAAATTCCCGAAGCGGGGGAAAAGGCGGAGAAGCAAGAAAAGCTGATGACTTCTGTAAAGAAAGGAATCGCTTATCTGCAGGCAAACAGAGGGATCCTTGATCTGATTCTGTTTCTGGCGGCAATCAATCTGGTGGCTTCCGTTTACAGCGCGGCGTTTCCCGCAATGCTGCTATCCAGACAGGGGGGAAGTGAAAAGGCGCTGGGAATGGTGAACACGGTAATCGGAGCGGCAACATTGCTGGGAAGTGTGCTGGCGTCTGCTTTGGGAACGCCGAAAAGCCGGGTGAAAGTGATCTGCAACAGCCTTTTGCTTTCCATGAGTACGGAAAACTTCCTGCTTGCCTTTGGAAGAACTCCTTTGATCTGGTGTATAGGCGGTTTTCTGGGGTGGATCGGAATCCCCCTTATGAACACCAATCTGGACGCCATTTTGAGGCTGCATGTGCCGGAGGGGATGCAGGGACGGGTATATTCTGTGAGAAATTCCCTGCAGTTTTTTACCATACCGGTGGGGTACCTTCTGGGCGGGCTTTTGGTAGATCAGGTTTTTGAGCCTTTTATGGCAAGCCGGGAGCAGAGCAGCATTTTCAGGCTTTTGTTTGGAGCCGGAAAAGGCTCCGGGGCGGCGCTGCTGTTTTTTGTTATTGCCTTTGCGGGGATAGGCGTGTGCCTGTATTTTAGAAGAGATAAATATATTTGGGAATTGGAAGAATGATAAATTTCCATTCCTGATGGATAGTACTGGTAAAGCCTCCCCTTTTTTGTTAAAATGGTGTTGTATGTTTACGGCAGTATTTTACAGGAGAAAAGGGGAGGCTTACAATGGCATTTGCACATCTCCACGTCCATACAGAATACAGTCTTTTGGACGGTTCCAACAAGATAAAAGAATATGTAAAGCGTGTGAAAGAGCTTGGCATGGACAGCGCCGCCATAACGGATCATGGCGTTATGTACGGCGTCATTGATTTTTATAAGGCATGCAAGGCGGAAGGCATCAATCCTGTTTTGGGCTGCGAGATCTATGTGGCGCCCAATTCCCGCTTTGACAAGGAACTCACAGGAGGCGAGGATCGGTATTACCATCTGGTGCTTCTTGCGGAAAATAATACGGGCTATGATAATCTTATGAAAATTGTAAGCCGGGGCTTTACGGAAGGATATTACTATAAACCCCGTGTGGATATGGCGCTTTTGCGGGAAAATCATGAGGGCATCATCGCCTTATCCGCATGTCTGGCAGGGGAAGTACAGCGTTATATCCAGAAAGGGCTTATAGAGGAAGCGAAAAAGGCGGCTTTGAAATACAGGGACTGCTTTGGCGAGGGAAACTTTTTCCTGGAACTGCAGGATCACGGGCTGCCTGAGCAGAGAATGGTGAACACCACGCTTTTGCAGATGAGCAAAGAACTGAACATTCCCCTTGTGGCGACCAATGACGTGCACTACACTTATGCGGAGGATGTAAAGCCCCACGATATTCTTCTCTGCCTGCAGACCGGCAAAAAGCTTGCAGATGAGGACAGGATGCGCTATGAGGGCGGGCAGTATTATGTGAAAAGCGAGGAGGAGATGAAGGGGCTGTTTCCCTATGCCTGGGAGGCGGTGGAGAATACCCAGCGGATTGCGGACCGGTGTCATGTGGAGATTGAATTTGGGGTAACCAAGCTCCCTCACTTTGAGGTGCCTGAAGGCTATGATTCCTGGACCTATTTGAATAAGCTTTGCTACGACGGACTGAAGGAGCGTTACGGGGAGGATGAAAATGCGCCTGCCGGAGAAACCGGGCAGACGCTGAAGGAACGCCTTGACTATGAGCTGAACGTGATAAAGACCATGGGCTATGTGGATTACTTCCTGATTGTCTGGGATTTTATCAACTATGCCAAAAACAATGGTATTATGGTAGGACCCGGAAGGGGATCGGCGGCGGGGAGCATCGTCTCCTATGCCCTTAAGATCACCAACATCGATCCCATCAAATACAATTTACTGTTTGAGCGTTTTCTAAATCCGGAACGTGTTTCCATGCCGGATATCGATATTGACTTCTGCTTTGAAAGACGACAGGAGGTGATCGATTATGTAAGCCGGAAATATGGCTCCGAGAAGGTGGTACAGATTGTCACCTTCGGTACCCTGGCGGCAAAGGGGGTAATCAGGGATGTGGGCAGGGTTATGGATCTGCCCTATGCCTACGTGGATTCCCTTGCCAAAATGATTCCCAATGAGCTGAACATTACCATAGACCGTGCCTTGCAGATAAATCCGGAGCTACGCAGAATGTATGAGACAGACGGTCAGGTAAAGGAACTGATCGATATGAGTAAGCGTCTGGAAGGGCTGCCCAGGCATACGTCCATGCACGCTGCCGGAGTTGTGATCTGTTCCAGACCTGCGGAGGAGCTGGTGCCTCTTTCCAGAGGGGCGGACGGTTCCATTACCACCCAGTTTACCATGACCACCATTGAAGAGCTGGGGCTTTTGAAGATGGACTTCCTGGGGCTGCGTACCCTGACGGTGCTGCGGGATGCGGTGGCACTGATTGAAAAGGGCAAGGGGATACACATTGACATCGACCATATTGATTTTGACGATAAAAAGGTTCTCGCTTCCATCGGCACCGGGCGCACAGACGGTGTGTTCCAGCTGGAAAGCGGCGGCATGAAAAGCTTTATGAAGGAGTTGAAGCCGGAAAACCTGGAGGATATCATAGCGGGAATTTCCCTATACCGCCCGGGTCCCATGGATTTCATTCCCAAATACATTAAAGGCAAGAATAATTCCGGTGTGATCACCTACTCCTGCTCACAGCTGGAGCCTATTTTGTCGGCTACCTACGGCTGTATCGTCTATCAGGAGCAGGTAATGCAGATTGTCCGGGAGCTGGGGGGCTATACCCTGGGGCGGAGCGATCTGGTACGCCGTGCCATGAGTAAAAAGAAGCAGGCGGTGATGGAAAAGGAGCGCGCCAATTTCATCTACGGAAATAAGGAGGAAGGCGTTCCGGGATGCGTTGCGAAGGGCATTTCCGAGACGGTGGCGTCCCAGATCTATGACGATATGATGGACTTCGCCAAGTATGCCTTTAATAAATCCCATGCGGCATGCTATGCGGTGGTGGCATACCAGACGGCATATTTGAAATATTATTATCCGGTAGAATTTATGGCGGCGCTTATGACCTCTGTGATCGATAATTCCAGTAAGGTTGCGGAATATATTATGGTCTGCCGAAATATGGGCATCACCATACTGCCGCCGGACATAAACCAGGGGGAGAGCGGTTTTTCGGTTCATGACAGATCCATCCGCTATGCTCTGACGGCGATTAAGAGCGTTGGAAGACCGGTGATCGAGGCGGTAGTGGAGGAGCGGAGGCTGCGGGGACCTTTTACCAACCTGAAGGACTTTATCACCCGGGTTTCGGACAAGGAGATCAACAAAAAGGCGATCGAGAACTTTATCAAAGCGGGGGCTTTCGATTCCCTTCCCGGAACCAGAAAACAGTTTATGAGCGCTTATGTGCAGATTATGGACAGAATTGCCCATGACAAAAAGAACAATATGGCGGGGCAGATCAGTCTTTTTGATCTGGTGGACGACAGCCAGAAGGACGCTTATGATATGAAGCTCCCCGAGGTAGGGGAGTATTCCAAGGAGATGCTGCTTGCCTTTGAGAAGGAGGTGCTGGGCATTTACATCAGCGGGCACCCCTTGGAGGAACAGGAGGAACTGTGGAAAAAGGGTATTACCAACACTACGGCTGATTTTCTGCTGGACGAGGAGAGCAATGAACCGACGGTGAGGGATAACGCTACGGCGGTAATCGGAGGCATCATTGCCGATAAGAGAATCAAGTACACCAAAAACGATAAAA
This sequence comes from Lachnospiraceae bacterium UBA7093, assembly GCA_002492465.1. Classification (GTDB taxonomy): domain Bacteria; phylum Bacillota; class Clostridia; order Lachnospirales; family Lachnospiraceae; genus Suilimivivens. The sequence goes on along the minus strand of DKYT01000001.1, from coordinate 24,718 downwards.
TCATGGCGTTCCTTCAGGTGGAAGATCTCTTCGGCAGCGTGGAGGTAATCGTTTTTCCCAGGGATTATGAGAAAAACAGCGAAAAGCTGGTGGAGGACAACAAGGTGTTTATCCGGGGCAGGGTTTCCCTGGAGGAGGAAAAGGACGGCAAGCTGATCTGTGAGAAGATCACGGCATTTGACGAAATCCCAAGGAAATTATGGATTAAGTTTCAAACCAAAGAGGAGTATGACCGTAAATCCCAGGAGGTGTTGGAGATGCTTGCCGATTCAGACGGTCATGACAGCGTTATCTTTTATATAGAAGAAATGAAGGCGATGAAAAAGCTCCCTCCCAACAAAAATGTGTGTGCAGATGAAACCCTGGTGGGGGCGCTGGGCGAAAGATACGGTAAAGAAAATATAAAAATCGTCTGGGATGTGAAAAAGGATTGAAAATGACATAAAATCAGGGTAAAATAAACAGCAAAGAGAAAGGACGGTACCTGATTATGGCAAAAGAAATTAAAACCATCGGCATTTTAACCAGCGGCGGAGACGCGCCGGGAATGAATGCAGCAATTCGTGCCGTTGTACGTAAGGCGATTGGAAACGGCGTACAGGTAAAGGGCATCAAAAAGGGATACCAGGGTCTTTTAAACGAAGAAATCGTGGACATGGAGAAAAAGGATGTTTCCGATACGATTCAAAGGGGCGGCACCATATTAGGGACGGCACGCTGCCCGGAATTTAAGTTGGAAGAGGTGCAGGAGAAGGCTGCCGATATATGTAGAAAACACGGGATTGACGGCGTGGTGGTAATCGGAGGAGACGGTTCCTACCGGGGCGCCCAGGCGCTTGCCAGAAAAGGCATTAATACCATCGGTATTCCCGGCACCATTGACCTGGATATTGCCTGTACGGAATATACCATTGGTTTTGATACCGCAATCAATACAGCAATGCAGGCGATCGATAAGGTAAGGGACACTTCGTCTTCTCACGAGCGGTGCAGTATTATCGAGGTTATGGGCAGAAACGCCGGATACATTGCCCTCTGGTGCGGCGTGGCAAATGGAGCGGAGGACATTCTGCTTCCCGAAAAATATGATTTTAACGAGCAGAGTATTATCAATAACATCATCAATAACCGCAAAAGAGGGAAAAAGCATCATATTATTGTCAATGCCGAGGGAATCGGACATTCCACCTCTATGGCGAGAAGAATCGAAGCGGCGACCGGCATGGAAACAAGAGCCACGATTTTAGGCTACATGCAAAGAGGCGGTTCGCCTACCTGTAAGGATCGGTTTTACGCCTCTATTATGGGCGCTTATGCGGCGGATATTCTGTGCGCAGGCAAGAGCAACAGGGTAGTGGGCTATAAACGGGGAGAATTTTTGGACTTTGATATTGAGGAAGCATTAAATATGCAAAAGGAAATTCCGGAATATCAATATCAGGTCAGCAGATTGTTGTCACAGTAACGGGAAGGACGCCGGCAGTAGCCGGCGTTCGTTATATGATAGGGGAGCGATATGATTACAAGTCTGGCAAACGGAAGGATGAAAGAGCTGACGCTTTTGCAGGAAAAAAGCCGGGCAAGAAATAAAGAGGGAGTTTTTCTTGCAGAAGGCATTAAAATGTTTGAGGAAGCGCCTTTAGAGAGATTAAAGGAAGTGTACTGCGCAGAAAAGCTCTGGAGGCGGATGAAGGAAGAGGGAGAACATGGGGCATTGTGGAGAAAGCTGCAAAGCTGCCGGGATAGGGGGATCTTCGTAGAGCAGGTTTCCGACGAGGTTTTCCGGCGTGTCTCAGATACCCAGACCCCTCAGGGAATTATGTTTGTAATGAAGCAGTTTGCCCATTCTTTGGAGGAAATGCTTCAGAATGGGATGGAGAGAAGGGAACGGCAGGGAAAGCAGCCATTGTTCCTGCTTCTGGAAGATATTCAGGATCCCGGGAACCTGGGAACCATGCTGCGGACAGCGGAAGGCGCCGGAGCCACAGGGGTGATTATGAGCAAGGGGACGGTGGATATTTATAATCCCAAGGTGATTCGTTCTACTATGGGATCTTTGTACAGGCTTCCTTTCTGCTATGAAGAAGATCTGGGGAAAGCAGTCAAAGAATTGCGGCAAAAGGGAATTTACGTGTATGCTGCCCATTTGCAGGGAGAACGGTTTTATGATGAAATTTCTTATGAGGGAGGCAGCGCTTTTCTAATTGGCAATGAGGGAAAGGGGCTGAAAAAGGAAACGGCGGAGCTTGCCGACAGCTATTTGAAGATTCCTATGGAGGGAAGCCTGGAATCTCTGAACGCGGCGGTGGCAGCGGCGCTGCTGATGTATCAGGCGGCAGGATATAATAGAAGAAAGGAAAAGTAAAATACTTCGAAAGGGAGAAAAAATGAAAATCGGATTTATCGGACTTGGAAATATGGCAAAGGCAATGATAGGGGGGATGCTCTCCAAAGGAATTGCTGAGCCGAACGAACTCATAGGATCTGCAAAGACGGAAAAAACCAGAATGGCGGTGCGGGAGAAATACGGCATTGAAGTGCTGGCGGACAATGGAGCGGTGGCGGAAGCGTCGGATATTTTGATTTTGGCGGTAAAGCCCCAGATGTTTGCCGAGGTGATTCCCCAGATCCGTGAGAGGCTTGGGAAGGATGCGCTGCTTGTCAGTATTGCGGCAGGAAAAACCATTGCCCAGATCGAAGAGATGCTGGGGGGAAGCTTTAAGGTGGTCCGCTGTATGCCGAATACCCCGGCAATGGTGGGAGAGGGCTGCAGCGGCGTATGCAGAAACGAAAGGGTAACCGAGGATGAGATGGCAAGATGTATGAAGCTGGTAAGCAGCTTCGGACTTGCCCAGGAGGTGCCGGAAAAGCTTATGGATGCAGTGGTAGGCGTCAGCGGAAGCTCCCCGGCTTTTGTGTTTCTGTTCCTGGAGGCGCTGGCGGACGGCGGAGTGAAAGCGGGCATGCCCAGAGCCCAGGCATACCGGTTTGCGGCACAGACGGTGCTTGGCAGCGCAAAGCTGATGCTGGAAACCGGAAAACATCCAGGAGAACTGAAGGATATGGTATGTTCCCCCGGCGGAACCACCATTGAAGGAGTACAGGTTTTGGAGGATATGGGGCTTAGGAGCGCTGTCATGAATGCAGTGGAGGCATGCGTGGAAAAGTCTCGAAATATGTAAAAAAGATGTAACATATTTGGGTAAATATGGAATAAATTTCGGGGGTTAATACGGGTAAAAATTCAAAAACTTGACAAATTTAGGAAGATTTGCTAATATGATGCTTACACCCACTGTAATAAATCTGTAATATATGACATATGTATATAAATGTGTACCAAACGCCGGTACGGTTTGCAAGCCGGCTTATTGGATTAAAATACAGAATATTTTGGAGGTAGTATCATGAACCGGAGAAATAAACTGCTGGTAACGGTAGCGGGTATTTTTATCGTCCTGCTTTCCCTTTCAGCAGGGGAAATAACCGTTCAGGCAAGTGAAAATCAGGACGAGGATCTTCTGACAGCAGGTGTGGCTGAGGTGCTAAATCCCAGTTCATTCAATATCGATCAGCCAGTGGAAGAAGAGGAAGATCTGAACATTGACGAGAAATTTGAGGCTGAGAAGGAGAGAATGGAGCAGGAGCTGACCATGGCAAACGTGCAGAACGCCCTGAATATCAGAGCTCAGGCAAATGAGGATTCTGAGAAGGTGGGGCTTTTGTACAAGGACTGTGGCGGAACTATTTTAGAGCGCAGGGATGGCTGGACCAAGCTTAAATCCGGCAATGTGATCGGATGGGCAAAGGATGAATATCTTCTCTTTGGCGAGGAAGCGAAGGAAATGGCGGAGGATGTGGGCAACTGGATCGTTACCCTGGATGCGGAAGCTGTTCGCGTGAGAACCGAGCCAAGCGAGGACGCCGATATGTACGGACTGATTGCCTATGAGGATTCCGTAGAGTTTATTGATACGGTAAAGGACGGCTGGATCAGCGTTGATTACAACGGTGAGATCGGCTATGTGAATTCAGAATATGTCAATGTCAGATATCATATTGATGAAGGCGAGAGCATGGAAGTGATCAGGGCGAGAGAGCGGGAAGAGGCTGAGCGCAAGCGCAAGGCAAACCGGGGAGCCGTTGCCGCAGATGCGGATGAGTTGCGGCTTTTAGGAGCGCTGATCTACTGCGAGGCAGGCAACCAGTCCTATGAGGGCATGGTAGGCGTGGGTGCTGTGGTTATGAACCGTGTGAGGAGCGGAGCGTATCCCAACACCATTCATTCCGTTATCTATGCATCCGGTCAGTTCACACCGGCTATGACCGGAAAGGTGGCAAGGGTATACGAAGGAAACGTGCCCGAAGCATGTATGCAGGCGGCGCAGGCAGCGATCAACGGGGAGACTACCGTAGGCGGCGCAACCCACTTCAGGCGTGCCGGAAAACGGGAAGGTTTTGTCCTGGGAGATCATGTATTCTGGTAAAAAGGGAGGGGAAAACCTTGCCCAAGAGCTATTCAGAGCAGGAGCGGGAATATATCAGGAAGCGGTTGAAGGAAGAGGCGGCGGAGTGCCTTGCCAGGTACGGTGTCCGCCGCACCACGGTAGATGAAATCGTGAGGCGTGTCCATATTCCCAAGGGAACGTTCTATCTCTTTTATAAATCGAAGGAATTGCTTTTGTTTGAGGTGATCCAGGAACAGCATGAGCATATCAATGGCGTACTGTATCAAGCCATTTCCGATATTGCCGATGGGGCGCTTTCAGCGGAAAAATTAACCGATGTGATTTTTGAGTTCTATAAAATGACAGAGGAAATGCCGATTTTGAAGCTCCTTGACGTAGGCGAAGTGGAATTGCTTGTGCGGAAGCTGCCGCCGGAGATCGTAGAGGGGCATTTACAGGACGATACGGATACGATTGAAAAAATGTTTGCGCTGCTTCCTATAAAAAAGGAAGTAGACATTCAGGTGGTGAGCGCCGCATTCCATGCAATCTATTATGCAACGCTGCATAAGGGAGAGATTGGGGAAGGGCAGTATGACGAGGCGTTGCGTGCTTTGATTTATGGTATTGTAATACAGGTGATCTGAAAAAGTCCGGCGATCAGCCGGACTAAAAACAAGTCATTAATTGACTATTAAATTATAATTGGTCAAATAGTACAAGGAGGAAAATATGATACAAGTGAACGATCTTTCATTCAGCTACACCAAAAGTCCTTTTATTTCCGGCATGAATTTTTCTGTTTCAGAGGGAGAAATCTTCGGTTTTTTAGGACCGTCCGGAGCAGGTAAAAGCACATTGCAAAAAATTTTAATTGGAATGTTGCGGACGTATCAAGGCTCCGCCATGGTAAACGGTGTTGAGTGTAAAAAGCGGACAAAACATTTTTATGAAAACATAGGGGTTGATTTTGAATTTTCAACTATGTATGAAAAACTGACTGCAAGGGAGAATTTGCAATTTTTTTCATCTTTATACGAAAAAAAGCCACGCCCTATCGATGAACTTCTGGAAAGGGTAGGTTTGGAGCAGGATGCAGATAAACGGGTAGCCGACTATTCAAAGGGTATGAAATCCCGCTTAAACTTTATAAAAGCATTGCTCCATGATCCCCTTTTACTCTGCCTTGACGAGCCTACCAGCGGACTTGACCCTACAAACAGCCATATGATGAAAAATATGATTTTAGAGGAAAAGGCAAAAGGGAAAACCATTCTCCTGACCACACACAATATGCAGGACGCAACCGAGCTTTGCGACAGAGTCGCGTTTATTGTGGGCGGCAAAATATGCGCGCTTGACAGTCCCCACAATCTGATTATGTCAAAAGGCGCGGCAACCGTAACTTATACCTGGTTTGAGAATGGGGAACACAGCGCCAGTTGTCCCCTCGGACGCGTATCCTCTGATGAACAGTTGAAAGGTTTGATTGCTGAAAATCGCCTGCAATCCATTCATAGCAGCGAGCCAACCTTAAACGACATTTTTATGGATGTTACGGGGAGGACGCTGGTATGAGACTAAGAAGCTTGTGTTTATTGGATATACGCTTTCAGGCAAAGTACGGTTTTTACTTTTTATATGCAGTTTTGACAGTCATTTATATCATCATTCTTTTGGCGCTTCCCGAAAGCTGGCGGGAAAAGGCTGCTGCAATTTTAATTTTTTCTGATCCGGCGTCAATGGGGCTGTTTTTTATGGGAGCAATTGTCCTTTTGGAGAAAAACCAGCATACGCCGTGCGCATTTGCGGTTTCCCCTGTCCGTGCCGCGGAATACGTGACCGCTAAAGCTGCTTCCTTATCCGCCATTTCCCTTGTGGTAGCCATGCTGTTGGCGCTTGCCGCAAAGGTAGGCCATTTGCACATGATACTCCTTGGAACAGTGATATCCAGCGCCATATTTACTTTATTGGGAATCATTGTGGCAACAAAAATCGTAAGTCTGAATCAATTTATTTTGTGGACGGTGCCAATAGAAATCCTTTGCTTTGTTCCTGCAATTTTACATTTGTTCAGGATTACCCCGGCATGGCTTCAATATAATCCGATCAATGTCTGCATGGATATGGTTTCAGGGCATTCTCCGTCTGCAATAGGATTTCTTACTGTAATAACAATGACGGTAATTCTATTTGTCATTTCAAGACTTTGTGTTTTGAAAATGTGGGATAGCATAGGGGGTGTAAAGCTGTGAAGGCAATTCGATTCAGTTTTTTTCAAATGGTAGTAACCATGGGGCGTGACATGATGCTGTTTATGGCTTGTCTTGCACCGATTCTCGCAGGTTTTTTCTTTCGGTTTGCCATACCTGTTTTGGAAACCGTTTTAACCCAATCTTTTCATATACCGGCAGTCATATCGCCCTATTACAAGTTGATTGACATATTCTTTGCAATGCTGTCGTCCACTATGTTTTGTTTCGTTTCGGCAATGGTTGCTTTAGAGGAATCCGATGAAAAGACAGCGGTATATTTATTCATTACGCCTTTAAGGAAAACAGGATATCTGTCTGCGCGGTTTGGCGTTCCTGCTGTTATTGCGTTCTTGGTAACGCTTGTCCTGCTGCCTGCTTTTAAACTGACACCCCTTTCCCCTGCTGCCATTTTCTTATTTGCAGCAGGAGGAACTTTGCAGGGGATGATTGTTGCATTACTGGTGCTGACGGTTTCGTCAAACAGGTTGGAGGGGATGGCGGTAACGAAGTTATCTACGCTGACCGTTTTTGGCGCAGTTGTTCCGTTTTTTATCAAGGATAAGGTACAATATGGGGTGTTTTTGCTGCCCTCCTTTTGGATAGGGAAAGCAGCCTGCGAGAACGGACTGTTTTACATGCTGCCCGCATTTGCTTTGTCAGTTATGTGGATTTCCTTTTTATTAAAACGGTATATGTGTAAAATGTAGGGAAAATAATTCCCAAAACCAAACAGTTGCCTACTTCTCTTTTGTGTAGTAAAATATTTTTTAACAATGAATTCATGTAAAAGTATGATTTTGCCTATAATAAACATAGGGGTAAAACAAGGAGGGTAAAATGAACTTAACCACAATCTGGCTTATTGTTTTTGTGGCTTGCATTGTAATTGAAATCGTCACCATGGGTCTTACTACCATATGGTTTGCAGGAGGCGCGCTGTTTGCGGCGGCAGCGGCGGCGTTAGGAGCGCCCTTGTGGCTGCAGATTCTGCTCATGGCAGTGGTGTCCCTGGTTCTTTTATATTTTACAAGACCCATTGCGGTAAAATATTTCAATAAGGACCGGGTTAGAACCAATGCAGAGAGTCTGGTAGGGCAGCAGGCGATTGTAATCAGCGAGATCGACAACCTGCAGGGCATTGGGCAGGTAACCGTAGGAGGACAGGAATGGAGCGCCAGAACCACAACAGAAGGCGTTACCCTTCCGGTGGGAAGCGTAGTGGTGATCCGCGCCATCAGCGGCGTTAAGCTGATGGTGGAAGAGAAAAGGATTCAGGAAACATCGGAAATAGAAAAATAAAAGGTTGGCAGGGGAGAACCCCGGAAAGAAGAGGATGAAATGGCATATTTTGTACTTGTGATACTCGTAATTGTGTTGATTTTACTTGCTTCCTGCGTGAAAATCGTGCCCCAGGCATACGCATACGTAGTGGAGCGGCTGGGCGCTTATCAGGGAACCTGGTCGGTGGGACTTCACTTTAAGCTTCCGCTGCTGGATAAGGTGGCAAAAAAGATTAATTTAAAGGAACAGGTGGTGGACTTTGCGCCTCAGCCTGTTATTACAAAGGATAACGTTACCATGAGAATTGACACGGTGGTGTTCTTTCAGATCACAGATCCTAAGATGTTTGCCTATGGTGTGGAAAACCCCATTATGGCAATTGAAAATCTGACGGCAACCACCCTGCGTAATATCATCGGCGATCTGGAGCTGGACCAGACCCTTACCTCCAGAGAAACCATTAATACCAAGATGCGCGCTTCCCTGGATGAGGCGACAGATCCCTGGGGTATTAAGGTGAACCGGGTAGAGCTTAAGAACATCATTCCTCCGGCGGAGATTCAGAATGCTATGGAAAGACAGATGAAGGCGGAGCGTGAAAGAAGAGAAGCAGTTACCCGTGCAGAAGGTGAGAAGAAAGCAAGCGTAACTGTTGCGGAAGGTAAAAAGGCAGCGGCAATTTTGGAGGCGGAGGCTGAGAAGCAGTCTGCTATCTTAAGAGCGGAGGCGCAGAAGGAGAAGATGATCCGTGAGGCGGAAGGTGAGGCGGAAGCAATTCTCAAGGTGCAGCAGGCAACGGCGGACGGTATCAGAATGATCCGTGAAGCCGGAGCGGACGAGGCGGTGCTTCGCATTAAGAGTTTGGAGGCGTTTGAAAAAGCAGCGGACGGAAAGGCAACGAAGATTATCATTCCTTCCGAAATTCAGGGAATGGCCGGATTGGCGGCATCCCTTAAGGAACTGGTAAGCGAGAAATAAGAATAGAAGGGCATACAGATGAACTTAAAGGGCAGGAATTTTTTAAAGCTGCTGGATTTTACACCGGAAGAGATTCTTTATCTGGTGGATCTGGCGGCGGATTTGAAGGATAAAAAGAAAAAAGGTATTCTCACAACAGATATGCATCAGGGCAAAAACGTGGCGCTGATTTTTGAAAAAACCAGCACCCGAACCAGATGCTCCTTTGAGGTTGCCGCTCATGATCTGGGGATTGGAACCACTTATTTGGATCCTTCCGGTTCCCAGATTGGCAAGAAGGAGAGTATTGCAGATACGGCGAGAGTCCTTGGAAGCATGTATGAAGGAATTGAATATCGGGGCTACGGGCAGGAGATCGTGGAGGAGCTTGCCCAATATGCGGGAGTGCCTGTGTGGAACGGGCTGACCAATGAATTTCATCCTACCCAGATGCTTGCAGACGTTTTGACCATTCGGGAAAAGCTTGGACGGATTCAGGGCGTAAAGCTGACTTACATGGGAGACGCCCGTTATAACATGGGGAATTCCCTGATGGTTGTCTGCGCTAAACTGGGGATGCATTTTACGGCATGTACCACAGCGAAATACTTTCCGGAGGAAGGGCTTGCCGGGGAATGCAGGAAAATTGCAGAAGAAACCGGCGGTTCCATCACCTTTACGGAGGATGTGGCAGCAGGAACGAAGGACGCCGATGTAATTTACACAGACGTATGGGTATCTATGGGCGAGCCGGAGGAAGTTTGGGCGGAAAGGATCAAAGATCTCTCGCCTTATCAGGTAAACAGGCAGGTGATGGAGAATGCGGGAAAGGATGCAATTTTTATGCACTGCCTGCCGGCATTCCACGATCTTAAAACCAAGATTGGCAGGGAAATGAGCCAGCGGTTTGGCATTTCGGAGATGGAAGTGACAGATGAAGTGTTTGAATCTCCCGCATCGGTGGTTTTTGAGGAAGCGGAGAACAGAATGCACACCATTAAGGCAGTGATGGCGGCAACACTCTAGGGAGCGCAGAAACAATGGATCAGAATGGTCAGGAAGAGAGAATCGTGCTCTGCGGAGCCAATGCATACGAAAAAAAGTATTACTTCAATGAGAAGTTTGCGGGAATACCGGATTCTATCAAAGAGGAATTACATATCATCTGCGTGCTCTTCACCGAGGAGATCGGAGGAATTTTTACCATCGAATTTGAGGAGGACGGGAATGTGACCATGCGCACGGAGTGCGCGGAGGAGGATTATCTTTACGATGAGATCGGAAGCGGACTTTTGGTAAACGAGGTGCGGCGGAAGCGGCAGGAGTTATTTGAATCTCTGAGCTTATACTACAGAGTTTTTATTCTGCACGAGGATATAGGAGAACTATGAATGACAAGGTAAAAAAGCTGCAGATTGGAAATGTGGTTTTGGACAATAACTTGATATTGGCTCCCATGGCAGGTGTAACAGACCTGCCATTTCGTTTGCTCTGCAGAGAGCAGGGGGCAGGGCTTGTATGCATGGAGATGATCAGTGCCAAAGCAATCTATTATAAGAATAAGAATACGGAGGAACTGATGAAAATTCATCCTCAGGAGCAGCCGGTTTCCCTCCAGCTGTTCGGCTCTGATCCGGATATTATCAGCGAGATGGCAAAAAGAATTGAGGACAGACCCTTTTCCATACTGGATATCAATATGGGCTGCCCGGTGCCCAAGGTGGTAAATAACGGAGAGGGATCGGCACTTATGAAGGATCCCGGGCTTGTAGCAGAGATCATTACCAAAACGGTGAAGGCAATCCGCAAGCCGGTAACGGTAAAGATTCGAAAGGGCTTCAATGACAGTATGGTAAACGCGGTGGAGATTGCGAGGATTGCAGAGGACTGCGGAGCCGCCGCAGTGGCAGTTCACGGCAGAACCAGAGAGCAGTATTATGCGGGGAAAGCGGATTGGGAGATTATCAGAAGGGTGAAAGAAGCATTGTCCATACCGGTGATTGGAAATGGAGATGTAACCGATGGACCGTCGGCAAAGGCGCTGTTTGAGCAAACCGGATGCGATGGCATTATGGTAGGCAGGGCAGTGAGAGGAAATCCCTGGATCTTTGGTCAGATCCGGCATTTTTTGGAGACAGGGGAAGAGGATTCCGAAACGTCAGCTTTGGAAATAAGGGAGACGATTCTTCGTCATGGACGTATGGAAGTGGCGTTAAAAGGGGAATATACTGCTGTCAGGGAAATGCGGAAACACATCTCCTGGTATACGGCAGGCTGCCCCAATTCCGCCGCTCTGAGAAGAAGGATCAATGAGATGGAATCCTTTCAGGAGCTGGAGCAGGCGGTAAAAAGTATTTTTCCGGAATAGGAAGAGATCGGGCTACATATGCTTTTCTATGGAAACTGACATGATCAATATTTTTTATATGGGAATTGCATATGGCGTCTGGGGGAAAGAGATCCGCAGGCTGAAGAAGGATGGGCTTCCTATTCAGAAAATGGGAAGAGAGTTTCCCTATCTCTGGGGTGAGGGACGCGGCAGGAAAGGAAGGGTTCAGATCTATTATGCATTGCTGCCGGAATACCAGGGGAAGGGGAAATTCAGCGGCGCGTTGAAGGGCTGGAAGCCGGAAATTGTCAAGGCGCTGTTGGCGCAGACAGCAGAAAAGGCGGCAGTGGGATTTAACTGCCGTGAACTCTTGTGTTCCCCTGCATTACGTCAGAATCCGGAACAGGTTCCCGAGGAGCTTTTGGCGGTCTGCCTGTACAGACAAAGACCCTTTGACCGGCTTTGCATTTCCCTGCCCCGGGATGGCGGCGAATATCAGATGCAGCATGCTGTAGAGCTGCTTTCTCCTTACCTTACCAGAATTCGGCAGGTGGTTTTAAAGGGGGATGACAGTGAGGCGTCGAGGATGCTGGAGCAGTATCTCTATGAAGAGTTTGGCATCATTATGATCAGATCCGGTGCGGCTGATCCAGGGATGCCGTGGCTGGATTTGAGCGATGGGGAAGGGAATATTTATGAGCGGAGGGAGAATCCAGGGAGCCGGGGCTATATAAGCAGGGTTGAAGCATTGAAATTTCTTGACACTGCGGTAAAAAATGGTTATAATACGGAAGTTAATTAAGAACTTTATTTAGAAACAAGAAACATAAAGGATGGAAGGGCGATTAGCGATGGAAGAAAAGAAAAACATACTTACCTATGAGGGACTGCGTAAATATGAAGATGAGCTTCATAATCTGAAGGTGGTAAAGAGACAGGAAGTTGCACAGAAGATCAAGGAAGCAAGGGAGCAGGGCGACTTATCTGAGAACGCAGAGTATGATGCAGCGAAAGACGAACAGCGCGACATTGAAGCAAGAATCGAAGAGTTGGAAAAGATTCTGAAAAATGCCGAGGTAGTCGTAGAAGACGAAGTAGATCTTGATAAAATCAACATCGGATGCTGCGTTAAAATTCGTGACTTGGAGTATAATGAGGATCTGGAATATAAGATCGTAGGATCTACAGAAGCAAACAGCTTAAAAGGAAAAATTTCCAACGAATCCCCTGTAGGAAAGGCGTTGATCGGAAGAAAAACCGGCGATATTGTTGAAGTGGAAACACAGGTGGGTGTTTTAAAGTATCAGGTTCTTGAAATCCAGAGATCCAATTAATCACAAAGGCAGAAGACCTTTTAAAGGAGTGTAAACAGTGGCAGAACAGCAAAATAATCAGCAAAAAGGCAATCAGAAGGAACAGGACGTTAATCAGCTTTTAAAGATAAAAAGAGAGAAGCTTGCCGCTCTTCAGGAGGCAGGAAAGGATCCTTTTCAGATCACCAAATATGATGTGACTGCACACAGCAGGGATATTAAGGAAAATTTTGAGCAGATGGAGGGGCAGACGGTATCTGTTGCCGGACGTATTATGCAGAAGCGTGTTATGGGAAAGGCATCTTTCTGCAATGTACAGGATCTGAAAGGAAATATCCAGTCCTATGTGGCAAGAGACAGCATTGGAGAGGAAGCTTACGCCGACTTTAAGAAGTATGACGTGGGCGATATCGTGGGCATTACGGGCGAAGTGTTTAAGACGAAAACAGAGGAAATTTCCATCCATGCCTCTGAGGTTACGCTTCTTTCCAAGAGCCTTCAGATTCTGCCTGAAAAATATCACGGGCTCACCAATACGGATATTCGTTACCGCCAAAGATATACGGATTTGATCATGAACGAGGAAGTGAAAGAAACCTTTGTGAAAAGGTCAAAGATCATTTCTGCGATCAGAAGATATCTGGATGACCAGGGCTTTATGGAGGTGGAGACTCCTATGCTGGTATCCAATGCCGGGGGCGCTGCGGCAAGACCCTTTGAGACTCATTTTAATGCCCTGGATGAGGATGTGAAGCTGCGTATTTCTTTAGAGCTTTATTTAAAGAGACTGATTGTAGGCGGTCTGGAACGGGTCTATGAGATCGGGCGGGTGTTCCGGAACGAGGGGCTTGACACAAGACATAACCCCGAATTTACTTTAATGGAATTATATCAGGCATATACCGATTACAACGGAATGATGGATCTCACCGAGAACATGTTCCGCTATGTGGCGCAGGAGGTCTGCGGCACAACCAGCGTGCCTTACGGCGAGCATATGATCGATCTGGGCAAGCCTTTTGAAAGGCTGACTATGATCGAGGCAGTGAAGAAATACACAGGCATTGACTTTGATCAGGTTCCCGACACGGCTGCCGCTAAAAAGCTTGCGGATGAAAAGGAAGTTCACTATGAGAACCGTCATACCAAGGGAGATATCTTAAATCTGTTCTTTGAGGAGTTTGTGGAGGAGCATCTGGTGCAGCCCACCTTCGTGATGGACCATCCGGTAGAAATTTCCCCTCTTACCAAGAGAAAGCCGGACAAGCCGGATTATGTGGAGCGGTTTGAACTCTTTATCACTGGGCGGGAGATGTGCAACGCTTACTCTGAGTTAAATGATCCCATTGACCAGAGAGAGCGGTTCAAGGCGCAGGAAGAATTGTTTGCCCAGGGAGATGAAGAAGCAAACCACACGGATGAGGATTTCCTGAATGCCCTGGAAATCGGTATGCCGCCTACGGGAGGAATCGGGTATGGGATAGACAGACTGGTGATGCTATTGACGAATTCGCCGGCGATCAGGGATGTTTTGCTGTTCCCGACGATGAAGTCGTTGGATAAGTAAGTATTCCAAAATATTAGAATGTATTCCGACATTCTTCAAGAAATTGGAGCCAGATAACGGAATACGAAGGAATATGGATTTTTGTCGTATTCGTTTGGAATCATATGCAAAGCAAAAGTTAATAGAATAATATCGAGGAACAACCCTCGAAAATGTTAAGAGGCATTTCGTATTTAGCCGTCAGACTAATGTGAAATGTCTCTTTTTGCGTGATAAGCAAGAAAAACAGAAAATGAGCGGACAATGTTGCTTGCAACAAATTGGCTGTGAAATTCTCTGTAGAATACATAGTTTTAAGGAAACGGGAGATAATATATAATGATTATTTTTTCGGCACTAAATGTAATTTACTGCCGAAAAAATATTGACTTTTATTATGTGTGTAATTAGAATATGTTTATATTATCGGCACTAAAGTGCAAATGATGCCGAAAAAATAATTTGAGGAGGTAATTTCTCAATGATAGAGAAACATTATTATGAGGGATTGCAGGATGTAACACGATTTACAAGAAAAGAACTATTAGAGTCTTTTCGAATGGCAGGGTATATGCTAAGTGAGGCATCTTTTTACAAAAAGATAGAAGAACTAGTAAAGAGCGGACAGATTATTCGTGTTGGACGTAATGTATATAGTTTGCCAGATGATAAGCGCTTACCATACGAGTATAAATATTCAGAATTAGCAGAGGAAGTAGCCCGGGAGATTGCTCGGCAATATCCATATGTAAACTTCTCGATTTTTGAATTTATACAGTTGAATGATTTTGTTAATCACTTGATAGCCCATAATGTAATTTTTCTGTCTGTTGAGGCAGAGATTATGGAATTTTTATTTGAGACATTAAGAGAAAAGTATCCGGGCAAGGTGCTTATAAATCCGACAGTTGAGATTTATCATCAATATTGGAGTGACAATATGATTGTACTTGGAAAACTGACAACGGAGGCCCCAAAGGGGCAAAAGGTTTCATGGCATACGAGACTGGAGAAGTTATTGGTGGATATAATGGCAGAACCGTTATTGCTTGCGTCGATTAGTCAGGCAGAATATCCACACATATACGAGGATGCATTTGACGGATACATCATAGATGAAAATGGCTTATTTAGATATGCAAGCAGACGAAAGGTAGAGAAAAAGATTAAAGAACTGATAAGGAAAGAGACAGATATTGTACTAAGAACAAAGGAGTAAAAGTTTATGTTGTTAAAAAAGAACTTTAGCGAAGAATATATAAGAGAACTACAAAAGAATAGCAAACGCGATCCTGCGCTTCTTGAGAGAACAGTATATGCATTTGGCTTGCTTGAGGCGTTAACGCGTGCAGGTATGCCATTTATTTTTAAAGGCGGTACATGTCTTATGTTGTTAATGGATAAACCACGGAGATTGTCTACAGACATAGATATTATTGTGAAGCCGGGGACGGATTTGGATGGATATTTAGATAAAGCCTCTGGAATATTCCCGTTTCAGATGGTAGAGGAGCAGAAAAGAGTAGGAAAAAATAATATCGTAAAACGCCATTTTAAGTTTACCTATGATTCGCCAATTAATAATAAGCCATTTTATATATTACTGGATGTACTTTTTGAAGAAAATCATTATGCAGAATTAGTAGAAAAGGAAATTCGTAATGATTTACTGCTAACAGAAGAGGAGTATATGAAAGTAAGCATTCCAAGTGCCGAATGTATTTTGGCAGATAAGCTAACCGCTTTTGCTCCACACACAACCGGCATAGAGTTGAATAAAGGGAAAGATATGGAGGTTATGAAGCAGTTTTATGATGTGTGCTCGTTGATAGAAGTATTTTCTGAGTGCAGCATTATAAAACGTACATATGAGACAATTGCAATAGCAGAGATTGGGTATAGAGGAATTCGCGTTTCAGTAGAAGAGTGTTTAAAAGATACGTTTGATTCTGCTTTGTGCATAGCAGCTAGAGGCAAGGTGGAGGCAGATGAGTACATGTATTATGTAAGAGGTACAAGAGATTTGCGAGGTCATATATATGCAGAGAATTATAGCCCAGAGGTGGCGGCTAGTCGAGCGCCAATGGTTATGTATATGGCAATGTGCTTATTAACTGATACGGAATTTGAAAAGGTAGAGGATTATAGAGATTACATAGATAGTAATTTGTCACAGGAGAAATTAAAACCTTTGAAGTATTTAAAGAAAGCTAATCCGAAAGCGTATGCATATGTTGTGAAGGTGGATAGGCTGATGGATATAAATGCTGTTATGCACACAACCGATTAAGAGAGAGGACGCATGAACATATAAATATTTGGTACAAAAAAGTGCAACGACACAAAGAAATGAGCGCTGGGAAGAACTGAAGGAGGAATCAGGAGCTAAAATAGGTATTAACCGACAGCCCCTCCGATATAATTAGATGTTTTCAGGCGTGTCCAAAAGCCATTTCCAAGCAGAAATTACAGAAATGGATATTCCATCACAATCCAAAGTGGCTTCTTCGCTATTTGTAATAATAAGGCATTTCGAGTCAGGAATAAAATTATGAAGTTTAACAAATGCCCTGGTTTCACGCTCACGTGTATCCATGTCATCGAGAACCTGCAGGCACACCTGGATGGCAAGCTTTTCGGCAGGAACATAAAAATCAATTTTAACGCTGTTTTCAAAATAGAATACATTTTCCTGACCGTAGCGTCTGAGGAGTTCTATGGCAACAAGATTTTCGAGCTGGGCAGATTTGCAATCCAGTAGCATCAAGCCAACAAGACCGGTATCCATAAAGTAATATTTGGGAGAGGTCTCTTTTTCTACAAGCTTCGCGGCATAATTTGCCAGTGGGAAAATGAGATAGGAATCGGTCATGTATCCTACGTAGTTAATTACAGTCTGCTTTCCGAGGGATGTTCCGGCGCTTTTTGCAATGTTAGTTAATCTGGTAAAAGATAAAGGCTTGGTTAAGGATTCTGCTATTTTCTTTAATAATAGCTTGATAGCAAAATCATTCGTGATTTTATTTCTTGTGATAATATCGCCCAGGTAGACTGTCTGATATATGCTGCTTAAAAAGGTTCTTTTGTTTTTGATTTCTACCAGTTCAGGGAAAGCGCCTAAAGTTACATATTCATTATACTGTGCAAGTACATCGGCTTTATCGCTTGTACTAATGATATCCAGATAATTTTTTTCTTTGCCATTCGCAATAAGATATTCGGCAAAGGAATACGGATATATCTTCATTATCACAAAACGACCACCCAATGTGGATGCAATCTCACTACTGAGCATTTTGCTGTTACTTCCGGTAATGCTCACTTTATATTTCATATCTGCAATCCTGCGTACGAATTTTTCCCATCCGTCGATGTTTTGAATTTCATCAAGAAATAGGTAAGGCTTATTTTCAGTTCCGGAAAGTTCTAAACCAATTTCCAGGATAGTATTTAAGTCGTCTGATGTCATTTCCAAAAGACGTTCATCTTCAAAATTTACATAGACGATTTGGGATAGTGGTATATTTTTATCAAGCAGAGTTTTAATTTGCTGATACATCATATAAGATTTGCCGGTTCTTCTAATTCCAACAAAGCAATAGTTAACATTTTTCTCTAAAGGATAATGTCTGACAATTAATGGGTTATTCAAATAGATATCCTTTTGATCAACCATAATCTGTTTTAAGGTATCTCTGTTCATAATGTTACCTCCAATACACAAAACAATTATACACGATTATTGTTCTGTTCATAAGACAATAATAAAATTAAATTGTTTTGATATGTGACATGTATATAGTGTGCGCAGAAAAGATTCATATATTAACAATTACAATGTTTCCTCCCTGGCGGCGTGCTTTGGGAAATGTGCCGACAGGTGAGATGGAGTATAAATGGCGGTTAAACATCTGCTTTTCCCTTTGGCTCCATCCGAAGGAATGAGAAGGAGACAAGTAATGTCAGGAATTCGGCAGCCGGTACGGCAAGCCAGATTCCGGTCATTCCCCCAATTTTTGGTAGAAATGCGAGAAATAGAAGCAGCAGGGCAAAGGAGCGCGGGAAGGTGATTAACCCGGAAAAATTCCCTTTTCCATAAGCCATCATACGGACTGCCGAGAAGATATTGATTCCGGCAAAGAGAAAGCCGATACCATAGATTCTCATTCCGGATACGGCAAGGGAGAATACAGGGCTTGCAGAAGGGGCAAAGCAGGAAACTCCTAATGGCGCAAAGAAGTAGGTCAGTGTATAGATGACGAGTGGTGCGATGGCAAAGAACCTGTAAGCATAGCGTTCCAGAATCCGGCAGACCCCTTCTTTTTTGTCTCCATAGGCGTAGCCAAGGGGCGGCGCAATCCCCATGGAGAAACCGAAGTATACGCCAATAGACAGAAACTGCAGATACATAATAATGGAAATCGCCGCAACGCCGTCCTCCCCCGCAAAGGTGAGGGCGGTGCGGTTGAATACGATGGTCGTAATGGCAATGGCCAGCTGGTCTACAAATTCGGAGACTCCGTTCACCATGCAGCGCACCGCTTCCTGCAGGGACAGTCCATGCAGTGTAAATGAGAGGTGTTTCCTTTTTCTTACGAAGTAATAAAGTCCCATACAAAAAGACAGAAGCAGACCGAGCATCGTTGCAAGCGCCGCCCCCAGAATTCCCATCCGGAAACAGCCAATCAGGATATAGTCCAGGACAATATTCAGGATGCCTCCGGACAGCGCCGTGACAAGGCTGTAAGTCGGCGCCCCGTCAATCCGGATGAAATAGGTAAACAGCTCTTTCCCAATGACAACGGGTGTTCCCAGAAGCCACCAAAGCGCATATGTTCTACAGTCAGTCATGGTCAGGCTGGCAGCACCGAGCAGATTCAGGATGCCGGACAGATTCAGAAGAACGCCAAGAGACACCAGACTGCCCAACAGAATAGATGTTATCACGCTGACCGAGAAGGAACGGTCTGCTTCCTTTTTTCTGTTTCCTCCGATGTGCAGTGCGGCAACAGCACTGCCGCCGGTTGCAAAAATCAGGGCAATGCCTGTGAGCACATTGACAATGGGATAAACAATGTTGATGGCTGCCAGGGCATCTGTACCCACATAGGCTGAGACAAAAATACCGTCAATAATGGTATAAACGGTATTGAACAAAGAGGTTAGATAAGTCGGGATAATGTATCGCAGCAGTTTCCCAAACCGGACTTCTTTTTCTGAGCTGAAAATCAAAACATTTTCCATAAGACACCTCCTGTAGACAGGATAAACCTTCAAGGTACTTGAAAGTCAATAAGAAAATTGATATTCTATTATCAAGGAGAAAAAAGTATGGCTATTCATTTTCAAATCGGAGAAATTTCCCGTTTTTTTGACGTACCGACCTCTACCCTTCGCTATTGGGAGGATGTGGGCGTTCTGAATCCGTTAAAGGATCGTGAAAATCACTACCGGGAATATGCAATTGAAGACCTGATGACGATTTCCGATGTTATCTTTTACAAAAATCTTGGGCTTCCGCTGAAGCAGATCCGCGGAATGGAATCTGCCACGCCCAGGCAGCACAGCCGTTTGTTGGCGGAAAAGCTGTCGGAACTGGAAGAGCAGCAAAAACAGCTTCAGGAGCGTATGGAAAAGCTGCGCTGCCATATGAAAGCGATTCAAATGATGGATGAATTGAGACAGAATCCCTACCGGGAAACAGACATTGACACGGACTGCATAGTTTCCTTTGATCTGATTGAACGTGACAAACTGCGTCAGTATATCGGCAATCCGTATCTTTACTCCCGTGTACAGCATTCTGATTATCCGGAAAAAGAACAGAGGGGGCTTACCATTCCCGCAGATTTGACAGGACAGTTTCCGGACTCCCAAATTCTATGGAAAAAACAAAGCAATCGATATATCGCCTTTTTGATGAAGGAAGAAATAGCGGATGGTTTTCCGAATGATTTACAGGAGCATTTACTGCATATTCAAAGCGGGCATAAAACGGGATCCATGATCAGCCGGTTCCTTTTGTGTGCACAGGAGGATGGGAAAGTTTATGATTTCTATAAAACTTTTGTAGAAATTTTGGGTTGAATTCAATTCTAGATTTCTTCCAGTCTTTCCATGATGGCTCCATCCGGTCGTTGCGGCTTAAATACAGGTAAGGACAGGATGCGTCAACCAATCAAAATCGATATTTCTACAGATGATGTGATAACACCAAAGGCGGTAGAATACAACTATAAATTAATGTTTGAGGATAGAGCGATTTCTGTTCTGGCATATAACAAGGAAACAGTACTTGCTGAGAAAATGCAGACAATTATAAATAGGGGAATTGCTAATACAAGATTGAGAGATTTTTATGATGTTTACAGTATCATGAATTTCTATGGAGAGCAGATAGAGAAGCAGATCTTATACGATGCATTTTATGAAATGAGAGCAAATCAATCTTTCGCACCCAAATTTCCCGATGATGAAAACTTTGGGTAAAGAAAACCAGTAGATTAAGGGTTTCAGCGATTTTGAGTTGCGATTTACTACAAATTTGCTACGCATAATACGGCATAACACCTGATAATACGTTTTGTGCGATATCTAATTTTAATATTTTGTACTTTAGGGACACTTTCCAAGTGAGAATTTGGTAGTGTCCTTTTGTTATGGTCAAAAATAGTGTTGGAGGTAGAAAGGATGAACAACACAGCGTTAAGAGCAGGGGCGCAGAGTGCCGACAACTTATACATGTTTTTGGCAACTATATTTTTACATGCTCTGTCAAAAATTAAAGACTTGTTAAGAATTTCTATGCTATGATTCAGAACATAGAGAAAATCAAACGCAAGAAAGAGGTATACACTATGTTCTGGAGGATACTGAAAAAAGACCTGAAACGCAAAAAGACCATGAATATCATTCTGCTGCTGTTCGTCATTTTATGCTCGATGTTTGCAGCGGCGGCAGTGAACAACATTACAGCCGTGACTGGCGGTATCGAGCATTATTTCGATGTGGCGGATGTTCCTGATGTCACCGTGCTGACCCTGGGGGAAAACGACGCTGGGGAAAGAATTGCAGAGCTTGCCTGCGTCAGTGAGATAAAGACCGAGCATTGGCTGAGCTGCAGTTCAAAGAGTTTCAGGCATAACGGAAAGAAACTTGATAATTTCACAAATGCCGCCTGCTTGCTTTCCGATTGTGAAATGGCTGTCAACTATTTCGATGAGAACAATCATATCATCGAAAGCGTGGACAAGGGCTGCTTTTATGCCAGCGCTCCTTTTTTACAGGACATTGCTATAAAAGAGGGCGACGAGGTGGAGCTTACTGTCGGGGACAGTCATCTTGCGCTTAAGTTTATGGGGCGGTTCAAGGGTGCGCTGTTCCGTTCGGGAAAAGCTGATTCCCCGTATCTTATCATAAACTCTGCTGACTATGACTATCTTGACAAGGACGAAGCCGCTCATATCCTGAATTACAAGCAGCTTTATATCAATACATCCGATGTTGATGAAATAAAGGAACTTGCAAAGAACTATGACCGTGTATTTGTCGTCACACGGGAAGAAAGCAAGGATATTTATCTCTATGATATGCTTTTGGCTTATGCCTTAATGATAATCAGCGTTGTGCTGATGTTTACAGCTTTTGTGATGCTGCGTTTTACGATAGACTTTACGATCAATGAGGAATTTCGTGAGATCGGTGTGATGAAGGCAGTGGGTATCGATAACGGCAGTATAAGAAGCCTGTATATTGTCAAATATCTTGCCATTGCTGTGGTTGGTGCACTGATAGGGTATTTCTGTTCCGTCCCTCTTAGGCGTATGATGATGAAAACGGTATCGGAAAATATGGTTCTTGGCAGCGAGAGCGGCACTATGATAGGCTTTTTCAGTTCTGCGGCGGTAGTTATGATTATCTTGCTGTTCTGCTACGGCTGCACACGCAGAGTCAATAAACTTTCACCGATCGACGCGGTAAGAAACGGGCAGACGGGAGAGCGCTTCCGAAAAAAAAGTCTTATGCGCTTAGGATGTTCAAAGCTGCCGCAGGCTGCATTTTTCCCGGTCAATGATGTGTTCAGCTCACCGAAGCAGTTTTCTATTATAACGGTTGTGTTTACGCTCTGTATCCTGTTGATGACGATCATGTCAAATTTTGAGTTGACATTAAAAAGTGAAAAACTGCTGCGCTTCTTCGATGTACCCTCAAGCGAAGCGCATATCCTGGACAGCGAAATACTTGCAGAAGTCATGACAGATCAGAGTACGCATAAGACAATCATCGCAGATACTGAAAAACTCCTTGCCGATAACGGAATGCCGGGTAAATGCACAATGACGATAGGTGCGCAGTTTGAAACATCACATGAAGATAAAACGGAAACGGTTAATTTCCGCGTCATGAAAGGGGAAACAAATGACACGTTCTATGTAGACAAAGGCAGCGCTCCACAGAAGACGGACGAGATCGCCGTAACGACAGGCACCCTCGATAACCTGGACGCAGAGATCGGTGACAGGGTAACGGCAGTAATAAATGAGAAAGAGTATGAGTTTATGATCACGGGAACATTCTCTTCGTTCGTCAACACCGCTAACGCCGCTTTTCTATATAAAGATTTTGACCTCGGACATCAGGAGGCAAGCAATGTGATGGGCGTGCAGATACACTTTGACGGCAGTCCCGACAAGGAACAGATAAACCAAAACATTGAAAAGTTGAGAAGCTTGCTCGAAACTGACAAGGTGTATTCGACCCCGGATTACATCAATAATTTTACGGGAATGTCCGATACGTTGAAAGCGACTAAGAAGATGATGATGATCATTACTGTGATCGTAACGGCATTGATCGTCATACTCATGGAGCGTTCATTCATCTCAAAGGAAAAAAGCGAGATTGCACTGATGAAAGCTGTGGGGATTCCTGACAGCAGCATTGTTGCACAGCATACACTGCGGTTTGTGATCGTATCGGTGATTGCCTGTATTGTTTCTTCGGCGGTGCTTATGCCGGTCAGCAACGTAATGATGAATTGGATAGGTAACATGATCGGCGATATATCAGGCTTGCAATGCGATTTTGACCCGCTGGAAATATTTGTAATCTGCCCGGCAATTCTCATCGGTGTGAGCGTCATCGGCTCATTCCTGACAGCGCTTTACACAAAAACAATCAAGGCTTCCGATACGGCAAGCATAGAATAAGGAGGACAATATAATGAATCATACGGTTTTACAGACAAAGGGACTTTGCAAGACATATATCGTGAACAAACGCCAGAACAATGTGCTGAAAAACATCGACATGACGATTAGCGATGGCGAAATGGTAGCGGTCATGGGACCTTCCGGCTCGGGCAAAAGCACACTGCTCTACTGCGTTTCGGGAATGGATAAAGTGACCGCAGGCGAGGTGGTCTTTAACGGCAGGGAAACGGCGAAGCTTGGTGATAAGGAGCTTGCAAGGCTCAGACTTGATGAAATGGGTTTTATTTTTCAGCAGATGTACATGATGAAAAATCTTTCGGTGCTTGATAATATCATTTTTCCTGCGGTAAAGTCGAAAAAGAACGGGTTGAGCCGCAGGCAGACCGAGGAGCGCGGCAGAGCGCTCATGCGCAGGTTCGGCATTGATGATGTGTGCGGCAATGACATTAACGAGGTGTCAGGCGGACAGCTTCAGAGGGCTTGTATCTGCCGCAGCATGATAAACAATCCCAGGATGATCTTTGCCGATGAGCCCACAGGCGCATTAAACCGCGCAAGCGCTGATGAGGTCATGAAAGAGCTGCTTTCCCTTAACCGCGACGGTACGACGATCATGTGCGTGACCCACGATCCGAAAGTTGCCGCCAAGTGCAGCAGGGTGCTTTACATTTTGGACGGCGGTATTGTCGGTGAAAAGGAAATGGGACATTTTGGCGGCGGCGACAAGGAGCTTCGTGACCGCGAAAGAGAGCTGAATAACTGGCTTATGGAGCAGGGCTGGTAATACTTGCTAAATCTATGCGGATGTGGTATAAAAACGAGGAAAGTGCCTGCCGTGCTTGCACGAGCAGGCATTTGACGAGAAAACCCATCGAGACGCAGTCGAGATGGTACAAGATTTGTAGGAGAGGTGAGCTTATGACCGATATTCTGATAGTAGAAGACGATAAGGAATTAGCCGGCTTGCTGACTGACTTTCTGCGTGACGAGGGCTATACTGTGTCAAGCACAGGCAGTGGAGAACATGCCGTACAGCTCTTTGAGCGATATGGCGCAAAGCTTGTGGTGCTTGACATCAATCTTCCCGATGTGAACGGTTTTGCAGTCTGTTCCAAACTTCGGGAAAATGCGGATACTCCTATACTGATCGTAAGTTCAAGGACAGACAAGGAGGATAAGCTGAACGGCTTTGACCTGGGTGCTGACGATTATATGGAAAAGCCTTATGACATTGATATTCTTATTGCTAAGATCAAGGGGATATTCAAACGGCGGTATCAGCGTGATACATTGTCGGCGGACGGTGTGGCGCTCAATCTTGTAGATAAAACAGCGGTCATCGACGGAAAGCCCGTGGAACTGCCTGCAAAGGAATTT
>DKYT01000002.1:39033-45130 GCA_002492465.1 Lachnospiraceae bacterium UBA7093 | reverse complement strand
GTTTTTGGATTTCTCATCCGTCAGGCTTCTTTCGCCTGTCTTCTCTGAATAATTCTCTTGAATTTTCAGGGCTGCATTGCTGTTCATTTGTCAAGGTTCTATTTCTTTAAAGGTACTGTCGGACTGTTTCATCGTCCGCAGCGAATTATACTATATCACTCCTTTTTCAGAATGTCAACACAAAAATTCAAAAATTTTGTAGAATTATAGAAACCCATTTTAATTACATAAAAATACCAGAGGTAACCCCTCCTGTCTACAGGATTTACCTCTGGCTATCATTTTCTTTTAGCGGCGTATTCCGTCAATTCAAAGGAATGGTAACCGCATCCTCCGCATTTTTCATAACCAGTTCCAAAGACGAAATGGTTCCTTCCTGCCCTGTTGGTATCTCACAGATCAAAACCAGCTCCGCACTCTCCCCCGGTGCAATGGTTCCCTGGTAATACGCCATATCGTTAAGCAGCATGGTGGTCAATGCATTTTTTTCCTGCCCGTCCACCACAATTTTAAATCTGGTCTCCTTTTGGGCAATGTCAATGCCGGTCTCCGTCCCTGCAAGGTTCTCCGCCAGGAATTTCAATACCAGCAGTTGATTTCCCTCTGAAGCATTCATCACAAAGAAAAGATCATCCCCCTGATCTGGATAAAAGGCAGTTGTCTCGTAACCCGTATAGGTGATTTTAACTGAATCCAGTTTCAGAAAAGATTCTATGGTTGCCGCCTGGGTCTGATCGATCACCGTTACATCGCTCATATCGCCCTCCAAACTTCCCCCGGTTTCCTCCGGTTTCTTTTCTTCTTCCATGCCATCCGGCGTCTGGGAAACCTCTTCCGTGCCGGTTTCCTCCTGGGTTTCCTGCTCCAGCGTCAGCTCTACCAATTTACTTTCATGGTTTGCATCATATTTAAGCAGCACACTGGAGGCGTATTCTACCACCAGATCCTGCTGCTGATCGCTTAATTCCGGTATTTTATTTCCGCAGCCTGCCATTATGATGACGCATGCAAGTATCAGCACGCTTCCGATTATCCTTTTTTTCATTTCCGATTGACTCCTCCGACCGTCAGCTTATTTCCAGTTCAAACCAAAAAGCGACTCCGTTATCATAGTTGATAACCCCGTATCTCTGATTCATGGACTCCATCATCGCCTTAACAATGGAAAGTCCTACGCCGCTGCCTCCATATTCCCTGGTTCTCGCCTTATCCACTTTATAGAATTTCTCCCATATAAGGGGAAGGCTCTCCTCGGGTATGGGCGATCCTGTATTGAAAACAGACACCCGAACCACACCCTCATTCAAGGTTAATTTTACATCAATGACTCTGTTTTCTGCAACATGATTTACTGCATTTGTGAAATAATTATTGAAAACTTCCTCTACCATAAATTCATCCGCCCACACATGGATCGGCGGATAAGCTTCCATCTGCAGGGTGATTTCTTTCTGTCTGCAAAGTATTTCCGCTGTCTGAAGATAATTTGTAATCAAAGCGGTGATATCAAAGCGCTCCATTGTAACCGTGTTGTTTCCAAACTCAAGCTGGTTAAGGGTGAGCAGTTTTTTTACCATATGATTCATTTTGGACGCCTCATCCATAATGACCTCACAGTAAAAATTTCTGCTTTCCTCGTCGTCATTAATCCCCTCCTTCAGCCCTTCCGCATAACCCTGTATCAACGCAATGGGCGTTTTCAGCTCATGGGACACGTTCGACAAAAACTCCTTCCGCATCTCGTCAATCTTATTTTTCTTTTCAATGTCTCTTTGGAGTTCATTGTTTGCGCTTTTCAGTTCCGAGATGGTGGTTTCCAGTGTTTCCGAAAGCTCGTTGATGTTCTGCCCCAAAAGGGCAATTTCCGTTTTGCTGTTCCCCGTATATTTGGCGTCAAAATCCAAATGGCACATGCGCTCCGAAATTCCTGTAAGCTCCATAATAGGCTCTGTAATCTTGCGGGACACCAGAAGAATAATCAACGCGCTCAATATTGCGGCGCCGGTTCCCACATAAGCAAGGAAACGGTTGGCAAGCGCCACGCTTTCTCTGATGCCCTCCAGAGGACTTCTGAACAGAAAAAGATTTCCGCCATCCAGTACTCCCCACATATCCACATATTCAAGCTGGGTTCTTTCGTCCAGCTTAATCCTCATCTCATAATTTTCTTCCTCCACCAGCAATTTGCCGTTCGTATAGGAATCCTTTTGGAATAAATAATCCAGCAGCTGCCTGCTCAAAATCTCATAATCATTCATAGAGGTTTTAATCGTTCTGGTTTCCGCGTCCAAAAGAATAATGCTGATATTATTCTTGCTGCATATCTTCTGGAACTCAATATCAAAATCCTCCGACCGGATAGTTCCCTCATTAGATGCCTGGTTCACCACGAAATAAACGTTCATCATGACCTTTTGCTTGTTGTTCAAATAGTACCTTTCCAGAAAGGTGTTGTTGATAAACCAGCAAAGCAGGATAGTTCCCGCCATAAGCAGGCAAAATACCAGGGCGAATTGTCTTCGAATGGAATATTTCATAAGCTTTCATTCTCCGTTTCAAACTTATAGCCCATTCCCCAGATCGTTCTGATCAGATCTCCCTTCTTTCCCATCTTACTCCGCAGCTTTTTCACATGAGTGTCAATGGTTCTGGCATCTCCGAAATAATCATAATTCCATACGTTATTTAAAATTTTCTCCCGGGACAGTGCAATTCCTTTGTTCTCCAGGAAATAAGTAAGAAGCTCAAATTCTTTATAGCTCAGTTCCACCGGTTTTCCGTCAATCGTCACATTGTGCGCCGCCTTATCGATCACAATGCCTCCCGCTTCCAGGATGTTCTCCCTGTCAAGCTGTCCCGCCCTTCGAAGGATTGCCTCTACCCTTGCCACCAGAATCTTGGGACTGAAAGGCTTGGAAATGTATTCGTCAACGCCCAGCCCAAAGCCCTGGAGCTCGTCTCTTTCGTCAGATTTTGCCGTAAGCATGATAATAGGCACTTTGGAATACTGCCTGATCTCACGGCAGACCTCCCAGCCGTCCACTTTAGGCATCATCACATCCAGAATAATCAAAGCAATGTCCTTCTGGTCATAAAAAAGATCCAAGGCATGGCTTCCATCCTCAGCTTCTATCACCTCATAGCCGCTTTTTGTCAGGAAATCCTTTACCAGCTTTCTCATTCTTGCTTCATCATCCACCACAAGTATTTTCATTCTATCCATAAAATTGCCCTCTTGATTTCATATGATTTACATTTATTCTCAGTATATTGCAAAATTATGTTGAATTTGTGAAAATAACGCTAAAAATTTTTTTAATGATCCTCTCCCTGCATTTGGCTTTCCTGGATTTCTCCACTTTTTTCCAGCAGCGCTTCTTTCTGCCGCACATCCCTTTCCCGCCTTGTAAGCTCCTGCTCCCAGGAAGCGTATTGATTTTCCAGAACGCTCTTATAATTTAAAATATTAGGGTTGCTGCTGTTTAAGGAAATCACAAACATAGCGATCACCAGAGCAACCAGAAACAGATTGATAAAAACAGAGGTTCTAAGCAGCGCCCTCCCGGTATCTTTCTTTTTCGCCGGTTTAATTCTGGATCTCACAGGCGTTCCATCCTCATGGTCGTGGACAAAGGTAACATACATGGGAATCGGTCTGATCGCCTCCTCCCGTATGCCTGCACGCCTCAGATCCTCCTGCATCTTTTTAAGGTATTCCCACCCTGCAGGCGTTTGAAACACCTTTTCATCCAAAATTTTATCATACACTGCCAGCATCTCCTGAGCACTTCGATTTACCAGCTTCTCCTCAAAATATGCTGCTTTCTTTTGCTCCTGCAGCGCCTGCCCGGCATCCTTCAGGGATGCAAAGCGATATCCGCCTGCATAATAATCTGTCTTGTCAGCCAAGGGTATCATCCTTTCTGTTTCATATGGCTTTCCTATGAAATGGAACAGGTGCAAAACCTTCGCCATTCAATAAAGTATATCACAGCCAAAATGCAAAGTCTATTCCATTATCAAGAGCGATTATGAAGCCTAACTATCTTACTTCAATCTCCGTAATTCCTTTGCCAGCCGCATCTTTGCAGCTTTGATTTTGGCAATATAGCGGCTGGCATATAAAAGCCCTGTCAATAATGTACCGGTCACAAAGCCGCCCACAATATTTACAATTGATGCATAAGGCTGTATCCTTTCAAAACCTGCGAGATATATTACTGCAAAAATCACCATACCGGCAAGAGCAATCGTAAACATGATACACATTCTTTTTGAGAAGAAGTCACGTTCAACATTGTTATAATCGGCTACCTTTAACAATAATTCCTCTGTTTGATTATCCATCTTCTTATCCTTCCTTTCTCCATCTAATATTTCACCAACCTCTACCTCATAGTATTTTGCAAGTTCAATCAACAGGTCAAAATCTGGCATGGTAATGCCGTTTTCCCATCGTGAAATGCTCCGGTTGGATACTCCCAATACTTCGGCAAGTTCTGCCTGTGTAAAGGATTTTTCGTTACGCAGTGTTTTTAAAAACTGACCAACTTTTTGCTGATTCATAGTTTTTGCCTCCTTTCGCTATTCATCATATCCTTTACCGCAAAAAACGTACAGGTCACAGACTGAGAATTGCATTTTTTCATCCATAAATGCAAAATTATTTTTGTAATATGGCTTCTAATAAAAAGTCGTTTAGAAATTTCATAAAATCAGTATCATGTTGACGATATAAGTACTTATCAATCTCCCCCGTGAATGTTTCATTTTTTACTAACGATTGATATTCCAATGCATCGTCTGTAAGAAAATAATCATAATGTCCATTATGATTGGTTTCTGTTTTATATTCAAAAATGCAGTTTGGGTTCGTTATGTTGTTCCGTTTTCTGTAAATCGGGCTGTCACCGCCGTAAAAAATATCATTTGTTCCGCTGATCACAAGAATGGGAATATCAACGGAATTGATACCGTCCACGGCTGACAGGTTTCTTTCTTTTCCATATTTGAAATATATAAACATGGTTGTAAATGGTTTAAGTACATAGTGAAAAGCACTTGTATACCGTTCTATCGAGTATGTCCACTGTTCTTTTGGTGTATCAAACCCCGAAGCTATAATGGCAGCTTTTACATTGTGACCATATTGCAAAACGGCAGCACTGGCATATCCGCCTAAACTATGTCCAAACAATACAACAGGGATATTTTGATAGTCCTTGCTGTTTTCTATATATGTAAGAACCGCGTCCAAATCATGTACCGATTGTGTATACCCTATCATATTGTCGCCTTGACTGCTATAACAGCCAGTGTAATCATAGCAAAGAACTTTCCAGTTATGATCAACAAAATATGTAATCTCATATAACTTAATATCGTTTGCGTCAGCATGACCAGGGCTAATGATCATAAGTCCATTAGAATTATCCGCACCATACAGATAGCCGGTTAATACATTTTCACCTGACTGAATTTGCAAAGTATCCCTTGGATATTGTGTCTTGTCTAAATCCGAATACAGCAAATTATGCTCGCTGTCGTATTGCTCATAATCCACACGTCCAAAAACAATACCGTGTGCAAGCGATATTCCTAAAATAGATATAACACTAAATATGGCAAAAACAGCAGCCATAACTTTCACGTATCGATTCATTTTGGTTATCCTCCATAAAGATATAGTCCCCAAGGACACTGATAAAGTATTTTTTTTAGGCATAAGAAAAGTCCTTAAAAAGCTGGACAAATCGAACTTTTTAAGAACTTTTCTTTATGGAATAGGCGGGAGTCGAACCCGCGTCCAAAGACCCATTCCCTGTCCTTCTACTATCATAGTCGATTATTTCGGGAAACCCTCATTCCCTCCCAAGCCAGGAAACCGACACCCCGGCTTGTTCAGTAGCTTCATATTACGCCCACAGATGCAAAGCTTAGTCTGCGTCGTTTCCTACATAGTCGATGCCTGGCTCCTGAAGTGTAGGTGCCTCAGGTCAGACAGCTGCCCTTAGGCAGCGTATGCTAAATTATCTTCAGCGTTTATATTTAGATTTGCGATTTAACGCATCGCCTGCGGATAGCTTCTCCAGCTGCA
>DKYT01000002.1:31157-38749 GCA_002492465.1 Lachnospiraceae bacterium UBA7093 | reverse complement strand
CGGATAGCTTCTCCAGCTGCAAGACCCCTGTCGAAACCTTTACTATCCCTGGATAATTTTATTATAATAAAATGCCGCTCAAAATGCAACATTTTACAAGCAGTAATTTACCTGAAAACTGCCATCAGGCTGCAGTTAAAACCAACGCCCTCAGCTATGCCCTCAGCTTCATTTTCAGTTCCTTCTCCGCCTCTCTGCGCTGATCCTTTTTGGCTATATCCTGCCGCTTATCATAAAGCTTCTTACCTTTTGCCAGCCCTATTTCAATCTTCGCTCTGCCGTCCTTAAAGTAGACCTGCAAGGGAACGATGGTATACCCTTTTTCCGCGCTGTTTCCTATGAGCTTCCGAATCTGCTGTTTGTGAAGCAAAAGCTTCCGCACCCTCAAAGGATCCTTATTAAAAATATTCCCCTTTTCATAGGGACTTATGTGCATACCGTAAATAAACACTTCGCCCCCCTCGATCCGGATAAACGCCTCCTTGATGCTGCATTTTCCCATGCGCAGGGATTTCACTTCCGTTCCATGGAGCACCAGACCCGCCTCATATTTTTCCTCTATAAAATAGTCATGGTATGCTTTTTTATTGTTTGCCACCAGCTTCATTTCTTCTTTTCCCATCCGGCTCCCCTTCCTTTCAATCCTCTGTCTCCGACGCAAGCACAAATTCAATGCTCTTCTGGAAATAATCCACACCGTCCACCATAATCTCAAGCTTTTGCCCCAGCTTATAGCTTCTGCCTGTGTCCCTCCCTATCATTTCATAGGTTTCTTCGTTGTAATAATAATAGTCGCCTGCAAGTCGGGAAACATGTATCATTCCCTCAACCGTATTGGGAAGCTCTACATAAATTCCCCAGGAGGTAATTCCCGAGATCACACCCTCATAAATTTCTCCTATCCTTTGCTCCATATACTGTACCTTTTTCAGCTTCTCCGTTTCCCGCTCCGCTTCGTCCGCCCTGCGCTCTGTTTCAGAGGCATGCTTTGCTACCTCCGGCAGAATTCCCCGGTAATGCTCTATCCGGTTCTCCGTCATTCTTCCCCGCAGCTGTTCCTTTATAATTCTATGAATCTGAAGATCCGGATATCTTCTGATAGGCGATGTAAAATGACAGTAAAACTGACAGGCAAGCCCAAAATGCCCGGTACAGTCCATGGTATACTGGGCGCGCTTCATGCTTCGAAGGGTCAGTCTGCTGATCAATGCCTCCTCTTCGGTGCCTTCAATCTTTCCAAGGAGCTTTTGAATCTCCTTGGGATGTATTTCATTGTCCCCGCTTTTCACCTTAATATGGTATCCGAAATTGTTAATCAGGGTTCCAAGTTTTAAAATCTTCTCGGGATCAGGGGTATCATGGGTTCTGTATACAAAGGGAATCTCCATCCAATAAAAATGCTGCGCCACCGTCTCATTGGCAAGGAGCATAAAGTCCTCTATGATTTTTGTGGCGGCATTCCGCTCATAAGGCTTAATAGAAACAGGCACGCCTCTTTGATCCAGCAGAATTTTGCTTTCCGGAAAATCAAAGTCAATGGAACCCCGCTTTTTTCTTTTCTCCCTTACAATATCGGCAAGCTCCTTCATCAGTAAAAACATGGGAACCAGGGGTTCAAACCTTTCTCTGGCGTCCTGTTCCCCTTCCAGAATTTTATTCACATCCGTGTAGGACATTCTCTGGTTCACACAGATAACGGTTTCTGCAATCTCGTAATTGATCATCTCTCCCTTTTCATTTAAGGTCATAAGACAGCTTAAGGCAAGCCGATCTTCCCCCATATTGAGAGAACATATCCCATTGGAAAGAGCATGGGGCAGCATGGGAATCACCCGATCCACCAGGTAAACGCTGGTGCCCCGCTTTAACGCCTCCCAGTCCAACGCGGAATTTTCCTGCACATAATTGGTCACATCTGCAATATGAACGCCTAAATAATATCGATCTCCCTCCTTGGAAAGGCTAACTGCATCATCCAGATCCTTTGCATCCTCCCCGTCGATGGTCACCATGGTGAGGGTACGCAGATCCTTACGCCCCTCCCTGTCCTGATCGCTCACATCCTTTGCCGCCCGGCTCGCCTGATTCAGCACCCTTTCCGGAAATTCCAGAGGAAGGTCAAAGCCCTTTACGATAGAAAGGATGTCCACGCCGGGATCATTTACATGCCCCAGGATCTCAATGATCTTTCCCTCGGGCTTGTGCCTGTCATCTCC
The DNA here is from genome assembly GCA_002492465.1 of Lachnospiraceae bacterium UBA7093. Lineage (GTDB taxonomy): Bacteria > Bacillota > Clostridia > Lachnospirales > Lachnospiraceae > Suilimivivens. The sequence continues at coordinate 36,533 of DKYT01000002.1, read as the reverse complement.
ATAGCTGGTAAGCTCCGCCACTACCTTATGCCCGGTAACGGCTCCCTTTGAGCGTTCTATGGGCACAAAAATATCGGAGGAGAACTTTTCATTGTCGGGAATCACAAAACCAAATTTTCCGGTCTTGTCAAAGGTTCCCACCACCTTCGTAATCTCATGGGACAAAACCGCCACGACTTTCGCTTCCTGGCGTTTGCCCCGTTGCTCCCGCAAAAGTTCCACCTGGACCTTATCCCTGTGAAAAGCGCCGTTGACCTCGCTCTCCGGGATAAAAAGATCCTGCTCCCAGCCTTCCACCTCTACAAAGCCAAAGCCTCTTGCATTGCTGATAAAGGTTCCCACGATCCGCTCTGTATCCTGATTTAATTTTCCCTGTATACCTGATTCTCTCTTTGTTTTCACGCTTCTCCTACATAAAAAGGCATCCTTTTGCAAGAATGCCTTAAATCCTATCAATCTGTCTGCAAACCCTGCAGACGTTGGTTCTAAAATACGTTCAGATTTAATATAATGGTCAGCGCCATAAATCCAACGGCAAGATACTTGGTGATCTTCACAAGCTTTCCTTCCATGGAACGTCCCTTGTTCTTTCCCCAGTATGTTTCCGCCGCGCCGCTTATGGCTCCCAGACCTGCCGATTTGCCTTCCTGCATCAATACCAGCACCGTCAACGCGATACACAATATAATAAAAATAACCTGAATTACAATTCTCAATGCTTCCATTTCCACACCTCCTAATGCCAAGCAAATGTAAGCATAACACATAAACCGGCAGATTTCAAGTATTTTATGCAGGATTGTACGTTATTGTACCGCTGCTCCCTCTCCGGCAGCCGGTTCCGCCGGTGTCTCCACCAGAACCCCTTCCGCCGTGGTCTGATAAGCAGTGCCGTTCAGCTCCAATGCCTGTCCCCTTACAAGGGCGCCGGAGGCATCGAAATAATAAGGCTGTCCGTCTATCTCACAAATACCTGTCACAATGTGGCCCTCACCGTCTGCATAGTAGGTTTGATCCGCCGCCGAAAACCAACCGGTCGCCATGTGTCCGTCAACTGGATCAAAATAATAACGCATTCCCTGGGCATCACTGTACCACTCCCGCTTCATAATCCCGTTATTTGCCGGATCATAAAAATACTTTGCTTCGCCAATGGTCACCCATCCGGTGGTTTGAACGCCCTCCGCTGTAAAATACAGGTCGGCTCCATCCACCTGGTACTGCCCTCTGGCAATGCTGCCGTCTGCAGGCGTCAGATAGTAATTGCCGGAAGCATCGGTGAACCAGCCTCTCACCAGGTTCCCTGCCCCATCCAGATAGTATTTTGTGCCATTGTATTCGTTCCAGCCCTTCTGCATCCGCCAATTTCGATAAAAACGAACGCTGCCGTTATGCTCAACAAAGCCCTCCGGAATAATCAGGCTGCTGTAATCCTTATATTGATAGTTTACATCCACTCTTCCGCTTACGCCGCTCACACTGCCATGGCTGGAGTACTGCCAGAAGCAGACATTGTTGTTGTATTCGCAGCTGTCCGCATACTGTGCTACCCACTTATCCCATCCGGCAATGCTCAGTTTCCCAAGAAACATATTTTTGTAGGAATAAACCATGGGATAATAACCCGCTTCATCTATCGCTATGCAAAAAGCGTTAATAATATCGATCATCTGCTGGTCGGAAAGGTTCTTGTGGCATTTATCTTCAATATCATACACAATAGGATAATTCACCGTATAGGGATTAATCCACTCCAGAACCAGCCTTGCCTCTTCCGCTGCCTGCTCCGGCGTTGTAGCATAAGAATAAAGATAAATTCCTGTTTTCAATCCTGCTGCCTGTGCTCCGGTAATGTTCGCCGCAAACTGGGGGTCCACTCCGCTTTTGGTACTTCCTACTTTAATAAAGGTAAACTGGATGCCCGCGTTTGCTACCTGCCCCCAGTTGATTGTTCCATTATGCATGGACACGTCGATTCCCCTGGCAATCGCGCCGTTCGCATTCACTGCGTGTGCCTTGCCTGCGGGAATCATTCCCAGCATCGTAATCGTAAGAAGTGCAGCGCAGCATCTTCTAAACAGAATTCCGCCTTTTTTTATCATTGGTTTTCTTTCCTCTCTTCTCTCGTATTTTGATCATTCGTCCTAAGCAGCAGACAAACCGCAGGTCAGGTTTTGTCAGATTTTATTAAAAGGCTCCTTATATGCCGCTACTGTTCCCAGCTCCTCCTCGATGCGCAGAAGCTGATTGTATTTCGCCACACGGTCGCTCCGGCAGGGCGCGCCGGTCTTAATCTGTCCGGCGTTAACTGCAACCGCAAGATCCGCAATAAAGGTATCCTCCGTTTCTCCTGAACGATGGGATATAACAGCCTTGTATCCATTTTTTTGTGCCATTTCAATTGCTTCCATGGCTTCTGAAACCGTACCGATCTGGTTGACTTTTACAAGAATTGCATTTGCTACATGAAGCTTGATTCCGGCATCCAGTCTCTTGGTATTGGTTACGAACAGATCGTCTCCCACCAGCTGAATCTTATCCCCCAGCCTTTCTGTGAGCTGCTTCCAGCCGTCCCAATCGTCCTCCGCCAATCCGTCCTCAATAGACAGGATCGGATATTTGGAAATCAAATCCTCATAGTAGGCAATCATTTCAGACGTATCACGCACTACATCGCCTCCCTTGAGAGCGCTCTCTCCGGGGAAATGATACATGCCTGTTTTTTCATTGTATAATTCACTGGATGCCACGTCAAGGGCAATTTTAATATCCTGTCCTGGAAAATAATTACTTTTTTCAATTGCGGCAACGATCAGGTCAAGCACCGCTTCCGCGTCGGGCAGGTTGGGGGCAAAGCCTCCCTCGTCTCCCACACTGGTGGCAAGTCCCTTTTCCTCCAGTATCTTTTTCAGGAAGTGATAAATTTCCGCACAAATACGAAGTCCGTCGGCAAAGCTTTCCGCCTGCACCGGCATGATCATAAATTCCTGGAAATCAACGGTATTGGCGGCATGTCTGCCTCCGTTTAAAATATTCATCATAGGAACCGGCATCAGCCTTGTATATGCCCCTCCCAAGTACTGATATAAGGGGATGTTCAACGCCTTTGCACCGGCTCTTGCCACCGCCATAGAGACTGCCAGAGTGGCGTTTGCGCCTAAATTCCCTTTATTGTCTGTTCCATCGGTTTCTATCAGAATACGATCGATTTCCACCTGATTTAAACCGTTTCTTCCTGCAATCGCCTCCTTGATCTTGGTATTGATATTGCTCACTGCCTTTTTTACTCCAAGTCCAAAATACCGGGTTTCCGCGTCCCGCAGTTCCACCGCCTCAAACCTGCCGGTACTGGCTCCCGAGGGAACTGAAGCTCTCCCTCCGTACCGTTTTCCGGTCATGGTGTCCGTCAGGGTAATTTCCGCCTCCACAGTAGGGTTTCCCCTTGAATCCAGAATTTCTCTTCCGTGAATATTGGTAATCTGCATATATGTTTTCATGTAAAGCCTCCTGCAACAAAAATTTTATAACTATTGTAACCGTTTTTATAACTTGATATACTATTTGCAGCCCTTCCTCTTTCAATTTGAAAAGGAAACTGCAAATACATTTTTTGGGGGGTTCTACATGAATCGCGCGTTTACAACCATAAAAAAAAGACTTTCCTCATGGGAAGATCTTACCAAAACAGATTATATTTACATAAGCGTTCTCACGCTTGTGTTTACCGTTCTTGTATTTTTCAGGCTGGGCAATACCTACGCCCCTTCCACCTCTTATGTCACCGACAGCTCCAACCGGGATATTGTACTGGATTTCGGAGAATATACCGACATTGCCGCTGTTTCCGTTTTTTTGGGAAATCTCAACACCAGACACTTTTCCATTTCAGCATTTAATGAAGTGACCGGCGCATGGGAAGTTTTCAATGGGGATGCCATTGTAGAATCTGTGTTTGCCTGGAATAAAATAGATTTGAATTACCGCCTGCGGTATCTGGGTATTGTTGCCACAGACGATACCGCCGTGCTCAATGAAATGGTTTTTACCGATGCCCAGGGAAATATTCTCACCCCTGTCAACACCGGGGAATACCCTGCCCTTTTTGATGAGCAGTCGCTCTTTCCCCAGGTTCGGACATACATGACCGGAACCATGTTCGACGAGGTGTATCACGGGCGTACCGCTTATGAGTTTCTTCACGGGCTTACCACTTACGAGACTACCCATCCTCATTTTGGCAAGATCCTGATTGCTCTGGGCGTTCTTATATTCGGCATGAATCCCTTTGGATGGCGCTTTATGTCCGCTTTCTTCGGCATTTTGATCCTGCCTTTGATGTACCTCTTTGCCAAAAAGCTGTTTCGGAATTCCTTTGCCGCGGCGGCTTCCACAGGGCTGCTTGCCTTCGACTGTATGCACTATACCTTATCCAGAATCGCCACCATCGATATTTTCGCCGCCTTTTTTATCCTGCTGATGTATTACTGGCTGTATGAATATTTTATAAAGGATTGCGCCTACCGCAGCGGAAAAAATGCGCTCCAGGATTCCTTTCCGCCCAAAAGCGTTTACATTCCCCTTGCCCTGTGCGGCATCAGCATGGCGCTGGGAATCTCCACCAAATGGACCGGCGTATATGCGGGAATGGGACTGGGCGTGCTCTTTGTCTGGTACACCCTCACCCATTTCCCCAAAAAGCAGACGCTGAAGCTGTTTCTTTTCTGCTGTCTGTTTTTCATTGTCCTTCCTCTCCTTGTATATACCCTCTGTTTCATTCCCGTGGTTGGCTACGCTCCCTATCACGGGCTGATCGACAAGACCATACAGGGAACAAAGTATATGTTCGATTACCACGCCAACCTGGTGGCTGAACACTATTACAGCACGCCCTTCTATGAGTGGCCGATTATCTGGATGCCTCTTTTAGACGCCAATGACGCCGTAGACGCCGTAAAGGTAAGCGCTGTCAGCACCATGGGCAACCCGGCAATCTGGTGGGTGGGAATTCCCTGCCAACTTTATGTGTTCTTCCGCTGGCTTATAAAACGGGACAAAAAAGCCGGCTTTCTCTGCATCGCCTACCTTGCCCAATATGTTCCATGGATGTCCGTAAGCCGGATTACCTTCATCTACCACTACTTCCCGGCAATCCTCTTCGTGATTCTGATGATGGGCTACACCATCCTCCACATTACAGCGCGTTTTACCTGGGGGAAAAAGGCAGTTACTGTTTATCTCGCCCTTGCTCTCTGCTGCTTTTTCCTGTTTTTCCCTCTTATTTCAGGACTTCCTGTTTCCAGAGAATACGGAATTTCTCTCCGCTGGTTAAAGGATTGGATTTTGATCCTTTAGGTGGAAGGGGACGGCGTTTGATAC
>DKYT01000002.1:0-30865 GCA_002492465.1 Lachnospiraceae bacterium UBA7093 | reverse complement strand
GGCTTTCAATAGGGGAAGGAGCCTGTGTACAGTGATAAGAAGGGCTAAGCATTCCGGCATGGTTTATCTATCGTTGACGCGATCGGTGTGGTCGGTCATCCATGACCGAGTCACACCTGCCCCGGACATCCTGTCCGAGACCCGCTGATTTCTAACGGAATGCTAAGTCCTTCTAATCACTTCCCACCAAGGCTCCTTCCCCTATTGAAAGCCCCATTGAGGGCAGCGCCATTGCGCCGGGGTATCAAACGCCGTCCCCTTCCACTTTGTACTGCCACACTTTCTCACTGCAAAGCTTGAGATATGACTACTGCATAGTCGCCAAAAAAGGTAATCTGAAATGTATCCGTAGGGAAACGGTAGGCTTCGCCGCTTCGGATGATGCATGCCACGTTCCATCCGGACAATTGAGAAGCCTCCGGGGGATTGACGTAGCGGAATCTGTCCCAGTAAGGAATGGACTTGTTTTCCCAGCTGTCCGTTGCGCCCTGAAAATATCTTGCGTCAATGTCAAAGACGAACAGGGTGAGAATCTCCGAAACGTTCCAGGAACCCTGGTATTGGGTGTCCGGGGTAATGTAGTAATAATCGCAGTTTTGCTCTCTGGCATAGTCTAATGCCTCTACAAAGTCTCCGTAAAAGGCTTTGTCGATGCTCTGCGCCCAATCGGTAAAATAGCACTGAAAAAACATGGCGCTTTGTATGACGTACGCCAGCAGAATCAAATACAGCGTGGGCTTCCATTTCCTGACTACAAAACAGATTCCCACTACCGCAAAAATAATGTGAATGTAGAAAATAATATTGATTCTGTTTACATTAACGGAATTGATCAGAATGCCTGTGAGAAGGGCAAATATCCAGTAGCACAATAGAACCTGACAGCCAATTTTTCGTGCAGGTTCTTCTTCTTTTACCGCCCCTCTTAAAACCCGTAGAGCGCCCAGAAGAACGAAGGGGGTGGAGCAAAGGTATAAAGTGCCGAAGCCCTTGATGGAATTCCAAAGAAGATCCTCCTTCTGTAGGAAAACCACACGGATCAGAGATCGAAGGTTGGATACCAGCTGACTTCCCATCTGTTCCGAAAAAAACAGGATGTCACCGGAGCGGATGCTTCCCTCAAAATATTCCATCGTCACAAAAGGAAGCTTTACCGTTTCCCATTTCATAAAATTGATCAGCATAGTGCCATAAATAGGCCAGGCAATCCCCATATAGACCAACAGGCATAAAAGCGCCTCCTTCCAGGTTACCTTTTTTTGTCCAAGCAGAAGCGCGCAGACGATAAGGAGAAAAAAGGGAACCATATAAAAGGAAACCCCATAGCAATACATGCAAAGGGCAAAAAAAAGCATGGAAAGATAAAGATTTTTCTTTTTCTCAAGAGAACCCAACAAAAAGCATATACCCAGCACAAACATATGGGGAAACAGATTGCAGTCCAGCGCCCATCTGCTTTGCATGAAATGCCAGGGATTGACGGCAATAAATAAGAGAACCGCCATTCCCTCTTTTTCGCCGAATACCTTTTTCACAATTCCGTATACGCCTCCGGCGCCTGCCAGACTGGCAAGAAGAATGGGCAGGCGCATGGCAAGCTTCGTCAAACCAAAAATCCTGATAAAAGGGGTTGTGAGATAGGCAAGGAGAACACTCATCTGCCCATATCCCCACGCCCGGAAATGTACCGGAAGCCATGTTCCAAAGCGGTCCGTCCCATACCTTACCAGGGCGGCGGCATCCACTGCCCCCATTGCCCCATCCTGATTCAATCCGCCGGGAATCTCCGGGAAACGAAACAGCCTCACTGCCGCCAATCCCAGGCAAATAAGAAAAAAGCAAACCTTCCTCCCATTCATTTTTTTCCGAAATTCCTTTGTAAACTCCATATTTTTCTCCATTTAAGGGCTTCCCGCCATCTACAGCCAGAATGCCGCCACATATTTAAAATGGGAAAAGAGATCCGGTCTCAGCTCCCTTAACGCCTCCCCTGTATCCAGAAAGAACACCATTCCCTGATAGCACACTTCCAAAAGCAGACACGCCATCAAACACCAAACTACCGTTCTTCTCAGCACTCCAGATGAAAATCTTTTATGGCTCAGTAACAGAAGGGTGGAAAGCAGCGCCGCAAGCATCATGAAAAGAGAAAAATCTCCAAAATATCTCTGAAGAATTCCTGACATATTGGTATCCACCGCAATCACTACGAGTCCGAGCAAAAGACTTGCCACTGAAAGCCTCCAGGGCGTTTTCCCGCAGCTTTTCAGCTGCTTATGGAACAGCACGGGAAGCAGACTCATCCAGGCAAAGAGATGGGTCATAAACATCCCCCCATAGGTGGCTTCCTGAATGGTAACCCCCATATACTGGCTGTCAAAATAAACGGCTTCCGCAAAAGGAAATCCAGTGGTCAGCTTAATCGGCTGAAACAGATAGGCAAGTACGCCCAAGGGGAGCCGTTCCCACTCCCATCCTCTCCTGCGCATATCGTTAAAGGTGAGATTATAATTGGCGCCGAAATCAACCACCGAACCGAAACGGCTGGCGTTATAATACATCAACAGCCCTCCCACGGCAAGCATAGGCGCCAGACAGGCAAACAAAGCCTTTTTTTCTTTCCCCAAAGGCATCAGATAATCCCCTGCCAGAATCCATACCAAAAACACAAACACAAACAACTGGGGTCTGCATCCGGCAATCAGGGCGATCAGGAAGGAACCTGCCCCAAGATATCCATACCTTATTTTTTCTTCCTCCCTTGCCAGCAAAAAACACCACATGCCCAGCATACCAAAGGCAAGTCCGGCAAGAATCGGCACCGTGTACAGATCCGGTCTTTTGGTCATATAAAGGATGCCGCTTCCCATAAGCAGCAGTTCCGTGGTCAGAAACCACACATTCAGAGTCGTGCGGGGAAACCATTTTCGAATCAGTTCATGCACCGTTCCTAAAACCCCTGCCAAAAACAACAGGGACAATAGGAAAATCACTATATAATTATGCAAATGCCCTCCTGTGAGGAAATGATAGGGCAGATAAAACAGAACTGCCGGAACCACCCCAAAGTAAACGTAATACTTTCCCTGAAAATAAGCGTGATCCCATTTATACCACTCGCCCCTTTCCCCCAGGATCTGTCCCCGGGCGTCAAAGTCATAGGGATTCTCCATCTCAGCAAGGGTTTCAGGCGGCGCTTCCAAAAGGGAAAGGCTTCCCGCCTCCAACGCTTCCGCCAATGCCTGATATTGCTGTTGGTTTTCCCCCTGCTCTTTCTGAAAATAGGGGTTCACATGAACCAAGCCCCAAAACAATATCCCGTGAAGCAGAAAAAAGCTCCCTGTCAGAACCGCTTTTTTAGGGCGGTTCAGGGATAAATACGGAGTTTCATTCCACTTTGACGCCGGACGCAGCAGCCACACTCCCATCCCCAGCAAAATCATAAAACACACTCTTTCCCAGGAAAAAAAGAGAGGAATCCGGGGATTTAGAGATATTTGAAATGCAATCGTCTGCCCTGCTTCCAATTCAGGGATGATTTTCAATCCTGTACATTTCCCATACAGATGGTAGTTCATATAGGCGCTTTTCTCTTCCTGTGCCCACAGCTCTCTTTGGGGAAGACTATAATACAGCTTATGAGATTCGTCCGTTACAAGCTGCTTTATACGGATGGGCTTCCGCTCATCCTCCCCCTGTCCAATCGTTTCCATATGGATCCAGGCGCTCTCCAGCCTATCGTTTATATTGGTAATTTCGATCTCTCCATTTTCCCCTGTATAAGTGTAAACACCGTTCCCATGATCCTCATAGCCGCTTCCCATCAGAACGGTATAGCCGCTTATTTGGCTATTCCCGGCGGATTCCCAATGTCTGAAATTGCATATAAAAATTTCAATGGCAAAAACACCTGCAAGAAACCCAAAAAATTTAATTGCGCCTGCGCCCTTTTTCTTCTTCACAGTCTTATTTTCTCCTTGTGCCTACGCATCCAACGTCTCATGGAAATTTAGGGTATTATCCCGAACCTGACGATACAAATCCAGCCCTACATAAACCAGCAGACCAAACATAGCAATGGCAAGATATTGCAGCGGCACAACGTGCACCGCGATCAGATAGGGCATAAAAGTCAGCACCGATATCAACATAAAGCCGCAGGTAACGGGCAACTTCCCGGGGCGCAGCACTCCATAAGGAATCGTCAGAAGATCAATCAGAAACCCGTATCTGTCATGCATATGAGGAAGGGAATACACCGTTACCGCCACTGTGAACAATGCAACGGTCACCGCCAGCTCTCCCGTAATCCTGAATTTTCTGGTATAAAGGTAATAAGCGACGCATCCCAGCAGAATCACCGCCATAAAGGTTCCCGCACCTCCCACTTCCCCGGCATGGCGCATATCCGGCATCGCCTCTCCCAAAAGGGCATAAATATTGGGATATTCCAGCGTTCCCCAGGGATAGGTGTTTGTCTGGTCAAAATAAATCAGCATCAGCTCCTTAAATCCCCTTCCGGCAATCCATGCCGGCAGCGCGCTGACCACATAGATCACAGGTATCCATAAAAAATCTCTAAGCCTTACGGTTTTTCTCTTCAGCCACATGATCACCAAAAAAGGAAGAATAAAAAGGGTTTGCAGCTTAAAGGAAAATGCAATTCCCACAAAAATCAGGCATCCTCTGCTGTTGTTTTTGAAAAAGCAGTACAAGGCAAACAAAATAAAAGTGGTATAAATGATATCGCATTGACACCAGTATGCGCTATCCAGGATTACCGTAGGGGACAAAAGCACCGCCGTCATTCCCAATATCGATTTTCCGGTACTTTCCGTAAGCTGATAGATGATCAGAAAAACTGCAATAGAGGCAAAATAATCGAATAAAACCGACACCAGCTTCAACCCATAAAGATCCTGTTTGGTTATGTAGGATACCAGACACATCAGATACATATAGGGCGAGGTGTAATTGGAGATCTGTCTCCCCAGAGAAGGAAAGCCCCCTTCTTCCCGTATCTGCCTCATCCAATCCTCCAAAAAGCCCCAATAATCCGCCGATTCAATGGGCATTAATTTCCACCTTACCATAAAGGCAAAGACAAACAGGCATAAAATAAACAGCAGATCAACCGCTTTAAAACCGATCCTTCCGATTCTGATTTTGACTGATAATAATCGATCTATCACACGTTCTTCCATTTTTTACCTCACTTATCCGGCTGTAATTCTCCGGTTTTTGTCTAATAGCATTTTAACAAAGGTCCTTTTTATTGGCAACAACAAAGCCGCCATTCTGAAAAATACTTCAGAATGACGGCTTTCGTTTTTTATTAGATAAGCCGGCTCGCAAAGCGTGGCGGCGTTCGTTACTATTCCCGATAAAGGGTGTCTTCTTTCACAAAGTCCGGTACTTCACCCTCCAGGAATCCGTAGTAGGCGCTGGCGCCAAAGGTCCTGGTAAGCTGGCTGTCCGCCTTGAAATACACGATCACCTCGTAATCAGGCTCTGTCTGTTTCCCATGATCCCAGTAGCTGGTAGGCATACTCTCGGGATAAATATGCGCCGCAATTTCCTCCATCTCCTTCTCCTGGGTATAATCTGCATATACCCGGGCATCTATTCCTGCATCATAATCGTAAGTCGCTCTTTCCGCTCCCAGGGCAAGAAGATGCTCCGGCGTCTCATCCGACAAAGTTTCTCCTTCCCCGCTCTCTTCCAGCTGCTTTTGGAGCTCTCTGGCTATCTCCGTATTCCTGTTCACCACCTGAATTTTCGCCACATCCTCCAGCTTCAGCTGTCCTTCCATATAACAGCCATGATCCTTTAAATAAGCGATGCTTTCCTTACAAAAAGGATAAATATTCTGATAAATCTCCCAGCTTCTGGTGGATTTTGCGATTTTTCCGTAAGCGTTCAAATAGTCGCTCCCCTTGATCGCCTCCGAAAGGGTAATGGTCAGCATGCCGGTAGGAACACAGGTTCTGATATCGGTAAAGTTTGCTTTTTCCAGATCTTTCCGATAGATCTCAAGAAATTCCCTGGTTTCTTCCAGAGTCAGCCCTTCGCTGTAAATCTGATTTCCATAGACTGTCCTGACTTCATACCTGCTTTCCTCCAGGAGCCCGTTGATTCTGTCCGAGGCACACATCCAGAAGCCCTCTTTAAACTCCTTAGAACCGATAATACTGTCCAGAAGCTCCTGGGTTCTCTCATCCTCCACATTCACCCACAACGTCCGGCTTACCTTACGTCCGTTTTTCAGACGGTAAATCAATGTTGTATAAGACCACCACTGTTCCTCCCGATCATCTTCGGGAACGCTGATCTTTTGGATAGCTGCATTCAGTTTGCTATATTCTTTCATAGATATGGCGGCAAGCTCCCGGATTTCTTCTATATTTTTTAACTCCATATAGCGATCGGCATATTCTCCCGTAGACACATACCTGCCTGTCGCCTCATCAAAATGGGTACTATAGCCTAACTCATAATCTTCCGGGACAAATGCAATGCTCTCTATCTGATCCTGCTTTGGAATGTACGAATCATACCCAAATAAATCAAACTGATAGATAAAGAAAATCATTGCCGTAATCCCGCCGCTTATTAAAATATGATATTTCTTATGAACTGCTCCTCTGATGTCAAACTCATAAATCACCTGTATCAGCCCACTGCCAAGCACCACTGCAAGAGTCATAAAAAAGATCACCCAGCCAATCCCCTGCATAGATCTCTGCGGGTCAAAATCAACGGCATCAAAGGTCACGCCCCCCGCAAGAAGCGCCGCAGGCACTGTCAAAAGGATCTTGATCACAGGTCTGGTAACACTAAAGGTCATTGCTCTTCCCGCTGCTTCCGCAGGCCGCTTTAAATAGCACACATAAGAAAGCAGCCCCATGACCAGCGCAAATCCCAAAAGGCAAAGCACATATTTTACAGAAACGGTATTGGTATAATTGAAGCTGTCTCCAAGCTTCATGTACATCGTAAAGGGTGAAAGCACCGGGCTTGTATCGATGCCATAACTGGAAAAATATCGGAAAAACACTTCCTGATAGCCGCTGATCAGGATTCTTACCACAAATTCATATACGCCAAATACCAAAACGCCAAGAAGGGTGATGATAACATTGCCGGTGAGCATTACCGCCACCATCACCATATGATAGATGCCCAGATAAGCGCATAAGTTCGCCCCAAATCCCACCACAGCGCTTTGAAGCACCGTTTTATCCACCGCGCCGTTTAACGCGGCAATCTGCAGGCTGATTCCCAGCCCCAGCAGATAAGGAAGTACATAAAGCAAAATACCGTTTAGCCAGACCACAAAAAATCTTTTCTTTCTCTTTACCGGCATTCCCATATAAAAATCCATTTTCTTTCTGCTGTACAGAAAAGAAAATCCCTGTATTGCGCTGATCAATGCAATGCCCGCCGTCATCAGCAGAAGGATGGCGGAAGGAGCAAAGCATCCCCGCATAGCGTTAAGAAGTTTTTCATGAAGAACCTGCATCACTGCCGCCGCCTCATAAGACTCCTTCATCTCCATCATACTTCTTGTTATGCTGTTGATAGTAAGTGCCGTAAATACCGGAAAAGCAAGGACATAAAGCAGCGCTGAGAGCACCCATACCCATAAACGCCTTTTACTGTTTTCCTTTAAACTAACCAAGAATGAGCTTTTTGACATCATAGCCTACTACCTCCGTTTCACTGATAAAGATCTCTTCAAGAGAAAGAGGCAGCGCCTCAAAGAAAATCGTGTTTGCGGTTGCAAATATGGCAAGGATCTCCGCCTTATTTCCTCTTACCGTAAGTACGTTTAAGGAACCTCTCTTTTCGTTTTTCATAATATCCAGAGCTGCAATCACCTTCGCCTCATCCTCAATGGTCTTAAACACGCACTGCACCTTCTGAATATTGCACTTCATATCCTCCAGGTCCTTGGACAGCAGCACACCGCCCTTATGTAAAAGTCCCACGTGATCGCAGATATCCTCAAGCTCTCTCAAATTATGAGAAGCAATCACAGGGGTCATGCCCCGCCGTTCCATTTCACTGGCAAAAATACTTTTGATTCCCTGGCGCATCACCGGATCCAATCCGTCAAAAGTCTCGTCACAGAGCAGATACTTTGCCCCGCTGCAGACGCCGCAGATCAACGCCAGCTGTTTTTTCATTCCTTTGGAGTAAGTGTTGATTTTTCTCTTTTTATCCAGACCGAAATTCACCAGATAATTATAAAAGTCCTCCACCGCAAACTCCGGATACACGCTGCACAAATATTTCTGCATATCTATGGCTCTGCTGTTTGCAAAGAAATAAGGCTCGTCGGCAATAAAATAAACGTTTTTCTTCGCCTCCATATGATCGAAAACCGGCAGAGAATCAATTGCAATTTCCCCCTGATCCGGCTCTAAAACCCCTGCCGTCATTCTCAGGACTGTGCTCTTACCCGCCCCATTGGTTCCGATCAGCCCAAATACCGTGTTTTCCTTTATGGTTACGCTGACGTTTTCCACCGCCTTTATTTGGTCATATGACTTCGTAACATTCCTGATTTCAATCATGGGTTTCTCCCCCCTTTATATTCTGTATAATCTCTTCCTCTGTAATTCCCACTGCAAAAGCCGCCTCACAAAGCTCGCAAAGCCTGGCAAATAACTGATCTCTGTATTGATCCAGCAGCTGCTTATTGTCCGCAACAAAATTGCCCCTTCCCTTAACTGTAAAAATATAACCCTGACGTTCCAACTCCGCATAAGCGCGCTGAATCGTGTTGGGATTGATGGACAGATCAACTGCAAGATTCCGGACAGAGGGAATCTTATCATTGGGGTGCAGCACACCGCGCAAAATCAACATCTTAAATTTATCCACTACCTGTTCATAGATAGGTCTGGTATCCCTGTAGTCTATGAGTATCATCCTCATCTCTCCTTCTGCTGCACGCTGTATTCAGTGTACTAGCATCATTAATACACTTATCATACGTTACGGATTTCCATATGTCAAGAACAGAAGCGGTAATTAACGAAATCTTAACCTTTCCAGTTGGAAGCGTCCTACAAAAACAGCCTCAGATCACCTTACCGGCAGCATCTGAGGCTGACAATATTTAATATCAAATAAATTATTTACGAAGCAGCAGGGATTTCCCTGTCATTTCTTTCGGTTGTTCCATTCCCATCAACTCAATCATGGTAGGAACAATGTCCGCCAGGCATCCGCCCTCTCTCAGGGTATAGGCGGGATCGGCGTTGACAATGATAAAGGGAACCGGATTGGTGGTATGTGCCGTAAAAGGCGCGCCTGTTTCATAGTCTATCAGCTGCTCTGCGTTGCCGTGGTCTGCGCAGATAAACATCTGTCCATCCACTTCTTTGATGGCATCCACCGCTTTTCCAACACACTCGTCCACTGCCTCCACAGCCTTGATTGCGGCGGCTTCCACTCCCGTATGACCAACCATATCAGGATTTGCAAAGTTAATAATAATCACATCGTATTTGCCCGATTTGATCGCCTCCACCAGTTTATCGCATACCTCGTAGGCGCTCATCTGAGGCTTTAAGTCGTAGGTTGCAACGTCCTTAGGGGAATTTACCAGAATCCTGTCCTCCCCCTCGTTGGGTTCTTCCACACCGCCGTTAAAGAAGAAGGTTACATGGGCGTATTTTTCTGTCTCTGCAATTCTTGCCTGCTTCATATGATTTGCAGCCAGCCACTCTCCGAAGGTATTTGTAACGGAGATCTTGTGGAAAGCAACCTCTTTATTGGGAATCGTAGGGTCATAATCGGAAAAGCATACATAGGTGAGATCCAGCCTTGGTCCTCTGTCAAAGCCCTTAAAGTCATCATCGCAAAAGCTTCTGGTAATCTCCCTTGCACGGTCCGGTCTGAAGTTAAAGAAAATCACCGAATCCCCGTCCTTGATGGTTGCAACAGGCTTACCGTCCTTTACTACAACCGTAGGCTTCACAAATTCATCTGTTTCCTCCCTGTCGTAGGATGCCTGGATCCCCTCGGGACCGCTTGCCGCCGTAAGTCCCTCGCCCTTTGTAAGCGCATCATAGGCAAGCTTCACTCTGTCATAGTTGTTATCTCTGTCCATTGCATAGTAACGTCCAGTAACGGAAGCGATCTCTCCTGTGCCGATCTTCTCCATTTCCTTCTCCAGCTCCTGGGCATAGCCCTTTCCGCTTGCAGGAGGCGTATCCCGTCCGTCCAGGAAGCAGTGTACATAAACCTTTTTAAGCCCGTTCCTTTTGGCAAGCTCTAATAAACCATACAGATGGGTATTGTGGCTGTGAACGCCCCCATCGGAAAGAAGCCCGAACATGTGAAGGGAGGAATCCTTCTTTTTGCAGTTTTCCACCGCCTTTAAAAGAGCCGGATTCTCAAAAAAGGTTCCATCCTGAATTTCCTTTGTGATTCTTGTCAGTTCCTGATATACAATGCGTCCGGCGCCCATATTTAAATGCCCAACTTCGGAGTTGCCCATCTGACCATCGGGCAGCCCTACAGCCATTCCGCTTGCATTTCCCTTTACAAAAGGACATTCCTTCATAAGTTTGTCCATAACAGGGGTCTTTGCTTCCGCCACGGCATTGCCATCCTGACGTTCGTTTAAACCATATCCGTCCAAAATCATTAATACTGTAGGTTTTTTCATCGCAATTCTCCTTTTATATTCATACATCTTTCTTACCACTTACGAATTATACACGTTTTAAATGGACACTGCAACATTTTATTCCCTTAAAAATCAGATAGACTGCCGTAAAAAAGGAAATCGCTCCCGCCATCCTCCAGCTTATGGGGTCCTCAAAACCCACCTGCAGGGTTCCCTCATAGCCGGCGGGCAGATTTACCCTGATCCTGCCGTTATCTTCGCTTTTCACCAGCTCCAACTTCCGCCCTGTCGCCCCGTCACGCGCTTCATAGCCTATATAGTAAAACAGGGGCAGCGACAAATATGCCCCCTCTCCCTGGCTTTTACAGGTTACAGCGACATGATTGTACCTCTTTTGGTAATCCTCTATGAGAACGCTCTCTCCGGAAGGGGTTTGCATTTCCTCTGTGACCCAGCCATAGGCACCCTCATAAAGATATTCCTCTGCAAAGCCTCCATTACTTTCCAGGGCTTCGATATCATAGGCAAGAAATACGTCTCCCCGGTACATGGCGCTGTAGATCAACTGGGTTCCCTGGAGCACTGCCAGAAGCCCCACCAGTGCCATCACCCCATAAGCCCCTTTTTTCCCATACGCCTTCTCCGCTCCCATAACCGCAAAGAGGGCAAGAAGCGCCCCGAACAGGCTTACAAGGGTCAGAAAGCGGTAGGAAAACTGTATGTGCATAAACAGGCTTCCCAGTGCCGGCGCCAGCTTACCGAGTTTATAATAGGGAAACAATGTGGAAGCCATAAAAATGAACAGCACAAAGAAAAAACCACAGGTAAACAGCTTCTTTTTCAGACATTTCGTCTCTTCCTTATGATACAGCCCAATCCCTGTGCCCAGCATCAAAAGACTTGCCGTTCCCACAGGCTTGGGAAATTTTTGGGCGATGGAAGTAATTTCTCCCCAGGAAGAGCTTAAGGTTCCGTTCCAGTAAACTGCAAAAAGCTCCGCAAGCCCCGCTCCCCATCTCTGAAATGCCGGGGTCATTTCATGACTTGCCGTTACGGCAAGCTCTTCTCCCATATATTGCAGAAAAGGAACCAGAAACCAAAGATTCACCATTAACGTAAGCCCCGCCACCTTAAACAGATAGATCAGCACAGGCTTTTTCAAAATACGCTTCCAATGCATCACACAAAAAAGCAGGATTGCAACCGCCCCAAGAAAGCAGGAAAGCACATGGGTCTGGATCAGTCCTGTAAAACCGATTACCGGCACCAGCAGACGGCAAAAAGGCGTCTTTTCCTTTTCCCTGATCTCAAGTGCATACCAAAAGCACAGTGCCACAAGAGGTAAAAACAGCATTGCGGAGTATTCTCCCAGGGCAGCGCGGACATAAATACAGCTCAGCCGATAAGGCGCCAGCGTATACAGACAGCTCCCAAACAACGCGGTTTTCTTTTCTCCCCCTATCTTTAAAAACGCATAATAAGACACCGCCGCCGTTCCCACATTGACAGCGGCAATATAGCATTTGTAAGCGTTCTGGAGATTCACTCCCACAAGCCGCAGTAAGGCCGGAAAATACAGCAGTTGATCTCCGTACATAATGGACACCGGATAGCCCCATCCGTTAAACCAGTTGGGCTGTATTCTCACCGGATACCCTCCGGCGAGCAGTCCTTCTTTAAGCCCCTCTATCCGCATCAGATGAAAGACCAGATCATGTCCATACAAAATATATTCTTCCAGCAGACCTGCCGAGGCAATTGCGCCGATGGTCAAAACCGCCGCCGTCTCCATACGCCACTTCCGCTCCTGCCCCTTTCGGCATATAACTGCCGCTATCACGTTGACCACCAGCAGCTTTACCGCCAGGCAAAAGATCCGGTAAGCCTTTGCGTTTGCCGCCGTGGCAATTTGCACCTGCAGCAGTCCAAAGACCCCCTCTTCCTCCGGCTCTATCACGATTTGCAGATCCTCCGCGGGATCGTTCACATAAATATCAAAGCTTTTCTCCTGCTGCACCCCGGAAAGCCTGACACGGTCGGAATAAAGACTGCGGACGCCCTCATCCCCTGCTCTGGCATAGCACACCGCATCTCCCGTTCCCTTTTCATACCGCACCCTTACCGTGTAAATGCCCTCAGGTACGGCAACCGTTTCCGTGCAGATCTGCTCCGTGCCGTTCTCCCCCTCCGCGGGATATTGATTCAAATCATAAGAAATGCTGTCCTGGGATAAAACCGAGATTCCGAATAAAAGCAGCCACACCAGCTCACATATGGACAATATCACATAAAAAACGCGCTTTTTAGATCCCCCCATTTTCTTCTCCTACTTCAAAGTACTTTCCCGGTTCATGCTTTAAGCACATGCCTCAGGCATACGTGTTAGGCATATGCGTTAAGCATATGCTTTAAGCGTACGCTTTGTCTACCTCGATCACGGCAAAATAGTTTTCATCCAGCTTCCGGATCCGCTCTCTGATATACGCCACCGTTTCCTCATCCGACATCACATAATCAAAGGGAATCACCACATCAAAAATCAAATTGGTATGGGTAGGACCGGACACAATACGGAAATCATGGAACTTAACATCCCCCTCCATACCGGCAACAATATCCGCCACCTGCTTTTTCACCCGGTTCGTCTCCTCGTCATCCACACACACAGGATCCATATGGATCACAGCGCTGCATCCCAGTTCCCCTGCAAGCCGGTGCTCGATCAAATCGATCATATCATGCAGCACCAGAATATCCCCTGTAGAGGGAACCTCTACATGAACAGAAAGCATCACCCTCCCCGGTCCATAATTATGTACCACCAGATCATGGATTCCAAGCACTCCCTGCTCCCTGTACTCCATGATAATTTCCTCTATGCGCTTCACAAATTCCGGCTCCGGCGGCTGTCCAAGGAGCGGTCCCACTGTGTCCTTCATTGCTCCTATCCCTGTCCACAGCACAAAAAGCGCAACCAGAATACCGCACCAGCCGTCTATCTGTATGCCTTCAAAATAGGCAAGGAGAGTAGTCGCTAAAACCACAAGGGTGGACACGCTGTCGCTGATACTATCCTTTGCGGTGGCAAGCATCGCCGCACTGTCTATTTTTTTGCTGACGCTGCGATTGTACAAAAACATATACAGCTTAACACAAACCGAAAGCACAAGAATCAGCAATACCAGCGGATTTGCATCGACCGCTTCCGGATGCAGAA
This sequence comes from Lachnospiraceae bacterium UBA7093, assembly GCA_002492465.1. Classification (GTDB taxonomy): domain Bacteria; phylum Bacillota; class Clostridia; order Lachnospirales; family Lachnospiraceae; genus Suilimivivens. The sequence continues at coordinate 17,003 of DKYT01000002.1, read as the reverse complement.
TCTTATCCACAGAAGACTGTAAAAGTTCTCCTCCCATAAAAAGAATAATAACCGATACCAGAAGCCCCGATATGTATTCGATCCTGCCATGCCCAAAGGGGTGCTGGCTGTCCGGTTTCTGCCCCGCCATCTTAAACCCTACCAGTGTAATTACGGAAGAGCCCGCATCTGACAGGTTGTTAAAGGCATCCGCCGTAATGGCTATAGAATGAGAAAGCTGCCCTGCAATGAACTTAACCAGAAACAAAAAACTGTTCAGGAGAATCCCCACCGCTCCGCAGAGCATACCGTACGACTGACGCACCTTTACATCCGATGTATTCTTATAATCTTTAATAAACAGCTTCGCTAAACATGAAATCATTTTTTAATACTCCGTAGTCCACTGGTGTTCGCCGCCCCAATCTCCGATCAGCTGGGAAGAAGTACCTTCCGGCGTCGCCACCCGGGTTTCAAATCGATAATTCATCTGCGGCACATATGCGCCCCCGATTTTTACATTGCTATAAAGATAAACAAACTCATAGATCGTATGAGGATAATACGCTCCTTCTTCAGACGCCGGCTCATAAGAAATACAAAGCCTCTGCACACCGTCGTCCTCCTGCTTTGCACCCCACACATTGATCACGCCGGCTGTTTCCGGCACATCCTCAAAATCACAGAAGGCAAATTTCCAGTGTCCGTTTTCCTGCATCAGCTTCATCTTTTCTCTGCTTACCGGTATGTACGTTTCGCCCTCCCAATATTCCATGGTACCCTCAATAAACTGATCTCTTACCCCAATGTATGCTTCGGACTGCATAAACTCTTTGATGGGCATAAAATCGCCGGACTGAAAAATTTCAAAGGCTTCTGCAAACAGATCCTGAACCCAGGATGCCTTTTCAAGACAGGCGGCAAGATCAGCCGTTTTCTTCTCCTGATCGAAAGTGGCAACCTGTCCAAGCAGTTCCCGGTAATCCGCCAAATGTCTGACCTCCAGCTCCAGCAGAGAATTTGCCGGTACCGCATATCTGAGGATTTCCCTTTTCAATTCCTCTGAGGGAGACGCCTCATAAACCGCGAGCAGACGCTTCATAAGCGCCAGATACCGGTCAAAACAGCAGCCTTCCCCTGCGCAAAACACAGGCGCAGCATCCTCTGAAAACAGATACCCATAGCAGACACCCAAAAGCTTATAGCCATCGGCGTTTGCCTGATCTGTTTCAATTGCCCTTACACATTTTTCAAGCGTCTCCATGGTACAGCTTTGGGCGTTCACATCCGCCACCACATCGTTTAAAAGGTGTACACAGTATTCCTGCAAAAGCCCTTCATCCTGGGTAGTCTCCCACCCCCGGTACAGAACCTGCTCCGCCGATTCCCGGTCCTCCTGGGTCAGGTAAACCCCTGCCATCGCCCTGTATGCCTTCACAGACTGAGAATCAATTTCAAGCGCTTCCTCGCAGGATGCGATGGCATCCTCATAAGCTTTTGTCTCCACGTACTCTCCAGCCGCCTGAAGCCGCTTGGCAATTTTAATATCCGGCATAAAATTCCAAAGAAGCACGGTGCCTCCGCCAAGTCCCCCCACGAGAAAAACCGCCACTGCGATTTTCTCCGCCAGTACAATCCTCTTTCTCCGCCTTCTTCTGCGTTCCCTTGCCTTCCTGGATAGTTTTCTTCTTTTTATTTCCTTTTCTGTCATATAAACCTTCCCTTAACGCCTTTTACTGTTCTTTTTGAAATCTCCTTTTTTGGGCAGGAAGGGTTTTTTACTTTTACTGTTTCTCTCCATTCTTTCCCGTCTTCCGCCTTTTCCTGCTCCTCCGCCTCTTCTGTTTCTTTCAAAATAGGGCTTTTCTTCCTCGATTTCCTTAGGTTCGTCTCCCATATTCATCTGCATGAATGCGGCGGCAAGATCCAGAACAGAAAATCCGTTCTCCTCTGCGGCGCGCTGAATAGATTTTTTGATGTCGGAAAGATCCCTCTCCTCCATAATCTGCATGGCTTCTCCATAGAGCTTTCCGGATTTCACCTTGGTAATATCTGAGGCGGTGGGAATCTTTCTCTCCCGGATGGTGGTATGGCATACTCTCTCAATATCCCTGATCTTGAAAATCTCTCTGCCGGAAATCAGGGTAAAGGCTCTTCCTTTCCTTCCCGCTCTTCCTGTTCTTCCGATTCTGTGCACGTAGTATTCAATATCCTCGGGCACATCATAATTAAACACTGCATCCACTCCGCTCACATCGATGCCTCTTGCCGCAACGTCCGTTGCCGCAAGAATAGCGCATCTGCCGTTTCTGAAGAGATTCATAACCGTATCTCTCTGTCCCTGGGAAAGATCCCCGTGAAGCCCCTCCGCCTCGTAGCCTCTTTCCTTCAGCATACCGGTAATCTCATCCACCATTCTCTTGGTATTACAAAAGATCAGGCTTCTTTCAGGCTGATAATAATCAAGAAGTCTGCAAAGCGCTTCCCCTTTATCCCGCTTTGCCACCCTGTAATATGCCTGCTTAATCGCCGCCACCGTAATTTCTCTGGGCGTCATTTTGATATAAACCGCATTTTTCTGATAGGTTCCCGTAATATCCAGAATCGCCTGCGGCATGGTAGCTGAAAACAGCGCCATTTGATGCTCCTTGGGCATATCTGCAAGAACCGTTTCAATGTCCTCGCGGAATCCCATATTCAGCATCTCATCCGCCTCGTCCAGGACGATCATTTTGATGCATTTCGTTTTAATGGTATGACGTCTCAAATGGTCCATTACACGCCCCGGGGTACCTACAATGATCTGTACTCCCTGGCTGAGCGCCCTGATCTGTCTGCCGATATCCTGTCCTCCATAAACCGGAAGCACTTTGATGCCATGCATATATTTCGTCAGCTTCCGAATTTCCTCCGCCGCCTGCATGGCAAGCTCCCTGGTAGGACATAAAATAATGCCCTGGGGCTTTTTCAGCTGGGGATCCACATTCTGGATCATTGGAATTGCAAACGCGGCGGTTTTTCCTGTGCCTGTCTGCGCCTGTCCGATCACATCCTTCCCCTCCAGCAGAATGGGAATCGCCTGTTCCTGAATGGGCGTCATGGTTTCAAACCCCATCTCCTCCACTGCCTTTAAAATATCCGGATGTATGCCGGAATCGCTGTATCTTAATTTTGTATCCATTTCCTGTTGTTGATTTTCCAATTTTTTACCATCCATTCTTTTTAATTTTCATCGTTTAAAAACCGTTCTATTATAAATCTCGGTCTTGCCTTTGTTTCGAGATAAATTTTCCCAATATATTCTCCTACCACCCCAAGGGACAATAAGATCAAACCGCCGATCGCCCACAGGGAAACCATAAGCGTTGTCCACCCTACAATGGTAGCTCCCATAAAATGCCGCACAAAGCTGTATATGAGCATACCGATACTGATCAGAAAAATGAAAAAGCCGAGAAATGTTATCATCCTGATGGGCTTGATACTTAAAGATGTAATGCCTTCCACCGCAAAGGACAGCATTTTGCCAAGGGGATATTTGCTTTTCCCTGCAAGTCTCTCTCCCCGCTCATAGTAAACCACATCCGTGGGGTAGCCGATCATGGGCACAATTCCCCTCAGAAAAAGATTTACCTCGCCGTACTGTGCCAGCCCTTCAATCGCCCGCTTGCTCATAAGGCGGTAATCTGCATGATTAAATACCGTATTTCCTCCCAAATGGTTGATTATTTTATAGAATCCCTCCGCCGTTGCCTTTTTAAATAAGGTATCCTTCCCCCGGCTGCTTCTCACCCCGTATACAATATCAATTCCGTTTTTGTATTTTTCAATCATCTCATCTATGGCGTCTATGTCGTCCTGGAGATCCGCATCCATGGAAATCACCATATCCGCATATTCCCGCACTGTCAAAAGTCCGGCAAGAAGAGCGTTTTGATGTCCTCTGTTTCTGCTTAAATTGATACCGCCAAAAAGCTTATCCTTTTGGTGAAGCTCCTGGATTAAGTCCCATGTTTTGTCCCCAGACCCGTCGTTCACAAAAATAATGCGGCTTTTTGCATGGATTTTATTTTCGTTGATTAATTTGTACATTTTCTCCTGAAGACGCGCCGACGTTACAGGAAGCGCCTCCTCCTCGTTATAACAGGGGATTACAAGGTACAAAATATTTCCCATGAAGACTCTCCTTCCATTCGCTGTACAGCATGGAAATCAGCAGCGGCATAACACCCCTGCTGATTCCATCAAATGTGTATGATTCATATCCTTGTATCTTCAAATATCCTTTTGAAATACGCTTATTTGTAATTTACAATCTTGCCAAAATCAGCCTTAAGAGAAGCGCCGCCTACCAGACCGCCGTCAATGTCAGGCTGTGCAAAAAGCTCAGCCGCGTTTCCTGCATTTACAGAACCGCCATACTGAATGCGGACTGCTTCTGCTGTCGCTGCATCATAAACCTCTGCGATACAGTCGCGGATTGCTTTACATACCTCCTGCGCCTGCTCGGTGGTAGCTGTCTTACCCGTTCCGATTGCCCAGATCGGCTCGTAAGCAATCACCATGGAAGCCACCTGCTTAGCGGTCACACCCACAAGATCGGACTTGATCTGCATACGGATCCAGTCAAGGGTAATGCCCATCTCTCTCTGCCCTAAGGTCTCGCCGCAGCAGAGAATCGGTGTAAGCCCTGCTTCCAGCGCCTTTTTCACCTTCTTATTTAACAGAGCGTCGTCCTCCTTGAAGTAGTCGCGTCTCTCAGAGTGTCCGATGATCACATACTTAACCCCTGCATCTACCAGCATCGCAGCGGAAATCTCTCCTGTGTAAGCGCCCTTTTCCTCAAAGTACATATTTTCCGCGCCCACCTCAACGTTGGTTCCCTTTACCGCTTCCACAACGGGAACAATGTCAATTGCAGGTACGCAGTAAACTACGTCTACCTCGTCTGATTTCACCAGATCCTTTAATTCATCACATAAGGCAACAGCCTGACTGGGCGTCATATTCATCTTCCAGTTGCCTGCCACAATTTTCCTTCTTGCCATTATCATTTCTCCTTATCTATTCATACACTTATCCTATCTTGTCATACCTTTGAAGAATGGCTCTTCGAGCCATTCTTCTTAGAAATAACTTAGTAATTCTTAGCTGATGTCTTTCATCAGCTTAGAATTACTTTATTTCTTGTTGTCCGCCGCTACCACGCCCGGCAGTTCCTTGCCCTCTAAGAACTCAAGAGAAGCGCCGCCGCCTGTGGAAATATGGCTCATCTTATCTGCAAAGCCCAACTGGTTTACAGCTGCCGCAGAATCGCCGCCGCCGATGATGGTGGTTGCATCTGTCTCAGCAAGAGATTTTGCCACTGCAATAGTGCCCTTGGCAAGGGTAGGATTCTCAAATACGCCCATAGGTCCGTTCCATACAACGGTCTTGGCGGATTTCACAGCATCTGCATAAAGCTCCGCCGTCTTGGTTCCAATGTCAAGTCCTTCCATATCGGCAGGAATCTTGTCGGCGTCAACCACTTCCACCTCGATGGGTCCGTCAATGGGATCCGGGAAAGCGGCAGCTACCGTAGTATCGATAGGAAGCAGCAGCTTCTTGCCAAGCTTTTCCGCCTTCTCCATCATTTCTTTACAATAATCAAGCTTTTCATCATCCACTAAGGATTTTCCGATCTCATAGCCCTGTGCCTTTAAGAAGGTAAACGCCATACCGCCGCCGATAATCAGGGTATCGCACTTCTCAAGGAGGTTATTGATTACGTTCAGCTTATCTGCAACCTTTGCACCGCCAAGGATTGCAACGAAAGGTCTCACAGGATTTTCCACTGCATTGCCAAGGAAGTCGATTTCCTTCTGCATCAAATAGCCTACCGCACATTCTCCGCCTTTTGCGCGGATGAATTCGGTTACTCCTGCAACCGATGCATGCGCTCTATGAGAAGAACCGAAAGCATCGCATACATAAACGTCTGCAAGATCTGCAAGCTCTTTGCTGAATTCTTCGCCGTTCTTAGTCTCTTCTTTACCACGGAAACGGGTATTCTGGAGAAGTACCACATCCCCGTCCTTCATAGCGGCAACTGCTGCGGTTGCTGCCTCTCCTGTTACATTGTAGTCGGCAACGAAATTCACTTCCTTGCCCAGCTTCTCAGAAAGTCTCTTTGCAACAGGCGCTAAGGATTCTCCTTCGTTGGGACCGTTTTTCACCTTGCCTAAATGAGAGCAGAGAATTACCTTGCCGCCATCGGCAAGCAGCTTCTTAATAGTAGGCAGTGCCGCAACGATACGTGTCTCATCGGTAATCTCACCGTTCTTAAGAGGTACGTTAAAATCACATCTTACAAGTACGCGCTTGCCAGCCACGTTAATATCATCAACTGATTTTTTGTTTAATCCCATGATTATTTCCTCCATTTAAATTGGTTTATTTACATCAAACAAGGGTCCGGTCCATAAGACCGGACCCTTAAGGTCTTCCCTGACTTTGCTGTAGGCGAGTCGCTTATGCTAACTCTGAGAAGTATTTGATTGTTCTTACCATCTGGCTTGTGTAAGAATTCTCGTTGTCATACCAGGATACAACCTGTACCTGTGTATTGCCGTCTTCCATAGGAGCTACCATTGTCTGTGTAGCATCGAAGATGGAACCGAAGGTGCTGCCGATTACGTCGGAGGATACGATCTCATCTGTATTGTATCCGAAGGACTCTGTAGCAGCCGCTTTCATAGCGTCGTTGATCTGCTCTTTGGTAACCTGTCCTTTTACTACTGCGATCAGGATGGTTGTAGAACCTGTAGGAGTAGGAACACGCTGTGCGGAACCGATCAGCTTGCCGTTCAGTTCAGGAATAACAAGACCGATTGCCTTAGCTGCACCTGTTGAGTTGGGAACGATATTCTGAGCGCCTGCACGGCTTCTTCTCTTGTCGCCCTTTCTCTGAGGTCCGTCAAGGATCATCTGATCGCCTGTGTAAGCGTGAACTGTTGTCATGATGCCGCTCATGATAGGAGCAAGATCATTCAGAGCCTTAGCCATAGGAGCCAGGCAGTTTGTTGTACAGGAAGCTGCAGAAATAACAGTATCCTCAGCCTTCAAGGTCTTGTGGTTTACATTGTAAACGATGGTAGGAAGATCATTTCCTGCAGGTGCGGAAATAACAACCTTACGAGCGCCAGCTGCAATGTGTGCGCTTGCTTTTTCCTTGGAGGTATAGAAACCTGTACATTCAAGAACAACGTCTACCTTTAATTCTCCCCAAGGAAGGTTCTTAGCGTCTGCTTCCTTGTAGATTGTGATGGTCTTTCCGTTTACTGTGATGGAATCCTCTCCGTAGGATACGCTGTCTGCGTATTTGTATCTGCCCTGTGCTGTATCATACTTTAATAAGTGTGCAAGCATCTCAGGACTTGTCAAGTCGTTGATTGCTACTACTTCATAACCTTCTGCATCAAACATCTGTCTGAATGCAAGACGACCAATACGGCCAAAACCATTGATTGCTACTCTTACTGCCATTTTAGTTTCCTCCTAAAATTGAATAATTATTTTATCTTAATTTTGCAACCCTTTCAGATTGACAAAATTTTATCAGCAGGATTATTTTACCTAATTTGTCCTAAAAGTGCAAGATGTAATTGAAAAATAATTCTTTTTTGCGAAAAGATTTAATAATCTTTTTATATTTCCCTTCTTTCTTTTACATTACATTGTATTTTATATTTAAATCCGCTAAAATAAAACATATATAAGCGGCGCGCCGGCGCATTGCAAACCAACGACAGGAGACAAGAATTGCCATGATCAGAGCAGACTACCATTTACATTCCTCCTATTCGGGAGACTCCTCCGCACCTATGGAGGATATGATCTTAAAAGGAATCCAGCTGGGACTGACCCATATGTGTTTCACAGAGCATATGGATCCGGATTTTCCCTATCCCGATCCAGAGGAGGAGGGCATGTTCGAGCTGAATACCGATTCCTATCTCTACGAGCTTGCCCGCCTTAAAGAAAAATATGCCTCGCAGATACAGCTGCTTTTCGGCGTAGAGCTGGGCGTTCAGCCTCACCTTCGCCGGGAGCTTTCCATTTATGCCAAAAGCTATGACTTTGATTTCATCATTGCATCCTCCCACCTTTGCAACAAAAAGGATCCCTACTACCCTTCCTTCTATGAAGGACGCTCCGATGAGGAGGCATACAGGGAGTACTTTTCATCCATCCTGGATAACCTTCGTGCCTTTGGGAACTTTGACGTTTACGGACATCTGGATTATGTGGTCCGCTACGGGAAAAATAAGGATGCAGATTACTGCTACGACAAATACAGGGATATCTTCGACCGAATCCTGGAAACCCTGATGGAAAAGGAAAAAGGTCTGGAAATCAATACCGGCGCCATTGGCTACGGCCTTAAGGAATTAAATCCCTGCACCGAGCTTCTGCGCCGATACCGGAAGCTGGGGGGCGAGTTGATTACCGTGGGATCCGACGCCCACGATCCCCAGTCTGTTGCCAGGGGATTCGACCGTGCCGCCCAGCTTCTGACGGACTGCGGGTTCCGCTACTATGCTACCTTTGAAAAACGCACGCCGGAATTCCACCGGATTTAGCCCTATGCCCTTCAGGCGGCGGTTTTCCGCTACAGAATAATACCGCCGCCCATTACATATTCCCCATCATAAAACACCACTGCCTGCCCCGGCGTAACCGCGCGCACAGGATGCTCGAAAATGACCCGTATTCTTCCGCCCTCTTCTTCATACGCCCTGCACCACTCGCCCTTATGCGCATAGCGGACCTTCGCCCACAATCTGCGGGGCTTTTTCAGATCCTCCATTCCCATATAATTTACGTGGTTACACACAAGCTCTGTCTGAAACACATCCTGATCGCTGATTACCACCTCATTGGTATCCGGACGAAGCGCCGATACAAAAACCGGATGTCCCATGGAAAGTCCAAGTCCCTTTCGCTGTCCTACCGTATAATGGGTAATTCCTTTATGGACGCCCAGTACCTTCCCATCCCGGGACACAAAGTTTCCTTCTCCCGGCACACGCTCCGGCGCCTCTCTGGCAATGAACCCTGCGTAATCCCCATCGGGCACAAAGCAAATGTCCTGACTGTCCGGTTTGGAGGCAATCGGCAGATGATTTTGTTCCGCAATTTCCCTGATCTCTTCTTTGGTATATTCTCCCACCGGCATCAGGGTATGGGCAAGCTGAAATTGGGTCAAATTATAGAGAGCATAGGTCTGATCCTTCTTTGCCGTAACGGAATTGCGAATCGCATATCTTCCGTTTGGGAGCCGCTCCACCCTGGCATAATGACCGGTGGCAACAAAGTCCGCTCCGATCCCAAGGCTGCGTGCAAGAAGCGATTCCCATTTCACATAACGGTTGCAGGCAATACAAGGATTGGGCGTCCTGCCGGATAAGTATTCTGATACAAAATAATCGATCACCTTCTCCTTAAATTCTTTCTTGAAATTCATTACATAATAAGGTATCCCAATTGTCCTGGCAACTCTCCTTGCATCCTCCACAGCGGATAACCCGCAGCAGCCCCCGTTCTCTTCCGCCAGAACCGGGTCTTCCTCCTGCCAGATCTGCATGGTAACCCCTATCACATCATACCCCTGTTCTTTTAAAAGAACTGCCGCCACAGAGGAATCCACCCCTCCGGACATGCCTACCACCACTTTTTCCTTCATAATTTCCTTTCCCAAACCGCCTGCCACTTATTTCTGTCAGTAGGTTTCTTCCTCTTCGTCCTCATGAATATCTTTCTTGGGTTCCTTGAGCCCTTTTATTTCAATACCGTTCTTTTGTGCATAATCCCACAGTGCCGCATGAATCGCCTCTTCCGCCAAAAGGGAGCAGTGCACCTTCACAGGGGGCAGTCCGTCCAACGCCTCCATCACCGCCTGATTGGTCACCTCCATTGCCTCCTCTATGGTCTTTCCCTTCACAAGCTCCGTCGCCATGCTGCTGGTTGCCACCGCTGCTCCGCAGCCGAAGGTTTTAAATCTGCATTCCCGGATTACATGATTTTCATCAATATCCAGATAAATCCGCATAATGTCTCCGCATTTTGCATTTCCCACTGTTCCCACTCCGCTGGGATTTTCTATTTCTCCCATATTTCTGGGATTGGTAAAATGATCCATCACCTTTTCACTGTACATACCTTATTCCTCCTTCTGCCCGTTTTTCTCCTGCTTTATGAAATCCTCATAAAGGGGAGACATTTGTCTTAGTTTTTCTACCGCTTCTTTAATTGCTTCCACCGTTTCATCCAATTCCTCTATGGTATTCTCCTCACTCAAAGTAAGCCGCAGAGAACCGTGGGCAATTTCATGGGGAAGTCCAATCGCCAGAAGCACATGGGAGGGATCCAGGGAGCCTGAAGTACAGGCGGAGCCGCTGGAAGCGCAAATACCTTTTCTGTCAAGAAGCATCAAAAGAGACTCTCCCTCAATAAACCGGAAGCAGAAATGAATGTTTCCGGGCAGCCTCCTTGTCCGGTGTCCGTTTAACCGACAGTATGGTATCTCCTTTTCGATCCTTTGAATCAGGTAGTCCCTTAAATGCCTCTCCTTTTCGGCTCTTTCCAAAAGTCCGTTAAATGCCATTTGAACGGCGGCTCCCATCCCCACAATAGCCGGTACATTCTCGGTACCGGCACGCCGCCCTCTCTCCTGGGCTCCCCCATGGAGAAAAGAGCGAACCTTGATTCCTTTTCTGATGTATAAAAATCCAATTCCCTTAGGTCCATGAAACTTATGTCCGCTGGCGCTTAGCATGTCGATGGAAAGCGCCTGCACATCGATGGGTATATGCCCGTACGCCTGCACTGCGTCGGTGTGAAAAAGGATCCCCCTTTCTTTCGCCAGTCTGCCGATCTCTTCAATGGGCTGCAGCGTCCCGATTTCATTGTTGGCAAACATCACTGAAATCAGGATCGTATCAGGGCGGATCGCCTGTTTTAACGCCTCCAGATCTATCCTGCCATCTTCCTTCACCGGAAGACAGGTTACTTCATAGCCCCTTTGCTCCAGATAGCGGCAGGTATGGAGAACTCCGTGATGCTCGATCCCGGAAGTAATCATATGCTTCCCCTTTGCCCCGTACGCCTCCGCCGCCCCAATAAGCGCCCAGTTATCCGCTTCTGTTCCCCCTGAGGTAAAATAAATCTCCTCCGGCTGGGCGTTCAGGCTTGCCCCTATGCAGTCCCGGACCCGGGTAACCGCTTCTTTGCTTTCAGCCCCCAGATGATAAATACTGCTGGCATTGCCATAATGTTCCGAAAAATAGGGAAGCATCGCCTCCACAACCTGGGGAGCTGTTTGGGTGGTGGCCGCGTTATCTAAATAAATTGTTTGACTCATAATGCAACTCCTTTTACTATTCCTATCATTTTACTATGTTTTCATTTCTGACTATAGCATCCCATGTTTGTTCTGTCAATAAAGGAAACGGCATATATTTATCAATAACGCGCTAAGGGTGGTAACATATGCTCCGCTTACGAAAAAGCAATCCCCTTATCACAGGAACTCTTATTCTGACAGCTACCGGCTTTGTAAGCCGGTTTATCGGTTTTTTTTATCGTATTTTTCTCTCCCGGCTTTTTGGTGCCGAGGGGATGGGCATCTACCAGCTGATCTCCCCTGTGCTTGCCCTTTCCTTTTCTTTGACTGTTGCCGGCATGCAGACTGCAATCTCCAAATATGTAGCGGGAGAAGAGATTTCAAAGGACTATCGTTCTTCTGTACTCCATCTCTCCTGCGGCTTTCTCATCTCCATGACCATTTCCATCCTTTGCGCCGCAGGCATCTATTGCTATGGGGATGAAATTGCCGTTCACTTTTTACTGGAACCCAGAACCGCTCCGCTCCTGCGCATCATCGCCCTTTCCATTCCCATGGCTACGGTTCACTCCTGCATCAACGGTTATTTTTACGGCATCAAAAAAACCGCCGTTCCGGCGCTCTGCCAGCTTTCCGAGCAGATCATACGGGTGGGAAGCGTTTACATTATCTACTATATCTGCCTCCAGCGTAATATGACGCCTACCATCAGCTTTGCGGTAGTGGGGCTGGTAATCGGAGAATGTGCTTCCATGCTGGTTTCCCTGATTGCCGTGCGGGCGCACTTTTCCCAGGTTGTGCCCTCCAATTATGGATTCCTTCTGCCCCGCAGCCTGTCCTCCTACTATGAGGCATCCAGAAGGCTTTTAAAGCTTGCCATCCCCCTGTCCTTAAACCGGGTTATTATTAATTTTCTCCAGAGCGTAGAGGCAATCTTCATTCCAAACAGATTAATGTGTTACGGTTATGACAATGCAAGCGCTCTTGGCGTTTACGGCGTTCTCACCGGAATGTCTCTGCCCCTGATCCTGTTCCCGGGCGCGATCACCAACTCCATCTGCGTCCTTCTCCTGCCCATTGTGTCGGAAGCGGATGCCGCCGACAATACAGGCACCATCAAAAAAGCCGTGCATAAATCCATACGCTACGGCTTTCTTTTAGGTATTTTGTTTACTTTTATTTTCCTGTGCTCCGGAAAATTTCTGGGCAATCTTCTGTACCAAAGCAGTCTTGCAGGAGATTTCATCCTGATTTTAAGCTTCCTCTGCCCCCTTATGTATATTGCCAGCACGCTGGGAAGCATTTTAAACGGACTGGGTAAGACAGGACTCACCTTTATCTACAGTATGCTGAGCCTTCTGGTAAGGCTGGGCTTCGTCTTCTTTGGCATTCCCCTCTGGGGCATCCACGGGTACCTCTGGGGATTGCTGGTAAGCCAGGCGGTCCAAACCCTGCTATGTATGTATGCCGTCCGCAAATACCGTTAACCTGAGCCAACGGCTTATGATTCACGAAGCTGGAAGTGCTCTACCATTCCCTTAAGAGCATATGCCTGTGCTGAAAGCTCTTCGCTGGTTGCCGAGGTCTCCTCCGCTGCTGCCGAGTTATTCTCCACAACTGCGCTGATGGCTTCAAAGCCCTTTTCGATTTCGCTGACAGATACCGCCTGCTTTTCAGATGCCGTACGGATATTGGCAACCGCAAGAACAATATTGTCCATCTCGCTGATCACGCTGTTTAAGGATTCCGCTGTCTGCTCCGTAATTTCGTTGCCTCTTTGCACCTCGCGGATGGACTTATCGATCAGTTCCTTGGTGGTAACGGCAGAGTTTGCGCTGTCTTCCGCAAGCTTTCTGATCTGGTCCGCCACAACCGCAAAGCCTTTACCTGCATCTCCTGCCCTCGCCGCCTCAATTGCCGCATTCAGGGAAAGGAGGTTTGTCTGGGAGGCAATTTCTTCTATATCCACAATAATATTGCTGATTTCACTGGAAGTTTCTTTGATGGTTTCCATAGCGTCGGTCAGCTCTTTCATCTTGCCCTGGCTGATCTTCGCCTGTTCGCCAATAACCTTGGCATTGTTATGCGCTTTCATAGTAGTGGTTGTATTTTCATGTACCTGTTCGGTTACTTCCGTAACGGTAGCCAAAAGCTCCTCAATGGATGCCGCCTGATCGGCTGCTCCCTGGGCAAGCTCCTGGGAACTCATGGCAAGACCGTCTGCTCCCTCCGCTACCTGATCGGCTGCATTGTCAATGTTTTTCATGGTATCGCTAAAGCCCTGGATAAGGGACAGCAGTTCTTCCAACAGAACGGAAAAATCGCCTATGTATGCCTCGGGATGCTCGCTTTGGACGTTAAAATTTCCTTTTCGGAATTCGCCCAGAATGGAGGTCAGGTCTGTTAACAGCGCTTTCATCATGTTAACTGTCTGGCGCAGGCTTTCCGCCAGCGTACCCAGCTCGTTCTCCGACTCATAGGTAACTTCCACGCTCAAGTCTCCCACTGCAAGCCCCTTCACCGCATGATCCATCTCAATCAACGGATCCACCATATTTGCCGAAAGGGTCTTATAGCCCCTGGTCGCTACTATGATAATCACTGCCAGCACAATCAGCCTGAACACAATCTGCACAACGGCATTTCCTATGCCCAGGATTCCTAAAATAGCCGACACCTCCGAAACTGCAAAAATAATACACAGCAGTGTAAACAGGTACTTAATTTTCTTTTTGAAACTCTGTTGTTCCTTCATAAAAACCTCCTTAAATCAGCCAATATATTCTCGAACTCACTCGTGATTTTATTATAGCTTTTTTCTGTTTATTTTACAATCATTATTTGCATGGGTTTGTAGTTGGCTATAGCAGTCCGCCTTGGCGTCCGGATACGTATTACGCCATGCCGTCAGGAGGAAGCCCATTGGCATATGCAGATACAGGACTTTGGCGAGAAATTGGTTATTTCACTTACGGAATGGCGAAAAGATCAGGGTGGTTCTGCCACGGATGGCAGAACCAGGGGCCTGCGGCAGGGACGCCGCTAGACCCCGACCCGTAAAGTTTTAGATATCTTCCCCATTCCGTTAGTGAAAATCCAATTTTGAGCTCAGTCCTGTATCTGCATATGCCAATGGACTTTCCTCCTGACGGCATGGCGTAATACGTATCCGGACGCCAAGGCGGACTGCTAAAGCCGAATCAGCCTAAAATATATTTCGATCCGGTAAGCTGTAAATTTGTCTGTTCTTTTTTCTTTTGAATCAGTATAATATAAGCATACTTTTTAATTCAGCATTTTATCGTTTATGGAGGAATCGGAATGAAAATACTTTTTATTGGCGGAACCGGCACGATCAGTACAGCCATCTCGCGGCTGCTTCTTTCTCAGGGACATACCCTGTATCTTTTAAACCGGGGCAATCGGAACGTAGATCTTACCGGGGATCTTGTGACACTGACGGCTGATATCAACGATGAGGATACCGTTTCAGGGCTGATCCGGGATCTGGAATTTGACACAGTGGCTGATTTTATCGCTTTTACCCCTGCCCAGCTGGAGCGGGATTACAGGCTCTTTGGAGGTAAAACCAGGCAGTTTATTTATATCAGCTCCGCCTCCGCTTACCAAAAGCCCCTCTCCGATTTCCGCATCACCGAAGGCACTCCTCTTGCCAATCCCTACTGGGAATACTCCAGAAATAAAATTGCAGGGGAAGAATACCTGATGCGGCTCTATCGGGAATCCGGATTTCCCATTACCATCGTACGCCCAAGCCATACTTACTCTGAGCGCTCGGTACCCCTTGGCGTTCACGGCGCGGCAGGAAGCTATTCTATTCTCAAAAGAATGCAGGAGGGCAAACCGGTTATCATCCACGGAGACGGCACCTCCTTGTGGACATTGACTCACAGTTCCGATTTTGCCAAAGGCTTCGCAGGGCTTGTGGGAAATATACATGCCATTGGAGAGGCAGTACAGATTACATCGGATGAATCTCTCACCTGGAATCAGATCTATCAGATCATTGCAGATGCTTTGGGCGTTGCATTAAATGCCATCCATGTTTCCTCGGAATTTCTGGATGCCTGCAGTCCTTATGATTTCAGAGGAAGTCTGCTGGGCGATAAGGCAAATACGGTGGTATTTGACAACAGCAAGCTTAAACGGCTGGTGCCGGGATTTACCGCCACTGTCCGCGCAGATCAGGGAATCAAAAAAACGGTTGCCTATGTACTTTCTCATCCGGAATGTCAAAGAGAAGATCCTGATTTTGATGCCTGGTGCGATCAAGTGGTGTCCGCAATGGATGCGGCAAAGCGGATGATCCAAGGCAAGGGCTGATGGATAAGTCCTATTCAGGCGCATTACGAAATTGCCGTATATATCCCCGCAGTCAGGGCGCCGGATACTGCATCCACCCTGCCTGCACAATACCACGGGAAATAGCGTCTACAATCATCCGGCGAGGCTCTGGCATATAAAAAAGGATAATTCCTGCACCAACTGCCGCTATGAAAAAGAAAAGATCTTTTCCATAGCGGCTTATTGTTGCCTTTTTGATTATGTTTCTACCCAGTCGAATCAGTAAAAGAAAAAACAGGAGCAATGCCGGTGCGCCTAAAAGAAACTGTCCGGCTCGCTCTCCCCGGGCAGTGTATTCCATTGAAACGCCGCCAAAACCGCCCCATCCTGCCCATAAAAATGCAGTTAATGCGCAACGCCATATAAATACCCCTGCTGCCAGTCCCATAAAACCGGCGGCACAGGGTAAAATTCTCATCGTTTTTATCGGTGTCATTCCCCTAACTTCCCTGTTTCTTTCAAATGTCTCAGAAATGCCTGACAGCCTTCCACCAAGTCCTCGTAAGTGACTTCAAAATTCCCGCTGTACCAGGGATCTGAAATACTGTCCATTCGCCCTGTATATTCTAAAAGAAGGCGGATTTTGTCCGGATTTTCTCCTCGCTTATGCCCGGTTATCCGCTCCATATTGCGGATATTCATAGTGTCCATACCGATCAGGTAATCATAGTCGTCGTAGTCAGATCTCTTCAGCTGTACGGCACGCTTACCGTCGCAGCCGATCCCATGCCGTGCCAGCTCTTCCCTGGCGGGTGGGTAGACCGGATTGCCGATGCCGTTCCAGATTTCCTCTGTACTGGTGGCGGCGGAGGCGATAAGGAAATGATTGGATATGTGCTGTTTTTGAACCATGTCCTTTAGGATGAACTCTGCCATGGGGGAACGGCAGATGTTGCCGTGGCAGACGAATAATATTTTTATCATATCTTTTATATCCCTTCATAAGCCTTCAAACCTTGATTTTTCAAGCTTTCCGGCGCTTTTTTCATTTTTTGTGTTTTACCCTTAATCTGCGTAATCCGTTATAAATCTACGCAAATTTACGGGCAAATGGTGTAGTAATTGGTGTAGTAGATTGGTATATTTCTCAACCTGATTTTCTCTGTTTTCCATGAATATCCGCTTCTTTGAAGTCTAAAATCTTTGCCATCTGCTCCGCCGCACGGTCAAAGCTGGCATGAGTATAAACATTCAGTGTAACACCTACATCGGAATGTCCCATTACATACTGCAATGTCTTAATGTCCATTCCTGCATTTGCCATATTGGTACAGAA
>DKYT01000067.1 GCA_002492465.1 Lachnospiraceae bacterium UBA7093 | reverse complement strand
GAATTACAGGAATGCTTCTTATTTCATTTAAGATTCAACACCATACACTCATTTGATTCCACAAATCCAAGCTTGTGATATAATGGTCTGCCCGATTCCGTGGCATCAAGGCTGATTTCTGTAACCCCTTTTTTCTTCGCCTCCTCAATCAATATCCTGACCATATCATATGCGATCCCCCGCCTGCGATACCTGCCGTTTGTATATACATTCATCAAATGCGCCCGCTTTCCCGTCGGGTGAGAAAAGGTAGGCATCAATTCCATGTAACACAGCGTTGCGCATCCAATTACATCCCGATCGATTGCCAAAACGGTGAGCTGATCTCCTTTTTCAAAATATTCTCTGGTTTTTGTGATAAACACATCCGGGAACACATAATCAGAAGGCAGCCCGTTTACTACCTTCAGCATTTCCAATCTGCTGTCTATGAGCCGCTTCATATCCTTCTGGGACGCTATGACATACTTGATCTCATTTTCCCCTGCAAGCGTTCTTGTCTTTACAGATTCCATTTTCTTATTTTATCCTTTCGCTTTTATTCCAACGCCCACTTTATTCCTTTCGCCACTCTCAAGCCGATATCCTGAAAATGCCCGCCTTCATTTAATTCAAAAACTGTCTGCATCTTTTGGGCGGCAAACAATTCCTCTATTTCAAGCGTACATGCTTCAACATTCCGGTACAGCCTGTTCCGCGTATTTTTCTCGGAACGCCCTACTGAAAAATATATTTTTTCAGGCTTATACGCAAGTTTTCTTTCCTTCACATAATTTACAAAGCCCGGATACCAGAGTGACCCTGAGCAGGAGATAATCTTGGAAAAAAGGGTTGTATGGTACATTGCATAGACAGAAAAAAGTCCTGCGAGGGAGTAACCCGCCAGCAGGCATTCCTCGGGTTTTTCCTGGAGTTTCTTTTCGATCTGAGGAATAATATCCGCCGTTAAGATTTTAATATATTCCTCCGCCATACCCCTGAATTGCTTCAATGCTTCCACCTGATAGGGACTCATCTCGTCAACATCCTCCAGGTTTCGGATCAAAGCCAGGGTGAAATTACCGCACCCCAGCCGCTTGCACTCTTTTATAAGCGCCTCCCCATCGTCCACATAATGACAGATTACAAGGGGCGCCGACCGTTCCGCTCCACAATACAGTTTTATTTCGTGATTTTCCAATATCAGGCGTTCCATACGCTTCTCCCTTAAGCCCATATCGCCATAACCAGCGTTCCGAAAACCATGAGAAGAAGCCCTGCCAAAGCCTTCCTGCTCAATTTTTCTCCAAACACAAAATAAGAAAATACAACCGTTACCACAATACTTGCTTTATCAATGGGCACCACCACACTTACAATACCATTTTGGATGGCATAGTAATAGCATAGCCAGGAGGCTCCTGTTGCAAGCCCTGAAAAAGATATGTACGCCATTTCTTTTTTGTCAATTTTTCTGATCTGAGACTGTTTTCCTTTCATAAGCACAATCATCCACGACATCACCAGCACCACGATCGTGCGAATGGCAGTTCCAAGGTTGGATTCCACCCCGGTAATGCCGATTTTGGCAAGGATGGACGTAAGCGCCGCAAAAACGGCGGACAGAACCGCATACGGCAGCCATTTCCTGTTCTTTTCCTTTTCCTCTCCCTGTTTTTTTTCCACCATAAGATAGATCCCAACAGTAAGAAATACCGTTCCAATCAGCTTTACCGCTAAATGCTCCGTTTCCCCGAAAAGAATGATCGCAAGCAGCACAGTAAGAACCGTACTGGACTTATCAATAGGCACCACCTTGTTGATATCCCCTATGGATAATGCCTTGAAATAGCAGATCCAGGATAAACCAGTGGCGGCTCCTGATAAAATCAAAAACAACAGGGATTTTGCCGATATTGCTTTGATTGTTTCCCCTGAGCCCACTACAAATACCATGATCCATGCAAAGATCAGTACCACAACAGTCCGCAATGCCGTTGCCACATCCGAGTCCGTTTTCCTGATTCCACATTTTGCGAGGATGGACGTAACCCCTGCAAAAAGCGCCGACAAAACAGCCATAAAAAGCCACATAAAATTCCACCTCCAAGTTTCAGGACTCATCCCGTTTCCTTCCGTTTAGTTTAAGCCTGCTTTTTATAAGCATGACGCTCATGAAAACGCATAAGCCTGCAACTGCCATAGCTGCAATTCTAACCTTTTCCGTCTGCTCTTGTGTTGGGTACATTTCAAAAGAACCATGTAAAAAGCAAAAGATACTCATCAGAAAAATACCAATACCAATCAAAATGCCTAAATCTAAAAATATTTTTTTCACCCCATCACCTTCTTTGTTTTAATTGGATTGTAATACTTTCCGCACTAATGACAATATTAATTTCCTCATATTAGTTCCAACTTCTGAAATTAGCAAGTCCTCATCTTCACAAAACTTTTCAGCATTACATAGCGCAATCGATAAATTCCTAATTAAAATTTCCACATTATATTTGCTTTTACTATATCCCGGCAGCAATTTTCTCAGCTCATGTTCCGTATACCGCCGTTTCGCCGTAACCAATGGATTCTCCAACAGCTTATCCTTATCCAGATTCAACACTTCATCAAAATGAAGCAGCAACCAAAATTCAAAACACGGGTTAGATACGTAAAAGCCAAATCCTTTCTCTCTACAAGTTCGCAGTACATAATCATACTGATTATTTTTTGAAGTTGCCAAAAAGCTTTCCTTATCTCTGTCTACAATCAGACAAATTTTGTCAAATCTGCTATCATAAGTAATATTACTCTCTCGAATAATGTCCGAAATATCATTTATAATGTTGACCACATCTGATTCTTGATTCAGATATTCTATTAACTTATTACATGCCTCGGACAAATTATCTACCTTATCATTCAAGCACCTCTTTATAACCTTTTCACAGCCGTTCTCAAGTATCCTCCATAACGCACGCGCCTGCACCTTACTCGTGGTTAAAATTTTTTCGTCGTATAAATAATCCATAATCCGATTTAGCAATGATTCATAAGTAAATTGCCCAGTTTCTTTCTCCTCTAAATTTGCTATAATACGATCTAATATTTTCTTAGGATTACTCCACCCATCTTCGCTATAACTGCGTATAATCGGAACAAGCTCAACCAACGGATCGATCTCCACATCATCCCGTGCATTCTCTAAAGCTTCAAAATATATTTTTTCTGTACTGGCTCCTTCAAAAACAAGAAAATATCTTTTTTTAACTTCATCCGTCTTTAAAACCTTTGTTCGCTCTGCAAATGTCCTGCTTTCTCTCATCCACTATGCCTCCTTAATCGGAAATACAGTGCTGAAAACCGGCACACCTCCATAACGTCCTTCTAAATACGCCTTATCAATTTTTTGGTCAAATCTGGCATTGTATTCTTCTAAAGAATAAATGTCACTCTCTCCACTCTTCCGCTTATTTACAAACCATATTTCATCCCGGCGCAATAAATCGAAGTCAAGCAATCGAGACTCATGTGTCGTAACTATCAGTTGAATATTCTTTTTTGCCGCCATCTGCAAATAGGAATCTACAAATTTATAAGTCAAACTTGGGTGAAGACACCTATCCAATTCATCAATCACATAAGTCTTCCCCTCGTCAGATAATAGAATCTCTAATAAGTCCAAAATTCTAACTGTCCCATCAGATTCTTCCGCCATCTCATATAGTGTTTCTTTTTTATTATGAGAAAATTGTATTGTTCTGCAAACCACATCGTTATTCTTTATTTCCAACATGAAGAAGTCCCTTGGGCTGCGCATAATCAGACCATTAATATGCTTGTTCTGATTTTTCTGTGCATCTGAAATCAAATTCTCAATCTTTTTTATCACACTTTCCTTTACATCCTTCGGTAAATGCGACAAAACCTTTTCCGTTGGAACATCCACCATTTTAAAGCCTGTTATTCCTGTTCCAAAAGCTTCTATCAAACTACATATTTCTTTCACATTTTTCGTATCAGCCATATAAGAATAATTTGAAATCGGCTCGTCAGGATAATTAATATCCAGCGCTCTTTCTATCCACAAATAGACTTCTCTTAATATTGAAGCCCTCTTATATTTTTCATAAAGATTTTTTTTATTTCGATTCATAATAGAAAGAAAAAGCACACTATTATCATCTTGAATATCCTCGGCATAGACATCCATTTTCTCCCGCAGTTCCTTTGTATTCAAGGGATTGCCAAACTCATATGCCCCTGCTAAAATGTCTCTGCTGAAAATCAGCTTTTCCTTATTATCAGCAGTCAGTTCTACCAGCCATTCTGAGCAGAATTCTCCCCTACACAAAAAAATCTCAAAACCATACGCATAATATTTTCCATTCAGTTTAATTTCCACTTCAAAATAGCTCGGTTTTTCTTTATTATCTTGATCTGTTTTGCAATACTTCTCCGTATAGCCATCTGGCAGCCCGTCAATAACCGTATCGCGCATAAAGCCCATAGCCCGTACTAAATTGGACTTTCCGGATGCATTTGCACCAAATACAGCGGCAAATTTAAGGAGCCGTAAATTTCCATCATCTCCGGTATGCTCCTTTTTATTTCTAACCTTGCCCGCAATCATAGAAAATTCTTCCGTCTTTCCATCTTCTTTTTCATTGAATGATAAAAAATTTCTAACGTTAAATCTGATAAGCATCACTTTTCTCCTTGCTATCCTTTTTAGTATTTTAAGTGATTTTTTCGTTAATGTCAATCATTTATGTCATACATTTCTCTACAATTTATTTATTTGTAAGATTTTTTCACATTTACACAGGTTTTGCAACGAACGCTACCATAATCTGTGAGCCGGCTTATCATATTTTGCATTCAGCTCATCAATTATTAATGTTGTTCCTATAACAAGACTTCTTGCAATAAACGGCAATAACCCAAACAGTTTTTGTCCCGCTGGACTCTTCTGATAAAGTTAATTCTGTGCTATATCCGTTTACCCTATGTTTTTATATAGACTCCTCAAACCACTCTATTGCATCAGAAATTATCTCATTTTATTATATGTAATTCCAAGATAAGACAGCAAAGGCAAATTTTCTGAAATTTCTTCGCTAATCTTAATTTTACTAGATACGCCCTTTAACTCGACTTCATTCCCGGTTCTTACAAAAAGCGCCGACCTTCTTCCGGTATCCAACTTTATCCGATCCAGACTCTCATAAACAACAAGATCTTGCTTCACATAGTTAGACCGCAGAAATCATATTATTCCTGCGATCTCAGTATACTTAACCTTCAATTGACTCATTTCACTCTTGACCATGCCCACTATATCTTTTATTGCATCTTCACCTGATAAACCATGATAATCCAAATCACACCATTTCATAGATTCGTCCAAATGTTCCGTGGAATCTGGCGGAAAGGTATTGCGGTACACTTCCACCAGCTCATGATCAATACGGTCCATAACCGTAACTATTAAACAATCATTTTGTGAATCCCGGTCAATCTGTATACGGCGCACGCAAACCAGCTCTTCCTCTATCCACTGATGAAAAGTATGTACTCCCGTCCCCATTGCGCTGCTCCTGTTAAACCCATAGATGGTTTTCGTTTCCTCATTCAGGTCAGGCACAGAGATTACGTCAAATTCCGGCACCTCCACAAACTGTTTCTGCTCTTCCTGCCAAATCCAAAGATGGTCGTAATATGGCTGGTTCCCCATGGCATAGGTATAGCTAAAGTCCATGTAACCGTCAAAGTTGGCGTCCATAATGGTGGAGCGATGAAAGCAATTAGACGCTGCATCCATCGTTTGGAAGGGTGCTTCCATAGAATCGGGGTTCCATACCTTAAAGTGCAGCATGGCATCAAAATCCTCCGGCACGTGATTTTCATCCAGTTCCACCGTTACCAGAACTTCTCCTGCCTCCCCCTTGGTATCCACCAGAAAAGCGTCATGGGTATCGTCTATTACTTGTTCTTCCAGCACCTGCCGGGGCGTTTTTTCATCCTGAACAGGCGGCTGGGGCGTGATCTCTTCGCTATTATTTCTCTGGCAGGCACACAAAATAATACAAAGAAGGAATAAAAAACATATATTAGTTGGTATCTTAAATTTGGGTATATTCAAAGTAATTTCACACCGTGATTTCAATTTGATTTCCCTCAATCCCCACAATACAGCTTTCATAATATCCATCGCCTGTTGTCCTGGGACCGCTGATTACATGGAATCCATCCTTTTTTAACCGCTCTGTAAGCCCATCAACCGCTTCCTTGCTTCCTGCGCTAAAAGCGATATGGACATAGCCGGTACGTGCCAGTTCCTTCTTATGATCGCACATACCCGGTTTATTCATAATTTCAATCCTTGCCCCGCCTTCAAAACTTAAAAAATAGGAGCGGAAATTTGTCGTTTTATTATGATACCCTTCATTCGATACCGCATTAAAGTATTTCACAAAAAAATCTCTTGCCTGCTCCAGCTCATTTACATACATTGCAATATGTTCTACCTGCATACGCTTCCTCCTTACTTAGATCTTTCCTTGATGTTTTCATCCGTTTACGCTCTTTCCCGGACAGTTACCTCCACCTCATCACCTTCAGACTTGCCCAGCTGTTCACGAATGGATTTCAACATTCCAATGATATAGCAGATGCTGCCGTCTGCATTTTTTATTCCCATATTTACGATGCTTCCCTCATACGGGATCCCGTCAAAGGTTACATGGACTTTGACTCTTCCTTTACCAAACTCTTTACGGATATCATATGGAAATTTAATATACGCTCCTCCTTTTTCAGGAACCAGGTAAATTTTAGATTGAAACCTGTATATATTACCTTTCATTTTTCCTCGATCAAACCATACAGTCGATACATGGACAGCATATTCTGGTACTGCATTTTACTGCCCATAAGCTGTCTGTAGGTTGCTGATTTTTCTTTCCCTTCCGCCTTCAGCTGTTTCATTTTACCATCAGTCCGGTCATAATTTTCCTGTACTGCCGTTAACATTTTTTCAAACCTGTCGATTCTGCTTTCCTGATTCATTTCTCCTCCTCCCTCTCTTTCGTTTCCTCTGTTTTTCCCTCTCAAAACCATCCCTGGTCTGTCAGGAATTCCATCATACGCTGGCTGATTACTGTATACTCATAATTGTGAATATAATGTGGGCAGTCTAATTCTATATATTGTCCTCCCTTTACATGGGAAATATATGCAATGGGGATTTCCCGCCATGTTTCTTTATCAAAACCGGTTCCTCCTGAACCGTCTGAAAGGAATAAAAGCATGGGAAGTTGAGGCGTTTCCATACCATTGACTATTTCTGCATTTCCCTTCACCGATTTTGTTTCATTTATCATGGTCACCGTTGCAGTTCGGCTGTAAAAAACGGCTTTGTAGATTTCTTTTTCTTCATCGGATAATGTGCCGTGCTTTATGGCTTCGCTTTCTGAAATGCCGGGTATCAGACGGGTAACGCCAAAGTCTGCCGCAGCGCTTGCAAGTTCCATAAGAGAAATATTAATATCCATATCTTCATAGTACTGGGGCACCACCATGTCAAGACCGATAATTGCCGATACTTCATCCGGATATTTCTGCGCCCAATATAATGCCTCAAGCCCTGACATGGAATGGGGGCAAAGCACATAGGGGGCATCCAGTCCTGCCAATGCAAGCGCCGCCCGGGTATCTTCCAGAATAGAATCAATGTCTCTGCTTTTATCCACCACGTCGCTAAAACCATATCCGAACTTTTCAACCACTGCAATTTTATAGTGATTGCTCAAAAGGGAGTAAAGCGATTTAAAATCCAATATGGGAGAACAGGTGCCGCCGCCTGACATAAAAACAAGCGTTGTTTCTCCTTTTCCCTCAATATAAACGCTCATATTGTGTCCGTCAACCTCAACCATCTGTCCAAGAGGTGCAAGAAGCTCAGATTCCTTTTTTAAGTGGATTTGGTGATTTATGTATATTGCCGCCAGCAGTAAAATCAATACAACCGCGACAATTAAAAATATTTTCAAAACTTTTTTACCTTTTTTCATAACGTTTACACCTTCCTTGGATCTTCTTCTGACTGCTGGCAAAAATGAAAATATTCAAATTCAAAAGAAGCCCTGTCTGTTTCAAAGTCAAACAGGGTACAGCCTTTTTTGCGAAATCGATAAAAAGCCCGACAGGATGCGCTTTCATGAATTGTCCTTACCATATTTCCCTTTGTAGGCGCTTTAAGAGGGCGTTCAGATGCTTCCAACAGCCATGCCTCCAATTCCAAATCGCCCTGTACAATACGAACTTTCTTATTATGAATTTGAACCACTCTGGCTCCCAGATAAGTTGCGATTCTATATTCTTTTCCCTGCCATAATACAACGCCTATGATACCGGTAAAATGAATCCCTGCCATAGGAATATCCGCCACTGACAGCATGAGCGACCCGCCCCCAAAAAGGCATTGCGTCCATATATACTCTTTCGGGAAAGATCGCCCCCGGTCACCTTCCCAATAGCCCCAGGCATTTTGAAAAGAATATTTTTTCCCATTGATGCGCACATTTCCCGTCACCAAATGCCGCATACTCCGCACGCTGTGGCGGCATTCCATGAACGGCGCCAATGCAAAGGGTCCCATAATATCATATTTCAATGGTAAAAGCTGTCCAAAATCCAGTTTTCCCCTAATGGTTAGCTGCGGCGTGTGTATTGACAGGCGAATCCCCTTTTCACCGAATCGGTTCTCTCCGATGAAAAGCTTCCCCTTTTTTCGTTGAAATGCATCCGCCGCAAACGTAACGTTCCAGGCGTCATCCTCTGTAATCACCTGGATCGAACAGGTGCGCTTGGTTCCCGCGGTGTGGACAGCAGGTATTATCGCCAGAGTCTGCGTATCGGATTGGCATTTCAAATACCAGCCATAAAAAAAGTTATACATATGCTTCTCTCCATGCAAAAATAATACTTATTTTTCCATGGATGAGAATGATTTATACGTCTTGATAACCGTTTATCGTATATCTGTTTTCAAGTCCCATCTTCCGCAGTAAGAAAAAGAAAACCTTGAGATATTGGGTTTCCTTTCATTTATATAACGAACTATTCATCAAACAAATCTGCATGTGTGCCTGTGTCAATCAACGTCAATGTCAATATATCGTCTTCTATCAGATATATCAATAACCAGTTTGGTTGGATATGACATTCACGATAACCTTTATAATTTCCGCTAAGTGCATGGTCTCTATTTTTCTCATCCAAAGGAATTTTATGCAATAATTTTTCTACAATATCTTCCAATAAAGAAATATTTAGTCCCCGCCTCTTAGCAAGTTTTAATCCTCTTTTGAATTTCCCTGTAAGGACCAATTCATATTTCATAAATCAATGTCCTCCAGCGCTTCCGCAAAACTACCATATCTCTTGGTATTCGGATCTCTGCTAATCTGTTTTGCCTCTTCCATAGCTTCTATCACTTCCTGTTTATATCGAGGAATTTCCACACTAAAAGGAAGTCCGCCACGCATGATAGCCTGTCTTAAAAACATATTCACCGCACTGGACATGTCAATTCCAAGCTGACTAAATAATTCTACCGCCTGTTTTTTAACATCTTCCTCTATTCTTATCTGCGTTTGTACAGTCGCCATAATTTCACCTTCCTTCATTTATATAGTATACCAATTTGTTTACATTGTCAATCACTCCCCTTTTGCTGAAAGTAACACTTTCATTCATCAAAGTTTTTCGGGAACCGAACCACAATCTCCGTCCCCTTCCCCATGGCACTGTGTACTTCAACCTGCCCGTTGTGTATCTTCACGCCATGCTTCACAATGGAAAGCCCCAGTCCGGTTCCTCCCACTTCCTTCGAGCGGCTCTTATCCACCCGGTAAAACCGTTCAAAAATCCGTTCCTGATGCTCGCCGGCAATGCCTATTCCCGTATCCCTGACGGAAATCACTGCCTCCGTATCAAAGCTCTGTATGCTTATCATCACTTTCCCGTTTTCTCTATTATACTTAATTCCATTATCGATGAGATTATAAATAATGCTGTACAAAAGCTGCCCAATACCCCAAAAAGGCGCGGATACACCGGACACTTCCAAAGTCACATGTGCCGTCTCCGCCTCTGGCTCCAGGCTTTTAACTGCATTTACCGCCAGTTCATACAGATCTACATTTTCATACTGCATATCCTTTGCCCCCTCGTCCAGATGGGAAAGGCTGATAATATCCTCAACAAGCCGGATCATCCGCTGCGCCTCATCATAGATCTTCCTGGAAAAAGGAATCACATCGTTTTCCTGGACCATATTATTTTTCAAAAGTTCGGCATATCCGGAAATAGTATGGAGAGGCGTTTTCAATTCGTGAGAAACATTCGCCGTAAACTCCCGCCGCATCTGCTCCGCCTGAAAAAGCGCCTCCTGCTGCCTGCGCAGCAACGTCTGCTGGCTGTTAATCCGCTCTATGAAAGGAGTAAGCTCCTCATATTCCTCATTGGGCACCGACTGGTCAAGATTCATTTCATTAATGGGATCAACAATTTTTTTTGAAACCCGCATAGCAAGCACAACTGAAAAAATCAGTATTACGACAAATATAAGGCAGATGGGCTGCGCCATGCCAAGCAGAAGCGTCAAAACAGAGCTTTGCGGAATAGACAGGCGGAGTATCGTGCCATTTTTCAGTCTCTGGGCGCAGTACAGGGAACGTTCAAACAGGGTTATGGAATACCTTCTGCTTTCTCCATAACCATGGACAATCGCCTCCTTTACCTCCTCCCGCTCCAAATGATTTTCCATCTCTGCGGTGTCAGATCTGCTGTCATACAAAACCTTGCCGTTCTCATCGATCCATGTAATGCGGTAATCGGTCACCTGCAAATCATGGAAAAAATCAATTCCCTGATTTGTAACGCCCTGCGCCGCAAGGTTTGTCTGCATTTTAAGCTGCGCCTGTTGGACATTGGAAAAATATTCATACAATATGCCCATAAACAGCACGATTGAAGCAAGAAAAGCTGTAAGAGAAACCAAACAGATGGAATGAAAAATACGTTTTATCATAACTGTTCTCCTGCCCCCTTTATCATCCGATATCCCACGCCCCGGATCGTTTCAATGTAATCGCCGCACGTTCCAAGCTTCATACGCAACGTTCCAATGTGAACGTCTACCGTCCGGGTCTCCCCTGTATAATCCACTCCCCACACGATCTCAAGGAGCTGGTCACGGGTAAATACTCTTCCGGGATTTTCCATAAGAATGCGAAGCAGCTGATATTCCTTACGCGTCAGGCTGATGGGCATGCTGTCTGCAAGCACGGCGTAGGTTTCCGGATTCAGTTCCAGACTGCCGATGTGTAAAAGGCGCTCTGTCACTTTGGGATGGGTACGCCGAAGTACCGCCCTGATCCGGGAGATCATTTCCATCATGCCAAAGGGTTTTGCAAGATAATCATCCGCCCCCATATCCAGTCCGATTACCTTGTCATACTCTGTTCCCTTTGCCGTTGCCATAATAACGGGGATATCCGCCGTATCCGGCTTTCTGCGCAGCTTCTTCAAAATGGAAATTCCATCTTCCCCCGGGAGCATAATATCGAGCATGATCAATTGAGGCGTCTCTGTTTTCAAGGCGTCAAAGAGACTGTTGCCGTCCATAAAACCCTTCGCCTCAAAACCGGAGGAATTTAAAGTATACAACATCAGATCCCGCACGCCGCTATCATCTTCCACACAATATATCATATCCGCACTTCCTGCCGTCATTGACCGCTTCTGTTCTACTGTATTCATAATATTATCCTTCCGTTTGCACCTCTTCTATTTTAACCTTTTTCCCGGGTAATTCATAGCGTTTCAGATACCTCTGCAAAAGCAGGTCGAATTCGCTGCCTTCTCCCCTCCAGAGACTGTCAATGTAGGCATGGGCATGGGTATCATCCTCATTTAGCTGTAGAATATTAATTGCAAGGTTGGAACAGTGATCGGCAATCCTCTCATAATTATTGGTAATATCCGAAAGTACAAATCCCATCTCCGCCGTACATTTTCCTTTTCTCAGGCGCTTCATGTGACGCCGCTTTATTTCTTTTTGAAGGATATCAATGGTTTCCTCAAAGGGTTCTATGGACTTTGCCGCTCCGGTATCCTCTTCCTTGAAAACTTCCACAGAAAGCTCCACAATATCCTTGACCGCCTGAGAAAAAATCCGCAGTTCTTCCGTCGCCTTATCCGAAAAGCTCCAACTCTTTTGTTTCATCTCTTTTGCACAGTCAGTAAGATTCATGGCATGATCCGATATTCGTTCCAAATCTCCTACGCTGTGCAGAATCATGCCCAGTCTTCTTGAATCCCCTTCGCTCAGATTCCTGCCCGAAAGCTTTACAAGGTATCCGCTGATCTCGTCCTCAAATCTGTCCACAAGATTCTCCAGACGCTCCACTTCCGCTGCATTTTCCTTCTCATATTCTAAAAGATTCTGGACTGTTATGTTAAAAGCTTCCCTGGTCAAATCCGCCATTCTCCGCGTATAGGAATACGCCTGTTCCAGGGCAAAGGAAGGTGTATCCAGAAATCGTTCGTCCATCCTTGCAAAACTTTCCTTCTCTTCCAGCTGCTTCTGTTCCTCTTCATCCGGTTTGATGATGGCGAAAGACAGCTTCTCAAGCCCGTTTGCAAAGGGAAGTAAAAGCGCGGTGGTCAGCAGGTTAAATCCCGTATGCACCAGTGCAATTCCTGCGCTGTCAGCCGCTTCCTGCATAAATGTAAACCGAAGCACTGCATTCAATGTATAAAACACTGTCATAAAAACTGCCGCCCCGATGACATTAAACAAAAGATGAACGATGGAGGCGCGCTTTGCATTTCTGCCTGCGCCAACCCCTGACATCAGCGCCGTAACGCAGGTTCCAATATTCTGTCCAAGAATAATCGGCACTACGGTAGCGTACCTGATGCTTCCGGTGGCGCATAATGCCTGCAAAATACCGACAGATGCAGAGGAAGACTGAATTACCGCCGTAAGCAGCGCCCCCACTAAAACTCCCAGAATGGGATTACTGAACAGTGTGAAAATTCCCGTGAACCAGGGAACCCCGCTGAGCGGTTTCATTGCCTGAGACATGGTCTCCATCCCTGTCATTAAGATTGCAAATCCCACTAAAATTCCGCCAATGTCACGCTTTTTGCCATTTTTCAGAAACAGTATAAAAACAACGCCAATTAGTGCAAGTACCGGCGAAAAGGAGGTTGGTTTTACCAATTGAAGAAAAAAATTACTGCTTTCTATACCGGTCAGGCTTAACAGCCAGGAAGTGATGGTGGTTCCGATATTGGCGCCCATAATAATGCCGATTGCCTGGGAAAGCTTCATAATGCCCGAATTTACAAATCCTACCACCATAACTGTGGTGGCGGAGGAGGACTGAATCACCGCCGTCACGCCTGCCCCTAAAAGCACCGCTTTCAATCTGTTGTTGGTGAGACTTTCCAGAATTCTTTCCAGTCTGCCTCCGGAGAGCTTTTCCAGCCCTTCGCTTAACAGGTGCATTCCATACAAAAAAAGCGCAAGACCGCCTATCATCGTCAATAAATCAAAAAAGTCCATAATTTCCTCCTGTATTCTTATAGCATTCAGCTTTCTATGCCATATCATACAGAAGAAACATCAATTCAATATCAGAAAATTGTAAAATGAATGTAAAGTCCTGGATTACTGCCTTAAATCAAGATGTCACAGCATCAAAACACCGTAGTATTTAGTATACCACGGAACGCATTTTTAGTCCTTGACAAAATTACAGATCATGTTATAATCAAAATTGAGCACTTGCTTAATTTTGAGGAGTATGATTATGGAAAAAGGAAGAGAAAGAAAAAATCAGCTTTTAAGAGCCGCCTTAGACGAATTTATTACAAAGGGCTTTTATGGGACAAGTACACGTGAAATATGCCGCAAAACAGGGATCAGCTCCGGTCTGTTTTTTCACTATTTTCCTAATAAAGAAAGTATTTATCTTGAATTGGTAAAAATCGGAGTCGAAGAAATGCATATCGAAAAAGCCGCCGCCATGCAGGCGCCCAAAGAATATCTCTTCCAGATCGTACAGAACATTTTTGAACAGCTTGAAAGTAATCCCTTCTTTGGAAAAATGTTCGTTTTTATAGATCAGGCGCAGCATTCCCATGTTGGAATAAACGAAGTATATACCCTTCTCGAACAAGCAGACATTGCAGCACAATGGATTCCGGTTATCCAAAAAGGGCAGGAATTAGGATTATTTCATTCCGGAAATGCACATGCAATGTGCGTCGCACTTTTTGGAGCCATACAGGGTATTGCACAGGAAAAGGTACGTAGACCCGGGGCACCGCTGCCAGATGTAAGCTGGCTTATGAAATTGATTGAAAGGGAATCTGTATCATGCTGAAAAATACCCGTCGCAATTTAATTTATTTTATCATTATAACGCTTATCAGCGGCTGGATCGGCGTCCTTGTGGATCAACTCTTAACAGACCAGCCTGAAGGAGACAGCCTGGGAATGGGTATTTGGCTTGCCCTTCCTTTATTATGTGCTGTCATATTCAGAACCAGGGAAAAAGAATGGAAAAGCTTCGGTCTAAAACTAAACCTTAAAACAAGTTGGAAAGGTTATGTGATTGCAATTCTCCTCTATCCTGTTGTCACAATGATTACGATCTTACTTGCATTATGCTTTGACTGTATTGATATTTCCACGATCTCGTGGTCTGCTTTTCTATCAACTGCAGCAATCTCTTTAGCGGGAAGCTTTTTGAAAAATATATTTGAAGAATTTGCATGGCGCGGATACCTGACACCCAGGCTATTGGAATTTCGGCTAAACGATTGGTTGATATATGGTATTTCAGGTCTGGTATGGGGGTTGTGGCATACAGCATATTATTTGGTTTTCCTGGGGGATGAATATTTTTTAACCGCTTCAAGATTGAAAACTCTGATATCAGGATGTCTTGTCATGATGGTATGGTCCATTTTATTTGTAGAATTATACCGCATGACAAAAAGCGTATGGTCCTGCGTACTGTTACACTCAATGGAAGATGCTGTCCCCACTGTTCTTATTGCAACAGGTTCCTTTGTGAAATACAGCAATTGGGGACAGATATTTTTTGATCCTATAACGGGAATATTTTCTATTGTGATAATGGCAGGGGTTGGATTGGTACTTCGAAATCACCGAATCCATGGAAAGATTTTACAATAATCCCTTTCTCCTTAAAAACCTCTTCCATAAGCCGATGTTCTATCGCTTTTCGCCTCTCTAAATGCACAAGCAGTCCCTCCAGCCCCATCGTCCCATGCTTCTTTCCATAAGGCGATTCCTCCAGATATTTTATCATCAACGGAAACCATACTTCATTTCCGTTCTCATCCGCTCTCTCCTTTCGGATTACCTCAATAGCGCCTGGAATATCCTCCACGTCAAGATAAATAATCTGATACGGTTTATCTCCAAGAACGTTCTTTAATCTTCTGTAAAAATCCAGAATTTCCTCTTCCTCCATCATCAAATAAAGCATTTGGTTTTCAATAATATTTTGGAAGATGGAGCACTCAAAAATCTGCCCTTCTCCCCTCCATTTCCCAAACCGTTCAAAAATCACATTTTCAAAAGACTCTTTATCCAGATTTCCATTATAAATTTCAAACTTTTCCAACGTTTTGTGAAAACCTGCAACGTCGGTTAGAATCTGCGTGTAGCAGATAATCCTGCGGTCGTCCTCCGTTACTGTTTTCTCCATAATTTCTTTCCGGAGGGAAGGATAGCTGTTCAGCACATGCCTGTACTCTTCTTCCGTAACATAAGCGCACCATGCCAATTCAACAGGCGAATAATCCCCCTCGTGGAAAACCTGATAATCGCTTAAGCGTTCCCCAAGCCGCCGCACAAAGGTCGTTTTGCCTGCGCCCTGAAGACCTTCCACAAAATAATTGCTTCTTTTCATTTTCACTCCTTTTCCTATCCCTCAAACAAAAAAGGGCAATCGCCCGGCAGAATCATTCCGCCGATGCGAAAGCCCCAAGTTTCAAAAAATCAATTCACCCTACAGGAAAATATATTTACAGATAAACAACACTGCAAGTATATACATAAGGGGTGTAATCTTTTTTGCCTTTCCGCATACAAGGTTAATGATCACATAAGAGATAACGCCTACTGCGATACCTTCGGAAATGCTGTACATGAGAGGCATTGCAAGCAGACAAAGGTAAGCGGGAATTGCCTCTGTGAGATCTTCGAAATCGATCTGCACAACAGCGGTGATCATCAAAAATCCTACGAAAATCAGTGCCGGAGCCGTTGCAAATCCGGGAATGGTCGTAAAGATTGGAGCAAATATAATTGCCAGCAGGAACAGGAAACCGGTCACAACAGAAGAAAGTCCTGTTCTGCCGCCCTCTGCAACACCTGCAGAGCTTTCCACAAAAGTGGTCGTAGTGGAAGTACCCAAAACAGCGCCAGCGCTGGTTGCAATAGCATCCGCCAAAAGCGCCTGTTTAATGCGGGGAAGCTTTCCTTCTTTATCAAGCATATCCGCCTTATTTGCGCATCCGATCAATGTTCCCAGCGTATCGAACACGTCTACAAACAGAAATGCAAGAATAATTACAATAAAGTCGATCACCTTAATTGAGCCAAAATCCGCCTTAAAGCACTGCCCAAAGGTCAAACCGATGGAACTGATGCTGAAACTGCTCCAGGAGGGAATCAGAGAATAGTAGCCCGCTTCCGGCACTACTGTATATAAGCCTGTCAACTGACAGATAATGCCCAAAATCCAGGTTGCAAAGATACCGATCAAAATAGCGCCCTTTACCTTCTTTACATGAAGGATAACGATTATGAAAATGCCGATGATTGCCAGCAGCGCACTGATACCTGCCGTATGGAAATCCGCTGTAAAATCAATTACCGTTACCAGCGTGCTGTCTGAGTTTACTACAACCCCTGCATTCTGGAATCCAATAAATGCAATAAACAGACCGATGCCTACAGACACGCCTCTTTTCAGCTGCATGGGAATTGCATTAAAAATTGCCTCCCGCACATTTGTCACGGATAATACAATAAAAATCAATCCTTCTACAAACACCGCCATCAGGGCAATCTGCCAGGAGTATCCCATAACGCCGCATACCGTATAGGCAAAATAAGCGTTAAGCCCAAGTCCCGGAGCCAATGCAAAGGGATAATTTGCAAGCAGCGCCATTGCCAGGGTACCGATAAATGCCGCAAGAGCCGTTGCCATCAGCACAGCGTTACTGTCCATGCCGGACGCCGAAAGAATCGACGGATTAACTGCCAGAATATATGCCATGGTCATAAATGTTGTGACGCCGGCAACTACTTCTGTTTTGATGTTCGTGTTGTTTTCTTTGAGTTTGAACCATTTCTCTAACATCACTTTTCTCCTTTTCTCATAAGTGGTAAGTATAATTTATTTGCCTTCATAGATGATGACGCTGTCCACATCGTAGCCCTTCAGCCGTTCTCTTCCCTTCAGTCCCGCCAACTCCATCAGGAAAATCACCTTCACGACTTCGCCGCCCAGCTCTTCAATCATCTGAATGCTCGCCTCAATGGTGCCGCCTGTAGCAATCAGGTCGTCCACCACTACTACTTTTTGTCCCGGCTTAATGGAGTCTTTATGCATCTCCACTACGGCGCTGCCATATTCCAGGTCATATTCCTTGGAAATAACCTCCAGCGGCAGCTTCCCTTTCTTGCGAACCGGCACAAATCCTTTATGTAAGGAATATGCAATGGGAACACCAAAAATAAAACCTCTTGACTCTGTTCCCACAATCACGTCAAAATCAATCCCCTCCAACATCTTTTTCATAGAGTCAATGGCAAGCGCTAACCCGTCCGGATCCTGCAGCACGCTGGTCACGTCTCTGAAAATAATGCCCTTCTCCGGAAAATCCGGAATACTTCGTATGTACTCTTCCATTTTTTTCATAGCACGGATCCCTTCCTTCGTTTATATTAATCATACTGGATTATTTTATCAGAAAATACCATACAGAACAAGGAAATTTAGACTTCCTGCAAAATTTTTCCTGCTAATTCTGTTTTCCTTACTTCTTCCCATTCTCTTTTCTTACATTGGAACGAATGAATTATTATTCAATTTTTATGAATAATATACATTTTTATTTATTTTTTATGGATAAAATCAAAATATGTTTTAAATTTTATGCATAAATAGGTGTTGCATTTCCAATGGATCTGTTGTATATTGTCAAAGGACAGTAATTGTAAGCTTATTATAAAATCATTATGGAGGCATTAAATTATGAAGGAAAAAGTGATTCTGGCATACTCAGGCGGACTGGACACCACCGCCATCATCCCCTGGCTGAAAGAAAATTTTGACTATGAAGTCATCTGCGTCTGCATCGACTGTGGACAGGGAGAAGAACTGGACGGGCTTGAAGAAAGAGCGAAATTCTGCGGCGCTGAAAAATTATACATACTGGATGTGACCGACGAATTCTGTGACGAATACGTTGTCCCCTGCGTACAGGCACACGCCGTATATGAGAATAAATATCTCCTGGGGACTTCCATGGCAAGACCTCTGATTGCAAAAAAGCTGGTTGAAATCGCACGTAAGGAAGGCGCTTCCGCCATCTGCCACGGCGCTACCGGTAAAGGAAACGACCAGATTCGCTTTGAACTTGGCATCAAAGCTCTTGCCCCTGACATAAAGATCATTGCGGCATGGAGAAATGACAAGTGGACCTTGGATTCCCGGGAATCTGAAATTGCATACTGCAAGGCACACGGAATCGACCTTCCTTTCTCCGCTGATTCCAGCTACAGCCGCGACCGTAATCTGTGGCACATCAGCCATGAAGGACTGGAACTGGAGGATCCCGGAAACGAGCCTAACTTCGAGCATCTTCTGGTACTGGGCGTTACTCCTGAAAAGGCTCCCGATGAGGGCGAGTACGTTACCATGACCTTTGAAAAGGGGGTTCCCACCTCCGTCAACGGCAAGCAAATGAAAGTTTCCGATATTATCAGAGAGCTGAACACATTAGGCGGCAAGCACGGCATTGGCATTGTAGATATTGTTGAAAACCGTGTTGTCGGCATGAAGTCCAGAGGCGTTTACGAAACCCCCGGCGGAACCATCCTTTATGAGGCGCATCAGCAGTTAGAAGAGCTGATCCTGGATCGGGATACCTACGCCGTTAAAATGGATATGGGCAACAAGCTGGCACAGATCGTATATGAGGGAAAATGGTTTTCTCCTCTCCGTCAGGCGGTTCAGGCTTTCATCGAATCCACCCAGCAGTATGTAACAGGCGAAGTGAAGTTTAAGCTTTACAAGGGCAACATCATCAAGGCAGGCACCACTTCTCCTTACTCACTGTACAATGAAAGCATTGCTTCCTTTACAACGGGAGATCTCTATGACCACCATGATGCGGAGGGCTTTATCAATCTCTTTGGACTTTCCACCAAGGTGCGCGCCCTTAAAATGCAGGAGCGTGGAGAACTGAAATAAGGAAAATAATGGAAACTATGGAGGCTGATCACCTTTATGGATGTAATAACACTTTTATTATCCTATTTTATTGGAATTAATCTGATTGGATTTGCCCTGATGGGCATTGACAAATATAAAGCAAAAAAAAGGGCCTTCCGGATTCCGGAAGCAACCCTTTTTATTGTTGCAATCATCGGCGGAAGCATAGGCTCCATTCTTGGAATGTATACCTTCCACCATAAAACAAGGCACCGCTCCTTCGTGTACGGAATGCCTTTCATTTTAATCCTGCAAATCGCGCTGGTTATCGCCCTTCTGAACGCGCCTGTGGAAATTTCACTGTTATAGTTTGAGTGGACAAAAACCCCGGTTCTAAATAGCGGCGGTGGAATTTTATAAAAGAATTTGTGCTTGCTCCGTTGCACCAGGCATTCCGATGAGCCTCTTAAAACGAAAATCGCGTCAGCAAAGGCTTCCGCGATTTTTTGTGTCTCATCTCCATGGTGCAAAAGTCGTTCGCACAAGCTTCTTTTATAAAATTCCACCGCCGCTATTTAGAACCGGGGTTTTTGTCCCGGATGCATCCTAAAATATGATGAAAGCACAATTACAGCGTAACGATCACGCCGCCGTCGTTGGCGTACATGCTGCTGACTCCTTTGGTGTCCATGATCAGTACGTCTTTTACCCTGATTTTGGAAAGGATCATTTCTTTCACGCTTTGGGCACGCGCAGGGCAGTTACAATGGGTAATCATCAGGGTTTTATCTTCGGGGTGTACCGCTTCTTTTGCCACATACTCTGCCATCCTTGCCAAGCCCTTTTTGATGCCGATCGCCTGACTCAGTTGAATAATCTCCCCCTTATGGGAACCCATTACCGGCTTGATGTTCAGGGTGGAGGCAACCAGCGCTTTGACTCCGGTAAGCCGCCCGTTTTTGCGGAGGGTTTCCAAATTATCCAGCACAAAGTAAGTCTTCATCCTGTCTCTGTACTCTGTGAGCTTTCTGCAAATTTCTTCAAATGGAAGTCCTTCCTCTGACCATTCCGCGGCTTTCCGCGCAAGCTGGGTCTCCCCGCAGCTTGCGGATTCCGAATCGCATACGAAAATATTTTTATTTCCGTGCTCTTCTATATAAAGTTTTTTCCCCAGTTCTGCACTGTTGTAGCTCCCGCTTAATTTTGAAGATAAAGTAAATACAAATACGTTCGGGGCATCCGTCTCATACGCTTCCTTAAATTTTTCCGGAGACGGACAAAAAGATTTGGGACACACAGGAGAAGCCGCTACTTTTTTCAGAAACTGCGCCTGATCAAAGCTCTCGTCATCCATAATCAATTCGCCGTTCACTTCCAGCCCTAAGGGTATGCGTTCATATCCGGAATTTTCCCACTCCGGGGGAAATTCACAGCAGCTGTCTGCAATAATTTTATAATTCATAACAACCTCCGAAACCATCTCATGTATTTATCAACATCCATAGTATGTAGTTTTCATTACTACTTATGATAGCATATGCTTTAGAGTGTGTAAAGTATAATTCATAGAATATCCACATTTTCCTGATTTTAAAACGGTTGTGCATTTTTTTGAAAGCATTTTAATCTGTTTCCCATATCCTTTATTTTTATGCTATACTAAGTATATCATGCTGAAATGCAGGATTCTAATTGTTTAAAATAAAAAGCGAGGTACTTATATGACCACAAATGAAAAAGCGCTTATGCTTCACAAAAAATGGAACGGAAAGCTTGAAACCGTATCGAAAACTCCTGTCAAATCCAGAGAAGATCTGTCCCTTGCCTACACCCCGGGCGTTGCGGAGCCCTGCAAGGTAATTGCAGAGGATAAGGAAGCCGCCTATCAGTATACCATGAAGGCAAACACTGTTGCCGTTGTCTCCGACGGCAGCGCCGTTCTTGGGCTGGGCAACATCGGTCCTTATGCCGCCATGCCTGTTATGGAAGGTAAGGCTGTCCTTTTTAAAGAGTTTGGAGGCGTCAATGCCGTTCCGATCTGCCTGGATACCCAGGATACGGAAGAAATCATCAAAACAGTGACTTATCTTGCCCCCGGCTTTGGGGGAATTAATCTGGAGGACATCAGCGCTCCCCGCTGCTTTGAGATTGAAGAACGCTTAAAGGAAATTTTGGACATTCCCGTTTTCCACGATGACCAGCACGGAACCGCTATCGTAGTTCTTGCGGGCATCATCAATGCCTTGAAAGTCGTAAATAAAAAGAAAGAAGACTGTAAAGTAGTTGTCAACGGTGCCGGCAGCGCAGGCGTTGCCATCACCAAACTGCTTTTAACCTACGGTTTTCCCAACATTGTTATGTGCGATAAAGTCGGTATCGTCTCAAAAGACACCCAGGGGCTGAACTGGATGCAGCAGAAAATGACCCAGGTAACCAATCCCCACAACGAAACCGGCTCCTTGGCGGATGCCCTCAAAGGCGCAGATATTTTTGTAGGCGTTTCCGCCCCCAATATTGTCACCCAGGAAATGGTTGCCTCCATGAATCGGGACGCCATTCTCTTTGCCATGGCGAATCCCGTGCCTGAAATTATGCCGGATCTGGCAAAA
This sequence comes from Lachnospiraceae bacterium UBA7093, assembly GCA_002492465.1. Taxonomy (GTDB): domain Bacteria; phylum Bacillota; class Clostridia; order Lachnospirales; family Lachnospiraceae; genus Suilimivivens. Next base: position 45,095 of record DKYT01000067.1, on the reverse strand, counting down.
GCGGCAGGGGCAAAGGTGGTAGGTACAGGTCGAAGCGACTTCCCCAACCAGGTTAACAATGTAGTGGCATTTCCGGGTATCTTCAAGGGCGCCCTTGAGGGACGCGCCACGCAGATCACGGAAGAAATGAAACTGGCGGCAGCGGAAGCAATCGCCTCTCTGGTACCGGAAGAAGAATTAAACGAGGACAACATTATGCCGGAAGCATTTAATCCCAAGGTTGCCGAGCTTGTAGCGGATGCTGTGAAATCTCACATCCGATAAGCTTATATGAATTTCTCATCTTCCTATACACCAGTCCCCCATAAGAATCTCTGGCAGGGAAAGCCCTACTATTCTCTGGATGCCTTCTGTAAAAATACTTATGGGGAAAAACTATATAAAATCGCACTGAACGCAGGTATGACCTGCCCCAATCGGGACGGAACGCTGGATCATAGAGGATGTATCTTTTGCAGTGCAGGGGGCAGCGGGGATTTTGCAGTCCCCCTGCGCAGCTACTCCGCACTGGAAAGCAGAGTACGGCAGGATGAAGCTGTCCAGCTATTTTCCGCCGCCTTTGAAAAGGGAATCTCCGCACTTTCCGGTAAAAAAACCGGGCAGCGGTTCATCGCTTATTTTCAGGCGTATACCAACACCTACGCTCCCCTTTCCTACTTGGAAAGGGTGTACCGTCTTGCCCTTGCTATGCCTTCCGTTGCCGGTATTTCCATCGCCACCAGACCGGACTGCCTTCCTGCATCTGTGATGGAGCTTCTGGTAAAGCTGAAAGAAGAGTACGCGCCAAAGTTCGTCTGGCTTGAACTGGGACTGCAAACCGTTCATGAGCGCACGGCACGCCTGATCCGCCGGGGCTATCCTCTGAGCTGTTTTGAAACCTGTATACGGAAGCTGGATGAGGCTTCCATTCCTGTGATTGCCCATGCTATATTGGGGCTTCCGGGAGAAAATCAGCAGGACATGCTTGCCACCGCAGCGTACTTAAACCAGCTCCCCATCTGGGGTATTAAACTCCAACTCCTGCATATTTTAAAAGGAACTGACCTTGGCAGGCTTTGGAAGGAAGATCCTTCCTCCTGTGGCTCTTTTTCCACTCTGGAAAGCTATTTGGAGGTTCTGATTCCATGCCTTGAACATCTTCGCCCTGATATGGTGGTGCATCGGGTTACAGGAGACGCGCCAAGAGATCTGCTGCTCTTTCCTCTCTGGAGCGCAAACAAGCGGCTGGTTCTGAACACCCTGCACAAGCAAATGAAGGAACAGGGTGCCTGTCAGGGCAGACTGTACGGGCTTCAGGGCAGCCCACTGAAAGATACACTGTAAATTTTGAATTTATCTTATGGAGATGCAATATGCGCGACCCCATCACTCTTTACAAACTGATCATACTATATATGTTAAGCAAAGTTGATTTTCCTCTGACCAAGGCGCAGATCAGCGATTTTATGCTGGAAAAAGAATATACCAACTTTCTCTCTCTTCAGCAGTCCATCGGCGAGCTGATCGACGCAGGTCTGATCACTGCCCAGTCTATCCGGAACAGAACCCACTTAAGCATTACAAAGGAAGGGGCGGAAACCGTAAGCTTTTTTGGCAATCAGATCACTGGCAGCATCAAAGCCGACATTGACCATTTCTTTGCCGAAAATGAAATTCACTTGAGAAATGAATCTTCCATTCTTGCGGATTACTATAAATCCACCTCCGGAGAATATGAGGCGCACCTGACCGCCAAGGAGAAAGGTATAAAATTGGTTGACATAACTTTATCTGTCCCCTCGGAGGAGACTGCCGCCGCCATCTGCGACAACTGGCAAAATAAGAATCAGGATATTTATCAATATTTGATCCGGCAGCTTTTCTAATCATAAACTTAATTTTTCTTGTATATATTTTCATATTATGGCATAATATAAGTAAGAAATTCTTACTCAAAAGGAGTCTACGCAAATGAACACTCAGATACTAACAGTTTCTTCCAAAGGTCAGATTTCCTTACCTGTCAGCATCCGCAAACTCTTATCCATTGACACTGGTGATAAATTGGTAGCATATACTTCCGGGGATGTTATCATGCTTAAGGCATTAAAGCTTCCTTCCGCAGAAGAATTTGAAGCCTCATTGGATGAAGCACAAAAATGGGCAATGTCTGTGGGTTATGTTGAAAGCGATGTTGACGATATCATTAAATCAGCCAGAAAGAAAAAACGCGTATGAGAATCGTCATAGATACAAACGTTTTGATTTCTGGTGTGTTTTTTGGCGGATTCCCAAGAAAAATTCTCAGTGCTGTTGTCAGCCAAAAAATAACTGCATGCGCTACAGCTGAAATAATTAATGAATATGAGGAAATTGTACAGGAAATGATTGACAGAAAACAGGGGCATATCAATCGCGTAATTCTAAGTCCACTGATCAAAGCTATGGAAATTATTGAACCGATTACTCATATTGAAATATGCCGTGATCCTGATGATAACAAATTTTTAGAATGTGCAAGAGATTCTCATGCTTTATACATTGTCAGTGGAGATAAAGACCTTCTCGTAATAAAAGAATACGAAAATATTCAAATCATAACAGCAAAAGACTTTTACGAAAAATATTTTTCCGAATAAAACATCTGGTATATTGTACCAATGGGATACGGAGTAGGAATAATAATTGTTTACATACAGATGTTGAAGTTCAACAATATCAAATGATTAGATAAATGGGGAATTTTGAGGCGATATTATGAACAAGCGAGAACTTATTTATATAGCGGTATTGACTTTGCTAATTGCATTTATGGATATAACGGGTATTCCAAGTGCATTTTTTGTCAATATTCAAATTGCAGACATAGAGCCTATCTATTTTACGTTGATGATTAATTTTTTGATAATCGGAATAATAGCCTTCTTGTTTTTAAGAATACTATGCCCTAAGTGGACGTTGGGATTTACAAAAACAGGATTGACAGATAGATTCAAGAAATACGGAATCATCGGAGTGGTAGTTGCGATCGTGGGCTTTATTGCTTTTTATGTTGGATTATCACCTTTTGACCGTCAGCCCTCTGTTGCAAAAGTGCTTGTAGAAGGTGTTATATACTATATTGGCGTTGCTATCATTGAAGAGTTATATGTACGGGGTTTATTGCTTAATCTGATTGAAAAGATGTTTGCAGAAAACGAACGCCGCCACGCTTTGCGACCGGCTTATCGTAATAAAAACAGCACTCTGATTGCGGTTGTATTATCATCCGCAATCTTCGGATTGGGACATATATTCGGCGCGCTAAACAGCTCATTACTTGTTATCGTAAGCAAGGTCATCTGGACGATAGGTATGGGTATATTCTTCGGAATGGTTTACAAGAAAACAAATAACTTATGGCTGCCGATCATCATTCATTTTCTCATAAATGTTTGTGCTTTGCCATATTGCTTTTCAAGTGTAAGTGGATATGCCGATTTAACATTATACATCATTGTACCTGCCTATATCATTTTAGGAATATACAGTTTTGTGGAATTAAAGAAATAAGCGTAAACATGCTAATGCCCAAAGCAGCTTAAACCGCTTTGGGCATTATTAACAGTACTGACCATCCTCCCTATCGAATAATCTCATTCCAATTAGAAATCCCAATCAGACTTTTTGCAAACTCCGTATACTCCCCATGGCTGGGCGTGTCTATGTATTTGAACACATTGTAGATCTGCTTCTGTCCGCCTCCTGAATTGGTAAGCCCGAAGGCAAGCCCCTGCGCCACCTCCTCCGGCGCATCCGTCTCTCTGTTGAGCAGGAAGCCGTCGATTTCATCGTATGCCGCCGCTTTGTAGTAGGCATAGGCAAACGCTGCCGCCTGGTACGCTTCCCCTGCATGGGAGGTATACCCCTGCTCGCTGAGCAGGATGCTGCGCACCTCGCCGCTATCCGTCAAAAACTGCGGCTGTTTCATATAGTTGACCAGCACTTCTATGTTTGCCATGGTGAGCATGGAAGTATCGGCACTGTGCTTCACATATCTGGAGGACGCCCATGTTCGCGCTTCCGTCAGGGGCACATTGTAGGGATGCTGTGCCACGCCCCAGTCTATATTTCCTTTCGCCGTGATCTGCCGGTTAAACACATCCAGAATATCCCTGCCGTCGTAATTGGTATTGTTTTTCAGATTTCTGTCCCACTGCTGATCCAGGGAAATGTAAACTCTGGCGCTGCTGCTCACGCTCTTAATTGCCGTATAGAATACCCTGAAAGCCTTAGCGTATTCCGCCACATAGGTTTCCGTATCCGTGTGCGCCATATAATTCCACTCTTTCCGGGCGTTGACTTCGTTGGCGATTACCCAGTTGGAAATTCTTCCATGTTTGTCGCCGGAATAGCGTTCCGCAAGAAAAGAACCGATTGCCGCCATATACTCCACCCCGGACTCCTCTGCACCGTTAAACATACAATAAGGCGCCGTACTGCCGCTCCTTGCCTGGGGATGGGTCAGCTGGGGATAGGCGGAAGAATAATTATTTAAAATAATCGCCGTGGTGGTAATCCCCTTTGCCGTGAGGGTGCCAAACACCAGATCATATTCCGCCACCACCTGTCCGTTAAAGGCGTAGGTTCTGCCGTTATATGTATAATTAATGGTAGGGTAGATAGCGCTGGTGGTAGGTCCTAACAGTCTTGCTACGGGTACGTTGTACGCCGCCTGTTTTACCCCCAGATCGTCCAGTTCATTGCCCCGCAGCCTGTTAGGATCTACCAGAAGTCCCTTTTTGGAACCCGGCTGGTGGTATACGGAACTGTATTTGGCGATCGCCTCCGGATTGGTGATATATCTTGATGGCGCCACCTGCACATATTTTCCATCTTTTTTCACCGCAACTACAAACTTTTTGTACAGTCTGCTTCCCGCCAGATTGTAATTCAGGGCGGCGCTCAGGCTGGTTTTGTTGTCCTTGTAGTCCCTGCTGATGTAATCGCTGTTCTCCCCGATTTCCGTATCGTAGGTGTTTAGTGCAAAAAGATAATAATACTTATCATCGCTTTTGGGAACGCCGTCCCCCTCCAGGGTCACGGAAATCTTTTTTGTCTCCGGATCAATGATGCATTCCGTTATGGACGCAAAATCGGCGCTGTCCCCTTCCGTCAGCTCATGGCTCCGGGGACGCCTGCCAAAAGATTCCCTGACGGCGTCTCCCGCTGTTGTAATATGATCCAGAACGCTTTTTCCAAGCTCCCCTTCTTTCACCTGGGGGATGATTTTCTCCACAGTTTCGGGTAATTTTACCTCCTGGGGCTGCTCTTCCCCTCCTCTTCCCGAAAAGGCAAAAAAAATGACCGCGCCAACCGCCACAACTAAAACAATGCCAAGTAAAACGGCAAGTCCCATGATCATTTTTTTCATATTTGCTTTTTCATCTTTTTTCAGAACCCGCTGTCTGACTTTTTTTATTTTAACAGGCTTATCCCCCGCCGGTTTCTGTTCTTTTCCGGTTCCAAATTTCATTTTTTCCTGTTTCCTTCTGCTTCTCTGATTCGCTTCATATGTTCCTTCACTTTTACCTCATATCCGTTGCCTGAGGGATGATAAAATTCTTTTCCGCTAAGCTCGTAAGGCAGATATTGCTGCTGTACATAATGATTGGGATAATCATGGGCATACAGGTACCCTGTGCCATGTCCCAGTTTCGCAGCACCCTTATAGTGGGCATCCTGCAAATGGACAGGGATGGCAAGATTCCCTGTTTCCTCCACCGTTTTCATTGCCTCTCCGATCGCCTTCACGCAGGCATTGCTTTTAGGCGCGCATGCTACGTACATTACCGCCTGCGCCAAAATAATCTGCGCCTCCGGCATTCCCACTCGCTCCACAGCCTGGGAACAGCTTACGGCAACGGTAAGCGCCTGGGGATCGGCAATTCCCACATCCTCCGCCGCACAAATCATAATCCTGCGGGCAATAAAGGTGACGCTTTCCCCTGCGTAAAGCATCCGCGCCAGATAATATACCGCAGCGTCCGGATCAGATCCCCGCATACTCTTGATAAACGCCGAGATGGTATCGTAATGATTGTCTCCCGTTTTGTCATAGCGCAAAATCCGCTTTTGAATACATTCCTGCGCCACCTCCAGGGTAATATGGATCTTTCCATCCTCCCCCCTGCCGGTGGTCATAATACCAAGCTCAATGGCATTTAACGCATGCCTTGCGTCTCCTCCTGCAACCTCGGCAAGAAATTCCAATGCATCCTCATCGATCTGCGCATCGTAAGCTCCCATTCCCCTGTCCTTGTCATAGACGGCTCTGTGCAGCAGCGCTTTCACATCTTCCATGCCAAGGGGCTTTAGCTCAAAAATAATGGAGCGGGAAATCAATGCGCCGTTCACCTCAAAGTAAGGATTTTCCGTGGTGGCGCCGATCAGGATTAAGGTGCCGTCCTCCACAAAAGGCAGCAGGTAATCCTGCTGTCCTTTATTAAACCGATGGATCTCATCGATAAAGAGTATGGTTTTCTTACCGTACATCCCCATTCTGTCCTTCGCGGCTTTCACCACCTCTTCCATATCCTTTTTCCCCGCCACCGTGGCGTTGATCTGGGTAAATTCTGCGCTGGTGGTATTGGCAATGACTCTGGCAAGGGTGGTCTTCCCGGTACCGGGAGGTCCGTAAAAAATAATGGAACTGAGCTTGTCCGCCTTGATGGCGCGGTACAAAAGCTTATCCTTTCCGATTATGTGCTGCTGCCCTACTACCTCCTCAAGGGTTCTGGGGCGAATTCTCGCCGCTAAAGGCGATTCCTTCTCCATATTGGCAGACCGCATATATGCAAATAGATCCATTTCTCCTCCAAATCTAAGCGGCTGAAAACTGTTTATAAAGCCTTGCCTGATCCGCAATACACCTGTTTCCGCTGTTGGCGTTTGCCGTCACGCAGATATATTCCTTTCCGCCCTCATTTGCGGCATAGCTTGCCGCACAGCTTCCGGACTGGGTCACATAACCGGTTTTTCCGCAGATCACCTCACTGCCGCTGTCTCTGTCCTCAATGCGCCGCAGGAACCAATTGGAAAGGGTGATGCCCTCCGGATGCTGCTCCGTCTTTGAGGTTGTATAGGTATGGGCGGACATGACCGTTCTGCAAAGCTCATTGTCCATTGCCGCTTCCATAATCATCGCCATATCGTATACCGTACTGTAATGGTCTTCTCCGTAAATTCCCACACAGTTTGTAAAATGGGTAGTCTCCCCCAGCCCCAGCTCCGCCAGCTTCTCGTTCATCAGTTCCACAAACGCCTCCTGGCTGCCCGACACATAAACGGCAAGCGCCACCGCCGCGTCTGCGCCGGAGGGGAGAATAGCGCCATAGAACAGATCTCTTATGGAAATAACCTCTTCCTTTTCAAACCCTGCATAACTGCAATCATTTATATAGCAGTAATCTGTGATATCCCTGGTCATGGTAAAGGTATCGTCCAGATTTTGAATATGCTCCGCCGCCACAAGCACCGTAAGAATTTTCGTCATAGACGCCGGATTGATTCTGGTATCTGCATTTTTCTGGGCAAGAATGCGGCTGTCCTCCAAATCAACCAAAACCGCATACTGACTGTAAAAAACATCCCCGGACTGCAGGGTATCGCCGATCTGCAGGGTATCTGCAGTTGTCTGCGCCTGATAACTTTTGGAAGACTCTTCTCCTTCTGTATCTTTTTCCTGCGGCTGCCCTTCCTGATCCTTGTCCTGAACTTCCAGACTCTCCGCTGTGCTTACATCCCTTTCCTTTATTTGCGCCTCTTTCTTTTCCTTAGAATGGCTGTGTAAAAGCCCGGCTCCTGTAAACACCAAAATAAGCGCTGCCAGGAGTCCCGCTCCCACAGGCGCATACTTTTTAATATATTTACGACGCATCATCTGCTTTTCCTTGCTCCGACGCATCTCCTCTATTCTTTGTCTGTGTCTTTCCCTGGCGGTTTCCTCCTCGCTCTGGGAGGATTCCGCCTGCAAATTTTCCTCTAACTCTGTTGACTCCACATTCATTCCCTTTATATCCTGCTAAAACGACGTCTGCTCCATCTCTTCCTGAATCTGCTTTTCACAGGTGCGCATAGCAAGTATCGTCTTTTCAAACAAATCATTCAGATCCCAGCCCAGCATCTCTGCTCCCTGCCTGATCACATCTCTGGAACACCCGGCAGCAAATCTTTTATCCTTAAATTTTTTCTTTACGCTGGACGCTTCCATATCCTCCACGCTTTTAGACGGACGCATAAGCGCAGCCGCGCCGATCAGACCGGTAAGCTCGTCCACTGCAAACAAAACCTTCTCCATCTCATGCTCCGGCTTTATATTACAGCAAAGCCCGTATCCATGGGAGCACACAGAACGGATCATCTCTTCCGACGCGCCGCCCTCTCTTAGCAGTTCAGGCGCCTTTTGGCAGTGCTGCTCCGGGTACAGTTCAAAATCAATATCATGCAAAAGCCCTGTAATTGCCCAATAATCAGCATCCTCCCCATAGCCCAGCTCATTGGCATACCAACGCATAACGCCTTCCACCGTAAGCCCGTGCTGAATGTGAAAGGGCTCCTTATTATACTGCTTCAATAGTGTAAGAGCTTCTTCTCTTGTTAATTGATTTTCCATTGTTTCCTCATTTCTGCGCTGTTTTCTACGCATAACAGAATTTTAATGATACCTTCACTTGTGATATCATATCACAATCCCCGGCTCTGGTAAACCTTCAGTTTTTCATTAAATGCCGCGGCGCTCCTTAAATCATTCAGCCACAAAACCCCATAAACCGCCACAAAAACCACTGCAATCGCCACAGCTAAAATCCCAGACTCCAAAGGATTATAAATATTTCCAAAAGCATAATTAACCCCAAAAACCAGTCCTTCAATCAAAAGCAAATGTATGCCTCTGCGAATCAAAACCTCTCTCACGCTCAACTCTCTTTTAGAACGGGTAACCACTCCAAACAGAGTAGAAAAAAAGGCAAAAATTGGCGGCGAAAAAAAAGCTTCAAATCCCAGCTTTATCTCCGGGTAAAATAGCATGCCTACCACCCCTTCTAACATCGTAATGCATGCCGTACACACAAAAAAAGCCATCATCCCATCCAGCAGATTTTCCCTATGTTTCATTTTCTTCCTCTCCCATCACGATCTGTTTTATTTTCTGCGCATATTGTCTGGAAATCATCAGTTTCTCTCCATTTTTCATATGGGCAAAAAAGCGTCCGTTCAACGCCGGGCTGATGCTGTCAAGCAGCATCAGATTCAGCACCACCGACTTGGAGCATCTTACAAAATGATTTTCCCCATAGGCATGCTCCGCCTCATACAGACGCATTTTCATTTCATACACCTGTTTTCCGGTGTAGGCAAAGACTTTTTCATCCACCGCCTCAAAATAGTATACATCCTCCAGTGGAAACCTCTGCATATGCTGACCGCCTGACAAACCTGACAGTTCCATTCCTTTTGTCATACAATAGCTGTGAATATCCCTGATCTGGGAAGTAATCTCCACACATTCGATAATTACCTGTTCTTCTTCTTTTTTTCTGATTTTCCTGATACTTACCTTCATTTTTAATAGATATCCTTTAAATTCAGTTCTCCCTTTCCCTTTAAATAATAGTCAAACCAGGAAAGCACCACCCGGTTTACATTCTCAATACAGGTTCTTGGGTCCACCTTTCCCGTACCCAGCATCTTCGCCAGAATGGGGGATATCAGCGGCAGATCGGTAAAGTTCAGATGCCCTGCATCCCGAAAAACTACCTCCCGATAGTCCGCAGCATTTTCTCCCACATAAAAATTCACATATTGCACGCCCAGACCGGCAAGCCTTTCCGCCTCCTCATGAACCCTCTCGGAATTCACATCCAAAACCGGCACCGGATAAGGCTCCTGATTAAAAAGCTCCGTTCCATTTGCAAATCCAACGTATTCTCCCAGCATAGTGCCCTCAAGGTCGATAACCGCATCAATATCCTCCCGTTCTCTTCCTAATGCCACGGAAGAAGCGCCTCCCATGGAATGACCAAACAGCCCTATTTTTTCCGGATCCACCAATTGAAAAGGACCGTCCTCACCCTCCCTGGCTTTGGCAAGGATCGTATCCAACACAAAATTTTCATCTGCTGTTCTGAGCGCCATCCATTCTACGCTGTTCAAATACATTTTTTCCTCTTCCTCCGGATCGTGGTCGCCCCCCGCCGTCATAGCGCTTTTAAAAAAATCAGGGTCCACCAGCGTCGTCTTTCCATTCACATCCTTTACAAACATGGCATGATAAGGATGGGCAATGCTTACCGCCACATATCCGTTAGACGCAAGCTCCATACAAGTAGAATAATTACTGTCGATCACCCCAAAGGCTCCATGGGAAAATACCACAAGGGGATAGCGCCCCTCTTCCTTAGGATACCAAAATTTCACCGTCAGCGCACGGTTTTCTCCCGTATCCGCAAAAGTTTCCACCCGGCTTACATCCTCCCAGGTAAACTCCTGGATCTCCACCTCATAGCTTCCTGTAACTTCCGGCTGCCGGTAAGGGGGAAACATCATAAACCGAAGCCCTAAAAGCAATACCCCAACAATGCCCAACACAGTCAGACATCTTACCGCTATTTTCCTTCCGCCCTGCATTTTATCCTTTTTTCTTTTTTCATTTTTCATTTTCCAGTTCCTCCATTCTTCAATGAAGCAAATATACCATAAATTCCTCCTTCTCCAAATAAAGCAAAAGATAAGATGCGTTCTGGCTGGATAAAATGCACAACAAACGCAGGCAAAATCAGCCTGCGTTCCTTCCTGACAACCAGATTTATTTTCATCCCTAACCTTTCAGCCCTCTCGACTGCCTGTCCATATCCTCTACCACTATGTCATAAATCTCACCCAAAGTAGAACAATACTCCAGCACCTTCCACGGTTCATTTGTATGGAAATGAATCTTAATGAGTTCCTCGTCCCCCACTGCCAAAAGACAGTCCCCTTTAAAATTCTCCGTGAAATACTGGGAAATGGCGTCCTCGTCCAGATTCTCCCCCTCGATTAACAGCTGTGTGTCATACTTAAACTCTAACATCTTTTCCTCCTTTTCCGAAGCGTTTTGTGCTGAGGAACGCGAGCAGAATCTCCAATTCTGCTCTGCGATCAAAAGAATTTGTGACGCTTCGGCACAAATTCCCGGTTGAATAAATTGCTATCAAGCAATTTATTCAATCTTTCCTCCTTTTCCGAAGCGCATTGCGCGCTGCCTATTTTATTCCTACGATCTTTCTCACGAAAGGTATTACCCTGATCAAATGATATGCCGCCACCGTCAGCACAAAACTTCCAATGCAGACTGCCGCCGCCTGTACCGGCAGGTTATCCCCCATTTTCACCACATAATATGCAATCGCCACCAAAATAGATTGATGCAAAATGTAGATGGGATAGGATGCCTGATTAAAATATACCGTAAACTTCGTTTTTCTATTCAAATATTTTTTCCCGAAAACCAGCAAAACCAAAATGGAGTTCCATCCAATATAATTAATCCACAAATCGCCATAATAGGAAAAATGGTAATACAGCAATGCCAGTGCAGCCGTTCCCGCAAGCCATAAGCCGCCGATCCATTTGATATTCTTTTCAACCTTCGCCATCGCCTCCTCATTGCTCAGAACATAGTACCCAAGCAAATACAAGGCAAGACTTTTTCCAAGGCTGAAACCGCCGAAATTACCCAGATGATACATCAGCCATACCGGAATAAACAGAAGAAAAATACCAAATACCGGTATATTCTCCACCCGGGCTTTCATCCTTCCATAAGGGCAAAAATGAAACAAGGCAAGGGCAGCCAGCGAGATTAAAAACAGAAATAAAATAAACCACAAATGCCCCGGCGTAAACCCTCCGTCATATCCGGAAAAATCCGTCAAATGAGTAAAAAAATACTTCCAGTTATCCAGCAGACTCCCCTCATACTGGTCAAAATATTTCCTGGCATACAAGGTCTGGAAAGGCACAAAAGAAATCATTCCACCCACAAATGGAATGAACAATTTTCTGATTCTTTCCCTGACAAATTCCCGGGTCGTCCTCTTTTCCAGCGCATATCTGGCGCTTATCCCCGCCAAAACAAAAAGCACCGGCATAAACCAAGGATTTACCAGTACAATCAATGTGCTCAAAAGCCTGTTTTCTCCAGCCCATACATAAAACCGAGACCCAAAGTCATTCCAAACCATAAAGGTGTGCACCGGAAATAAAAGCAATATGGTCAAATTCCGCAGATTATCAATATCATATCTCCGAAATGTGTCTTTTACCACTTCCATTCTCCCCTCCTATCGCCGCCTGCGACTGCATTTATCATATCATTTTTGCATATTCAGGGCAAGAAAAACCTTGGGAAAATGAATCATGCCGTGCCTGAATGCATCCCCTGGCGTGGGCACCCGCTTAATCACACAATTGCATGCAGCGACTTTGCAGTCTGCAGAACCACCTTCACGTACTGATCAATTTCATTCTCCAGCGTTTCTCTGTCATACCCCGGTTCTTTGATCTTCCCCTCATGGTCAACAGGCAGGCTAATCCCCGTATCCCATTTTGAATTGTAGGGAATAATCTTCAACTGCATTCTTTCAAGCGCCTCGGAGATAATATCGTTGACAATCTTATTCTGATATTTTTCCCTGTCTCCTTCCCCATAGGAAACAATCCCGGCGAGAACGCTGCCCTGCCCTACGTCCGAAGCTTCCTCCCTCTCACAAGACAGGCAATCCATTTTTTCCAGTTTTTCCAAAAGCATGCTCAACTTCGCAGGAATGGGGGCGCAGTAGGGAGAAATAAAAAACAGATAATTCACTCCTGCCAATTTCTCATATATCCTGTTAAAATCCGCATCCGGTACACATCCTCCGCCTCTTCTGCATCCGTCGCACCCTGTGCACGCTGTCAGCTCAAAGCTCCGCAGATCCAAAATTTCACACAAAACTCCCTTTCCCTCCAACGCCTCCGCAATCATTTCACTGATCAAATAAGATGTACTGTGTTTCTGATTTTTAACAATATTGGAGGCTGATATACATATTGCTTTCTGATCCTTCACTTTTGTAAAAACCATGCCTTTCTTTTTAGTATCCTAAATCTCTGTCAATAATCGTGCCGTCCATGGCATTAATGGTCAGCAGGCATTTATAAGGGTTATCCTCCGTTACAGGCTCCGCCATTTCATCATACGAAAAAGTCTCGCTTCCGAAAAAATCCCAAACGGGAATCATACTTCCTTCCATAACGTTGCCTTTCTCCATGATACGCATATATCCTAACCGCACCTCGCTGATGCGTAGTTCTTCTTTTATCTCAGTTTCTCCCCAAAAGTCCTGATATTTTTTAAAAACCATTTCCTGAAATACATTCTGAATGTCAGAAAAGGGAAGCAGGAACACATTCTCATCCGACTGTTTTTCCACCTCATAGGGGTTTGTCCAGGCAAATTCTGCAAATCCCTTCTCATCAAAGACAATATCAATTTTTTCATAAGGCCATGCGCACATTGCGCCATTTTCCGCCTCTACCATAGTGCCATCATTGTCTGTATAAGTCACCTGAATACCATCTAAAACTCTGGTAAAATGAATGCCATAGCCTGCTTTCTCCTGCAGTGTCCTTAACTGCTCAGCGCCGCTTACAGAGCCAAAATACTCCTCGCCGCCAACGTCAAAATCCGTAAATTCCATATCCTTCATAAGCTGTTCCGCTTCCTGCCGTATCGTTTCGGTAGAAAGCTCCTGCTCCACGAATTCCGGTTTCCTTCCTATGGGATAATAATTGCTTAGCCCTCTGGTACCCTGGATCGTGAAGGAAATCCACCGCCAATCTTCTCTCAGATCATTGTCTAAGCTGACGAAATACTCCTCACTCTCCACCGTTGCAAATCCATACAGCCAGTTTTCACCGGAATTCTCTACATTGATTTCCTCATCTTCCTGTCTTTCACTGTAGGATACCACTGCCGGAACTTCTACGATCACAGGCTCCTTGGAGGGCGCTTTCTTCTCTTTATTCCAAAGCTCTCCCCCTTTTAACAGCACCCGGTTTATCTTATCATAATCCTCCTGGGTAAATACCCTTCCGGTCACCTTATAAGACTTAAATCCTTCCGCCTGGGGAATTCTTACGGGGGCATCCACAGCCACTTGAATTCCCCCGCTGCTTCCTTCCCAGGTATATTGCTCCGGAGCCTGTACCAATTCGGCAATCCCGGTTTCGCTTTCCACTGCGCTTTCCTCTTTTCTTACTTCTCCATCACTACTTTCCGATTCCTGTCCGCCTGAATCCTCTTTCAGAATAACGATCTCCTCTTCCGACTGTATGCTGTCGCCGCAGCCTGCAAGCAGCAGAACCAGAACGCTTATTACAAGGCATAGTGCCGCCCTGTAAAAGGTATACAACAAATTGTAAACAAATTGCAAACGAACTTTACGTCTCATGAAAAACAACAGACACCTCCGTCCCCTTACCAATCCGGCTTTCTATGGAAAGATCCGCTCCATGAAGCTGGGCGATCATACTGCACAAAGCAAGCCCAAGACCGCTCCCTCCTTCTTTTCTGCTGCGCGCTTTATCAACCATATAAAATGCTTCCGTTACCCTTTCAATTTCCTCTTCCGGAATCCCGCATCCCTGATCTCTCACAGAGATCCTGTCGCCCTCAGCAGTCAGAAAAATAGTGCTTCCCTCTCCGCTTGCCTTTGCGGCGTTATCAATCAAATTAATCAACAGACTTTCAAACAAATCCCGATCCATCCGCCTGCTTTTCATGGAACAGGAATAGTCCAGCCGCATTTTTCTCTCTTTTAAGTTATATTCCTCAAGCCTTGCCACCTGATCGAACAATTCCCCTACAGACACCTCTTCCATAAAGATACTGTCATTATCGTACAACCCCATAAGACTCATCAGCTTGCTGCTTAACCGCTCCAAACGGCTGCATTCCTCCTTAATATGCCACAGGGCGCGTTCCTGCTGTTCCTTTTTTAAATTTACATGGAGCAGGGTGTCGGAATAACCGATAATAGAAGTCATAGGCGTTTTTAATTCATGGGTCAGGCTTCCCAGCATCTGTCTGCGCCGTTCGGAAACCAGGGACAATTCCGTCACCTGATCCTCGATCCGCTCCGCCATTTTATTAAAATCCACTGCCATAAGACCAATTTCGTCTCTCGTATGCACATTGGCGCGCCTCTCCAAATTTCCATTGCTAATGTCCCCTGCTGCCTGCTGCAGCTCCCGTAAGGGACGCAAAAGCCTTTTTGTCGCCAAAAAAACTAAAATCATGGAAACGAAAACCGCTCCCAGAAAAATTGCCAGTATAAACAACGCCTGCTCCCGCATATCTGCATAGAGATCAGAAATATCCTGCACAAACACAAGCTTGTACTCCGCTTTTCCCATCATGGGCACCCGCTTGCCTGAGATCAGAATAAATTTTTCTCCTTTTCTTTGTATGACGCTGCAGCTTTCATTTTGGGTCCATCTCTCATCCCCTGGATTTTTAAGCTCAAACGGCGTCAAATTACAAACCTCATGGTCGTCTTCGATTAAAATGTACTCTCCTGCGCCGTATTTTTTGACCACATAATTGATGAAAGAATTCTTGGTAGGCTCGCTGTACTCCTCTAAAAGACCGTTCTCCAGCTCTCTTCCAATGGCGTATGCTGTTGATTTCAGCTGATGCTCACAGCTTTCAACGGTTTTCTGCTGGTTGTAAAGAGCTGACCGATAAATCACCGCCGCCCCTGACACGCCCATTGCCGCCAGCAAAACTGCCGTCGTCATGCCGGCAAGTTTTTTCCAAAGCTTCATCTATTCTAAATCCTCCAACCGATACCCTGTCTTGGATATGGTTCGTATCACATCATAAAAACCCAGCTTTTTCCGAAGCTGCCCAATGTGTACGTCTACCGTTCTGGTTTCCCCCATGTAATCGCAGCCCCATATCCGATTGATCAGCTCTTCCCTGGAAAACGCCACGTTTTTGCTGCCTGCAAGGGTAACAAGCAATTCATATTCCAGGGGCTTCAAGGACACTTTCTCACCTTTTTTGGTCACGCTGTGCTCCTTTAAATCAATCACCACGTCCCGTATCTGAATCCTTTCTCTGCTCCGTCCGGTTCTCTTAAGCACCTTTTCTATGCGCACCAACAGCTCCAGCACCTCAAAGGGCTTTACGATATAATCCTCCGCCCCCGCTTTCAGTCCATGGACCTTTGACACCACATCATCCTTTGCCGTCAGGTAGATTACAGGAATCTTCTCCCTCTCCAAATCCTCCATCAAAGCAAAGCCGTCCTTGCCCGGCAGCATTACATCTACCAGGGCAAGGGCGACTTCCCTGCTCTCCTCTTTCTTCAAAAATGCTTCCGCCAGCAGCCCGTCCATAATGGGAATTGCCTTATATCCCGCTGCCTCCAGATTCATGCAGATCAGTTCCGAAATTGAGCTGTCGTCCTCAATCACCAAAATCCTAGTCATTGCACCGCTCCCCCCATTTAGAACTTATCTTAACATAAAAATCCTGCAAAAAAAGCATCAAAATGTAAACATTATTCTTTCTTTTATTCCACAATCAAAATCTCAGGCTCCACCTTTTTGATTTTTCCCGCCGCAATATAGGAAAAAGCTAAAAACAATCCGCTTACAACAGCTCCCGAAAAAATCATATAAAAGAGACTTAATGTGGATTCAAAGCTGCTGATTCCGAACATCTTCAGCATTGTGCCTGTCAGCGGATCTGTCAAAAGCCCGCTCAATATGTTTCCCAAAACAGAGCCTGCCACGGCGACCACAAAAAAGCGCAGCGCAAAGCAGGTTCGCAGTTTTCCTGCCGTAAAGCCCAGAGACTTGTATATTCCCATATCATGCTGCTCCTTGTACAGGATCTTACTCCCTGTAAGATAAACTGCTACCAAAATAAAGATCGCCGTTATCACATACATGAAAATTTCCAATGCCTGCATTGCCGTCAAAATGCTTTCAAGACCTGACCAGGTGTTCTCATCTATATCCGCCCGATCCCCATATTCCTCCTTCAGCAGCGCAACCAGCTCCTTTGTCTGGGAGGGATCCTCCAGCACATAGTGGTGATAAAAGGATACCGGTTCGCTCTCAAATCCTTCCCAGCCCTCCTTGCTGATTCCAAAATTTTCTCCCATATCATTTGCACATTGATAGATGCCCGTGATGATAAATTCCTTGTCCCTTCCCTTGTAAGATACCAGCACCGTATCTCCGATTCCAACCTCAATTGCCTGAGCGATCACATCTGTCACCAGCAGCTCGTTTTCATATTTACAGCTTCTTCCCTCCACTATGTTGAAATATTCGGGCTTGGACATAATATTCATGGGACACTCAAAGCCGTTGATTGTGGCGCGTTCCATTTTAAATTCATAGCTTACTATGACTTTCGCTTTCCGGTTGATCGTCTCCTGGATCTCTTTCTCCAGTTCTTTATCCTCACATCCAAAACCAATATCATAATCTCCGGCAGCAAAGGAATTCATAAGCCCTTTTCCATCCGGTCCTATCCAGCTGCCAATCCTCACCGTCAGGGATATAAAAAATACCAAAAGCGCTGCCACCGCGCCTGCGCTTATATACTGCTTTTTCCCCGATACCAGCGCTCTAAGCGCCAGGTGGAAGGCAAGCCCCTTCTGATAGATTCTGGTGGTAAACCTGCTTTTAAAATACACATCCGGAGCGCCGCCCCGAATCGCCCTGATGGGCGTAATTTTTCCAATCCCGGCAGTTTTAGCCACAATAAAGCCCAGCAGTAAAATCAGGATTATCCCCATTGCCGCTCCGCATATTGGCAAATCAAGATCTGAAGGCATTATCATTCCTGTGGCTGTCACCGTCAATCTGTTGATCAGACGGATCAGCATTCCGGAAAGAAGCGCCCCGGGTATCATACCGCAAAGTACCGCCAGCACATATTGCATACTCTGCGTCCACATCAGGTTTCCCTGGGTAAAGCCCACAGCCTTCAATATTCCCATATTCACATAGTCCTGCTCTATACTGCTGCTGATGCTGTGTCCTATCACCACCATCGTAATCACCAGCAGAACCACCACAAAGACCAGCAGAAAGCCGGCAAAAATATTCTGTAATACCAGCATAAAGCCCATAATGGAAACCTTGGAATAACAAAATTCCATATAACCTGTCAAATCCGTGCGCTCTCCCAATTGGGTCTGCAATTTCCCCAAAGGCAGCGTACTGTCCTTTGTCCTGAAAATATGCAGCAGACTGGCGTTCATCGCCTTGTCCCATTGTCCCGCTTCTTCCACCCTTTCCTTCAGTTTTTGAGCGTCAATACGGTTGATCAAAATAGTCTTGATCCCCATCATGGAGCTGCCTGCCGACGGGTCTTCAAAGAATCCCTTTATGGTATAACTTGCCGTATCTTCCTCTCCTGCTATTTCCACCAGAAACTCATCCCCGATCTGCGCGTCATATAAGGAACAAAAGGCGGGAGAAACGTATACCTCACCCTCTGAAAGCCCTTCCGGGTCTTCTTCTATTCCTGTTATGCTCTGATTATAAATATGGAAATCATATCCCTCCTCGCCATAGGTAAACAATTGCGCCATTCCGTTTACTCCCTCATGACCGTTTACATAGTATTTCCCGATATAGATCGCCTTTTGTTCTTCCACCTTATCTACATCCTCTATTTCCAGAATCTGCCTGGTCAGCTCCTTCACGTCGGCTCCCCAGGTCAGCCAGCAGGTAATGTCTCCATACCCAATGTACGCCAGCTGCTCTTCCTCATAATCGGTGGCATTTTTCCATATGGTTAAAACGGCAAGCAGAGAGATGGTAATAATGAACATCAGCGCCCCTATTCCTATAAAGCTTCCCTTCTGTGCCTTTATATTTGCCTTCAGTAACGTAACATATTTCATGCCGCACCTCCTACCATTCCATGGAGGAAAGCCACGCTTCCACCTGCTTTTCCCTGCTGCGCGCTTCTTCCTTCCGGTAAGCAGGCATTGTCATTTCACCTACCACTCTTCCATCCTCCAGATACAAAAGCCGGGTGGCGCGAATCGCCGCTTTCATATCATGGGTCACCATTAAAATGTTCTGTCCCTTCTCATTCAGCCCTGTGAGGAGATCCAATACTTCCTGGGTATTTCTCTTATTGAGCGCCCCTGTAGGTTCATCTGCAAACAACATCCCCGGTTCATTGATCATCGCCCTTGCAATTGCCGCTCTCTGTGCCTCCCCTCCTGATACCTGAGAAGGCAGCCGGTCCATTGCTTTTTCCACATGCATCCGCCCAAGCAGCTCCTTTGCCCGTTCCTTTACTTCTTTCTCTTTCCTCTTTTTTGAAAGATAGCCTGTCACCATAACATTCTCAAAAAGCGTAAGATTGCTGATCAGATGCGCCTGCTGAAACACAAATCCGAATTCCTCCGCCCGGAGCGCGGCAATCTCCTTTTCTTTCAGACCGCTTATTTTCCCTTCTTTGTAGCAAACTACGCCGCTGGTAGGCTGATCCATTCCGCTCAACGCATAGAGCAGGGTAGATTTGCCTGCCCCCGAAGCGCCCATAATAACGGTAAAGTCGCCGTCATAAATTTCAAGGTCGATCATGTCCAGTACATGATTCTGCCCTCCATTATTGGCAAAGCTTTTGCATAAGCCTGATGCCTTCATGATGATTACTTTTTCAGTCATTTTTCTTATTCCTTTCTCTGTTTGATTTCTTCATTGAAAAGCATAACAGGATAATTATTAACAAATCTTTAAGAAAAAACAGAATTTTGGCAATTCAGCCATGCGCCAGGGCGCACCTGCGTCTGGATGTATATTTTGGCGCGGCAGCACCCCAGGCGGGACGCCCATGGACACATATGGTTTCAGGGCTTTGGCAAGAAATTGGCCATTTCACTTACGGAATGGGCGAATACCCAGGGAGATTCTGCCACGGATGGCAGAATCAGGAGTATGCGGCAAGGATGCCGCTATACTCCGACCCGGACAGTTTTAGAAATCTTTCTCATTCCGTTAGTGAAATCCAATTTAGAGCAAGTACTGAAACCATATATGTCCATGGGCGTCCCGCCTGGGGTGCTGCCGCGCCAAAATATACATCCATACATTTCAATTTCGTTTATTTCATGTTAAAATACCATTGAAAGGAATTGCGAATCTTATGAAAAACGATGTTATTCAAAAACCTGTCAAACGTTCCCCTTTAAGGAGCAAGCTGGGGCTTGCTTATTACAGCATGCTCCGCTATCTGCTCTGGCTTGCCATGAACAGACAATTTGCCAAAACCAAATGCTCTTCCCATCTGCCTTTCCTTTACTTTTCACACAAAACGCCTCTTCTCCGAAAATTAAAGGATGTGGATATGTGGATGCAGCACAACAAGGTTACGAATCTGAAGCTTGCTTCCGCCAGAATCCACGAAATGATTCTCCCTCCAGGTCAGGTGTTCAGCTATTGGAAGCTGATCGGGAAACCCACCAAGCGGAAGGGCTATTTAGACGGAATGGTTCTGAAATCCGGCACCTTCCGCGCCGGATGCGGCGGCGGTCTCTGCCAGCTTTCCAATTTGATTTTCTGGATGACCATCCATACGCCCCTTACCGTAACGGAACGGCACCGGCACAGCTACGACGTATTTCCCGATTCCAACCGAACCCAGCCTTTCGGCAGCGGCGCCACCTGCTTTTACCCTCACGGAGATTTGATGATCCGCAACAACACAAACGATACCTACCAATTATTGATTTGGATGGACGATACATACCTCTACGGAGAATGGCGCGTGTCCTCCGCCCCGGAATACCGTTATGAAATTGTAGAGCGGGATCACGAAATGAGAGGTGCTTTATGGGGCGGTTATACCCGGCACAACAAATTATACCAGCAAAAATATGATCTGTCAGGAAATATGCTTGATGAGCAGCTGATTGTGGAAAATTCCGCCGTTATGATGTACGAGCCTTTTATCACTGAGAAACCCTAGTACCATTCAAACCTGCGCCAGGGCACAGCCTTGTCAGGGCGTATATTCAGGCAGGGCATTACCCCGGAGGGCGGAATCAGGAGTATGCGGCATGGATGCCGCTATACTCCGACCCGCACAGTTTTAAAGAACTTGTCCATTCTGTTAGTGAAATCCAATTTTAAGCAGTTCTGAAACCATGCATGCAATGGCGTTCCCACCCGCCCTCCGGGGTAATGCCCGCCTGAATATACGCCCTGACAAGGCTGTGCCCCAGCATACGTCTAAATTGTAACAAACCCTGGTTTATCCCGCAACGTTATTGAAATTTAAATTGACAAATTCAATTACATGCATTATACTATTAAAAAGAAATGCAAACGTTTGCATTATTTTTTCACCCTTGCATGCAAACGTTTGCACATGAAGGAGAATCTTATGGCAACCATTAAAGATATTGCAAAGAAAGTCGGTGTAAACCCATCCACCGTATCCAGAGTAATCAACGGAACTGCATCCATATCGGAAGAAACCACCAAAAAAATCATGGCGGCTATGAAAGAGCTGGACTACCACCCTAACATCCTTGCCCGGGGGCTTGTAAACGGAAATACTTTTACAATTGGGCTCGTTATTGACGCAGGTAACAACGCTGCCTACGCCAACACCTTCTTTATCAAATCCGTTACCGCAATCGAGAATGTAACGCAGCGGTTAGGATACAACCTTTTAATTACCAACCATGGGGAACGTGAAAAAGGAAACGCCGTTAAAAACCTGGTTTTGGAACATAAGATCGATGGAATCATTTTACCGGTGTCCGGCATCACAGATGATCTGATCCGCCTTCTCAGGGAAAATCAATTTCCCTTTGTCATTATGGGAGAACCGGATCAATCTTACACCGGAAAAAACTGGGTAGACATGGATAATGAAGGGGGCGGACGTCTTGCGGTAAGGCATCTTTTAGAGTGCGGTTACCGGCACCCTGCTTTGTTTGTAGAGAGCATGAAAAACACCTTTGAGCAAAAACGGACACGGGGATTTATGAAAGAACTGGAAAAAAACAAAATACCCGCAGCCAAAAATGACATTATTGAGGTGGGCGATGATATCGCCCTGAAAATAAAGGAGCTTTTAAACCACCGTTCCGAGACAGACAGTATTATCTGTACCAACAACATCGTCGCATATCATGTGCTGCAAGCCCTTAAGCAAAATAAAGTATCCATACCGGAAGAGATGGGAATTATTACTTTTGATAACTATCCTCTGGCAGAATATCTGGACCCGCCTCTCACTGCTGTGGACATCGATACCTATCTTTTGGGGGAGCAAGTGGCAAACTCACTATTTGATATGATCAAGCAAAAAGGCAGAAAGGAGGAATCCGCTTTCATTGAGACAAAAATTATCAAAAGAAAATCTACGGAAAAGAGGTGAAAAAGTGTGAACAAAGAGGCTGTTTTACATAGTAATACAGAAACTTTTGTTTATCCCATAGCGCGGAATCAATTAATTGTCCGGCTAAGAACGGCAAAAAAAGAAATCAAAAAGTGCCAAATCATCTATTGGAACCGGGAAGACAGCATAAAAAAAAGAGAAACCATGGAGTGCTATGCCAGAGATGAATTATTTGATTATTTCCAGTGTAAAATTATTTTTACCAAGGTTGCAAGATACCAGAAATACTACTTTTGGCTGGAAGAAACACACCGGGAGCAATGGTATTTCTCTACCTGTGGAATTACCTCCGTTCCACCCTCAGAAGGGTTTTTTGAATATCTGTATGCCAATCAAAATGATGTGCGCCAGGTACCCAACTGGGCAAAGGGAATTATCTATTACCAGATATTTCCGGATCGCTTTTTTAACGGGAACCCTGATAATGATCCTGCTGATTGCAAGGCATGGGGTACCATACCGACCAGAAATAACTACATGGGCGGCGACTTGAAAGGAATCTGCAATAAACTGCCCTATCTGAAGGATCTGGGCGTAGAATGCCTTTACCTGAACCCTGTTTTCGAAGGAGATTTCAACCACAAATATGCAACCACAGATTACTTCCGGATAGATCCGCTTTTTGGGACAAATGAAGAATTGAAAGAACTGATCAGCCAATGCCATCAACAGGGAATCCGTATCATACTGGACGGTGTGTTTAACCACACGGGCATTCATTTTCCTCTCTTTCAAAATGTTCTCGAAAAGCAGGAACAGTCGGCATACAAAGACTGGTTTTTAATCGAAAACTATCCTGTTACTGTTTCCGGAGATTCCTATGAATGCGTAGGCGCCTATCCCTATATGCCAAAGCTGAACACCGCAAATCCTGATGTCCAGGCATACATCCTGAAAATAATGGATTATTGGCTGGGGGAATACCAGATAGACGGGTGGCGGCTGGATGTGGCAGATGAAGTGGATTCCACTGTCTGGGAACTGGCACGGATAACCTTAAAACGAAAATACCCGGACTGTATTTTACTTGGAGAAACCTGGGGCTATGGCGGCAGGATGCTCCGCGGAAACCAGCTGGATAGTGTCATGAATTATATGTTCCGGGATGCCATGTGGGATTATTTCGGCAAAAGCAGCATTTCCGCTGAAGCCTTTGATCATCGTATCAACACCATACTTGCCTTGTACCGGGATGAAACCTGCCACCTTTTGTACAATCTTTTGGACAGCCATGATACGGAACGGTTTTTATACGTCTGCGGCGAAAATCCAAAAGTCTTACAGCTTGCCGCAGCATTCCAAATGTTGTTTGTAGGATCACCTGCAATCTATTACGGAGACGAAGCAGGCATCACTGGAGAAAACGACCCGGACTGTCGAAGATGTATGGTATGGGACGAACAGACCAAACCGGAACTATCCCAGTGGTATAAAAAAATCATTGCCATCAGAAAAAACCATCTGTGTGTACGGGAAGGGCGTTACCGGACGATCCTTGCAGACAACCAAACAAATATTTTTGCCTTTGTCAGGTATCATGAAGAGCCGGAAATTCCTGAAAAAATCTATGCAGTATTTAACAATAGCCCTGAAAAGAGGAAAATCCTTTGCCCTGTACTGGAAGATGGGAAATTTGTTGACCTGCTATCAGACGAAAAGGAACTTCTGACCTCCAAGCCCCTGGCAGGACAATTTTACAATCAGGACATAACAGCTTACAAGGCGGTCATCTCTCTGGAAATGCAGCCCTACGCTGTTAAAGTTTTTATAAAAAAAGGAGGATATCAACATGAAGAAATGCAAAAAAGTACTGGCGGTCTTACTCACAACTGCGACTTGCTTGGCGGCGTTGGCAGGATGCGGTAATTCTGCGCCAGTACCCACAAAAAGTGACTCTGAAAGTCAAGGAACAACCAATGAGACGGAAACTGCTGGGGCAGAAGATACATCCGTTTCAGATGCTGCCAATTCAGATGGAAAAGAAGTAACCATCAATTTCTGGCACCACTACAGCGCCCAATCCGCTGAAAACGACACACTTATGAATGTGCTGATTCCCAAGTTTGAAGAGGAAAACCCCGGCATTAAAGTAAACGCCGTATCTCACGAATGGGCTGACCTGCATGAAAAGCTGCTGATCAGCGCACAGTCAAATACCCTTCCCGATGTGGCACGATTGGACAGCGCCTGGGTACCTGAATTTGAAAAAATGGGCATTCTCACTGCCCTGGATGAAGAAATTCCGGATTACAATGACACTGCCGCCGGTCTGCTGGACAGCGCCATGAGTACGGCAAACGTAGGCGGACATTCTTATGGTCTTGCGCTGAACACCAATTCAAAAGTTCTGTTTTACAATGTAAAGGCACTAACCGATGCCGGAATCAGCGTTCCAAAAACAATGGATGAATTTGTCTCTGCTGTCAAAAGTCTGTCGGGTACAAACGCAAACGGACAGCAGGTATGGGGATATAATGAGCCGGCACTGGCAGGATGGAATCTGTGCCCTTTCATCTGGAGCATGGGCGGAGCCATCACCGATAATGAAGGGACAAAGGCATCCGGCTATATCAACAGCCCCGAAACCATAGAGGCAATCCAGACCTTCGCCGACCTTTATGCCCAGGGAGCCATCACCGGATGGAACAGCGGGGACATACCCATGACCGACGGCTTCGGCACCGGCAGATATATGATGCTGCTGGAAGGTCCCTGGAAAATTGCGGAACTACAAGGCGCTTATCCTGATTTTGAATATGCCGTCACCGAAATCCCTGCTGGCAAAGGCGGGTCCATATCTGTCCTCGGCGGTGAAGATATTTCCATGTTCAAAAGCGCAAATAAAGATGCCGCATGGAAATTTATGAAATTCATGACAGATCCTTTTGCCCAGGAAGAAATGGCAAAATGCGGTCAAATCCCGGTAAATAAGGAGGCGCTTGAAAGCGATACGGTTAAGGAAGCCTCCTTCGCGCCTTTCATCGACGCAATTAAAACGGCAAAATCCCGACCTACCGTCGCATGCTGGTCGGAAATGGACAGCGAACTTTCCGTTGCCGTAACCGCAGTCATGAACGGTGAAAAAACTGCCAAAGAAGCAATGGATGAACTGGCTGTCACATTCGATGAAATGTTATCAAAATAAAACCTGTGACTGTCATAGCTTTTGACATCCACATTATTATATAAGACTCTTACTTAAAAGTCAAATAGGGCTGCCCCGCCGCCGGACGGTCGGTCAACCAATAAAGCGTAACATATATAATAGCGGTGCGCAGCCCTGTAAAGAAAGGATATCTATGAAAATCTCCAAAAAGGGAAAATTGCAAATAGGTCTGCTGCTTTTACCCGGGCTTATCATTTTCGGAACCTTTACTCTGTATCCCATCATCAAGCTTTTTGTCATGAGTTTTTTTGAATGGGATTTTGGCAGTATCCATGGGCAGAATTTTATTGGTCTCCAAAACTATAGAGAGGTTTTAAATGATAAATATTTCCGGGTTTCATTTGCCAATACCATAGTCTATACCCTGGTAACGGTACCCGGGCAAATGATTCTTGGCTTTTTGACCGCTTTTTTAATCAATCAGGTTACCCGTTTCAAAGTAGGATACCGGGTGCTGTATTATCTTCCGGTAATCACATCCTGGGTAATCGCTTCGCTGGTATTTAAATACGTTTTCAATACGGAAGGTTTGCTCAACTATTTTCTCGTAAACGTAATTCATGCCGCCCCCCAGAATATTCACTGGCTGGATACCAGATGGGGCGGACTCACAGTAGCCATGCTCCTTGGTATATGGAAAGGGATCGGCTGGAACATGGTAGTATTTCTTGCAGCGCTTCAGACAGTACCTGCCGATTTATATGAAGCAGCTTCTATTGACGGTGCAAACGCCCTTGGAAGACTTTTTCATGTCACTCTTCCCTGTATAAAAGGAACAATCCTGTTTGCCCTCGTTATGCTCACAATCGGCGGCTTTAATGTATTTACGTCCGTCAAAATGATTACCGGCGGAGAACCCGGGCACAAGACGGATGTAGTTCTCACCTGGATGTACCATAAAGCTTTCGGCACCGGGGCATTCGGCTACTCGGCAGCGCTGTCCTTCATCATCACGATGGTACTGGCAATATTGGCGCTTATCCAATTTCGGATGATGCAGCAAAAAAATCCGTAAGGGAGGAACATAATGAAAAGAAAATCTATCGTTCAAATCATACTCCATCTTGTCTTAATAGGCGCTTTGGCGGTCGTTGTGCTGCCTATGATCTATATGGTCAGCACTTCTTTAAAGCCCAATGGAGCCTTGTATGAATATCCTCCTAAATTTCTTCCCGGGCTAAAACAAATTACCCTTGAAAATTATGCCTATATACTGAATCAGGGAAAGTTTTATATAAACTTTCTAAACAGCTTTTTTGTTGCCGTCTGCTCTGTTTTATCAGCCGCGCTGATTGCCTCGGCATTAGGATATGTGATCGCCCGTTTTTCTTTTCCGGGAAGAAACTTTTTATTTTCCTTTATCGTACTGACAATGATCATTCCAGGACTTACCCTTATCATTCCCCAATATCAGTTAGCGGTAAAGCTGAATGTAATCAATTCACTGGTCGGGCTGATTCCATTTTATACCGCATGGACCATTCCCTACTCCACCTTTATGATCAAAGGCTTTGTGGAAAATATTCCAAAAGAATTAGACGAGGCAACCTATATGGACGGAGGAAGCGTGCTCACCGTGTTCAGAAAAATTATTATCCCTCTGGCAAAACCCGGAATTGCCTCCGTGTCTATCTTTAATTTTCTCACCGCATGGGAAGAATTTCCCTGGGCAAACACGGTAATCAACGATAATTTAAAACGGACCATTCCAATTGCCATATCAGGTTTTTTCGGACAGCATCAATTCACACAATGGGGGTATGTGTTTGCTTTATCCGTATTCAGCCTGCTTCCCATATTGATCGTGTTTATTTTCTGCCAGAAATTTTTCGTGGCGGGTCTGACAACAGGAAGTGTAAAAGGCTGAAAAGACCGATGCCGGAACATTATACCCCGGCATCGGTCTTTTTCAGCCATAGGGTAACTTCCAGCCTTTTGTGCCAGTTCTATTTTCTAAATCTTATATGTTGATATATCGTCAATTCTGTGCTAATATATCTTTCAAAGCAAACGATTTCTATTATGGCTCAGGCTGTATCTTACGGAACATTCTGTTCTAACATCCCCGAAATCCTGCTTGAAATCCCAATGATCTTAAACAAAACCGCAGGAAACGGGTAGAGAAACGCATGGTACATGCCTGACTCCAATCTGCATTTTCCTGCACACAGGAGGAAAATGTATGAAAAACAATGTTATCACCAAACTGGAGGAATTAAATCTGATCGACCGCTTCCTCTTTTCCGAAACCATGGAGGATTGCGATGCCTACCGGGCAACAGTCAGTATTCTCCTGGAAAAAGAAATCGCTCTTTTGGGAAAAACTGAAACAGAAAAAGAATTACGGGTCTCTCCTGATTTAAGACAGATCCGCCTTGACGTGGTCAGCATGGATCAAGAACATCGACTTTATTACACGGAAATGCAACAACGCGATACCGGAAACCTCCGCAAGAGAAGCCGCTATTATCAAGCGCAGCTGGATGTTTCCCTCTTAGAGCCGGGAAGCAAGGACTTCAATCTCTTGAATGACAGTTGTTTTATTCTCATCGCTCCTTTTGACCTGTTCCACAGAGGTTTATACCGCTACACCTTTGAGGGTGCCTGCCGGGAATGCCCAGATCTGAAGCTGGAGGATGGCGCTATTCGGGTCTTTATTAACACAAACGGGAAGAACAGGCAGGATTTTTCTCAGGAATTCCTTGATTTTATGAAATATATTCATACGTCTACGGATCAAGCCGCGGGGGCAACAGCAAGCAGTAAGATCAAACAGATCCACGACCGGGTAAAAAAAGTGAAATTATCAGAAAAAATGGGGGTAAAATATATGCAGTTATGGGAAGAAAAGGCATATATCAGGGAGGAAGGGGTTATTGAAGGACGTTCTGAGGGTATCGCTGCATTTATTCTCGATTACCTTGAAGACGGTAAAAGTAAAGATATCATTATAAATAAGCTAATCCGACGTTTTTCCCTATCAGCAGAAGAGGCGCAGCAGTATTATGAAAAATTTTCCACCCCTTCTCATTAGAAATATATATTCTCGTCAGCTCATTTCCCTTCCGGTTATAGCTGGCAGCCACAACAATACTTCCAGTCCATCTGCATGGCTGTAGAGGGTCACGCCTCCTCCCATTTTCTTCATAATATACTTTACAATATACAGACCAAGCCCTGATCCCGGCTTATCCTCCACATTCTTTCCACGGTAAAATTTATCCATCACAAAAGGCATATCCTCCGGAGGAATACCCTTTCCATAGTCTCTTACGCAAATTTCATACCTGTTTTCCCCAACGGCGGCGCTTACCTCTACCCTTGCGCCTGGCGCATATTTCCGGGCATTTTCTATGAGATTTGAAAGAACCTGGGCAATGCGCTTTTCATCTCCATAAACCCATGCCTCCGGCAGAGATTCCGGTATCTCTACGCGATCGTACTCCAGATCCTCCAGCGTATCTGTGATGACCTTTCGTATTGCAATCTCTTGCCGCATAATTGTCAACCGCTCCAGCTCCGAAAGGGAATGTAAAACAAGGTCATTGGTCAGCCGCGTAACCTCATCACATTTTCTGATAATCACCTGCAGATAACGTTCCCTTTGCTCATAATCAACCTCTAAACTTGCTTCCAGCCCTTCCGCGTATGCCCTGATGGATGCAACCGGCGTTTTGATATCGTGGGACAGAGTGGCGATAATCGTTTTATTTTCATCGATCGCGCTTTTTTCCCGCTCCCTTGCCTCTGTGATCTCTTTGCGCATATGGTCAAACGCCCAGGTAAACGCTCCAAAAAAATTACTTCTTTCAACCTCCAGGGGGAAATCCATATTTCCCTTTGCAATCTCGTCCGCGTATTTTTCCAGCCTGTAAAAAGGAGCCAGGATTCTGCTATAAACGACCCAAAACACCGCCGCCATGCACAAAAGGGCTGCCGTCATATAGATAAGGGAAAGTTCTCCTGCCATCGTTTTCTGCCCTTCTGCACTCTCCCTTTTGAGCAGCTCACCGAGCCGGGCAATCTCCTCTTTTGCCGGATTACTCCCATCTTTATCGGTAGTCAGCTGGTCGATTTCATTCAAAAGCACCAGTTTGCTTCCCGTTTCTTCTGTTTTTATCCTGTTTTCCATAAAGACTAAACTTCCCACCGTCAACGCTAAAAAACAGCAAATGCATACAATGACCAGTTGCGCAAATTTTCGTTTCATTTTCCCTCGTTTCCAACCCCTTATGATTCTACGGCTTGATCAAGCTGATATCCCACTCCCCACACCGTTTTAATCAATCGCGGGTTTGAGGGATCTTCCTCCAGTTTTTCCCTGAGCCATCTGATGTGCACCGCAACGGTAGCGATCTCCGCTTCCGAAAAAACGCCCCAAACCTCATGTAGCAGCTCCTCCTTTCGGATTACCTGACCTGCATGAGCGCACAAATAGGCAAGAAGATCAAATTCCTTAAGTGCCAGCCTGATCTCCCTGCCCTTCTTTTCCACTGTTCTGTTGTTCCTGTCAACGATAATATCACCCAGCCGGTACACCGGTTCTTCCCCGCCTGCGTCATAGGTTCGGCGGATCAGCGCATTTACCCTCGCCAAAAGCTCCCTGAGGGAATAAGGCTTGGCAAGATAATCGTCTCCTCCCATGTCAAGCCCTTTGATTTTATCGTCCTCACCGGTTCTCGCACTGGCAAAGATCACTGGAACCCTGGATACCCTTCTAAGCTCCCGGCATACCTCAAAGCCCGTCCCATCAGGTAAGTTAATATCCACAAGCAACAGATGAAACTGCTCATTGGTAAGAATCTCAAACGCCTTTTCACAGCTTTCCACCATTGCAACTTCGTACCCGTAGCTTTTCAACATATCCCGGGTTATTCCCGCAAGGTCTTTATCGTCCTCGATGATCAATATCTTTCTTGCTATCATTTTTTTAAACCGCCATAAGCCAACGCTTATTTTTTTTCATCCTCCGCATTCTTCTTTTGTCTAATCAACCCTGCTATTACCAAACCTACGCCTGTGATGACAGCCAAAGCCCCAAAGGCTGCCAGCATGATGCCAGTTATATTCCCGGAGGTATAACCTGATGTCAGCTCTATCTCCAAAATGTTTCCTCCGTTCGGTATCCCTGTTATCGCCTCTATCACGCTGTTTGTCACTGCAGTAAACACACCCGCGGCAATCACAATCAGTCCTGCCTTTACATAGGTATTTGCCTTGAGATATCTGCATATTCCAAAAATGAACCAGGGAAGCCAAAGGCAATATGTGGTAATCAGAAGACTCACGCGCCAATAAAAACCGCCGCCCTGAACAAATGCCCCGCAAACTCCAATCAATCCATACAGCCATATGGTATCCCACCCCATCACAAGCAGTCCCTTTTTGTCCGCCAGGGTTTTCGGGAGGGGAATATTACATATAACATAAGGTGCAAGAAATACCGATATACCTAAGACACTGGATACTGCCGCCACTCCAAACCAATTCCCCCGGCTGTAAATACAACACACCAAAAGCAGAAGCAACAGACTGCACACAGCGCCTCCAATGGTCCATATCCATCTTCTATTTTGCACCAGCAATGGCAGAACTGTCAATGACGCTGTAAGCAGCATAGCCGCAAGTACAATAAAAAACCAATCCAGCCCGTGACCGATGGCAATATTACAGATCAGGCAGACGATTACCGGGATCATTAGAATGCCTGCCGTCACAATCCCTGCCGTCAGCGTTCTTCTCCGCTCCTTTTTCTCATGTGCGGTCAGAACCGTCTCTTTTTCCCTGGTAAGCATCTCATCCACTTTACAATTTTTCAGCTTCTGCGCCACTTCCCGGCAGCTCCCACAATCCTGCAAATGTTCCTCCACCACGTTCCTGCTGCTGTTGCTGCATACCCCATCCTGATAAAGGGGAAGCAGATCCTGTATCAATTCGCAATCATATTTTAATTCGCTCATAATTCCTCCATTCCGGCGTCTATGCCAATCTTTCCTGAATTTTTAGTCTGGCACGGTGATAGGTTACTCTTGCCCAGTTTTCCGACTTGCCAAAAATCATCCCAATACTTTGAAAGGACAACTCCCCAAAGATTCTTAAGCTGAAAACCTCTTTGTAAGGTTCCTCCAGTTGATGGAGCACCCGGTGAATCTGCAGAGAGGATGACTTGTCCATCATCAGCTTTTCCAGAGAATATACCTCCCCGCTTACGGCATTTACAGTCGCCGGTATCTCCTCTCTCAGCTCTTCCTTTTCACGCTTTTTTCGGAACATATCCATACAGATATTCTTTGCAATCGCGCAAAGCCATGTACGTTCGCTTGCCTCTCCACGATAGTTGTCCCTGCTTTTGATCGCCCGGTAAAAGGTTTCCTGGGTAATCTCCTCCGCCTGTTCCGGATTCTTTGCAAGGGTCATCACATAAGAGTATACTTCCATGAAATATGTCCGGTATATTTTTTCAAAACTGTTTTCCAAATCCACGTACCTATCACCACCTTTTTATCTTTCAATGATTAGACGTACGAAATGTTCTTTTGTTACAAGTTTTTTTAAAAAATGCCCCATATCAGCAAACAGATGCTAATATAGGGCAATTTCCTTTTTGCTAAATTTGGTTCTATCCCAATTTCCATGCATTACTCTCCAAGTAGCATACATCGTTTTCCCAGTCATGTTCCATCCTCAACTGCTTCTACCTTGAATACCACTGGACGAATACCATCTGTACAGCAGACAATCGTCTGCGCCTCTCTCCGGTTCCAAGGCGTAAACGTAGATCCGGAGGATATAGCATTAACACTTTGATAAATATCAATCCAAGCCCAAGGGCAGAACCCCTCAGGCATTTGAGCGTTTCCCTCAAAAAGAAAAGTATCTCCTACATTCAAAAGCCCGCAGGAACCAACTTGTGCTCCCTCCGTCAAGTAATCTTCCGCGAAGTCTTGATAAAATTCTTTTCTCAGTACCGTTATTCGTACTTTCTTCATAACGCTTTTTAACTTCCTCTAATCTATCAGTTTTCATTCATCTTCGCCAGCTTCGCCGCCTGATCGCCCTCACGGAACAAAAACCTCTTTGATTATAGGCTCAAAACCAATGCCTCCATGCAATAAAAGGGCTCGAAACGTGTACCTCTAAAAATATAGGCTATATACAATTGCCTCTTTAAAATATGTTTTACCCAAGGTATTATCCAAAGCATTGCATTGCTTTTTTGAAAAGTTACTCAAATCCATTCTGTCTACGCTTTGTTTTAATATCAGTCCAAAATGCCGAATTTTCTCCTCCGTTATATGCAATTAAAAACTTATCATATTCCTCAAAAGCTTTGTAGTCGGGCTTTCTTAATTCTTCAAAACCATATTTATGAGCAATACCTTGTAAACTTGCAAATGTATCATATTGTATTGTGGCATACTTTGACAAATTTACTGAGATTGTGTTTTTTATATAATTCTCAGCTTTTATTGCTCCGATATTTACCATTATACAAAAATCATTAACTTCGTTAAAAAAATCGGTATAACGATTATATGCCTTTAGAAATTTTTCTTGCACAATTTCAATTCCTAATTCTTCATTAGAGCAAGCAACTATTAGTTCTGCCATTGCATCTTCATATACTTTTTTTGAATTTTTCACATGTACATATAGTTCACTTGCCTTTATAATATCCAGTTGAACTTTTTCAACCTTTTCACGTATTTTCCGAGTTTTCCTATTCAAAAATATAGTATACACCAAAGATACAAGCGAAATCAAAATAGGGCATATTTTTATTATATTTTCTAACATAATATTCCCCTTTTATGACTTTGTAGTATTTTTCAACATTGAAAGCAAATAATTCATATTACTAGTATCCTCTTCCAGAAGAACTATCTCTTTATTTGGAAACTGTCTAGATAAAAAGAATCTTATTCTTCTGTCCAACTCTTCTTCATCTTTAATATTCTCTTTATTAAGATTATACCACTGTATCACACTATTCAGTTCTTCCAAATTCAATTTATATCCATACTTTTTAAAAATATATATAGCAATATCATTCATATTCTTATCTCCTTTTCATTTATTTTCAATCAAATAATATATCAATTACCAACTATATAATTGAGTATTATTACATTATTTGTTTTTCACTTTATCCCAATCCCTCATGCACAACAATAACCATTACTCTTTCTCTAATTATTAATTCTAGTCAATCAATTTTTTCCAAAACTAATAATCTTGAATCTCGAAGTTTACACTTATATGAGTATCGACTCTTTTCTAATACTCCTGAAAAACATATATAAAAATCTTTTGCTGTCATCTTATTGTCCGGTAACATATCTAGTTGTTCTTTCATATAATTATAAACAAATGGAGATATTGCAATGTCACAGATTTGCTTTTTTGTCTCTTGGTTCAATACTTTTAAATAATATGCTTTAACCTCTTCCCCTTCTGGAACGTATTGTATCAAATATAGCGAACATTTACCATAGTATATTTTCTGTATATCGATGTCCGTTTCCAAATCTTTGGCATAAATATTCTTATGTGGTAAATACTTTATTTCTTTGCCTTCTGTCTCTATATCAAAGAATCCAAGTGCTTTTTTACCTCTCTCAATGGTCCTAACTTTTCCTACTGATGACGAACTATTAAGCTTCTTAAGCATCCTATTCATACAACTAACTAGGCGATTTCTAATATCAGTAGTATCTAAGTCTTTGTAAAACTTTTCTGTTTCACGCTTACCTGCTTTTTTCCTCCTATACGAACAATCTATATCATGTTTGTCCATATCAGATTCTACAACTTTAAAATATCTTCTTTCATTTCCTTTTGCCACTGTCAATGGTGCCAATCTACACAGTGGGCAAAAAATATGTCCCTCATATTTTCTTATAGCTTCTGCTTGATTTTTATCATATAAATTCCAATAAACATCTACTGGATAGTTTTTATCATCTTCATAGTAAAACTCTTCAAATTTACTTTTCACTGTATTCTCTCTCCATTATGTACTGAAAATTTATTATGTGCCTCCACCAAAACAGAACAAAGCAAATGCTTCTAAAAATTATGAATCAATTATACTTCTTATTCGCTCATTATTTTACTTCTGATTTATCACGTTTCTTAAGTTCATTTAACAGCAACTCTCTATACTCTATGATGTTATCCTTTTCCTTCTGATAATCCTCCCCCTTTAATAATCCTTTTTCCTCAGTAAATGAGATAACTTTTCCTTCAACTTTCCTATCATGTATTGAAGTAGTTGATAATATCAATTGTGATTCAGCTGGCTGATGATTTGTAACATAATCCCATATCATATTAATTTTAGCTTCCGCAGGTTCCTGTTGAAATATTGCATCCATTACTATAGGTGCACATACAGTTTTTGAATGTTTTGCTGCTACTGAATACAAAGTGAAAACCTGTGCTAGAATTGCACATGGCAAATCGTTACCCCCACTCGTAAAACTTGCCTTAAATGTTTTTAAATCTTTCGAATCAATATCCGTCACATTTAACGTTTGTAATGCAACACTTAATCTAGTTAAATAATCTTTGATAATATATGTTCCTTTCTTTGAAATTGCTGTCTGTTCTTTTGTAATATTTGATAATCTTTCTTCAATAAAGATATATCTATTTTGTAATTTCTTTTGCTCTTTTTGCATATCACTCAAAATAGACTTTGACCCTTCTGCCACCACTACTTCTTTGAAAGTAACATTATCTCTTTTACGATTTAAAATATCATGAATTTTTTCAATATAATCACTTAATTCCTCTAGTTCCTGTGACTGCTTTTCAATTTTCTTTTCTATCTTCTCTCTCTCAATAAAATAATCTTGAATTACTGTTTCACATTCTTCTATCTCTGAATATAAATGAAATTTATTTTCCACACTATTTTTATGTACAGTACCGCATATAGGACATATTATTTCTTCTTCCGTTAATTCACTCTCAACAAAATCCGCATCTGCCAGTAATTCATTATAAACTGATTCTGCAGATGAATATACTTCTTCGAGTTCCTTCATTTCATTAAAACATCTAACTAATTCCTCTTTAATTTCATTTTTCTTTATTAGCTGAGCATTTAATTCACTTGTTAAACTTAATATGTCATCTGTAAAATTTTCAGTATTTAGATTTAAATCAAGATAATCCTTATATTTTTCTGTATGCTTTTTTATCACAGCTTCATATGTTTTTAGTTGTCGCTTATTTTCTTTTTGTTCATTTTCCAATTCTACCTTTTCATCTAATAAATCATAATACTCTCTTGTTCTTACTCCCATATGATATAAAAGAATTTCTGGTTTCCACTTTCCTGTAAAAACATCACTAAATGAATCCCATGAGCCACTCCATCCTTTATCTTGGTCTATATAAAATGGCATAAAAAGTGCACCTGGATATGCATATACAGAATTTTCATCATCCTTTTTTATTGGCATTTTTAAATAGAACTCAAAGAAATCAACATAAAATTTCTTTAGCCCAGACATCGACGCAAAGAACTTAACTTCCTCATCTGACCTTAAAACAAATGAATTTCTATCCCTATACAGTTCATATTTGATACCGTCATATAAAAAAGTCACAATAGTACTTATCTGTAGAAAATCCCAATTAGTTGTATATTTTTTTAATTTTGCCCCCAAAGAATAATATATTGATTTCATCACAAGAGATTTCCCTGTCCTATTTTTTGTTTCTCCACTAGGGTTATCACCTGTTATTACCGTTAATCTATCATCAAATTCAATGGTTCTTGCTTCTTCATTTTTTTGTGATATTATTACAAGCTTTTTCAGAATTAATCTTTTCAACTTTACCTCTCCTTAGATTTCTTATTAATTTCTTGTATGCTATAAAATCCGCTTCTTTTCTTTTGTATTCCTCTGACCTAACTTGTTTCACACAAACATCTCCCTTATTATTAGTGCATAAAGATAATATTTATTATAAACTTTTGCCTCTTGTTCTTGGCTTACCTTATTATAGATATATTCAATCCAATCCTTACAATTATCGAACTCTTTTTCCTCCATAATCTTTTGAACCTTAACAGTTATTCCCTGTAATCCTAAAGCTTCAATATTTAGTCTATCTATTTGATATTTTTTCCATTCTTTATGAATCTTATTAATCTCTAAAGGTTTAAATCCATCAGTAATCAAATTCAAATGTATCTGATTCCATAAATCATCAGGCATTTCGACTTTCAATTTATTAAGCCAACCTAAAAACTCACTTTTAGATATTGCTTTTCTTTCCATCAGCTCGTCAACACTACTTGCTACTTTTTCGATATTATTTATTCTTCTAATCTCACCTAAAATTGTATTATATATTGAGCGAGTCCTTTCTATTGTACTTGGAATGTTCATATCTTCCAGTTTCTTTACCATTCTCCCCATAACAGTATCATCATATGAGGATATATCGAGGTCTGCTACGTCAAAATAGATCACATTTAGGCAGTCCTCACTACAATTTCCAACTTTATCACAAGCTTTACACATATCTTTTTTTATCTTTTTTAGACTAGACTCATTAACTTCCTTTAATATAATTCTGCGTCTGTCTTTTGATTCTGTATTATCTTCAAACTTTCCAAAATCAAAACTCTTATTTGAAACTAAATGTATTCCTCTCGTTTCATTTTCAAATTTGATAAACACATCTATCATT
This sequence comes from Lachnospiraceae bacterium UBA7093, assembly GCA_002492465.1. Classification (GTDB taxonomy): domain Bacteria; phylum Bacillota; class Clostridia; order Lachnospirales; family Lachnospiraceae; genus Suilimivivens. Next base: position 7,722 of record DKYT01000067.1, on the reverse strand, counting down.
TTTTGAATGATAGACATTTTTTGAGGATACTTATTTCCATTTTTAGTGATAAAAGATGTCGTAATATATCTACTTTCTTTTTCATCTGTTTTTATTTGAAAAAATTCTACATATTCTTCTCTTTCAAGTCTATTTATTACTATAATATCATCATGAAATTCCATAAATAAAATAAAATCCGCATCCGATTCTATAACTTTAAGCATATAATCAAATGCCCACACTTGCTGAAATGTAAAACGATTTGAAGAACGTGCCCCCGCATTCTCCCTTTCTGGAACACTTAATAACTTTTCTGCCAAGTCCATCTTTTCCTCACCTCCAGATTACAAATATTATATCAGTAAACAGATTATATTAAAAGTTATATATGTATTTTGAATTTCTAAGAATCATAACAAGTTCAAATTATATTAAAATGCACAAAAGCCCTCATGACATTTAGTCATATCAAATAGTTCCGCATTAATATACTGTCCACATTTAGAACACTTATATACCATTGTGTCATTACCACAATTTAAACAAAGTCCTCTAATATAATTATTGTTGTACTCTATATTTGCAGCATCGCATATTACCATATCTTCTCCACAATATCCACAGGTAACATATTGAAAAAAATGCCTATCTGAAAATGTATTAAAACATCTTGCACATTTATAATCAATTGTCATTGTTCTGGTCGAGCAGTATGGACATGTATATAAATCTTCATATTCTTTCTTCAAGAAATTATATAACTCATGATTATAAATTGGGTTTTGTAATAATATAGCATATTGACTATCGTTTAAATATTCCTGCATAAATTTTCTATTCTCTATTCCTGTTTCCTCGCTCATCAAAATTCCCAAAATATATATTAATGCATATATAACATCCTTTTCAACACTTTGTCTTTCTTGCTCATTAAAAATATAGGACGAATGCAATACACAGTTCCTGTATTTCTGAAACATCTCCATATATTGATATTCCTTACGCTCAAAGTTGTACAGACGCTCTCTTCCCTTTGTAAAATTTTTAATTTCATCATATTCTCGTATTTTCAATTTATTAGTAACATATAATTCTTCTATTTCTGAATCTGATAGGCAACTCTGTTTACTTACCAAAATTGTTCTTATCCCACAGCAGGATACAACTGAAGATTTCAATGCTAATTCCATAGCAAACTGTAAATTCACAATAGCCTGTAGCATATTTACATAGTTACCCAATCCCTTGTTAATATAACCTATTGCAGAGTCAATGAATATAACTGCATTTCTAAATAATAATTGGGCAAATTCCTTTTCAAACTTCATCTTTATTTCTCCTAACTGTTTTATTATATCACAAGACTTAAAAACATTTGAGTTAATTTTCCCATATCATACAAAAAAGAGCCAAGCATTGTGCTCAGCCCTTTATCCGTAATCCACCTTACTGAATAGCAATCTTGATTGTAATAGGTCTCCAGAACTTAGATCTGAATTTCCTATTTGCCTCTTCCTCGCAATACCGCTTACACTCCTCCATTGGAATCATCATGCGTGCAACAATATTGAACTTCTTATCATCCTTAAGTGAATCTGAATATGCTTTATCATATCCCTGAATCTTATACTTGGCAGAGGTATCAGTTACTTCGCCAGACAAATTCATCACCCACAGGAACTCATCATTCCCATTTACAATACCACGATAAATGATACGTTCCACAAACATATCAATCATCTCTTCATTTACTTTGTAACCATTCAAATCAATAAAGGTATTCAAACGCTCTTTAATAGCCTCTAAATCAAAAACCTTCTTCTCACGTTTAGCCTTATCAATCTCATATTGAGCAATCGCTCTGTCAATGAGAGATACCTGCTCATCAATCTCTGCCTTATGCTCTTTAAAATCATTGGTATCAATCAATTCATCCATTACCATCGTCTGCAAATTCTTCAAGCGTTTCTTCAATTTATCACTTTCTTCTTCCAAACTCTGGATTGATGTTCCGTCTTCTAAAATGTCCTCTTCCTGCTTACAACGTTCAATAAGTTCTAAAGCTTGAAGCACAGCATTCTTCCCGTTCTTAAAAAGAAATGAAAAAACATACTTCTCACACAACCATAGCTTCACATCACTAACTGCTGGATTATCGCATACGATATTATCAGACTTCATAGCAACTCCAATAGTATACTTGTTAGCATGGTCAACTTGCCATCTGCATTTATATCGATAAGTTGCCGATGTGTTCTCTATTGCAATATGAGTATACTGCCTGCTTAGACAATAACCACATCCACAAAATGCTTTACGACCAAGTTCATCCGCCGAAACTCGAAGTCCACTCTTGCGACCTTTAATGTTTTCAGCATTTTTCGAAGAATGCCCCATTCTACGTTCATACGCCTTCCACCACATCTTTTCTGAAACAATAGGTTCACAATTGATTTTCACTAGATTACCTTTGGTAACTATATTTCCTTTACTGTCCAAAACATCTCGAACAGGTTCCACATGTGTTAATATTTTCTTTTTTCTTACAGTATCAACTACTTTGCAAGGAGCTATACATGCATCAAAGAAACCTAAATAGGGGTGTACAGTGCATCAAAGAAACCCAAAATAAGAAAAGACGGGCGATGACATGTGTCAAAGTCCGTCTTTTTCATAAAATTATTGTTTTTCTATCAACTATATAATTCAAAGAAACCCAGTAAAATCAAGGGTTTTAGCCTTCGTTTTGCATGCGACTTAGCTTCGCCGCCTGATCCGCCGCAACGCAGGCGTCTATGATCTCCTGAATATCCCCGTCCATAACCTTATCCAGCTTATAAAGGGTAAGCCCGATACGGTGATCCGTAACCCTTCCCTGAGGAAAATTATAGGTCCGTATCTTCTCCGAACGGTCTCCCGTACCGATCTGGCTTCTTCTCAGTTCCGCCTCCGCATCATGCGCCTTCTGCTGCTCGATATCATAAAGCTTTGCCCGAAGCAGCGCGAACGCCTTCGCCTTGTTCTGAAGCTGCGATTTTTCAGTCTGGCTGTACACCACGATTCCAGTAGGGTAATGGGTAAGGCGAACCGCCGAATCCGTAGTATTGACACACTGCCCTCCGTTTCCGGAAGCACGCATTACATCAATACGGATATCCTTCTCGTCGATCACCACATCCACATCCTCCACCTCAGGCATAACTGCCACCGTAATAGTAGAAGTGTGAATACGCCCTCCCGATTCCGTCTCCGGCACACGTTGTACGCGGTGAACGCCGCTTTCATATTTCAGCCGGGAATAAGCTCCCTGCCCGCTGATCATAAAGTTGACCTCCTTCATGCCTCCGATACCGATCTCGTCCACATTCATGGTCTCCACTTTCCAGCGCTGGCTCTCCGCATAATGCACATAAAGACGGTAAACTTCCGCCGCAAAAAGCGCCGCCTCATCCCCGCCTGCGCCTGCTCTGATCTCCACAATAACGTTTTTATCATCATTAGGATCTTTGGGCAGAAGGAGAATCTTCAACTCCTGTTCCAGTTCTTCAATGCGCTTCTTTGCTCCATTCAATTCTTCCTTCAGCATTTCCCGCATATCGTCATCCGACTCCTCCTCCAGCATGGCAAGGGAATCTTCTACGTCCTGTTTGGATTTCTTGTATTCCTTATAGGCATTCACAATAGGCGTAAGATCGCTCTGCTCCTTCATCAGCTTGCGGAATCTTTCCTGATTATTTGCCACTGTAGGCTCATTTAACTCGCCCATAATCTCCTCAAATCGAATCAACAAATCTTCCAATTTATCAAACACTGTCCTAACCTCCATAAACTCCTGACACGACCCTGTCAAGTCCCGATAAATCTTTGCAGACTGTAACCTCCTTATAGCCTGCCTGCCTCATATAATCGCTTACATCCTTCCCCTGGTCAAAGCCGATCTCAAAAAACAGCATACCGCCGGGATAAAGATGTTCTCCTGCACTTTTGATGATCTCCCTGTAAAAACGAAGCCCGTCCTCTCCTCCGTCCAATGCTTCCAGGGGATCATAATTCCTGACCTCCTCCATCAAGCCCGGAATCTCTCCGGACGCAATGTAAGGCGGATTGGAAACGATGATCTCGTATTTTCCTTTTACTTTTTCAAAGAGATTGCTTTGTACAAACTCCGCTTCCAGCCCCAGCGCCCGGGCATTTTCCCGCGCTGCCTGGAGCGCCTTTTCCGAAATGTCGCAGCCTGTTCCCACACAATCATTAGAATACCGCAACAGACTTAAAAGGATACAGCCCGATCCGGTACACATATCCAGAATATGCATACCGTCATGAAGATTCCGCATAACCTCTTCCACCAGGGTTTCCGTATCCTGCCTTGGGATCAACACATCCCCGTTCACCTGGAACCTAAGCCCCATAAACTCCTGATATCCTAAAATATGCTGCAAGGGCACATGGTTCCTCCGGCGCTCAATATAGTTTACATAACATTTATACTGCTGTTCCGTTATCTCCCGGTCCCCATGTACCAGAAGATCATTCCTGCCAGTGCCGCAAATCTCTTCCAACAGCAGCCGCGCATCCAAAGACGCATCTTTAATCTGCCCTTCCTCCAGCAAAGCCCTGCCGCGTTCATACAACTCCTTATACGTTATTCTCATCCGGTTCTTCCCTATCTTCTTCCCCAGACTCATCCACCAGCCAGGAATCATCCACCTCATAGCCAAAGGTTTCATTCAGATATGCTTTCCAGTCAAAAACAGCCTCCACAGACTTCATTGCCACCTCAACCATACTCTCGTCCGGTTCCTTGGTGGTAAGTCTCTGGAGCATCATTCCCGGCGCCGAGATGATCTTCACAAACAGATTATCGCTTCGCCCTGCAAGCCGGATAATTTCATAGGAGATTCCCGCAATAACCGGTATCAGCGCAATCCGCAGCAGTACCTTTAACGCCGGATTGTCCACACGGATAAAGAAAAACAGAATAATACTTACAAACATTACAAAAAACAAAAAGCTGGTTCCGCATCTCTTGTGAATACGGGAACTGCGCATCACATTATGCACGGTAAGGGGTCTTCCTTTTTCAATGCAGTTGATACATTTATGCTCCGCCCCATGGTATTGATACAATCTGTGAATGTCCTTCATAAGACTGATTCCAACCACATACCCAAGAAAAATGAGAATCCTGACTGCGCCCTCTATAATCGCCAGCAGGGATGCATTCCGCACATATTCCGATAACAGGGATGTGAGAAAATAGGGTAACAAAATGAAAATTGCCACTGCAAGCACTACGGAAACGGCAGTGGTAATCCCCATAAGCACCTTTTCTCCCATACCGCCGGACACACTGTCCAGCGCCTTATCCAGCTTCGTCTCCTCCGCTTCTTCATCCTCGTAAAAGGCAGCGGAATAGTTTAAGGTTTTCATTCCCAGACGCAGAGAATCTATAAAATTAAATATGCCTCTGATAAATGGGATGCGGGTCACCTTACTTCCGTGCATGCACCCATGAAACACATCCACTTCCACTTCAATTTCTCCGTCAGGCTTCCGGACCGCCACTGCATAGTCGTCCTTGTTTCTCATCATGACGCCCTCCAGTACAGCCTGCCCGCCTATACCCGAGGACCTGTTGCATTTATCTTTTTTCATATAAGTCTCCATATACAAAATAAGGTTGAGATGCATCACCCCAACCTTTTCCTGCAAAACTATTTGCTTTCTACACCATATTTTCTGTTGAACTTGTCGATACGTCCGTCGGCTCTTGCTGCCTTCTGCTGACCTGTGTAGAATGAATGGCACTTTGAACAAACTTCAACGTGAATGTCCTTCTTGGTGGAGCCTGTTACAAATGTGTTGCCGCAGTTACAAGTTACGGTTGCCTGATAATACTCAGGATGGATTCCTTCTTTCATGATCTCACCTCTCTATAATAACATAGTCTCTTGGTAAATTCGTTCTCATCCACTGCACAGTTTCCTGTGCAAATACGTATAAATACGTACACATGCTGACCCGAAACAGCTTTTTAATTGTATCATAGCTTATTCTATGATGCAAGTCTTTTTTAAAACCATTTTATTTTTTTGACAAGATTCACAAATTCCTGGTTGTTCCTGGTTTTTGCAAACATATCTAAGATCTTATCCACCGCTTCCTCCGGCTTAAGTCCGTTTAACGCTTTACGCATAATATTGATCGCCTCAAGCTCGTCCGGCGCAAGCAGCAGATCCTCTCTCCTGGTGCTGGATTTGGGAATGTCAATGGCGGGGAAAATCCTCTTTTCAGAAAGCTTTCTGTCAAGTACAAGCTCCATATTGCCGGTTCCCTTAAATTCTTCATAAACCACATCGTCCATCTTGCTTCCGGTGTCCACTAATGCCGAGGCAAGAATGGTAAGGGAGCCTCCCTCGCGCATATTTCTTGCAGCACCAAAGAAACGTTTCGGCATATGTAAAGCCGCAGGGTCAAGACCGCCGGATAAAGTTCTGCCGCTTGGGGGAACCGTAAGGTTATATGCCCTTGTGAGTCTGGTAATGCTGTCAATCAAAATCATAACGTCTTTCTTATGCTCTACCAGACGCTTTCCTCTTTCTATCACCATCTCGGAAACACGCTTGTGATGCTCCGGCAGCTCGTCAAAGGTAGAATAAATCACCTCTACGTTAGGACCTTCAATTGCCTCCTTGATATCCGTCACTTCCTCCGGGCGTTCATCGATCAGAAGAATAATCAAATGCACCTCCGGCGCATTGCGCTTGATGGATTTTGCAATGTCCTTTAACAGAGTGGTCTTACCTGCCTTAGGAGGGGAAACAATCATACCTCGCTGCCCCTTGCCCACCGGGCTGATGAGATCCATAATCCGCATGGAAACACTTGCTCCGGGTGTTTCCAAATGCAGCCTTTCATCCGGGAAAATTGGTGTCATATCTTCAAAGTTGCATCTCCTGGACGCCTCCTCCGGCGTATAACCGTTGATAGACTTCACATAAAGGAGCGCAGCAAATTTTTCTCCCTGGGTTTTAACCCGGGTATTTCCCTCCAGGATGTCCCCTGTCTTTAAGCCGAATCTTCTGATCTGGCTGGGAGCCACGTATACGTCGTGATCGCCGGGAAGATAATTTTCACAGCGAATAAAGCCATAGCCGTCAGGCATAACCTCCAAAATTCCCCTTGCCACAATACCGCTGTCCAGCTCTGTAGGAAACTTGTCCTCATCCCCCTTAGGTTCTTCCACCCTGCCCTCCGGACGTTCCGTTTTATATTCTGTCCTCTCGGCTCTTGTCTCTCTGGCTTCTCCCCTTGCCTCCGTCCGGTCAGGGGCTTTCGCCGGAACCGTCTTATGCTGCGGCTCTTTTCCCTTTGCTTTATCCTTCTCGTCCTCGGCAAGCATCAGTTCAACCAGCTCCGCTTTCTTCATCGTCGATGTGCCCTTTAGTCCTCTGGCTTTGGCAATCGCTTTCAGGTCCGCAAGCGCCAAGGACTCATACTTTTCTCTCATAAAATCCTCCATTCATTTATAATCATAACGTAATATATGAAATCATCAGGTATTCTTTCGGGAATTGATTACGATTTGTTATCTGAAATGTTTGCATATGGAGATTATACAACATAATATTCAAAATAGGAAGGGTTTTTTCAGCAGTTGTGTGTTAAAATGAAAATATGGGGTGTGGTTTAACAGGATTTTCAGGTGCGGCGGATGCCCGGGAGGGCTGTGGGAGG
>DKYT01000018.1:12583-32819 GCA_002492465.1 Lachnospiraceae bacterium UBA7093 | reverse complement strand
TGATTTAATTCCCCCGAATTCGGGGGAATTAAAATTACCACAGTTCAAGGCTGTCTTCTGCATCAACCCATATTTGTAAATTGCCATCAAGCGCTAATCGTGCATACTCAAGAAGTTCATCTATTGCCAGTGCATCTAAAGCACATTGAGAGCAGGGAAAATTGAATTTTCGAAGAAATTAGGAAAGCATTTCTATCAGTTCTTCATGTCCAAGTCCCCGACCAAGCGCCAACAATTCCCCACACCCCAATTACCAACAACTGCAATAAAAATATCGCTGCAAATAGTAAGAGAACAAAATTCCATATATTTTGTCCCTTCCAGTTTTCTTCCTCCAAAAAAACTTTATTTGAATTGGGTATCATCACAATTTGAATATTTCTATCAAGTTCGTATTTCTTTGCAAATTTTCCACTTGTTATAAATGTTTTATTCTTTTTTGTATGATCTATCTCATACGCAACCTTCATAACATAAAAAGTCGGTCTTCCTGTAATCACTTTCCACGATATTACCTGTGCATCAATTATTTTTCCACTTTCTATTTTCCATTTTAATTTATTTCGGTTATTTCTAATTTGCATTACAAAAAAGATACAAATAATTGAAACTGCCAGTAAAGCAATCATATAAACTGTCGCCGCCATGGTTTAACTACACCGCCCGGCAATGGTTTCCGGCAATACCGCCGACAGCACCACCTGCCCGTTCTCCATGGCAATCACCGCCCGGGTACGCCTTCCCTGGGTAGCGTCGATCACGGTTCCCATATCCTTTCCGTTCTGAATCATACGCTTGGCGGGCGCTGAATCTGGACTGATGACCGCAATGATTTTATGCCGATTGACAAAATTACCGAATCCTATGTTGATCAGTTGTTCCATATGATAATAGTCCTTCCTGAAAGCTTATTTCTGGTTCAGCCGCATGGTAAGCCCGATCCGCTTCTTCGCCACATCCACCGTGAGCACCTGTACTTCCACAATATCGCCCACACTGACAGCCTCCAACGGATGCTTGATAAAGCGGTCCGTAATCTGAGAAATATGTACCAGCCCGTCCTGATGTACGCCGATATCCACAAATACCCCAAAGTCGATTACATTGCGAACCGTTCCCTTTAAAATCATTCCCGGCTTTAAATCCTTCATATCTAATACATCGCTTCTTAAAATCGGCGCAGGCATACTTTCCCTGGGATCTCTGGAGGGTTTTTCCAGTTCCTTTAAAATATCGGTCAGGGTAATCTCTCCGATTCCCAGTTCCTCCGCCATACGCTTCTTATCTTTAATCCGCTTCTCCAGCGTGCTTACAGCGGTGCTTCCCTCGGCTCCCCTGTCGCTCTGGGTTTCTCCCGGCATTCTTTTTTTATCTTTTCCATGTGCGGGCTCTTCGGTAAGAGGCATGGTCATGCCGCCCATGGCTGCCGCCAGCGCCTTTCCCATTGCCGTGTTTGTATTGTGAATCACAATTTTCTGTTGTCTGCTTTTAGGCTCCTTCCTGGGTGCGGAAGGCTCCTTTTTAAGGGTTCCGCCGCTCTTTGCCGCCTGCTTCTGGGCAAGGCGCACATCTTCCATGGTCAGCCCCATTTTCTCCAGAAGCTTAACCGCCGCTTCATAGGATTCAGGGTGTACGCTGGTAGCGTCCAGGGGATTGTCTCCGTCTGGAATTCTTAAGAAACCTGCGCACTGCTCATAAGCCTTGGGACCTAACTTAGGCACTTTCAAAAGCTGCGCTCTGCTGGAAAAGCGCCCGTTCTGTTCCCTGTACACCACAATATTTTTGGCAATGACCTTGGAAATGCCGGAAATATATTCCAACAGGGATGCGGATGCGGTATTCAAATCCACTCCCACCTTGTTTACGCAGTCTTCCACTACGCCCCCAAGGGCTTCTCCCAGTTTTTTCTGATTCATGTCATGCTGATACTGCCCAACGCCAATGGACTTGGGATCGATCTTCACCAGCTCCGCCAAAGGATCCTGAAGTCTTCTTGCAATGGAGGCGGCGCTTCTCTGCCCCACATCAAAATTAGGGAATTCCTCTGTGGCAAGCTTGCTTGCCGAATAAACGGAAGCCCCCGCTTCGTTTACAATCACGTACTGCACCGGCACATCCAGCTCCTTGATCAGGTCTACGATCACCTGCTCCGATTCCCTGGAAGCCGTTCCGTTTCCCACGCTGATCAGGGAAACGCCGTATTTTTTAATCAAACGCTTTAATTCCTTTTTCGCTTCTTCCACCTTGTTCTGAGGCGCAGTGGGATAAATCACCTTGGTGTCCAGCACCTTTCCCGTAGCGTCCACCACCGCCAGCTTACATCCGGTACGGAAGGCGGGATCCCATCCCAAAACTACCCTGCCAGCAATGGGAGGCTGCATGAGAAGCTGCTCCAGATTTTTGCCAAAGACGGAAATAGCGCCGTCCTCCGCCTTTTCCGTAAGCTCGTTTCTGATTTCTCTCTCGATTGCAGGGGCGATCAGCCTGTCATAAGCGTCCTGTATTACCTCCAAAAGTACCGGAGTTGTGTATTCATTCTCTTTGGTAATAATCTTTTTCCCAAGATATTGAAGAATTCTTTCGGTGGGAGCCGTTACCTTCACCGTAAGGAACTTTTCATTTTCCCCTCTGTTCAGCGCCAGCACCCGATGCCCTGCGGCTTTCTTAAGGGGCTCTTCATAAGCGTAATACATCTCGTAAACGCTCTCCGCCTTTTCATCCTTCGCCGTACTGGTAAGAATTCCCTCTTCCATGGTAATATTGCGAATATAAATACGGTAATCCGCCTCATCGGAGATCATTTCTGCAATAATGTCCTTTGCTCCCTGCAATGCCTCTCTGATGTCCCCTACTTCCTTTTCCTCATTCACATATTGGGCAGCTTCCTCTTCCAAGGGCTGCTGTGCTTCCTGCTGCAAAATGTACTGGGCAAGCCCGTCCAACCCCTTTTCCTTTGCCACGCTTGCTCTTGTTTTCCTTTTAGGTCTGTAAGGGCGGTAAAGATCCTCCACTACCACCAGGGTTTCCGCAGCAAGAATCTTATTTTTCAATTCCTCGGTCAGCTTTCCCTGCTCTTCTATGCTGCCGATTACCTGTTCCTTTTTTTCCTCAAGATTGCGCAGATAATTCAATCTTTCATATAAATTTCTAAGTTCCTCGTCGTTTAAAGAGCCTGTTGCCTCCTTACGGTAACGGGAGATAAAGGGAATGGTATTTCCCTCATCGATCAGTTTGACGGCGGCTTCTACCTGCCATTTTTCTACTTTTAATTCTTCCTTTAACTTCAGTATAATGTCCATGCCCAATTAACCTTTCATTTCGTTTTCTTACAACATCTACATTATAGAGGATAACCCCCTCTCATTTCAAGCAGGATTTCAATTGACATTGCTTTGCCTCATAACGTAACATAAAGAAGGAGGAAATCGAATGAAAACCAATTGGAGCAATGTAATAAAAGACAGTTTATCGCAAGTGGGAGAGAATTTGAAGCTGACGCAGGAATGTCAATACCTGAACCAGGGATTTGCCGATGCCATAAATCGGTACAAAAGAGAAACAGCACACTGGTATGATGAAAAGGGAACAAAAGAAAATCCCTTTTCTTCCGTCACCCAAAATCTGTGGTATCAGCATTATCTGAATAAAAAACGGCTTAACAGCCGGAAGATCGGCATCCACTATGAATATATGCGTCCTACCAGTTTCCCTAAAGAGGAAAACCAGCGGCTGCCCTTTTTCTCCTATGCCCATGACGGTAAGCATATGCTCTGCACTGTAAAGGATTCTGTTTCCTACAAAAAAGTATGGTACCGGAACCGCCAGATCCTATGGGCGGAAGAGCCTAAGAACAAAGAAGGGCATTATTATCTAATGCAGTCAAAATCACCGGCAGGGGGATACATTTGTCCCAACTGCGCCAATCCGGGAACCCTTGAAAGTCTCACAGACGGATGCGATTATTGTGGTACAAAATTTCATCTGGAGGACTTTCAGGAAAAGGTATCCTGCTTTTATCTTCCGGAAACGCCCACCCAAACGAAAAACAGGAATCCTATCAATTATATCGTTATTCCCCTTTTCTTCTTTATGATGGGTCTTTTCATTATGAATGTCTTACAGGCGAGAGGCATCAGCCTCCTGTCCGGCTGGATTATTCTGATAATCGGCTTGCTTTTGATTGCAGCGGTCATGGAAATAATCAATCTGAAAAACGGTGCGTCGCGCACCACTGTCACCAAACATAAGCTGCGCCAATCAGATCCCTTCTTTTCCGAAGAATATTTCGTGGGAAATCTGACCAATAAACTGGCGTCCATCCATTATGCCGGGCATCCGGAGGAGGTTTCTCCTTTTGCGCTCTGCGATCTTTCCAATTACATAGAAGCCTGCCGGGATGTAGTGGAATGCCGCCTGACCAGTTATCTCCTGAAAGACTTTTTTACAGATGAACGCTGGCAGCATCTGAAGGTACAAACTACCTTAACCCTGAAACGGGATATCGATCAACAGATACGGGCGGAAAGAAGGAAATTAAATCTTCATTTAATTCGAGGCAAGAACCTTTTTACCTCCGCCTCAAACAGCGCTATTGTCTATACCTGCAAGGGCTGCGGTGCAAGCATTTCTCTGTTAAACGGCGGCAAATGTCAATATTGCGGGAAACAGCTGGAATTGCAGTATTACGACTGGGTAATCCTGGAATATGAGTGCAAATAGGGTTTGTAATCTTTCCCAAAAAGTGCTACTATATAAGGTACCAGAAGAAATCATAATAACCTTTTAAGGAACGTGAAAGTTTATGGATTATAATCAGAACAATCCCTATCCACAGCAAAACAACAACCCAAACTATTATAGGCAGCCTGTCCGCAATCCCGGGCAGACCCTTGCAATTATATCTCTGATTTTAGGAATTTTAAGTATTTTTTCCGTTTTTGGCATTTATCCTCCCTTTATTTGCGGGAGCATTGCCATCATCCTTGCCATTCTTTCCAAAGGATATGGGAAAAAGATGCTGGGCATTGCCAAAGCCGGTATTGCAACTGCTGTTTCCGGTATGGCGCTGGTCTGTATGGTGTTCGGCGTGATGATCAGCATTACAATCGGATTTCTTTCTTCCCTCACTGGCGAGCAAATGATCGAATTCGGCAGACACATGGATGAACAGATAGAAAGTCAGTTGGGATGGGATACCGAGGATCTTGCAGGAACGTCTTACGAAGATATAATGAAAATGTATGCTGATATGATGGGAAAGTAGAAAGGAGCATTTTATGAGCAGCATGATTTCAGGTAATTACAATTATATGAATCCTTATGCAGGCAGCTATTCAGCCCAGGCATCAAACGCTGAGAAAACAGGAAAGCCTGTTGTAAACCCAGGCGAATCCACGAAAGTATCACCGGGACGAAAATCCTCCCCGGCGGAATGCGAAACCTGTAAAAACCGCAAATACCAGGACGGATCCGATGAAATGGTTTCCTTTAAATCGGCGGCACATATTTCTCCTCAGGCTTCCGCTTCCAGAGTACGTGCCCACGAGCAGGAGCATGTGAGCAACGCATACAGCAAAGCCGCTAAGAAGGGCGGAAAGGTAATCGCCGCCAATGTTTCTCTGAAAACAGCGATCTGCCCCGAATGCGGAACCAGCTATGTTGCAGGGGGAACCACTGCCACTAAAATCAAATATCCTAATGAAAATCATCCCTATACACGCAACCGCAAGGCACAGGATGCCGCTTCCCTGATCGGGCGCAATCTGGACGTTGCTGTATAATGCCCCAGGAGGAGTTTATGAATCAGTATTTATCTTCAAACAGTTTGAAATCACTGGCTAAGGGACAGCTGCTGGGGAAATATGGAACCGTTGTGGGTGCGCTTCTTCTTCACATGCTCTGCTTGCTTCCTCTCAGCTCTGCAATTTCCTTCGTGATTGATACTAACAGCCTGCTGGGCATCTTCGTTTACAATATTGCACATTTTCTCTTTTCTTTATTTAATGGCTACTTTTTGGCAGGTATGACTTTTATTTACTTAAAAATTGCCTGTAACCAAATACCCTATGTGAAAGATCTTTTTCACTTTTTTAGGGTAGATTCTTCTAAAGTTATATATATTCAGGCGGTGATCGCAGGTGTTTCCACCCTTTGCTCACTGCCGAATCAGATTGTGGAACATTACCTCACGCTTCCTTTGATGGATCTTAGCTCTTTTTCCCTTGATGAAGGGCAACTGCCTGTAAATGCTCCTCTTTTTCTATCTTATGCCATATTGCGCATTGCAGGCGCTTTGATTCGGATATATATTCAATATCTACTGTTATCCCAAGTATTCTTTTTAATGCTGGATTTTCCAGAATACACAGCACCTCAGTTGCTTAAAATGAGTATTCAGCTTATGAAGGGTAATAAGGTAAGGATGCTATACATTTTGTTATCCTTTGTTCCCCTGCTTCTTCTGGGCTTTTTCTCCTGCGGTATTGCTTTCTTGTGGCTCTATCCTTACATTGGAGTTACTCGAGCAAACTTTTATTTAGATTTAATAAAAAAGAAAAACCAGGGAATATAAAAGAAAGCGGCTTACAAATAAGCCGCTTTTTATTGCAGTTCCTGACCAATGACAATTCCCTTCGCATCGCTTCCATGCCCAATATCCCGGGTAACCGCAATGGGCAGATTTTCTGGCGCAAACTTCCGCACCAGCATCTCTATGTCCGGCATGCACTTTTCCGCCTCCATCTGGGTAAAGGTTCCCAGCAGAATACCTGAAATTTTCTCAAAGGCTCCTAATTGCTCCAACTGGCACAGATAGGTCTCCATCTGGGGCACCGTGCCGTGATAGCTTTCCAAAAGCAGAATCTTTCCGCTTAAATCCGGCATGTATTCCGTTCCCGCAAGTTTTAAAAAACACCTGATATTTCCGCCCACCACGATTCCGTGCATTTCCTTCTGAGAAATGAAATGTCGTTGTATGTGAAACAGATCCTTTTTCCCCTCCATCACAGTGCTTTGAAAATCTACTTTCTGACGCTCACGGTGCTCATAGATCAGGTTTCGGATCTGGTATAAAACGGAAGCTTTTCCCGTCTTCGCATAAATGGCATTGATCACTGTAGTCAGATCACTATAGCCCCAAAAAACCTTTCTGCTTTCTGCAATAACCTCATAGTCCAGGTAAGGCAATATACCGTTTGCAATATCCCCTCCGGAAATATCAAAGATCGCCTGAATCTCCCTGTCCCTGTAAAAATCCATAAGCGCCTTCGCCCGCTCCTGCGCTGTTCCACTGAAAACACTGTCCTTTTCATAAATATAATCGCTAAAAACCGGACATAAGCCCATAGCCTTAAGGGTTTCTTCCAGTTCCTTTATTTTCTCTCTATGCTCCGGTCTTCGTCCGTTGGAGCAACAGACAATTCCCACTTTTTCTCCGTCTTTCATGGCTTCCCATTACCTCTCTTTTAGAAAAATGACCGTAAAAATCGTCCCCCTGCCCTTCTGGCTGTCCACTTCAATGGTGCCGTTATGAGCCTCTATGATTGCCTTTGCCAAAGGCAGTCCAAGCCCGATTCCCTGGGTATCCTTTGAAAACCGGCTGCGGTAAAACCGCTTAAATATATGATACAGATCCTGGGGATGGATGCCGCTGCCATTGTCCTCCACTACAATCTGCACAATCGATGGATCCGTCCGCCAGCGGATATGAACCATGCCCCCTTCTGTGGTGTGGTCAAGGGCATTTTTTACAATATTGTCAATCGCCTCTACCAGCCAGACCCTATCGCACCATAAGCTGACCTGGGAATCCCCTGTAAGGCAAATCGTTTTTCCCTCCTGGGCAGCGCGAAACAGAAAGTGCTTTTTCACGCTCTCCATCATATCGGCTATATTTTCCGTAGACTTGGACATTAGAATTGTACCCGTATCAAACTTTGCAATTTTCAAAAGATTTTGTATCAGAGTTTCAATCCTGTCAAGCTCCTGTTCGGAAAAATCCACAAGCTCCTTTACCGCCCCATCCTCCTTCGTTTCCTCCTGTAAAATGCCATTATAGATATTCAACGCCGCAAGAGGGGTCTTGAGCTGGTGAGAAATATCGGATATGGTGTTTTTTAAAAATTCTCTGGATTTCACTTCATCTTCCACACGGGCATTCAAGATTGCCGCCAGAGAGTTGATCCGATGAAACAGCCTGTAAATTTCCCCTTCCTCGTCGCAGGCTATGCGGGTATGAAAATCACCGGCAATATATTCTGTGATCTGGTTTGAAGCGTCTATCAGCAGCTCATCCTGCCCTTTCAAATACCGATATAAAAGAAACCACATGGTAAGAATCATGCACAGCGCGCTCACTCCTATGCCTGCCAGCCATTTTTCAGGCAAAAAAAACGCAAAAGCAGCGGAAACACCGGAAAAGAATATAATACATAGGAATACACGGTAAAACAGCAGTTTACGCTCTCTATTTGTCAATATTTTCATAACGCGCCCTTCGTATTCCATTTATATCCCATCCCTCTAACCGTTACAATTCTTTCGGGGCGGCATGGATCATCCTCAATTTTCGTCCTCAGTCTGCGTATATATACCGTCAGTGTATTGTTATCCACATATTTTTCATCGCAATCCCACAGTCTGCTTAAAATCAGCTCTGCCGAAAGAACCATATCGGGATTTTCCATAAACAGGCAAAGCAGCTTATATTCGCTTGCCGTCAAATCCGTTTCCAAGCCGTTTTTATATACTTTTCCGGTCAGTCTCTCTACTCTCACACCGTTAGAATTCAGTTCTGCGCTTTCTGAAGAGGCAAAGTCTCCGCTTCTGCGGAGCAATGCGTTTACTCTGGACAAGAATACGGCAAGCTTAAAAGGTTTGGTAATGTAATCGTCTCCTCCCATATCCAGCCCCATAATAATGTCCGTCTCTTCATCTGCAGCCGTCAAAAACATAATCGGTACCTTGGAAGTACGGCGTATTTGGGTACACAGATCAAAGCCGGAGCCATCGGGAAGGGTCACGTCCAGAATCACCAGATCATAATCCTCCCCCCACATAGCGGCTGCCTCCGCTTTTGTCCGCGCTACGCAGATTTCATATCCCTGCTTTTGAATTGCAAAGGATAAACCGTTGATCAGACTTAAATCGTCCTCCACCAGAAATATTCTTTTCACCGCTTTCCCCTTTCTCCAAAAAGAGCCATCAATCTGATGGCTCCTTTACATTAATCCATTTTAAGTAGGCGTTGATAAAAAGATCGATGGCTCCATCCATAACGGAATCCACATTTCCGGTTTCCGCATTGGTTCTGTGATCCTTAACCATGGTATAAGGCTGCATGACGTAAGAACGAATCTGATTTCCCCATCCGATCTCCTTGATCTCTCCCCGAATGTCAGAGAGCTTTTCAGCGTTTGCCTCTTTTTTCAGCATATACAGCTTTGCTTTCAGCATCTGCATCGCCTTGTCCTTGTTCTGGAACTGAGAACGTTCATTCTGGCATTGTACCACAATTCCGGTAGGCAGGTGGGTGATACGGATTGCCGAAGAGGTCTTATTAATGTGCTGCCCTCCTGCGCCGCTGCTTCGATAAGTATCAATCCGCAGCTCGTCCTCATTAATCTCTACGTCCACATCTTCCTCAATATCCGGCATTACATCCAGGGATACAAAGGATGTCTGGCGCTTTCCCTGGGCATTAAAGGGTGAAATGCGCACCAAACGGTGTACGCCTTTCTCAGACTTTAGATACCCATAGGCATTGGTTCCGTTCACCTGGAAGGTAACCGACTTGATTCCCGCCTCGTCGCCGTCCAAATAGTCCAGCACTTCCACAGAAAAGCCTTTACGCTCCGCCCATCTGGTATACATCCGGTAAAGCATGGAACACCAGTCGCAGCTTTCCGTTCCTCCCGCTCCGGCATTCAGCTTCAGGATCGCATTGTAACCGTCATACTCGTCTGAAAGCAGGGTTCCGATACGGATATTTTCAAAAGTTGCAATGAAATCGTCCAGTTCCCCTCTGATCTCCGCCGCAAGCTCCGAATCTTCTTCCTCGTAGCCCATTTCAATCAGCGTCTCGATATCCTCATACTGGGATTCCAGCCCTTCCATGGTCTCAACGGCATCCTTCAGGTTCTTAAGTTCCTTCATTTTCCGGTTGGAGATCTCAGGATCATCCCAAAATCCGGGAGCTTCCATTTCTCTTTCCAGTTCTTCTATCTTCTTTGACTTATTTGCCAAGTCAAAGTGAATCCCTCACTTCCGCTAAAGGGTTTTTGTAAGTCTGAAGCTCAGACTTCATCTGGTCTAATTCTACCATTTAACGCTCACCTCTTTCTGTTTTTAATCTCTATTTGCGTCCGCAACACTGCTTATACTTCTTTCCGCTGCCGCACGGGCAGGGATCATTGGGATAAACCTTAGTGCTCTCCCGCTTCACGGGAACCTTGGCTGCGGAATCGTCCTTATTGGTGCCGGTGACCTTTGCCACCTGTTCTCTTTCTACCTTCTGCTCCACTCTCACGTGGAAGAGAACCCTGACCGTCTCCTCCCGGATATTCTGTGTCATCTCGTCAAACATTTCATATCCGCTCAGCTTGTATTCCACCAGCGGATCTCTCTGACCGTATGCCTGAAGTCCTACTCCCTGGCGAAGCTGATCCATGTCGTCGATATGATCCATCCACTTCCTGTCGATGACCTTAAGAAGAATCACACGCTCCAGCTCACGGATCGCCTCTGTCTCCGGGAACTCCGCTTCCTTTGCCTCATAAAGCTTCACCGCTTCTTCCTTCAGCTGCTGCTTCAGGGCGTTCTTCTTAGGGGTATTGATACGTCCTCTGTTCACCGGTCTTAAGGGTATCGTGGGGAGCAGCAAGGTATTCAGCTCCTCCAGATTCCAATCGTCATAATCGGTATCGTCGCCAATCACAATGTCCACGGAATTCTCGGTAATATCCGTAATCATTTTGTAAATGGCATCCCGCATGCTCTCGCCGTTTAAGACACGGCGTCTTTCTTCATATATAATCTCTCTCTGCTCGTTCATAACCTGATCGTACTCAAGGAGATTTTTTCTGATACCATAGTTGTTGTTTTCAATCTTCTTTTGTGCAGATTCAATGGCGTTGCTCAGGGTCTTATGCTCGATCTCCTGATTTTCGGGAATGCCCAGGGCATTAAACATATTGATCAGACGCTCGGAACCAAACAGACGCATCAGATCGTCTTCCAGAGAAATATAAAACTTGGAAACGCCGGGATCGCCCTGCCGTCCGGAACGACCTCTGAGCTGATTGTCAATACGCCTGGATTCGTGACGTTCCGTACCGATGATCCTGAGACCGCCCGCCGCTCTCGACTCGTCGTCCAGCTTAATATCCGTACCACGGCCCGCCATATTGGTGGCGATGGTAACCGCGCCGTGAATACCGGCATCGGCAACGATCTCCGCTTCCATCTCATGGAATTTGGCATTCAATACCTTGTGGGGGATTCCCCGTTTGGTCAGCAGCTTGCTCAGTTCTTCGGAAGCTTCGATGGTGATGGTACCTACCAATACCGGCTGCCCCTTGGCATGCGCCTCGCACACTGCCTCCACGATGGCATGAAGCTTTTCTTTCTTGGTTTTGTAAACCGCATCCTGCAGATCTTTTCTTGCCACAGGCATATTGGTGGGAATTTCAATCACGTCCATTCCATAAATATCCCGGAACTCCCGCTCTTCTGTCAATGCCGTACCGGTCATGCCCGCCTTCTTGGTAAATTTATTGAAAAAGTTCTGGAAGGTAATCGTAGCAAGGGTCTTGCTCTCTCTTTTAACCTTAACGTGCTCTTTCGCCTCAATTGCCTGATGAAGACCGTCGGAATAACGGCGTCCCGGCATAATACGACCGGTAAACTCATCTACAATCAAAACCTGATCGTCCTTTACCACGTAGTCCTGATCTCGGAACATCAGGTTATTTGCCCGCAGGGCAAGGGTAATATTATGCTGAATTTCTATATTCTCTGGGTCTGCAAGATTGTCGATCTGGAAAAATTTCTCCACCTTGTCCACGCCCTGCGCCGTCAGATTGACCACCTTGTCCTTTTCGTTGACAATAAAGTCTCCCGTTTCTTCTCTTTCCACACCCATAATGGCGTCCATCTTGGACAGATCCTGCATGTCCTCGCCGCGCTTCATCTGCTTGGCAAGAATATCGCATACCTCATAAAGCTTGGTGGATTTTCCGCTCTGTCCCGATATGATCAAAGGCGTCCTCGCCTCGTCAATGAGTACCGAGTCCACCTCATCGATAATGGCATAATGCAGATCCCGAAGTACCAGCTGCGCCTTGTAGATTACCATGTTATCTCTCAGATAATCAAAGCCCAGTTCATTGTTGGTGACATAGGTAATATCGCATCCATATGCCTCTCTTCTTTCATCTGACTTCATGCTGTTGAGCACTACGCCTACGGTAAGCCCCAAAAACTTGTGAACCTCTCCCATCCACTCGGCATCACGCTTGGCAAGATAATCGTTGACGGTTACCACATGCACGCCTTTTCCTTCCAAGGCATTCAAGTATGCCGGAAGTGTGGATACCAGGGTTTTTCCTTCGCCGGTCTTCATTTCTGCAATACGCCCCTGGTGAAGGATAATACCGCCGATCAGCTGAACCCTGTAATGCTCCATATTCAGCACCCGCCTTGCCGCCTCTCTCACCACCGCAAACGCCTCGGGCAGCAGATCGTCCAGGGTTTCCCCCTCTGCGAGCCGCTTCTTAAATTCCTCTGTTTTCCCTGTAAGCTCCGCATCAGACAGCGCCTGCATTGCAGGGCGAAGATCCTCAATCGCCTGCACGGTACCCTCGATACGTTTCAATTCCCTTTCGCTATGTGTCCCAAATACTTTTTGGACTAAGTTCATGACAAACCCTCCATACCGCGTTTGTAAACAAACGCCGCCACGCTTCGCGCTTCGGCTTATTGTAAAAAAAACTGCAAATCTTATTGTAACAGATTTGCAGTTAGTATTCAACTATTCAAATATTATCATTTTGTAAACAATTAATCCTTAAATTTCATTGCCGGGAAACTTAGGCACTCCTGCAAGACCTTTCGCCAAGTCTTCATCGGTAGGAATATAATCGCTCATTTCTCCGTTGTTGTAGCGCTCATATGCCACCATATCGAAATAACCTGTTCCTGTAAGCCCAAAGAGAATGGTCTTTTCTTCTCCTG
Organism: Lachnospiraceae bacterium UBA7093; assembly: GCA_002492465.1. GTDB lineage: Bacteria > Bacillota > Clostridia > Lachnospirales > Lachnospiraceae > Suilimivivens. The sequence goes on along the minus strand of DKYT01000018.1, from coordinate 19,589 downwards.
TCTCCTTGCACTTCATCGCCTCGTCTATCGCCACCTTAATTGCATGGGAGCTTTCCGGCGCAGGCAAAATTCCTTCTACCCTTGCAAATTCCTCCGCCGCTTTAAATACCGCAGTCTGCTCCACGCTCACAGCCTCCATGTAACCATCGTCATAGAGCTGGGACAATACGGAACTCATGCCGTGATAGCGAAGACCTCCTGCATGGTTAGGCGCAGGCATGAAACCGCTTCCCAAAGTGTACATTTTAGCAAGAGGACAAACCTTTCCGGTATCGCAGAAATCATATACGTATTTTCCTCTGGTCAGGCTGGGGCAGGATGCAGGTTCCACTGCAATAAAGCGGTAATCAGCCTCTCCCCTTAATTTTTCTCCCATAAACGGAGAAATCAAACCGCCCAGATTGGAACCGCCTCCGGCACATCCGATGATTATATCCGGTTTAATGCCGTATTTATCCATTGCCGTTTTGGTCTCCAGACCGATTACCGACTGATGAAGCAGAACCTGGCTCAGCACCGAGCCCAGTACATAACGGTAACCTTCCTGTGAAACGGCAGCTTCTACAGCCTCGGAAATCGCACAGCCAAGGCTTCCTGTGGTTCCTGGGAACTCTTCTAAAATTTTTCTTCCCACCTCTGTAGTGTTGGAGGGAGAAGGGGTAACATTAGCCCCATAGGTCCTCATAACCTCTCTCCGGAAGGGCTTCTGCTCATAAGAGCATTTTACCATATATACCTGACAGTCCAGTTCAAGGTAAGCGCAAGCCATGGAGAGCGCCGTTCCCCATTGCCCTGCTCCGGTTTCCGTAGTCACGCCTTTCAGTCCCTGGTCTTTTGCGTAATATGCCTGGGCAATTGCCGAATTCAACTTATGGCTGCCGCTTGTATTATTTCCCTCAAATTTGTAGTAAATCTTTGCCGGCGTCTGCAGCTTCTCCTCCAGACAATAGGCACGTACAAGGGGCGAGGGACGGTACATTTTGTAAAACTTCCTGATTTTCTCCGGAATTTCAAAATAAGGAGTGGTGTCGTCCAGTTCCTGTCTGCAAAGCTCCTCGCAGAAAATGCCTTTCATTTCATCAATGGTTAAAGGCTGCAGGGTTCCCGGATTCAAAAGGGGGGCGGGCTTATTCTTCATATCCGCGCGCACATTATACCACCTGTCCGGCATCTCTTTTTCTTCCAGATAAATTTTGTAAGGGATTTTCTTTTCTTCGCTCATGCTTCCTCCATTCCCGAAGCGTTTTATGTCCTTTTCTACGTATCCAAAACGCCTCGCATTGCTGAATCATATGATAATTAGGTTACCGAAAGGGATAAAAAAAGCTCCTATCCCAATCCATTGCTGGGACAAGAGTCATCCTCCTGCGGTGCCACCCGGCTTGATGCTGTAATCATACATCCGCTCATCGCATACTGTCATATGCTTGATTTGGTAACGAAGTATCCTCTCCGTCTCGTCTACTTGCGCTTTCGACTTGCCCTCCGAAGCCCATTCTCTCAAGTTCCTTATGCTGCATTCCACCAACCTGCAGCTCTCTGTGATAAGAAGTGATTTCCATCATAAATAATTCGCAGGAAATCCTCAAGATACTCACTCTTCTTCAACGGTTTACTAAATCACTTATAACATATGCGTGAAAGAAAGTCAATGATAATTTCTTTGAAATTTTTTTAAATAAACTTCCATAGACCGATTCATCTCATTGGAAAAATCAGATTCGTATTTTCTTTTCCAGAATGCTTCCATCCATTCTTCATAGCTTTGCACGCCTGTTTTCCCCTGGAACATGACGCGTATTTCTTCGCTGCTTTTGCTTTCATAAGCGTTTTCGCAGACCATATGGGAAAGGGCAAACCGCTCCGGCTTCTTTCGTTCCTTCTGCTGCCTGGTAGGATAGCCAAACACCAGCATACAGGCGGGATAAACATACTCGGGAAGGTTAAGAAGCTTTTTCATTTCTTCCGCATTTTCCATCACATCCCCAATATAACAGGAACCGATTCCCAAGCTTTCCGCCGCCGTAACGGCATTTTGCGCCGCAATCACCGCATCCTCCACCGCCAAAAGCAGATCCCCGGAACCGGGCTTTCTGGGGGTAAGACCGGCTTCCTCATAAAAAGTAAGCCATTTCTGGCAGTCTGCACAGAATATCAGCACCAGCTTTGCCTTTGCAATAAAGGGCTGGTGATCGCAAAGCTCCGCCAGCTTTTCCTTTTTATCCTGATCGGTAATGTCAATGATGGTGTAAAGAAGCTGACAGCCTGCGGAAGGCGCCTGCAATGCCGCGCCCAAAATCTGCTCCCTTTCCTTCGCTGAAATTTTCCTTTCCGTAAATACCCGTACCGATTTTCTTTGGTGCAGCGCTTTTATCATTTCGCTCATTTCTCTCCCCCCTGGTTCCATCCCCGCCGACGGTTTTGTCATTCCGCCCGGGCATACGCCACAATGGGCGCTATATATTTTTTGTCCGAAATATCATAGGAGCGGGAGATCATTTCGATCATGCCCTTTTCCTCCTCTGTTTTATTCTTCTTTGCCTTTAAAGTCTGTAAAAATACCTTCATCATCATTTTAGATCCTGTGGACATTTTATCATAGTTAAAGCCTCCCGGACAATAAAACGCTTTGACCTTTTTCCACTCTTCTTCATTAAAGTTATTTCTGAGCGCTTTGGGAACTTCGGGATTCTCCAGAGGGCTTCCGCCCACACAGTAAACGATCAGCCTTTTGCCTTCCCACCTGTCCATATTTGCCTTAAACCATTTCAGCTTGCTGATTCCCCCTGCGCATGCCCATCCGCCAAAAATAATGGTGTCATAGCTGTCAAAGGAGCCTTTCTTTGCCTTTTCAAATTCTACGCAATCCGCCCCCATGGCATCCGAAATCCATTCCGCGTAGCGCTTTGTAAATCCTGTCTGCGAGTGATAAATTACAACTGTTTTCATTCTGTACCTCCCTGTATTTTTTTCAAATTATTTTCCATATGGGAAAGAATTCTGTAGACCTGCGCCACTTCTTCCTCTCTAACCCCCTCGTATAGCTGCTCCAGAAAAACTGTTTCCTTTTCATGATATCTGCCAGCCACTTGCAGCATCTTCTCTGTCAGATAAATCCGCTGCTTTCTTCTGTCCTTTTCATCCTTCAAAATCCGGATAAACCCTTTCCGCTCAAGGCTGCTGAGGATTTCTTTCACATTTTGCCTGGAACAGCCCATAATACCTGCCAGCTCGTTAGCGGTAGGTGCCTCGTCCGGATACAGATTCATACAGGCAAGAAGAAAAAACTGCTTACAGGTAATTTCTTCGTAAAAGCTGTCGCCTGCTGCCTGGAGCCTGTTGTGAAATGCAAAAAACAGACCGAATAACGCATGTTTTTTTTCCATTTGGGATACTACAGTCTGTGCTGTCATGTGTTCCCCTCTCTTTCTATATATGCAATATATTGCTTTTTATGTATTTTATTCTTTCTTATTCTCTCTGTCAAGTACCAAAAGCATTTCTATAGAAATTTCTTTTAAAGAAAAGATTACTTCGGCTTTCAATCTGCGCTCCTATAGCCTTGACAAAAGTCCGAATACAGACTAATATACAAGAGTCCGTTTTCAGACTTTTGGGTAATGTAGCAATTCTAAATATGACATGGAGGTACAGTGCTATGCAGGAAGAAAAAACAGGCGACTGCCTATGGGAATACAACAATATTCTGAAAGAGAACGAAAATATTTACCGTGACCTGGCAAGAAAACTGGGGTTGTCCGTATGCCAATTTTGGATTTTATACACCCTTAGAACAGAATCTCTGCCTCTTTCCCAAAAGGATATATGCACAAGCCTGTACTTGCCTAAGCAAACCATCAATTCCGCCTTAAAGAAAATGGAATCGGAAGGATACCTCGCCCTGACTTCCGGAAAAGATCACCGCAGCAAAGACATTATGCTCACTTCCAAAGGTATTTTACTCTGTGAAAGAACGGTAGATCAAATCATTGCCATGGAGCGCAGCGCTTTTGCGGATCTGTCAGAAGAAAAGCAGGAATTCTTTTTATCCCTCTTTCGTCAATACACCAACCTGCTGAAAACGCATATGCATGAAACCTTTAGAAGCGAAAGGAATGATAGGAAATATGAAAATACAATTATCTGAACATTTTACTTATAAAAAACTTTTCCGCTTTTGTTTACCAACGATCGCAATGATGCTGTTTACCTCTCTCTACGGGATCGTAGACGGGTACTTTGTGTCTAATTATGTGGGAAAAACAGCCTTTGCCGCCGTCAATCTGATTATGCCTTTCCTGATGATTCTTGGCTGCTTTGGATTTATGATCGGCACCGGCGGCAGCGCACTGGTAGGTAAAACCCTGGGCGAGGGGAAAAAAGAAGAGGCAAACCGTTATTTTACTATGCTGGTTTATCTTACCCTTATTCTCGGGATACTTTTGACCCTTATCGGTATGATTTCCATGCGCCCTATCGCCTATCGCCTGGGCGCAACCGACGCCATGATAGAGGACTGTGTCTTATATGGTCAGATCATGAACGCCTTTAACACAGCGTTCATGCTGCAATATTTATTCCAAAGCTTTTTCGTTACAGCAGAAAAGCCTCAGTTGGGATTTATGGCGACAGTAGCCGCCGGTCTCACCAACATTCTCCTGGATGCATTGTTTATCGCTGTATTCCATTGGGGCGTTGCCGGGGCGGCATTGGCGTCTGTGATTGGGCAATGCATCGGCGGCGTATTGCCTTTACTCTATTTTGCCCGCCCTAATACCAGCTTGCTGAAGCTTACGAAAACCCGTCTGGAAGCAGCAACTCTGGGCAAAGCCTGCTTAAACGGCTCTTCAGAGCTGATGACCAATATCTCCTCCTCAATTGTGGGAATGCTTTACAATTTGCAGTTGATAAAATACGCAGGGGAAAACGGTATTGCAGCCTACGGCGTGGTTATGTACACGCAAATGATTTTTGCCGCCATCTTTCTTGGTTACACCATTGGAACAGGTCCTATCATCAGCTATCATTACGGTGCAGGGCATTATAACGAGTTAAAAAGCATGTTGAAAAAGAGCCTTATTCTTATGCTGGGAAGCGGTATTTTTATGCTGGTTCTCGCCTGGACTCTGGCAACTCCCCTTGCCCGCTTTTTCGTGGGCTACGATGCCGAACTGCTTCAAATGACAAGGCACGCGCTCTCTATTTATGCCGTTTCCTTTACCCTGCTGGGTATTAATATTTTTGCCTCCGCCTTTTTTACTGCCCTCAACAACGGCGGCGTCTCCGCGGCAATCTCCTTCCTGCGCACACTGGTATTCCAGACCCTTGCTATACTATTCCTGCCCCTTTCCCTGGACTTAGACGGCATCTGGTGGGCAATCACTGCCGCCGAAGCATTGGCACTGGTTGTATCCTTATCGTTCCTGCTGGGCAAACGAAAGCAATACCGCTACTAAAGCCACAATTCATTCCCTGTTTACCTCCAATTCTATACATTTCCATTTTTCTCCGAGTATTTCAAAAACGATATCATCTTTCACAGGGATTTCATGAAATCCAGCTGCTTTGTAGCAATAATATGCCGACGGGTTGTTATCAAAAACGCCCAAGGTAATTTTTTCTGCCTTCAGCATATCAAAGGCATAGCGCATAGCCATCTGTACCATTCTTTTTCCGTAGCCCATCCCCCGCTTACTGTCATCCACAATAATAAATCCCAGACGGATTATGGTCCTCGCCTTATTCGTATAACGCATGATCAAATGACCAACCGGGCCATTTGCATCCACAGCTGTTATGGGATAAAAATTATCCGGTTCCTCACAATCGCCATTACATTTAAGATATTTATAATTCATATCTTCCGCCGTTATCGGGTACGCACCATATCTATCAGAACTCCATTTACGAAGAGCTGTTTCATCTTTAATCCAGCTTATAATCGCCTCTGCATCTTTTGGCTTATATGGTCTTATGATTAGCTGCTCTAATGATTCGTCTATCAAATGTTTTTTCATGATTTCATAAACTTGTATTACACCATTTCTACATTCCCAAATTCCATGGTCTACGGTTTGATAACCTAAATGTGAATATAATCTGCAAGCCGGCAGCGAAGCATCTATATCAACATAATCATACTTTTCTTTTATCATTTCTTCCAGCCGATTCATAATAAAAGTTCCATAACCGTTTTTCTGATATTGGGGCAAAACATAAACTCTTGTAATATGATTTCCATTCTTTGTTCCAGTGCCAATTATCTCTTCATTTTCTATCAAAATGTATGTATTTCCTGCTTCAATATCCTTTATAATATTTTCACGGCTATGAAATTCGCAAAACATATCTACAATTTCTTTCAAGTAGTACTTCGGATAGACCGCCTTAATAGTCTCCTGTACAAGTACATATACCTGTTCTGCATCCCGATTCTTAGCTAACATTAATTCCATATCCTTTTCCTCCTTGCAAATAAAATAAAAGCACCATCAAACAATATTTCTATCATATTATCTGATGGTGCAAAATTACTTGCAATATATTATTATGAAAATTTTTCTAATATCAATCTAGTTTCATCCTATAGTAGGAAATTTATTCTGCATCGTGCTTTCATGATAAGCATTTTACATTGCCTTTAAGGGCATAATTATGCTATAATTGTGTCAAAGAAAGGAGTGAAGTATTATGCCACTTATTATGCCTATTAAGGATTTACGCAATACAACCGAAATTTCCAATATCGCGCACAAGGAACAGAAACCTATTTTTATTACCAAAAACGGATATAGCGACTTGGTTGTAATGAGCAGTGAATTATACGATAAATTCGCAAGAATGAATTGCATCGACCAGGCAATCTTCGAATCTGAGCAAGAAATTGCTAACGGATCAGAAGCAGTTGACGCAGAGATCGTTTTTGCAGAATTGGAGAAAAAACATTTTGGATAAATACAAGGTAAAAGTCAACCCAAGAGCGAAACGAGGGTAGATATGCCGGAAA
>DKYT01000018.1:473-12291 GCA_002492465.1 Lachnospiraceae bacterium UBA7093 | reverse complement strand
GAGGGTAGATATGCCGGAAAAGGCTACCGTCAGTTACTGATTGATAACTATATCGCCATTTTCCGCATTGATGAACCACATAAAACAGTTTATGTGGTAACAATACAATATCAAGGGCGGAATCTATAAGGTAAGCACCAAATGACAATGTGAATCATTTGGTGCCTTCTTCCATCTGAGAATTATTTACCATATATCCCATCGCTTTCTTGACTTCAATGGTTTTTTCTTGTGATGTAAGCATTTCCAATAAGTGAAAGGCAACATCAGGAGCCGTTTTAGGACATGACGATGTTATAATATTATCATCAACTACCAACCAGTCATCTCCGAGTACAGCTCCAAAATTTTTCAATTCCTCTCTCTTATATCCGCCTCGCAAATGATATGTTGTGGCTTTTCTATTTTTTAATATACCACTTTTAGCTAATGGAAAAGCAGCAACACAGACTGACGCAATGGGCTTATGCTGTGAATGAAAAAAGCGAATTAAGTTTAGTGTTTTTTCATGATATGCTTCCTTATAAAACCCATATTCTTCAAATCCTCCAGGTATAGCCAACGCATCATATTGATCTACGTCAACATCATCTATTAGAATATCTGCTGTTATGGACACTCCAAATGTACTTACGATAGTACGATTGAACCCACATATATCAATCCCTATATCACAATTGAAATCATCATGTGCCCATCCGATAACGTCCACAAAAGGACTAAATTCCATTGTCTCAAATGCATTTAAACACAATAGTAATATTTTCATTCCCCTATCGCTCCATAAACTCTAATTTATCGTTCTGATTATATCATGCAAAACTCTACGTTTCAATTTTAAACGAGTGAAATCACCAACGTCTTCCCATCAACACCAAAAGGAAAAGGGCTATAGTTTCCTTCCTCACATTATTGATTTTTAGGGCAAACAGTGTTATTATTTTAACGATATGAATTCACAAATTAATAAATTATACGAGGTGAAAAAGAATGAGTAAAACATTTGCCGATTTAATTGCCAAAGTAAACGAATGCGGCATGAAAAAAGTATCTGTTGCCGTAGCGCAGGATTCCGCCGTTCTGGAGGCTGTAAAAGCCGCTAAGGAAAGAAATATTGCCGATGCAATTCTGGTTGGCGATGAGAAGAAAATCAGAGATATTGCCGCTTCTCTGAACATGGATTTATCTGATTTTGAAATTATCAATGTGGAAGATACCACAGAAGCGGCTCTCACCGCTGTCAAGCTTGTCCATGAAGGAAAAGCCGACATGTATATGAAAGGTCTGATCGATACCAAGGGCTTTTTAAAGAGCGTCCTTGATAAGGAAGTAGGTCTGCGTACCGGCAAGCCTTTGTCCCATGTATGCGTATTTGAAATCGAAGGAATCGATCATCTTCTTTTCTTAACGGACGTAGCGTTTATCCCCTATCCCACTTTGGAGGATAAGGTAAACATCATTCACAATACCCTTGAGATCACCAGCGCCTGCGGTATTGAAAATCCCAAAGTTGCTCCTCTTGCCGCAGTGGAAGTGATCAACCCTAAAATGCCTGTAACCGTGGAGGCTGGAGAACTGACACAGATGAACAAGGACGGTAAGATTCCCGGATGTATCGTCGACGGACCTTTATCCTTAGACCTTGCCATCGATCCTGAAGCAGCCAAGCACAAAGGCGCTACAGACAGGGCAATCCAAGGGGATGCAGACATTCTTCTTTTCCCGGATATTCATGCCGGAAACCTTGTATACAAATGTCTGGTACATACTGCCAAGGTGGTAAACGGAAACATCCTTACCGGAACCAAAGCGCCCGTTATTCTCACCTCACGCTCCGACGATTTTGAAACCAAGGTAAATTCCATCGCTTTAGGAGCTGTTGTGGCAGAGGCAATGAAAGCAAATCAATAAGCAATTATTCTAAATTATGGAGGAAAGCACATGGCTATCAAAAGTTTAATTATCAATCCCGGTTCCACCTCCACCAAAATCGGTGTGTTCGAGGATGAAACCCTTTTATTTGAAGAAACCCTTCGTCACTCAACAGAGGAAATTGCAAGTTATGCTTCCATTGTAGATCAGAAGGATTTCCGCAAGCAGATTATTTTAGACCTTCTTGCAAAAAAAGATTTCGACATTAAGTCCTTACAGGTCATCGTAGGCCGCGGCGGTATGTTAAAACCCATTCCCAGCGGCACCTATGCCATAAGCGACGACCTTCTGGAGGATCTGAAAATTGGAAAACAGGGGCAGCACGCTTCCAACCTGGGAGGTATTCTTGCAAAAGAGATCGGCGACTTGATCGGAGTGCCTTCGTATATCGTAGATCCCACGGTTGTAGATGAATTGATGCCTATTGCCCGTTACTCAGGCGTTCCTGAACTTCCCAGAACCAGCGTTTTCCATGCATTGAATCAAAAAGCTGTTGCCAAACGCTTTGCCCGCGAGCAGGGAAAGGCTTACGAAACTTTAAATCTTATTGTAGTTCATATGGGAGGCGGTGTTTCCGTAGGCGCCCACGAGAAAGGACGGGTGATAGACGTTTTCAATGCCTTAGACGGCGACGGCGCTTTTTCCCCTGAAAGAGCGGGCGCTGTTCCTTCAGGCGCGCTGATCAAAATGTGCTTTTCCGGCAAATATACGGAAAAAGAGGTTTACAAAAAAATTCTTGGCAACGGAGGCTTTAATGCTTATGTTGGCACAAACGATATGCGCGACGTAGAAAAAATGGTTCAGGACGGAGACCAGAAGGCGGCGGAAGTGCGCGAAGCATTTATCCTGCAGGTTGCAAAAGATATCGGCTCCATGGCTTGCGTCCTGAAAGGAAAGGTAGACCAGATTATTATTACCGGCGGTATTGCCTATGATAAAGTAGTCGTAAAGGGCTTGGAAGAAAGAATCGGTTTCATTGCCCCCATCACCGTATATCCCGGCGAAGATGAGCTTCTTGCTCTTGCCCAGGGCGCTCTTAGAGTGATGAACGGGGAAGAAAAGGCTATGGTCTATTAAGAAGTTTTATTCTCATAGTATAAAAGGGAGCCGCAAAAGGATCTGGTATAAATCCTTTTGCGGCTCCTTTTTCGCTATTTTTATGTTCTTTATTCTCTGTCTTCTTCTATCTGTTCCTGATCTGCAGTTCCATGCTTCTTTTCTTCCCGGTTCTCTCTGTTGATCCGCAGGTATCTCCGCACCACACACAAAAGCGCCACACTGAACACAGACGCAAAATCCTGATATGGCGTAGTGTCTCCTACGATCATATGTCTCGCCACCAAAAAGATCAAAACCTCGATTACATTTTCTGAGCTTGGCTTGCAGAGCATGACTAAAAATTCAATTCCAATTACCAGCATGAAAATCTGATCCAAATATTGCTTAAAGGCTGACGTATCGGTCAACAGCTGCCCAAAAAGCTCTGTATTTGTAATCAGGCTGAAGATAGAAAACAGAATACCGATCAGCACCAGTCCCGCGCCGATCAACTCCAGCCCATCGCACAGAACCAGGATAAATTTTTTCGCCTTTTTCAGTCCGCTTAAGGGTTCCCTCATTACACTCTCCTTTTCTTTTATCTGTCATGCGCCGATCTTGCAAACAAAAGCAGCATGGGGAAGATCTCCAGTCTTCCCGTCAGCATAGCGACGGAAAGAATCACCTGCGCCCAATCGGAATAAACGCTGAAATTCACCATAGGACCAACCAGATTCAGTCCTGGTCCAATATTATTGAAGCAAGACAGCACCGCTGTAAAATTTGTGGTAAAATCCAGCCCATCCAAGGATACAATCAGTGTAAACAGACACACCAGGATCATATAGGACGCCGCATAGATTCTTGTGGAGCTGAGCGTCTTCTTATCCACAGGCTTGCCGTTTAACCGTACCGTCACCACTCCTTTAGGATTGATGATCTGCGCCACCTCCGCAATCGAAGATTTCAATAAAATCAAAACCCTGGATACCTTCATGCCGCCGCCGGTAGAACCGGCGCAGGCTCCTACCACCATCAAAAGCACCAGCAAGTGCTTGGAAAACTCAGGCCAAAGATCAAAATCCACCGTGGCAAAGCCTGTTGTGGTAATGATACTGGACACCTGGAAAAACGCCTGCCGCAGTCCTTTGAAAAATCCCCCTGCAAAGTTGATAATATTGCAGGCAATGGCAAGCGTGGAAACCGCCACAATCGCCAAATATGTCTTCACTTCTTCCATGGAAAAAGCCTCCTTCAGCTTTCCAAGAAGAATCAAATGATAAACGCTGAAATTTACCCCAAACAAGAGCATAAAAATGCTGAGGGTAATCTCAATGGCAAGGCTGTTATACCCCGCTATTCCCGCGCTGGAGGTAGCAAATCCGCCGGTACCTGCCGTGCCGAATGCAATACAGAAGCTGTCAAAGGTTTCCATGCCAAAAAGATGCAGGATAACTATCAGAATCAGGGTCATCGCCGCATAAATCCCGTACAGGATCATGGAAGTGGTACGCATTCTGGGCACCAGCTTGCCCGCCGTAGGACCCGGCACCTCCGCCCTTACAAGATGCATGGAATTGTCGTTTTCCATGGGCATCACCATCATTACAAATACCAAAACCCCCATACCGCCGATCCAGTGGGTAAAGCTTCGCCAGAACAAAATACCGTGCCCCAGCTTTTCCGGTCTTGCCAGGATGGAGGCGCCTGTTGTGGTAAAGCCTGAAACAATCTCAAACAGCGCGTTCCAGTAGCTGTCAAATTCCCCGCTGATATAAAGAGGCATAGCGCCAATCAAAGAAATAATGATCCAGGCGGCGGCAACAATAAAATAGCCGTCTCGGCTGCTCATCCTTTCTTCAGATTTTCTCACAAAGGTCAACAGCAGCCCTAGCAGCCCTGCCGGGATCATGGTAAACAAAAATCCCGCCGCATCCCCTTCTCCATAGGCAAATGCAATCAGCAGAGAGGGGATCATCAGAATTACTTCCGTGAGTATGATTTTTCCTATAAGCCTAATAATAATCCGTTTATTCATGATATCCTTACGCCTTTCCGTTACTCAGCAAAAATATCTTCAAGACGTGCAATCTGCCACTTAATGGTCGCCACAAGCGCCGTATCGCCCGGCATAAGCATATCGTCACCTCTGGGGATGATGGTTTTTCCATCCCGGATAATACATCCCAGCAGTATGTTTCTTTTCAATTTCAAATCCTTTAAAGGAATATTCAGCTTCTTGTCTTTTTCATCTATTTTAAATTCAATAAATTCAATTTTGCCATCCATCAGCCGATAAAGGGATTCCACCGCATCATTATCCTCCGCATTTAAAAGAGACTGGCTATAGCCCAATATGCGGTCGGCGGCAACATCCTCCCTGGAAATCGTACAGATTTTACTTCCCGGCTGCAAAACCTTCAATCGGGACTTGGCGTTGATGCGGGATACCACCTTGCTGATCCCCTGAGACTCCGCATACATGGCGGCAACCAGGTTGTACTCATCGTTATCTGTCATGGCTATAAAGGCATCCGTATTGGCAATGTCCGATTTTGACATGGAATCAAAATAAGTAAGGGCATCGTCGCACATAACGGAAGCACCTGAAATTGCCGCTGAAATTCCCTCCGCAAGCTCCAGATTTTTCTCTATTACCGTAACCTGCGCTCCCTGCCTGTGCAAAACCTCCGCTAAATAGTAAGAAATGCGGCTTCCTCCTGCAATCAAAACGGACTGCAGAGGCTTTACGGGAAGCTTCAGCTTTTTGAAGGATTTCCGAAATTCCTCCGCCGCTCCTGTCATATACAAAATATCGCCCTTCTGCAGGGTCGTGTCTCCTTTGGGTACAAAAACGTCCCCGCCTCTTGCCACGGCGCAGATCAAAAGATTAATGCCCATATTCTGGTTGATCTCAATCAACTTTTTATTATCCAGAGGTGAGTTTTCCCCCACCGACATTTCCACCAGTTCTGCTCTGCCGCCTGCAAACACCTCCACCCTGGTGGCAAGGGGAAATCTCAGCAAACGATAAATTTCCATCGCCGTTGCCATCTCCGGGTTGATAATCATGGAAAGCCCCAGCTTATCCTTATAAAAACGATTTTGTCTCGCGTAATCCACATCCCTGATACGGGCGATGGTGTGCTTCGCCCCCATCATGTGAGCCGTCATGCAGCTCAAAATATTCAGTTCATCCGAATCCGTCACTGCAATGAAAATATCCGCCTCATGAGCGCCTACATCCTTCAGGGTGGCATAGGATGCGCCGTTTCCCTGAAAGCTGATCACATCCGCCGTGTTGCTCATACTGTCCACAACACTTTCCTCGCGGTCGATCACCGTAATACGGTAGCCGTCCCGCGCCAGATGTATGGCAAGAGATTTTCCGATCTCCCCGCCTCCTACGATAAATATCTCCATATGATTCCGATAGTTCATTTCAAATTTCAATCCTCGATTCTGTTCTCAGTTGTATGCTGTCAAAGCACTTATATTGTACTCACTTTCTAAACAGAATACAATAACTAATGGAAAATATCAAAACTTTTTCCCGGTCTGTTTATGATTTCCACGACCGGGAGCAAAGGACTTTCCATAAAAAATGTTTAATAGAATTGCGTGTGCGTTTATGGTAAGATAATAATGTCAAACAACTCAACAATCGCAATTTATTCAGAAAAGTTATTAACAGGGAGGTAACGGCTCATGAAGAAAATCAATCTTGGAAATGGAAAGCTGGATGTGCCCCAAATCGGACTGGGTTGTATGAGGATCACCGGTCTGGAAACGAAACAGGCGGTCAGAGAACTGATCGACACAGCCATAGACCAGGGGATCAATTTCTTTGACCACGCAGATATTTACGCCAACGGGGAGGCTGAACGCATCTTTGGACAGACAATCGATCCCACCCTGCGGGAAAAAGTAATCATCCAGACGAAATGCGCTATTCGCCCCGGTATCTGCTACGATTTTTCCAAGAAGCATATTTTGGAGTCGGTGGAGGGCAGTCTAAAGCGGCTGAATACGGACTATATCGACCTCCTTCTACTGCACCGCCCGGATACCCTGATGGAGCCGGAGGAAGTGGCGGAGGCATTCGATACGCTGGAACAACAGGGCAAAGTTCGCTATTTTGGTGTCAGCAACCAGAATTCGGCACAAATCGAACTGCTGAACCACTACTGTGGCAATAAAATCCTTGTGAATCAGCTCCAACTCAGCATTGCTCACTGCGACATCATTGATTCCGGATTGAACGTCAATATCCACAACGACGCCGGGATCGACCGGGACGGTGGTATTTTGGAATATTGCCGGTTAAAGGGCATTACCATCCAGGCATGGTCACCTTTCCAGTACGGTATGTTCGAGGGTGTTTTCCTTGGCAGTGAAAAGTTCCCCGCGTTAAACCGGCTGATTGACGGGCTGGCTGCAAAATACCATGTGACCAACAACGCCATCGCTATTGCCTGGATACTCCGCCATCCCGCGAAAATCCAGGCCATCGTAGGCAGCACAAATAAGCAGAGGATTATGGATATTGCTCAGGCATCCGATGTAACCCTGACACGGGAAGAATGGTATGCGCTGTATATGGCTGCTGGAAAGCAGCTGCCGTAAAGCGGAGAGATATTCAATTTCTATGGAAGTTGGAAACGAACGCCGCCAGATGCACTTGATTAAGCCTCCCATCATTTCTGATAAGAGGCTTAAATGGTTTCTATACTATTTTATTGCACCGGGGCTTTTCTGTAAAATCCTCTGCTTTTTCCATTGATCAATGAGGGCTCCCGAGACTTTCAGTCTATCGTGTATACGCCCCACTTGATGGTGCGAGGAAGTACGCGGAGGAAATAGGTATAGGGCACAAGCCACTATTATTCCAAAGAAAAAGTAACCACAACATCACCGCTGCCAAGCGCATCTTCCAAGCCGGATAAATCATCTATTTTTCCAAGCCTTGTGTAACTCCATGAATTAGAACCATAAAAGATGACTATCTGATTTCCATTGTATAAAACAATATCTCCGGTATGTGTCGTGGTTTGGCTGTCATCGGCTGGCAGGTTTGTTCCCAGAGAACCGACCTTTTCAAAGCCTGAATAGTCGCTCATTTGAATGATGACCGGAGCATTATTCATCATTTCCACAAAAGCATCCACGGCAGCGTTATTTTCCAAAGCCACCGTAAAGGTGTTGTTTCCAATTTGCAATGTCATTTTTTCCACCATATTTCCCTCCGTGCCAAAGTTGGTATCCGGCTGTGCCATATTCTTCTGCTGTATAAGCAGTGAATCGGCATCATCCGAGAAATCAGATGGCGTTCCGTCGTCTGCCAAAGGACTTTTGTTTTCACCCTGCGGATTCATTTCGGGCGAAAAACCGTCTGAACACCCTGTCAGAAAAAGCACTGTGACCGCAATACAAGGAAGGATTTTCCCAAATTTAAGTTTCATATATATCCCTTCTTTATGCACAGCAATTGCAAACGTTTATGCTATAGGCTTGATTTTCCGTGATGACCCGACCATGTGCGTTTTCAATATCCATAATGAGTTCGCCCACTGCGGGAACATAGATATGCCCGGACAGTGGATTTTTAATACTGACAATCGGGGCAGTAAGGGTTGCTTCCACATCCGAACGCTCAAAGCTTAAATCGGTATCAACCATTTCACAGTCAATGAGCTTTAGGTTTTTGCAATAGCAAAGAGGCTGTGTCCCAATGATTTTACAGTTTTCAAAGGTAATGTTTTCGCTGTACCACGCCAGGTATTCGCCTTTTACTACGCTATTTCTTACTACAATGTTTTTTGCGTGCCAGAATGCGTCTTTGGTATCAAACACACAATTTTCAAAAACAGAATCCGTAATATACTGGAAAGAATACTTGCCTTTCATATGGACATCGCGGAAATTCAGCCCTTCCGAACGCATCATAAAATATTCGCTCTGTACTGTGCAATCCTCCATTGTGATACCGCGCACCGACCATCCAAATTCGGAGGAAACAATGTCACAGCGGTGCATTTTGATATCCGCACATTCACGCAGCGCCTTAATACCGTGGAGCTTTGAGTCATGAATCTCCACATTTTCGGAATACCAAAGCGCCGCCCTGCAAAGCTCAGTCATTTCGGAAGCTGCCAATTTCAGACCTTTATCATGCCAAAACGGATAACGAAGATTAAAAAAGCAATGCTCTACGATAATATTGCCGCACTCCTTAAATGCACTTTCACCGTCGGCGGGACCGTCAAAGGCACAATCCCGAACCGCAATATCATGGGAATCGTATAAAGCACGCTCTTCATCAAAGGTTTTGTTTGTTATTGTATTCATAAAAACACTCCTTTCGGTTATTTGTTTGTTCCTCTCATCTGGTAAACAAGATAGTCCAGACAATCTATACATTTTTGTTCTTTGTGGAGAGAATCAAGCAGTTTTTTCCTATGTATATTCAGGCATTTCAGGCTGCTTTTTTCATCCCCTTTCTGCAAGTCCGACATAAAATTTTCAATGGTTTCCATGTCACATCCGGCATCTTTCAGATTCTGTATGATTGCATCGTCAGATTTATTTGCATACATGATTTTCCTCTTTTCTACTACAGACTGGTTAATTTCCATCACTAATCAGTACAATTTTATTACCCCACCCCTCCAAAACAGGGTTGTTTTCTACTGCGCTGCGAAATTCATCGGTATTATCAAAATATCCAACAGGTGTATATTCTTCTGAAACTTGCGCATCACCATAAAAGAGAACAATCCGGTTCGGCTCGGAATAATAAACGGTTCCGGCTGCTTCTTCCGTAATCGTTTCAGGTGCAGACGGGATTTCATAGCGGGACGGAATATCGTAATACTGCATCACCTCCCAGTTTTCATAATCATCATAATGGTAAATCGGTAATCTCCAGTCAGTGGTTCCTACATGACGGGCAATCGCACGAGCCGTATCATTATTGTAAAGGTGCAGGATAAAAGAACTTCCGTCTGCCAAATCAGAACTGCCGGCGAATTGACTTGTGCCACGATTTTTGCTGCTGTTTCCACAGCCTGCAAAAGCGGCAGCCGTAAAAATCAGTACAAACGCCAATGAAATTCTTTTTAAAATTACCTTTTTCATAGAAGTTCCTTTCCTGTGCCGCGCTCAGCACATATAAAATATTGAAGTTCGTTCTTTTGTCTTTATTATAAATCCGGTCATCATCTATAGCAAATACTTATATCAAATACATATCTATAGCTAATGAGCATAATAATTATTCAGCGGTCAGTACAGTAAGCGGCACTTTCCTGATTTTTTCTGCGGACAGCCATCCAAAAACGGTAAATAGCATGGTTACAACCGCCATGGGCAAAACTGCCCCCAAAAAACCGGGACTTGAGGAAAAATTGCTGATTCCCATGAGTTTCATCATGCTGCCTACCAACGAATCCGTAAACACCGTTGCCAGCACCGTGCCAACAAAACCTCCAAGCAAAGAAATAATCGCAAACCGTAAGGAAAAGGTGTACCGCAAGCTCGCCGATGAAAAACCCAACGTCTTATAAATTCCCAAATCCCTTTGCTCGGCAGAAAGAATTTTGCTGCTTGTCATTATTGTTACAATAAGAATAAAGATCGCCACCAAAACGTACATAACCAGGAGAAGCGCCTGCAATCACCTCTTTTTGCGAAGTATCTGCAAGAAAGTAGTGCCAACACCAAAGGTTCGAGGTATCCTGAGCAATTTTGAGATATCCCTCACGGTTCATTCTAAAATTACCCCCCATATCATTGGCACAGGAATAAATGCCGGAAACAATATATTCGCCGTATAGGAAATTCCGTTTAACGCTGCCGTAGGCATTGCCAAAGCATAGGTGTCAGTAATGCCGGTATATTGCAGAAATTTCATCCAAAGCACTGATACTGTCCTGCAAATCATTGCTTTGCGGCAGATTGGCAACCCATGCCGTCAGCGCGCCAAAGCCTGCTCGGTCAAGCTCCTTTTGTATGTACCGTTGGGAATTTGACCATATTGTCATTACCGTTCCAAGAGCCGCTACCGCCAGAAACGTCAGAATAAAAATTCCGCACAGCGTTCCTTTATGCCGCTTTATGTTGGCTTTTAACAAAATTTTCGTTTCCATATACAGTGCCCCCTTACCAACCTAAACCAGAAATCCAGTCCACCACTTTGCTTTCCCTTTTTTGATATTCAGACGGAAAGGAAAATTTTACGCAGGAAATTCAAGATGTTACACTTCCAAACAAGCCACCATGTATTAAAAGAACAATCGGAAATACCACTTATGAAGTATCATTGCATTTCAGTAACACTAGTACCGAAAGCGTACACGATAAACTCAAACGGATCATAATTAGCGACTGTACCCCTCCCAAACAACGCCGGATAAAATAATAGTCCATATCAAACAGGGGAATGACAGGCGATATGCCGTCATTCCCCCACGTTGTCATCACTGAACTTGTAGCCAATGCCTAACATTGCTTTTAGATAAGTCGGGTTTTTACTGTCCGGCTCAATCTTTTTCCGCAGGTTATATATCACATTTGCAACGCTTGAATGGCAGCTATCGCTATCCATGTTCCAAACAGCTTCAAAGATTTGTGATTGCGTAAATACCCTGTTTGGATTGGACGCAAGAAAGACCAGTGTGCCGTATTCAAGACGGGTAAGGCTTATGTCAATACCGTTCCGAAGCACCCGCCGTTGATGTTGCCGGATTTCAAGCCCCGAAAAGGATAACATGGGAGAGGAAACAGACCGCATGACTTCAAACTCAATTTTGTCAGCCAGTGCCGCAATGACCTTTTCAACCGCCTTTTC
>DKYT01000018.1:0-170 GCA_002492465.1 Lachnospiraceae bacterium UBA7093 | reverse complement strand
ATTAAAATCTTTTAGAAACCTAATTTGTGCAGTAGTTTTTCAACATCGGCGGGCTTCAATACTTTACCCATAGCTGCTACTTTTTCATTTACAACAAGGGCAGGCATACTCATAACGCCATATTCCATAATTTTCTGTAAATCGGTTACATATTCTACATCCGCTGGAAT
>DKYT01000039.1 GCA_002492465.1 Lachnospiraceae bacterium UBA7093 | reverse complement strand
ATTCCAAATTGGACAGGTTAGGACAGATTCCCGCAACTGTTGCATCAGGGTATTTTTCTTTTAGCTGCGCAACCGCTTTATCAGCAGAACCTTGCGAGCTTGCGGTCAGGATTACCGTAGCACCTTCCTTCAAAAATTTGTCTGCGGTAGCGTAACCAATGCCACGGCTGCCTCCGGTGATAATTGCAACTTTATCTTTCAGTCTCATAAGAGTACCTCCTTGAGTTTTTGTACTCGTATTATAACCTGTTTCGGTGGTACTCTCCGTGATAAAATCACATTTTTCCAAGAAGGAATGATAGAAAAATCATCACCGTGCATAAATAAAAAAGTCACAGTCATGCTCCGATTTGAAGTGTAGACTGTGGTTTTTTATTTTACAGGTTCTGCACTTTCAGCCATCTTGATGATTTCGGAATCATCAAGTTTGCTTGGAGTGTATTCCAGAACATAAGTGACTTCCGGAGAATAAGTCCAACAGAGAAATGCCGTGTCATCTTTCTTGTAAAGAGCGCCCGGCCAGTCCTGAATCATCATTTCCTCACAACTGTCCATACTGTCAACAGGGAAAAGCAAACCCAGGGCTTCCGTATGTAATCCGGTGATTTCTTCCGGGTCTCCTTCGTGAAATGTCAGAAGTGGGAAACCTTTGAAACGAATGCCGAAGCAAAGAAAAGGAAGTTGCAGGTTGAATATGAGCAGGAGTCCGGAATCTTTATTCCCCCTTCTGCTAAAACCGTCAACGATCTTTTGGATGAGTATATGTCAATCTATGGTGTGAACACCTGGGCGATGTCTACCTATGAAGAAAGAGCCTGATTGCAAACTATATTCGTCCCCTCATCGGTGATATGAAGCTGGAGGATGTGTTCGTCAGTTAGACAGATAAAGTGTTTGTAATCTATGGTCTTCGAAGGACTGGTAAGATAACGATGATTTGTCAGATTCTTACAGAGTTACCTGAAACTGAATTTCGAAGGCCGCCTTTATCCAGGTGAGATCCAGAGATACCCTGGAAGGTATTCCATACCTGAACGCAGAGGAATATTTAAAGTCATTATAAACACCCCGCAATATATCAGGTATTAGTTGATATATTGCGGGGTGTTTGTTATAATATGCGGAAGAAAATTGCGCAGTATGTAAGGAAGTGGTGTAAATGAAGAATTGTAAACAGAAGTCTTTGGAGTGGGGAATCAGCGAACGGGCTGTGAATGACTTGTGTAAAAAGGGAAAAATTCCGGGTGCGGTGAAGGATCGTGGAAGATGGCAGATTCCCGATGAAGCCACAAAACCGGAGGATGGGCGCATTTCCAGTGGCAGATATGCAAAGACAAGAGGGAAGGAAAAGCTGAGATCCTTGCCGATTGGCATCTCTGATTATGCACGTGCAAAGTCTGAATATTATTATGTGGATAAAACCTTACTGATTAAAGAATTTCTGGATAAAAAGCCGCTGGTATCCTTGTTTACCAGACCGCATCGTTTTGGTAAGACCTTGAATATGGATATGCTTCGCTGTTTCTTTGAAATATCTGAAGAAGATACAAGCAAATATTTTGAAGATACTAGGATCTGGCAATGTGGAGAGGCCTATACATCCCATCAGGGAAAATATCCGGTTATTTTTCTGACTTTTAAAGATGTAAAGTTTGATAGCTGGCAGGCTACGCTTGATAAAATAAAGGATCTGTTACAGGCGGAATATGGAAGACATTCGAAAATTTTGAATGGCAGCCAGCTTGCAGAGTATGAAAAAGAGTATTTTTTAAAAATGTTAAATGGCAACGTATCCTATATGGATCTGACGGCTGCGCTTGAGAAACTCTCAAAGATGCTGGCAGGTTATTATGGAATTGCTCCTATTATTATTATTGACGAATATGATACACCGATCCAGGAAGGATATTCTAAGGATTTCTATAATGAAATTATCGATTTCATGCGAGTATTCTTTTCAGGAGCGTTCAAGGATAACAGGAATCTGTCTTATGGATTTCTTACAGGCATTTTGAGAATTGCACAGGAGAGCATTTTCAGTGGATTGAATAATTTGAGCGTTAACTCGATCATGGATGCGGACTATAGTCAGTTTTTTGGCTTTACAGCTTCAGAAGTTTATGAAATGCTTCATTATTACGGGATGACAGAAAAGATGGAAGAATTGAAGGAATGGTATGATGGATATCTTTTTGGCAATAAGGAAATATATAATCCATGGTCTGTCATTAATTATGTTTCGAAAAAAGGGATTCCACAGGCCTATTGGGTAAATGCAGGAAAGAATGAACTTCTTGTAGACGTGCTTCAAACTGCCACAGAGGAAATAAAAGGTCAATTGTATGATCTGCTTCAGGGAGAGTGTGTAATCACCAGAATAGATCAGAATGTGGTATACAGAGCCCTTGCGGAGGATCCGGATAACATCTTCAGTCTTCTATTGGTTGCCGGATATTTAAAGACACCGAAGAAAGAGCTGCAACCGGATGGAGCATATTTGTGTGAGGTTTTGATTCCGAACAAAGAAATTGCTGCCATCTACAAAAGTGAAGTCATGTTTCATCTGATGCAGATCGGTGCCATTACGAGGACAACTGCAAATAAAATCGCAGAGAGTTTATTTACATGCAATTATAAGAAACTGCAGAAAGCTATTGCAGAGTATCTGGATAACTCTGTGAGCTTTTATGATGGAGGAACGGAAGGTTTTTATCATGGCCTGGTATTAGGCCTGGTCGCACTGATGGATCATCAGTATCGAATCAAGTCCAACAGAGAATCTGGAGACGGAAGATATGATATTATTATGTTTCCGAGAGAAAAAAAGTATCCGGGAATCATTATGGAGTTTAAGTGGAAAACTGATCTGAAGGAAGAAGAGATGGAGCGACTTGCTGCGGATGCTCTCAGACAGATCGATGAAAAACGCTTTGATACAGAACTGATAGAGCTTGGTGCGGCGCCTATATTCAAATTGGGAATTTCATTTTCGGGAAAACGTGTAAAAATCAAGACCATTTAACATATGCCCGTAGGAATCATAAAGAAGAAAAGAAGGAGCCGGTAAGTATGATCAGAAAATTTGAAAGGAACGATACAAAACGTGTTATGCAAATTTGGCTGGAAGCCAATACGGAAGCGCATCATTTTATCCCGGGTGATTATTGGCGGTCGCAGTATCAGTCGGTGCAGGAACAGCTTGCGCAGGCAGATCTTTATGTGTTCGAACAGAATGGGGAAATCCAGGGATTTGTCGGCCTGGTGGACGATTACCTGGCGGGAATTTTTGTCGATAAAAAGTGCCGTTCTATGGGAATCGGAAAAGATCTTCTGGAGTGTGTCAAGAAAAAGTATCCTTCCTTCTCGCTGAATGTCTATCAAAAAAACAGGCGTGCCGTAGGCTTCTATTTGAGAGAGGGATTGTCTGTGGCGTCAGAAGGAATGGATGAGGCTACAGAAGAAATGGAATATACAATGGTGTGGAATGAAAAAGCGGAGGAGTTATCGTAGAGGTTTGCTTGCCTTTGGTAATTAAAAAGTACATAATAATAAAAGCATGTATATTAGCTATGTGTACCCTTGAAAGCTGCTGAATTCGGAAATTTAAGGAAATGTACTTCGGATGATGGGGAATATAAGCGCTTATCCGATTAATAAATGAAAACATGGCTATAATGTAACTACAGATTATAGGCAGGGCTCTTGGTTGTATATTTGATGATATCATGGAAAGTATTCCAGATGAGGCATAATGTTAGGAGGTTGGAAACATGTATCTAAGTAGAATTGTATTACACAATTTTAAATGTTTCCGAAAATTTAGATATGGAATTTCATAAGAAGCTTACAGTCATTGTTGGTTCTAATGGTTCCGGTAAAACCTCAATTCTTGAAGGTGCTGCGATTGCTGCAAGTTCGATGTTCGTGAAGATGGATGGCTTAGCTGGGAAAAAAATTGATAGGTCACAGGCACATCTCAAGTCATATTCTGTTGGCAGTACAAAAGATGTGCAGGAACAATATCCGGTCATTGTGACGGCGTCTGCATGTGATGAAACGTTGATTTCAGGCGATAGCATTGAATGGACAAGGAGCCTTTCTTCATCGACAGGACAGACTTTGTTTGGAGAGGCTAAGGAAATGACTTCTCTTGGTGTAGAGCTTCAACAAAAGGTGCGTGATGGAGATACCAGTGTCGTATTGCCAATACTTGCATATTATGGCACAGGCCGTTTATGGGATTACCATAGAGAAAAACAAAGCAATGTTTTTGAAACAAATAGCCGTCTGAATGGATATGTTAATTGTATGGATGGAACTGCTAATATAAAATTAATGATGAATTGGTTCTTAAAAATGACAATTCAAAAATATCAAAATAAGGAATTGGATCTTGGGGATATTCCGGAATTAGAGGCAGTTTACAAGGCAATGGAAACCTGCTATAAACGCATTACTGGTTGCGATTATGTGAAAATGCAGTATAACATGGGTACGAAAACACTTGACGTTGCCTATAGGGATGATGCCGGAAACATTATGCGTATGCCGATCAATCAGTTAAGTGATGGCTATAAAAGTACAATTAGTCTGGTTGCGGATATTGCATATCGAATGGCTGTACTTAATCCGCAGCTGCTAGGAGATGTTTGTTTGCAAACAGATGGTATTGTATTAATTGATGAAGTGGACTTGCATTTACATCCAGCCCGGCAACAGCAAATTTTAAAAGATCTCAGCACGATTTTTCCTAAAGTTCAGTTTATAGTTACTACACATGCCCCGGCTGTAATTAGCAGCCCAGAACAGGAAAATGTGAGAGTTTTGAATAATTGGGAAGTTGATTTGCCAGCAGCGGAGACATTTGGGAGAGATACCAATGGTATTTTACGTTCCGTCATGGGAGTTTCGGAGCGTCAGCCCAAAACAATGGATCAGTTTTCATGTTTTTATAAGTCTATCGATGAAAATGATCTAGAAAATGCAGAGAAAGTTTTGAGTGAATTAGAAAAGTTATATCCGGATGATCCGGAAGTTATAGGGATGAGGGTACAATTTGATTTAGAACAGTTTTGAGGTGTTTCCTTATGATAAGAATAGAGAAAAAGCGCGAACCAAGGGCCTTGAGCGAATATCGGAAACTCCCTTATGCTTCTTATGAGGGGATGCATGGTGCTTCTACGGGTAGAGATAATGGCGAGGATGTTTACCATGTTGTTTTAGATAGTTTAATAAAGGAACAGGGATGTCTGTGCGCATATTGTATGAGAACAATCCCTGAGAAAAGAGGTACACCGGCAGCAACCATTGAGCACATTATTCCTCAAAGTAAAGATCCGGAAAAAGCATTGAGCTATCAAAATATGCTTGCAGTCTGCAGCGGTAATCGTAATGCAAAATCAAGCTCTTTCTCTAAATCCTCTAAGACCCAGCACCTTGTCTGAAATAGATTATCGCTCGAAGGGGATTATTTTTTCAAACAATCCTGATGTGGATAGAGAGTTAAATGAAGTTCTTAATTTGAATTGTGAAGAACGGAATCTTATTATTTCGCACGGCTTATTCAATCATTGAACAGCCATATGGTAGCGAACCGATATCATAAGATTCTGTATCAAATACATTAAAAAAATGTTTCATCAAAGATGGCAAACACTTCCCTTTCATAAGGGTAGAAACACTCACTATCATCATACATCAATCAGGAATAAAAAGGAATATTTTTTTGGATATCCAATGCATGACAAAATAAAAGTAACCCTTCAGATGCCTGAACGGTTACAAATAAAAAACGGTACAAAAAGCGGCGTGTGACCGGGAGGCCAGGCGCCGCTGGACTGTTAGTTTGCTTTTGCTTTACAGATCAGCTGGGTCATCGTTCCCATGGGGCAGTAAACGCACCAGCTTCTGGGTTTAAAGAGAACCATTGTGATCAGTCCGAGTACTGTGGAGGTGAGCATGACGCTGTAAAACCCAAAGGCAAATTGGGCGACGCCCGCGTGAAAAAGCGTCCCGTGATAAGCCCAGTGCCAGGGCAGCTTGAAGGTCCATAACAATTTGACAACCTGCCTTAAGTTCTGAGATCCGGAAAATACGAGATACGTGTTCCACAGCATCTGGAAAAACATGGCGAAAAAGAAGATCAGAAATCCATAGCGAAACGCCTTGCTTTTCATCCACTTCGGAATATCTCTTTTCCTGGAAAGTCCGAACCGCCCTCCCAGAACGGAGAATAACTGGCCTCTTCCGCAATAGCGGTTGCAATAGGCCTTTGTGCCTTTCGTGACGGAAATGATCAGAGGAATAAAAAAGCAGAGCAGACCCAGCCAAGCGAAAAGGATATTAACGAACCCCAGAATCAGATATGTCAACGACCATATCCACAGATAATCATACCATTTCTTTTTCATGCCTGCACCTCCCGGATATCAATGACAGATGCGGGACATTCCTTTGCGCACCTGCCGCAGCCTACACATTTGTCCTCATGGACCTGTGCCATTATGCCTTTGAAAATTTCAATGGCCTTTAACGGACAAACCTTTACGCAGCATCCGCAGGCGACGCACAGCGTTTGGTCGACAAAGGCCCTTCGACGTTTCTTTACCGTATTCATAAAAATCCCTCCCAAAGCTTGATAAAACGATGATACCGCGGTTCCGGAAAAAGTTCTGTGATGTAATCACTCAAAAAATAACCGCCCCAGCCCCGCAAGCTGAACGGTTATTTTTTAACTAATTATAATGGGAGCTAACCGTCTATCGGTAGCATCTTTTCTATGATTACACTAATATCAAATTTTTAATATGCCAAAATATTTATTAAAACATTTTTTCAAAATCTGCGCATTGTGGACTCTATAAAAAACGTAGTATAATAGTAACTGTTCAGGCAGAGCGTTCCAAAATGTAGAAATGATAAGCGAGGTGACAGTATGTTGCGCATAGCGATTTGTGACGATGACAGCCAGGCGGTTGCAGCCCATAAAGAGATAGCGGAGAGCTGTCTGAGGAAAAATGGCAGCCCAGGCAGGATTTTTCCTTATACGGACAGTGACAATCTTCTCTATGATATTGCAGAGGATGGATTCTTTTTCGACCTGATTTTGCTGGATATCGAGATGCCGGGAAATACAGGAATGGAACTTGCGGAAAAAATAAAACCCTGTCTGCCGAATGTGAAAATTATCTTTATTACTTTACATATGGAGTATGCAATCGACGCTTTTGAATTGTCTGTGTTCCGCTATGTCCCGAAGGATGATATCGACAGGCGACTATCCGCCGCTATCAGGGACGCGGTGAAGCTGATTGAGCTGGAGGATGGAAAAGCGTATACGATTCAGACGAACAGCCGTTTTGAAAAGATTCCCTATAAGGATATTTATTATATCGAGAGGGATGGGAAAAACGCGAGTATCTGCTCTGTGGGAGGGGTCTCTAAGGTGCGGAAAAGCCTGCAGCAGGTTTACGGAGAATTAAACGCGGAAGAATTTATTTATATTGACAGGGGATGCATTGTAAATATGATCCATATTATGCAAATAAAAGACGGAAGTGCTGTCCTGAAGAATGGGGCGTCCCTTCCGGTCAGCCGCGCCCATTTGCAGGAGGTAAAGGCGCAGATCAATGATTACTGGGGGGCTCATATATGATGGGTGGAGGGGTGCTGTGTTCCATGGCGGCCGCCGGCAGTGTGCGCTCCGCTGTCGGGATAGTTTTGATTTCCCGCCTTCTTAATGCGGAAAGACCGGGAAAAAAGAGTGTGGCGGTGGCCGCGGCCGGTTCCGCTGTTCTCTCTCTTTTGCTTTTTGCGGCGGAGGTGCCGGATGTTTACCGTATTCTGTCAGAAACTGCTTTGCTGGCAGCCTGTGCCTGGTATTTTCAGGGAGCAGCTATCAGGATGAGTCTGTTTATCGCCGTATTCTATGAGATCGCAGTTTCCTTCTGGCAGTTTCTTGTGTCCGCATGGCTGGGCGTGCTGCTTTCTTCTCCTGCGTTTTTTGATTGTGGGACGGGCAGGGGGCAGATGGCCCTTTGGCTTCTCCATTTGCTGCTGCTCTTCTTGGCGGGGTACCTTCTGAAACACGGCCGCAGGACGGGCAGGGAGGCCTTTCGTTTTGCTTCTTTGATCGTTATCGGAGGATTTCTTGGGGTGATCACTTTATCGGAACAGAGGGTTCTTGCGATTGCAGATGACACACTGGATATGTGGACGGTTTTGGCCGTGGTCTTAATGATGGCTGTTCTTGTGTTCAATATGAACCGGCAGTACGAGGTGGAAAAGGAGCTGGCAAAGGTAAAGGCGGAGCAGGCGAAGCTTTTAGAGCGGGATTATACGGCTCTGTGCAAGGTGTACGAGAGGAACGCGAAATTGTTCCACGACCTGCACAATCATATCGGGGTATTGCGCCAGCTGCTTTCCCACGGAAAAGCGGATGAGGCGGTGAGATATCTGGATGAACTGCAGCTGCCGGTGCGGGAGATGGCGGATGCTGTGTGGACGGGAGAGGAAGCGGTGGACTATCTGATCAACCGGAAGGCAGCGGAAGCGAAAGAAAACGGGACAAAGTACCGGATCCAGGTGGAATTTCCACGCCATACAAATGTAAAAAGCGCGGATCTGTGCGCCATAGTAGGTAATCTGTTGGACAATGCCCTGGAGGCCGCGAAACAGATACCGGCGCCGGAAGAAAGGTTTGTCTGTCTCACAATCCGCCGCATCAACCAGATGCTGGTCATAAAAGTGGAAAATAGTTTTGCCAGGGCGCCGGTAGAGGAGGGCGGAGCTCTGAAAACGATAAAGGAAGAAAACGGCCTGCATGGATGGGGACTAAGGAGTGCCCGGACGGCCGCGGAAAAATATGACGGCACGGTGCAGACCTCTTACACGGGCAATCGGTTCCGGGCTGTGGCAACCTTGTCTTACCAGGGAGTGCCGGTCAAATAGAAAACAGGCTTTAAGCCGCAAAGAACAGGAGCTTTGCGGCTTTTTCGCGGCCAAAAAGCGGCTGTTTACGGACAATCCCGCACAGATGCGGTTTTTCAGCTATGATACAGACAGAACAGAAAAACAGCAATGACAATGAACAGGGAGGGAAAGCTTATGCGTCATGTATATATTCGTGGATTGTTAGGTTTGATTTGGGGAGTGGCTGCGGTTTTGTGCGGCATTTCGGGAAGATTTGAGATGACTGTGCTTTATCTTGTTTTATGCGGAGTATTTTTAGGGTCGGCTTTTTCTGTATGGAAGAAGGAGAAGGGCAGCAGAGGGGGAAAGTAGAATGGGAACGCCTTTACTGTCAATTAAAAATCTGAGCGCGTGGTACAGCAGTGAGAAAAGGGTGCTGTCATCCTTTTCTCTCGAGCTGGGGGAGCATGAGGCTGCGGGCCTGGTCGGGCTGAATGGCGCAGGGAAAACCACCCTGCTGAATGTATTGTCCGGTCTTCATCCCAGGTTCCGGTCCGAGGGGATGTTCTTCCGGGGACGCCCTGTAACCTGCAGGGAGCGGCAGTTTAAGCTTTGCCGCTACACAGTGTTTGCCGAGGACAGCTCCTTTCCGTATTTTACATTCTGGGAATATCTTTCTTATGTTTTTTCAGTTTATCAGAAGAAAATACCCGATGTTTCCGCCCTGATCCAGGGATTCCACTTTGAGGGGTATGGAGACGTTTTGCTGAAGGATCTTTCCACAGGCAGCCGAAAGAAGGTTTTTCTGATCACTGCCTTTGCGCTGAAGCCGGAACTGCTTTTGCTGGATGAGCCAGTAAACGGATTGGATTTTGAAAGTACGGAATACCTGTATAAGCAAATTTTGGAGTATAAAAAATACGGCACGGTTTTGTTTTCTTCCCATATTTTGGAGAGTATAACGTTGACTGCGGATCGTGTATTCATCTTGGAGGATGGGAAGATCTGCCAAACCTTTGCAGGCAGCCAGATGAACGCGGCAGATATCCGGGAGGCTTTGCACGATGAAAGTATTCTTTAATGCCTTTGCAAAAAAACTGTTTGGCGCGAAGTATGAGAGAGTGGCGCGGGCAGTTGTGATTTATTTCGTTGTATTTTTAGGATTGCACGGGGCGGGCGTTCAGATTCCGGTGGCACCGTCTGTTTTCTATCTGATGGTCACTGCCTTTAGCGCCGGGGTGATGTGGCAGGCTCTTACCTCAAAGGACAATCGCGCCCAGATGCAAAATATCATGATGCTCCCCCTGGAAGAGCGCGAATTTGTTGCCGCTTATGTGGCAGCGCTGGGCAGCTATGTCATGCTGACAAAGACGGCGGCTCTTTTGGCGGTTTTGTTGGCTGTGTCGCCATGGAGGGGGACGGAAATCCTGGGTGCTGTGCTCTGCGGGGGAAACGGGATCCTTATGGCCGCCGCCATTTTTTCTATGAAAAGGAATAGGTATGGAGGAATGATCTGGATGGCCGCTGTACTGGCCGTCCTCTTTTTTGGATGGGAGAGACCGTGGTTTATTCCGGTGATCGTTGTGAGCGCTGTTTTGGCAGTTCTCGTTTTGCGCAGGGCCGACGCATATTCTTTCTATCTTCAGGAAAAGAATAAGGTATCGATTGCGAAAGGACGCAGACAGTATTCTGTAGGGATTTACTTTTTCCGGTATTTGGAAAGCCATAAAAATTATTTGATGAACAGTGTGGTTCTGTGGTGTGCCGCCTGCGTGCTGCCTTATCTTTTCCGGCAGATGGAGGGCACTTCTGCCATACCTGTCGGTTTCGCGATCCTTTCTATGAATACACCTGTCTGCATTATGCTTTCCTGCGATCATGGGCTAGAGCAGGCGGTGCATTTTCTGCCTGGTCAGATGAAATGCTTTTGCGTGCCTTATGGCTTTTTTCTTTTCCTGTGCACCTTGGCCGCCGATTTGATGTTTCTGTGCAGCTGGCAGGTGCAGGCAGGGGGCGTTACACGTTGGATGCTTGGTGCCGCTTGTTTTTTCGCCATGCAAAGCGCCGTCTTTTCCGTCCTTCTGGAATGGTTTTTTCCTATCCGGAGCTGGAGGATTGAGAGCGATTTATGGCACCATCCCCGGAAATATGCGGTACCGACAGTGATGCTGTTGCTGGCAGGGGCAGTGGGAACGGCGCCGGAGAGTTTGGTTCCGCTGATGCTTCTGCTGGGGGTGGAAATCACAGGATTACTGCTTTGGGGCCGGAGGTATTGACTGGAAAAGTAAAAGAATAAATTGACAAACAGGGGCAGGTGTGTTTAAATAAACATATGAACAGTTATTCATATGTTTGAACTTGGAGGGTTTGTCATGAAGAAATTAGAAGAATGCGGTCATGGCCACGGTCATAAGGAGCATCATCATAAACATGGAGAGGAATGTGGGTGCGGCCACGATCATGAACATGGAGAAGCGTGTGGATGTGGCCACAATCATGAGCATGAAGAGGAATGTGGATGCAGCCACGATCATGAACATGGAGAGGCGTGTGGATGTGGCCACGATCATGAGCATGAAGAGGAATGCGGATGTAGCCACGATCATGAACATGGTCACGGAGAGACATGCGGGTGCAGCCATGATTACGGGCATGAAGAAACGTGTGGATGCGGCCATAATCACAAGCATGAGCATGGAGAGACATGTGGATGTAACCACGGCCACGATCATAATCACGAACACGGCCACGGAGAACACTGTGGATGCGGCCACGGCCACAAGCATCACCAGGATTCCGCTGTGGAAATGGAGCATGAGCACAGACATCCGGGCGACGGGGAGAGCTGCCACCTGTTTCTCTTGGAGGGGCTGGGCTGCGCCAACTGCGCGGCGAAGATGGAGAGAAAAATCGCCCAGCTGTCGGGCGTACAGGATGCCGTTTTGACATTTTCCACAAAACAGCTCCGCGTGTACGGGGCAGAGGGGGAGGCCCTGCTTCCGAAAATTCAGGAGATCTGTTCGTCCATCGAGCCGGAAGTGCAGGTTCTCTTGAAGGATGAAGCTGCCACAACCGTAAAAAAAGATAAGGAAGAAGCCAGGGCAAAGGATAAGGAAGAGAAGGCGGAACAGAAGAAAAACCTTATCCAGATTTTTGCGGGAGCCCTTTTATTGATCGGCGGGGTGGCGCTGGAGAAGGCGGGCTTCGATATAAAAGCGGTACTTCCCGTATTTCTGGCGGGCTATCTCGTTCTGGGTGGGCAGGTGGTTCTGACTGCCCTGAAAAACATGGGAAAAGGGCAGATTTTTGATGAAAACTTTCTGATGAGCCTTGCCACCATCGGCGCTTTTGTGATCCAGGAGTTCCCGGAGGCCGTGGGTGTGATGCTTTTCTACCGGGGCGGTGAATTTTTTGAGGAGCTGGCTGTCAAGAAAAGCCGTGGACAGATCATGGAGGCTGTGGATCTGCGGCCGGAGGTGGTCAGCCTGGTGCAGGGAGAGGATATCCGTGTGATCGGAGCAGAGGAAGCGAAGGTGGGAGATGTGCTCCTTGTAAGGCCGGGGGACAGAATCCCGCTGGACGGCGTTGTGCTCGAAGGCGAGAGCCACATCGATACGTCCCCGGTGACGGGGGAGCCGGTGCCTGTACGGGCGGCGGCAGGAGATCAGGTACTTTCAGGCTGTGTCAATACTTCGGGGCAGCTAAAGCTGAAGGTGCAGAAGCCGCTCTCAGAATCCATGGTGACAAGAATCTTAAACTCTGTGGAGAATGCGGCGGCCAGCAAACCCCAGATGGAGCGGTTTATCACGAAGTTTGCCAGGATCTATACGCCGGTGGTGGTGCTTTTGGCTCTGGCTGTGGCAGTGATCCCCTCTCTGGTGACGGGCAGATGGGACTACTGGGTGTATACGGCTTTATCCTTTCTTGTGATGAGCTGCCCCTGCGCCCTCGTGTTAAGTGTGCCTCTGGCCTTTTTCTCGGGAATCGGCGCAGGTTCAAAGAGGGGAATTCTCTTTAAGGGAGGCCTGGTGCTGGAAGCGCTGAACGGCGTGAAGGCGGTAGTCATGGATAAGACGGGGACAGTCACAGAGGGAAATTTCGTTTTGCAGAAATTGGTGAGCGCAGGCAATATGACAGAGGAGGAGCTTCTGAAGATCTGCGCAAGCTGTGAGCAGAGTTCCACCCATCCCATCGCCGCCAGCATTGTGGCAGCGGCAAAGAGGAGAGGGGTGCTCCTGGAAAATCCCGCAGAGCTCTCGGAAATCGCTGGCTGCGGCATAAGGGCCAGGCTGTTGGAAAGGGAGGTTCTCTGTGGCAACAGAAAGCTGATGGAGAAGTATCAGGTCTCTCTGGACGCGTACCGGCAGGAGGCTTACGGCGCGGAGGTGCTGATCGCTGTAGACGGCGTATACGAGGGCTGCCTGGTGATCGCGGATACGGTCAAGGCGGGAGCGAGAGAAGCCGTCCAAAAACTGAAAGACCAGAGGATCGTGACGGTGATGCTGACGGGAGACGCTGAGGGAAGCGCCGGCGCGGTGGCAGAGGCCGCAGGGATCCAGGAGGTTCACGCCAGGCTTTTGCCCCAGGATAAGCTTACGCATCTCCAGAAAATCCGGCAGGAGAGAGGAGCCGTCATGTTTGTGGGAGACGGCATCAACGATGCTCCGGTACTGGCGGGGGCTGATGTGGGCGCGGCTATGGGAAGCGGCGCGGATGCAGCCATCGAGGCGGCGGATGTTGTCTATATGACATCCGGGATGGACGCCATCCCCGCGTCTATCGCGATCGCCAGGATGAGCTGCCGGATTTCCAGGCAGAATGTAATCTTCGCCCTGGCTGTGAAGGTGCTTGTCATGATTTTAGGGCTGTTTGGGTTTGCGTCTATGTGGGCGGCAGTGTTTGCGGATTCGGGAGTGGCTATGCTCTGTGTGCTGAATTCCGTCCGTGTGCTGTATAAAAATAAAATGAGTTAGGTGTCAAAGGAAGTAAAAGAAGTGTAAAAAATTTTGCCGTTCCCTATCCGGCTGACTGCCGGACGGGTCGGCTTTAGTCGGGCAGTTCTACCTTGCCGACAAAAGAATAATAGATTTCAATTTCCTGTCTGCGGAGCTTCCCCCGGCGTTTGCGCTGCTTGCGTAGCT
>DKYT01000041.1 GCA_002492465.1 Lachnospiraceae bacterium UBA7093 | reverse complement strand
ATAATATTAAGGTTTGGATAAATGTTGATGCAGGGGACAGAATTCCGGAGGGAGCTGTCATGATGATGACTGACGATACCATTCCCTGTCAATTTAAGGTGATTCTTGACAAGGATCAGAAAAAATACGTAGGTTCCGGGGATCAGGTGACAATTAAGCTGGACGGCAGCAGGAAGGAACTGGAAACAGAGGCGGCATACTTTTCAGAGAGTAAAACCATGCCCGGAAGCTTTGAAACCTTTATTGATCTTCCGGAAAATATGGGCGTTCCCGGTTTATCGGGAACCTTAACCCGTTCGGAACGGGGAGAAAAATATCATACCTGCGTTTCCCCTCAGGTCATTTACAGCAACACCGATATCAATAAATACTATATTTATGTTTTAAAGGAGCGGGAGGGTATCCTTGGATCGGAGTATTACGCAGAAGAAGTAAGCGTAAAAATATTAGATCAAAACGAAGACTGGGCGGCTATTTCCTCTTCGGAACTGGATAGCAGCAGCCAGATTATTGTCTCCGCAGATAAAGAATTTAAAAAGGGAGATGTGGTAAGGTGGGATAAATGAGTTTGTCTGAATGACAAGTAGTAGAATTCCTCAGAATATGGTATGATAATAAACATAGGAATCACATAAATGAGGAAATAACGTTATGAACTATATTGTGCTGGATCTGGAATGGAATCAAAGCGATACCGGGGAGGAACCGGAAGTAAAAATAATGCCCTTTGAAATCATTGATATCGGAGCGATTAAATTAAATGAAAACAGGGCAATGATAGACGAGTATAATCAACTGGTAAAACCGGTTGTTTACCGGCATATGCATAAAATTACAGGAAATTTGATCCATCTTCATATGAAGGATCTGGAAAAGGGAAAAGCATTTCCGGAGATGATGAGGGAATTTCTTGACTGGTGTGGAGAGGACTTCATTTTCTGTACATGGGGACCTCTTGATTTGTATGAGCTTCAGAGAAACATGCATTATTATGAAATGGAACCTCTCAGCGGCAAACCAATCCGGTTTTTAGATATTCAAAAGCTTTTCAGCATTGCGTACGAGGATAAAAAGTCCAGGAGAAGCCTGGAATATGCTATTGATTATTTGAAAATCGAAAAAGATATTCCTTTTCACAGAGCTTTTAGCGATGCCTATTATACGGCTCAGATTTTAACGGTGCTGGAGGAATCGGTTCTTGCCAATTATTCCATAGACACCTATATACTGCCCCGAACCAGGCAGGAAGAAGTCCATGTGCTGTTTCAGGATTACATGAAATATATCTCCAGAGAATTTCCGGATAAGCAAAAGGCAATGGAGGACAGAGAAGTAATCAGCACCAAGTGCTATTTGTGCCATAAAAATCTCAGAAAAAAAATCCGTTGGTTTACCCCCAACGGAAAGCATTATTACAGCGTTTCTGTATGTCCGGTTCACGGATATATGAAATCCAAGATCAGAATCCGAAAATCGGAAAGAAATCAGGTATTTGTGATTAAAACCTCTAAATTTATTTCCGAAGAGGGATATCAAAAAATGATTCAGAAAAGAAGCCAGGCAAGAGAACACCGTAAATCAAAAAAACAATAGCTTCTAAAAATGAAAATCCTTAAACCGGGAAGAGGAAAAGTGCGGTCCCTCTTTTCGGTTTCTTTTTCGTCTTCTTCTGGATTTTCCCCAGCCCTTGCTGCCATCTAAAAAGTTATAGCTGCTGATAACCGAATGTATTATAAAAAGAATAATCAGAAGCCCGGCAATGGCAAGGATGGCAATTAGTACGGTTTTAATATTAATCACCACAACATTTGATTCCTGATCGGGCGAGGGCTCCTGCGCCTGGGTTTTTTCCGTAAAATCATAAGCCATGGGCATATCCCGGGCAAGATCTACGGTGGCATTGCCTACATAGGCGCCGTGGTAATAATAATTAATGACGGCAACCTGGTTTTCCTGGGCGGAATCATAGGAAATTTCCGAGTCCAGGGAATCAAAAGTGGTGGTTTTAGGCATAATCAGGTAACTGCTCTGATTGATGGTCAAAATCGGTTTGGAGTTTCCAAACACGTCGCTGGAGGTATTAAAGAAATTGGAGTTCTGTATGGAATAATTCTTTTCATTCTCAGCAACGTTGACAACGGAAAAATTGGCAAATCCATAGGAAAAAAGCTTTACGGTATCATGAAACTGATCGGGAGTTTCTTCTTTCATGACCACACAAATCAGCTTCATGCCATTTTGCTCCGCACAGGTGACAAGGGTCTGCCTTGCTTCATCGGTGTAGCCGGTTTTTCCACCCTTTATGCCTTCACAGGCAATTTCCCCGGTAATCAGCTTGTGCTTATTTCTTTCCGTAAAATCGTCCGGCTGTGTTGCAGTGGCTTGAAAATGATAAAAAGGCGTATTTCCTATTTTGGATAAAAGTTCATTTTGAAAAAAGGCCTGAGCAATCAGCGCAAGATCGTGGGCGGAGGTATAATGATCTTCCTGGAACAGTCCATGAGCATTGACAAAATGAGTATTTTCGCAGCCCAGCTGCGCCGCCTTTTCGTTCATCATTTCTGCAAAAGCTTCTGTGCTTCCGGCAATATGTTCCGCCACTGCATTTGCTACTTCATTGGCGGAGGCAACCAGGATGCCATAAAGGCATTCCTCCAAAGGCATGGACTGCCCTTCGTCAATGCCGATATTTGAGCTTCCCTGTTCGATGCTGAAAACCGCATTATGGGAAAAGGTGATCATTTCGTCCAGTTTACAGTTTTCCGCCGCGATCAGGCAGGTCATTAACTTGGTAGTGCTTGCGGGGTATGCTTTTTCATCTATGTTTTTGGCATATAAAATGACGCCGGTATTTGCATCCATCAAAATAGCGGATTGAGCGCTTATGGCGGGACCGGCGGGCCAGTTTTCAATTTGGTTTGACTGAATGGGCAGGGATTTACGCGCTTCCGCCTGTTCCATAGCTTCCTCCAGGGTTGCGGGAGCGGCATAAAGATTGAGATTTGAACCTGTCAGTATTAAAATACATAAAAAAGCGGACAGTACTCTGGATGCTATCCGTTGGGATCTATTAAAACGCATGAAAACTCCTTTGTCTGTTTTATAATATGGTTGACAGTTAGATCGATTATTATTAGTTTACATTTCAGGGATGTTCTTGACAAGTTTTTTAGCATATTTTTAACGGATATTTTTCTTTTCATATGGAGAAAAATGTTGTAAAATAGATGTTTGAAAAAGGGGCAGATTATCTGATCGGAGAAAGGGCAGTGTATGCGGCTTAGAAATATTGCAGGATCCAGGGACGTAATAGCGGAAAGCCCTTTGGTGGTTCATGAACCGGAAAAGGCGAAGGGTAAATGGAAGGAAATTTTTAAAAATGATCATCCTTTGCGTATAGAGATTGGTATGGGAAAGGGAAAGTTTATCTATGAACTTGCCGAGAAAAATCCGGAGGTGAATTACATAGGGATTGAGAAATATTCCAGTGTTCTCTTAAGGGCATTGCAGAAAATGGAAGAGGCGCCTCTCCCGAATCTTCTTTTTATCCGTATGGACGCGGAAGAAATAGCGGAGGTTTTTGGAAGGGAAGAAGTGGACAGGATTTATTTGAATTTTTCCGATCCCTGGCCTAAGGACAGACATGCCAAAAGGCGTCTCCCCTCCAAAGGATTTCTGGCAAGGTATGATCAGTTTCTGAAAAAAGAAGGCGTTTTGGAATTCAAAACGGATAATAAGGCGCTTTTTGATTTTGCCCTTGCCCAGCTGCCTGAGGCAGGATGGGAAGCGCTACAGGTAACTTATGATTTGCATCACGATGACAGGATGAAGGAGGGAAATATTATGACGGAATATGAAGAGAAGTTTTCCTCCAAGGGGAATCCGATTTATAAGTACATTATTAAAAGGTAAGAAAAATGGATAAACTATAAATGTGTAGGTAATTGCGAAACAAGTTCGC
>DKYT01000061.1:1095-34299 GCA_002492465.1 Lachnospiraceae bacterium UBA7093 | reverse complement strand
ATTTTATTTATTTTTTTGAAAATCCAAAAAAATCAAGTACGTCTGTTAATGCTTTATTCCAATATTCCCAATTATGGCTTCCTGGCGCTTGTTTAAAAACACAGTCCATCGTTTCCAGTTCTTCTTTAAATATCCTGACAAATTCTTTATTCTGTTGAAGCAGGAAATCTTCACTTCCACAGCTGAGGAAGAATTTCGGCTTAAATCCTTCTGCCTTGTCCAGCTCCTTTAATTTGAAGCAAAGGTCGTTTTCACTGTTTTCAAATTCTTCTCTTGAACCAAATACCCGGAATATATTTGCCGCCATATCCGGCACCGGATAGGCTTCCGCCTCCTTGTTGGTATTTGCTTCAATCGGATCAATGACGCCGGACATACTTGCACATGCAGCATATTTATGAGGGGCGTTCAACGCAATTTTCAGCGCCCCATATCCTCCCATGGAAAGACCGGCAATAAACTGATCCTCCCTCTTGCGGGATGCATGAAAAAAATTGCCAATGATAACGGGAAGCTCTTCCGCTATAAAATTGTAATATTCGTGTCCCTCTTTACAGTTTGTGTAAAAGCTTCTGTGCACATTAGGCATGACCACTATCAGGTCTTTATTTTGCACATAAGTTTCAATCAGGCTCTTTCTCAAATATGCTGTGTCATCATCAAACTGTCCATGTAATAAATAAAGCACCGGATATTTTTTCTCCCCATGATCCTCAGCCTTGTGCGGACGCTCATCCGGCAGGATCACCTGCGCGGATGATTCCATTCCCAGATAATAAGAATAAAATTTCAAATCAATATTTGCCACTGCTGCCCTCCTTCTTAAAATCTGGTACTCTCCAGCCCGCAAAACGGATCAACAGGATTTGTTCCCTGAAACCTTTTCTTTCCGGCCAACATTTCGGCAACCGCCTTTTTCACCGGTTCCACACTTGAATAGGCATTAATATAGGTTTTACAATGTGGAAAATCATACAGATGGTAGGGGGAGCCAAAGGATACAAACAAAGATGGAATCTCTCCAAAATATCGGTCCATTGCACACATAATGTCTCCCATGAGATCAATCATATCAATTCGGGTATTATCTCTGACCATCATGCACTCCCTTGCCGTTGCAAAAATCACCAGATCAAATTCAGCGGCGGTATGAATCTTGTGATCATACACCTCCACGGAAAATCCCTGCTCTCTTAAGTGTTTTTCAAATCCCAGCTCCTTACTCTCTCCAAACTGTCCATTGGCTTTTCCCTGAATCAACAATATCCTTTTATATTTGTCCGGCGAGAGGGGGAGTAATTTCTGCGTATCTTTTACAAGAGTAATCGATTTATCCACTGCCTCCGACAGCCACTGCTTATGTTCTCCACATCCTAAAAAGAACCGTTCCCTTTCCGTAGGAGCTTCCTCCTTCCTCTGCCTGCGCCGGTGCAGACAAAGAGCTGCCTTCAGCCCCAGGACTCTGATTACCGCTTCATCCAGCCTTTTTTCCGAAAGCTTTCCTTCCCTGATTCCTTCCTTCAAAGCAGCAATGTCTTCCTCGTAATTTTTCACAAACATCAACATATCGCAGCCGCTTTCTATGGACATGGGCAAAAGCTCTTTCCGGCTTCCCTTTGCGTTATATCCCCCCATAATGGAAGCATCTGTGATAATCAGACCGTTAAAGCCCAGTTCCCCGCGCAGCAGATCCTGATTCAGTTCCTTTGACAGACTGCCCGGAAGTATTTTTTCAAAAGGGAAATCAGGAT
The DNA here is from genome assembly GCA_002492465.1 of Lachnospiraceae bacterium UBA7093. Lineage (GTDB taxonomy): Bacteria > Bacillota > Clostridia > Lachnospirales > Lachnospiraceae > Suilimivivens. The sequence continues at coordinate 32,548 of DKYT01000061.1, read as the reverse complement.
CCTTCTCCCGATAATAGGCAGGCAGGGCAATGTGTGCGCTCATAATGCTCATAACGCCTTCTTCGATCAGCTTTTTATAAACTCTTCCGTAAGTATTCCTCCAGCTCTCCATATCCATTGAATTAACGGACATGATATTATGCTGATCCCGGTCGTCCATTCCGTCTCCCGGCCAGTGCTTTAAGCATGCGGCTACCCCCTCTTTCTGCATTCCTTTCACATAGGCGCTTGCCATGCGCAGCACCTGATCCGGATTGCTTCCAAAAGAACGAATATTTACAATGGGACTTTTGAAATTGAAGTTTATATCAACTACCGGGGTAAAGGACCAGTTAAAGCCAAGCGCCTTACACTCCCTTGCCGCAACAATTCCCATCCTTTCCGCCATTTTCGGATCGTCCGTTGCTGCAATTCCCATCTGATTGATAAAGGGCGTGCCCTGTGGATTGATGGTATAAGACAAATGATCCATATCTGCGGACAGCAGCATCGGTATTTTGGCATTTTTCTGCATCTGCTCTGCTGACGATACCAGGTATTCCGGCGAATGAGTGGTCATTCTGTGGAACCCTGAAAGCTCTATGGAATGTCTTTCATATGCAAGCTCCGTAGAACCATCCAGAATGATCTGCCCTATTTTTTCCTCCAGAGACATATCGTTAAACGTAGATTTTACCCATGCTATTGCATCCTCATCCAGAAAAAAAGGATTTTGTTTTAAAATTTCAAATTTCATCCGTGGTACTTTCCTCCTTCCTTATTTCATTTTCTTAAATAAAGTTACTGCTTCATTACAAGGCTGCGGGTTTTTAAATCAATAAATACTGCCGCAACGATGATAACGCCCTTTACAATATCCTGATAGTAAGCGCTGATTCCCACCAGATTCATTCCATTGTTAATCAACGCAATAATAATGGCTCCAAAAATGCTGCCGATCACGCCTCCCACGCCGCCGTTAAAACTTGTCCCGCCTAAAACTGCGGCAATAATCGCGTCAAATTCATATCCTTCCGCTGCACTTGGATATCCGCCATTGGTTCTGCCTGCCAGCATAATTCCACTGACAGAAGAAATCATACCCATGATAATGAAAGCAAGTATGATGTCTTTTTTTACGTTGATTCCCGATGCCACCGCCGCTTCCGGGTTTCCTCCGATTGCATATAAATAACGCCCGTAAACCGTTTTACTTAATATGATAAATGTAACGATAATCACTCCCGCCGCAATCCATATAAGGTTTGGAATGCCAAGCAGGCTTCCCTGACCTAAGCTCATGATTTTTCCCATCCCGTAAATAGGCGCTCCGTCTGTCAGAATATATGCCATTCCCCGCAGGATCATTGTGGTTGCAAGGGTAATGATAAAAAACGAAATTTTAAGGACACATACGCCCATACCGTTTAAAAGACCGCAGATAACGCCTGCCAAAATACTGACGCCGATGGCAAGAACTGCCGAGCCCGTCATTTTCATTGTAAGCGCGCACACAATGGAAGTTAATGCAACGATAGAGCCTGCCGAAAGATCTGCATGTCCCGAAATAAGCAGCATTGTCATTCCACAGGTCAGCACCATCGTAATGGCTGCCTGATTTAATGTACTTAAAATATTGCTCCATTGCAAAAATGCCGGCGACGAAAAACTGCAGATCAGGAACACGATAACTAAAATCAGCAAAACGCCATATTTACTGTACAAATCCACAAATTTCACATAACCCTCATTATTTTTTTTATCTTTCATTCTATTTTTCACCCTTCGCCGCAAGCTCCATAATCCGCTCCTGCGTTGCGTCCTTTCTATCTAAAATATCAACAAGTCTGCCTGATGCCACGACTGCTACCCGGTCTGACACTCCCAGCAGTTCCGGAAGCTCAGAAGAAATAAAAATCACTGCCACACCATTTTCAGCCAGCCTGCTTATAATATGGTATATTTCTGTTTTGGCACCCACGTCTATTCCCCGGGTAGGCTCATCCAAAATAAGAATTTTAGGATCCTTTAACAGCCACTTTGCAAAGACAACTTTTTGTTGATTTCCACCGCTTAAATTGTTCGCAGCCACCGAAGTATTATGCGCTTTAATCATCAACTCTTCTACCGCCTTATTAACTTTGTCATCCTCTGTCTTTTTATCCATAAATCCATACCGGGACATTTTGTTCAAGGAAGCCAGGGCAATGTTTTCCCTGATAGATCTGCACAGTACCAGTCCGTCTCCCTTTCTGTCTTCTGTCAGCATAGCAATTCCCGCATTGATGGCATCCATGGGCTTTTTCACATTTAACCTTTTTCCGTCTACAAATATGCTTCCCTCTGTAGCCTGATCCAAGCCAAAAATACATCTCATGATTTCTGTGCGCCCTGCGCCCATCACCCCTGAAAATCCAAGCACTTCTCCTTTTCTCAATGAAAAAGAAACATCGGAAAACACATTTTTTCTTCCAAGGGCTTTTACTTCAAGTATTTCCTCCCCTATATCCACCTCCTTTTTGTAATACACATTTTTTATGTCTCTTCCTACCATACAGGAAATCATTTCTTCCCTTGTAATATCCTCAATAGCACATTCTTTCTTTTTTTCCCCGTCACGTAAAATCGTCACATGATCGGCAATCTGATAGATTTCGTCTAATTTATGAGAGATATAGATCACAGATATCCCATTGTTTTTCAGTTCCCTTATAAAAGAAAACAGCTTCTCCACCTCTTTGGGGGTAATCGCCGAGGTTGGTTCATCCATAATAATCAGCTTGGATTTTTTAGAAATTGCCTTGATAATCTCTATCATTTGAATACTTGCAATAGAAAGCGTGTTCATTTTCTGCCTTGGATCATAAGGCAGATCCCATTCATCAAAAATTTTCTGACATAGTTCATTGGTTTTAGGCAGATCCACTATCCCCCTTGCTTTTTCCGGAAAACGTCCCATAAAAATGTTCTCGGCTATGGTCATATCTTTAATGGGATTCAGTTCCTGATAAATCATGGAGATATCCTTGTGTTTTCCCGTACTTGCAATTTTTTCAATTGGCTTGCCTTCAAAAAAAATCTCTCCATAGTCGGGCGTTCTGTCCCCAATGAGAACCTTCATCAGCGTTGATTTCCCGGCTCCGTTTTCTCCCATAATTGCATGAACGGAACCCTTATTGATACTGATAGATACGTCATTGAGTGCAATAACCCCTGGAAATTTAACAACGATGTTTTTCATCTGCATCAGCATTTCCTGTTCCATCTGCTCCCCTCCAATCCTTGCATCGTTTGAATCAATTATATAAACGCCCTCCTTTTTCCACAATGCGTCTGAAATAATATTAAGTGTGACAAAAACAACACGAACAAAGAAACACCTTATCTAAGCAGCACCAAATCTTAAATTTGTACCACTCCCTTTATTTGGAAGTGTTTTGCAATTGTGATACAATGGAAATATGGTACAATAGGTAATATCCTTTGGGTATAAACTTTACAAAATGATTGGGGAGTTGCGCATGTTTAAAGTATTGATCGTTGATGATGAAAAAATTATATGCCAGCTTGTGAAACGCCTGATTGACTGGTCTGCCCTGGAACTTGAATTTGCAGGGGAGGCTTATAATTACACCCAGGCGGTTAAGCTGATTCAGGAACGGACGCCCGACATTGTGATAACCGATATTAAAATGCCTCAAAAAGACGGTATTTCATTAATTGAAACAATCCGCTCACAGAGTTATGATATCTCCATTATTACCATAAGCGGATGCCGGGAATTTGAATATGCCCGAAACATGCTGAAATACGATGTGGAGGATTATCTTTTAAAACCCATTCAAAAAAGAGAGCTGAATGCCACTTTACAAAGAATCATAAACAAAAAGAAAATATATCTGGAAAACAAAACAAAGGAACACATCAGCATCTCCAAATGCCGGGAATTATTTATGCGAAAACTGCTGGAACTTCCCGCTTCACTGCCTGAAAAATCCCTTACCGAAATCAACCGGGAGTATCATTTTAATTTTACCGGCGGTTTCTTTGCGCTTCTTGCAGTGAAAGCCGATTTCAAGCAGGAAATTTGCACGGATTTTTCTCTATGCAGCCGCATCCTTGATAACATCCGCCTTTCCATGCTTAATACGATCCATGAGCTTTGTTTTGAGTCGGAAGCAGTCATCATGGATTCCCGAATTTATATTCTCATAAGCGCCGAGGAACCGGAAAACGAATTTAACGAAAAGATCAAAAAAGTAATAACGCCAATTGTTTCCATGAACCTTCAAAAACACGAAATCATAAACCTTTCGGTGGTTATGGACAGTTTTCATGGAAACTTGTACCAGATCAGCCAATCCCTGGAAAATGTAAATCAAATTTTAGACCACCGCATGGATTTTGCCCAAAACGAATTTATTGTCCCCAGGACCGCCTCTTCCATAAAGGACTTTGGACCGAATAAAAACTTGTATAAGCAGATCGACGGTCAGATAAAGCTCTTAACAGATACCCTTGAAAAAAATATTTTTATTGCATTTATCTGTGATCTGCTGAATTTGCCGGAGCTAACAAATTACGGCTCCCTGTGCGCCGCCTATTATACTCTGAATAAAGTCGAAGAACTGGTCAGCGAATGCAATCCATCAAAGCAGCTCCGCCGGGAAACCGATGAAAAATTGAAGAACAGTATCCACAGGCAGGTTATCTCCGACATCATGAAATCCTACCTGGAAAAAATTCTGGAAAACTGGATTCTTTTCAAACAGGAAACAGAAAAAAAGCCCATCCGTCAGGTCAAAACCTATATAGAGGAAAATTACAACCAGGATGTCAACTTAGACTCTCTTTCCAGATTAGTTTATCTGAATCCCATTTATTTAAGCTCTATGTTTAAGCAGGAAACGGGCATCAGCATTACGGACTATATCATTGAAGTCAGAATTAAAAAAGCAAAAGAGCTGCTTACAGATACCCCTATGTTTATTGGCGATATTGCAGGGGCAGTGGGATACAAAGACACCCGGTATTTCAGCAGGCTGTTTTTGAAACATGTAGGTATTAAGCCTACCGAATACCGAAAATACCATTCATGAGGATTTCCTATATGAACAGTGCGGAACACCAATTCATAAATTCCTTAATCCGGCGAAAACGTTCTTTATGCATAATTGTCCTGATCTGTGCGGCAGCCACCGTTTATCTTCTGCTGACAGACCATAAATTGACCTGGTATTCTCTATGTCTTATTTTCGTCTGCCTTTTGCTCATTTATAATATTCTGCTGATCCAAAAGCAGACCATACTTCCCATGCAGACCCTGGAAAACGAATTCATCCCCCTTTTAGAAAAATACCAGATCAGGGAACATACAGATGACGGTCCGGACCATCTGTCCATGGGGCTTGCTAAAAAACTGGAATTCGCCATCAGCAACAAATATTCTACTCAGCTTTTATACATCCAGGCTCAAATTGACGCGTTACAGACACAGATCAATCCGCATTTTCTCTACAATACGCTGGAAGAAATACGGGGGCTGGCGCTGATAAAAGATGAAAACGATATTGCCGATATGACAGAAGCTTTGGCATTGATGTTTCGCTACAGTATCAGCCAGGATAATAAAAATGTAACCTTTGAACAGGAACTGCGAAACCTGGAAAATTATATACTGATACAAAAATTTCGGTTTTCAGATAAATTTTCGCTCCGGTACGAACTGGATAAATCCGACGAATACTTAATGAATTACCGTCTTCCAAAGTTGACCATACAGCCCATCGTGGAAAACGCCATTCAGCATGGACTGAACACAATGGATGAGGGCGGTCTTATTACAATCAAGGCAATCACCACTCAAAACAGATTATTGATCCGCATTACGGATAACGGAATCGGCATACCCGCTGATTCCCTTGAACAGTTAAACCGTAAGCTTGAAAACTCCGCCGCTGCAGACAGTCAGATTCCCACCAAAGAAAAAACAGGCATTGCACTGATCAATGTGAATCTGCGGATTAAGCTCAACTACGGTTCCCAATACGGTCTTTTTGTATCCAGTACCGCAAACGCAGGGACAACTGTTGAAATCAGCCTTCCCCTTCTAAAGGAATAATTTTATGCCAAATCAAATTTTAAGAACCTATAAGTTAACCAAAAAAATAAACGACGGTGTTATACTTGACAACCTTTGCATCGATCTGTTCGAAAATGAAATTTTAGGGCTGACCGGTCCTTATCATTCCGGTAAAGAAATTCTTCCAATGATTTTTTCAGGCTCTGTAAAAGCTGATTCCGGCAAAATATTTTTGTCAGAAAAGGAAATTAAAATTACATCCAGAAAAAGCGCCCAGAAAAACAGAATCTTCACCATAGATAAACAGCCCTGTCTGATTACCGGGTTAAGCGTTGCTGAAAATATCTGTATTGCATCAACCCTCACCAAGGGACTCTTTTACAAAAAAGAACAGACCACTTCTTTTGTCTGTGATCTGTTTGAAGAATTTCAATTGAACATTAACCCCTTTGATTCCGTTAAAAATCTATCCATCTTTGAAAAGCATATTATAAGCTTTATTTCCGCTTATGTACATGGCGCGAAAGTGATTCTTGCAGACCATGTTCTTAGTTTTTATGATAAAGAAGAAAGCGAGTTTTTATTTTCCCTGCTTAACAAATTAAAGAAAAAAGGAATCAGCACCATTTTAATTGACAATTATCATTCTATTCTGTTTTATAAAAGCGACAGAATCATGGTTATGAAAAATGGAAAAAATATGGGAAGCTTTTATAAAGAAGAAATTTCTGAAAAAATAGTACAGGAGCTGACCGGAAAAAAAGACACTGTTTCCGATCCATTCCCCCACAGACAGAAAAACACAGAACCTGTCCTTTGGGCGGATCAGATTACAAGTCCTCTTTTGAAGACGCCTGTAAGCTTTAGTGCGCAAAAAGGTGAAATGATCGGATTTTCAGGCGCAAAATATTCTGAACTGTCCGGTCTTATGTATACCCTTGCAGGGCGAAGCAGGCTCCTTACGGGTGAAATCACATTATACCAAAAACCTCTCAACCTGAAAAGTATCCATCATGCGCTGAAGGAAGGCATCTGGATGCTGCCCCATAACTGGGAATCCACAGCCTTATTTCCGGACATGTCTGTAAAGGATAATATCTGCATCATGTACTTTAACCGGATAAGTACCTGGAATTTTATTAACGAGCGATTGCGAAATTATTCAGCCCGGCAGGTTATGCGCCGCGCCGGTATTCCTGAAAAATATCTGAATATAAAAATGAGAAAACTTTCTCCTGAACACCAGCAGAAATTACTGACAGCCAAGCTGTTGCACAGCAAATTGAAAGTCCTTCTTCTTGACGAGCCGTTTCTTTACCATGATGCCGCTCAAAAAAGAGAAGTGAGCGCTTTTTTATCTGAACTGTCCAGTCAGGGCGTTATTGTGCTTCTATTTGCCAGCAGCCGACAACGGTTAGAAGGATTTTGCGATCGTATTTACCTTATAGATAACTAAAATTAACACAACCTCCCCGCTGGCAGCAAAAATTGAGCACATTGCAGAAACCGGGAAAATGTGTTATTCTGTACCATATTACAGACAAATCATGCCAACAGGACAGAGGTTACTTTATGGCGCATTACGCAAATGCAAAGAGCAGACGAAATATCATACTGTTTTTGTGTCTTCTCCTCCTTCTCTCCTCTTTTGCCGGAATTCTCTTCGGAAGCGTTTCCCTGGAACCGGCTGAGGTGATGAAGGCATTCTTGGGGAAGGCTCTTTCCTCCACTACAGGCACGTTAATCAGAACGGTTCGCATTCCCAGAGTTGTGGGAGGCATTTTCGCCGGAGCAGGGCTTGCCTGTGCAGGGGTGATTCTCCAGGGAGTTATGAACAACTCTCTGGCAAGTCCTAATACCATCGGCGTCAATTCCGGGTCTGGCTTTGCCGTTATGCTCGCCATGATGCTTTTTCCCTCAAGCGCCCGCTCCATTCCCTTTTTTGCTTTCGGAGGCGCATTTATCACTTCTCTCTTTGTATTCCTGCTTGCCTATCTGGGAGACAGCTCCCGAACCACCATTGTCCTTGCCGGCATTACCATCTCCAGCTTTTTCAATGCAGGGATTAATGCCATTAAATTGATAGACTCGGAAATTTCCATTAACCTGACTGCGTTTATGGTAGGCTCTCTGTCAGGACTTACCGCAGGCAGGCTGCTTCTTCCCTGCTGTTGCATAACGGCGGCACTTTTCTTTTCTCTTCTGCTGGCAAGATCCCTGAATGTTCTTGGACTTGGAGACGATATTGCAGGCTCTCTTGGTATGCGGGTTTCCCTTACCAGGCTGATCCTTTTACTGCTTGCCAGCATGATGGCTGGCTGTGTCGTAAGCTATGCAGGGCTTTTAAGCTTTATCGGGCTGATCGTGCCCCATATATGCAGGCAGCTTTTTGGCAATGACGCCCGCTTCCTTCTTCCCTGTTCTGCTCTTTTGGGGGGAAGCTTCGTACTTTTATGCGATCTTGCCGGACGGGTTTTATTTGCCCCCTTCGAGCTTCCTGCGGGGATCCTGATGGCTTTTATCGGAGGTCCCTTTTTCCTGTATCTGCTGCTGAAAAAGAAAGGAGGACGCCGAATCCATGCTTGAATACCGCCATGTATCCGTGTCCTGTGGACGAACGCCGATCCTGAAGGATATCTCCCTGTCCTTTCCCACCGGTAAAATCACAACCCTGATCGGTCCTAACGGCTGCGGAAAAACCACCCTTCTGCAATGTCTTAACGGACTATCAAAGGTAACCTCCGGTCACATTTTTTTAGAGGGGGAAGATTATCTGCGCCTTTCTCCCAGAGACCGCGCCCAGAAACTTGCCTTTCTTCCTCAAGGGCGAACCCTTATCCCCTCCCTGCCTGTTAAAACCCTTGTGGAGCACGGACGCTTTCCCTACCTTGGATTCTCCAGGAAAAAGACGAAAGAAGACAGCGATCTGGTGCAAGCCGCTATGGACTTCGCCCATGTAAGCCAATATGCCCAGCAGTCTGTGGACACCCTTTCCGGCGGAACAAGGCAGAGAGTTTTCTTTGCCATGACCCTTGCCCAGAATTGTGATACCATCGTTTTGGACGAGCCTACCACCTATTTGGACCCGGAGAATCAAAGGATTTTTCTGGATATGCTGAAACAACTGCGCAGCCAGGGGAAAACCCTTATTCTCACCCTTCACGATCTGAACCATGCCTTCCGGATTTCAGACCGCCTTGCCCTTATGAAGGGATCGGAAATCGCCGCCTTTGATTCTCCTGACCAGTGCCTGCAATCCCATATGATAGAAGAAGTATTCCATGTAAAGTGGAAACGCTTTGAAGATAAAGACGGCTTCTATTACTTTTTTGACTGACAACGTCTATAAGGAAAGCCCGGCGCTTTCTCCTACCACAATTACGGCAGGGGGCTTTAGAGCGTCGGCTTTGGTCTTCTCTCCGATATCCTCCAAAGTTCCCTTCACAACCCGTATCTTTCCGTTAAAATCCCCGTGTATAACAGCCGCCGGCGTTTCCGGCTTTTTTCCATACTGTATCAGTTTTTGGGCAATTTCCTCAAGCCGTTGAAAACCCATCAGGAAAATCAAAGTTCCGGAAATACCGGAAAGCTTTTCCAGCTCTTCCCAAAAAATCTTCCCTTCTTCTTCCCTGTGCCCCGTCATCACATGGAAACTTCCGCTGATCCCTCTATGGGTTACAGGTATGCCAGCCGCCTCAGGCAGCGCCACCGCCGAGGTAATGCCCGGAATCAGGGAAGTCTCAATGCCCTCCTTTTTCAGTGCAAGAATCTCTTCTCCGCCCCTTCCAAATACAAAAGGATCCCCGCCCTTAAGCCTCACCACCTGTTTCCCCTGCTTTGCTTTTTGAATCAGCACACGGTTGATCTCCTGCTGGGGCATACTGTGTTTTCCGCTGCGTTTTCCCACGTAGATCTTTTCGCAGCTTTCCGGCGCGTAAGCCAGCAGCCTTTTATCCAGGAGATCGTCATATACGATCACCTGGGCATATCTGATTGCCCTTAACGCCCTTATTGTAATCAGATCAAAGGCGCCGCATCCGGCGCCGGCAAGAATCACTTTTCCCTCCGGCTCACTGCCTTGCAGGAGCGCGTCTTTTTCTTTTTCCGTAAGGAGACGGTTTTTTTCCATGCAAAGATCAGCCGCTTCCTTCAAAAACGCCGCCCGTTTCACCGGATCCGGAAGCTGCTCTTTTGCGGCTTCCCTTAGCTGCGCAAGATCATCCAGAATTTCCTCCATTCGGCTGGGTACCTGCTGCGCGGTCATGCTCCGCAGCTGCGCCGCCGCCTGAGGACTTGCCCCTTCCGTGGAAATACCCACTGTCAGCTTTCCTTCCTTTACCAAAGCAGGAAACAGGAAGCTGCAGTTCTCCTTGCAGTCCACTACATTTACTAAAATTCCTTTTTCCCTGCAAAGGGAAGCTACATGAGTGTTCAATGCCTCATCGTCCGAAGCGGCAATCACAAACATGCAGCCCTCCACATCCTCGTCACGAAACCTTCGCTCCAGACAGGAAACCCCGCTGTTTTCCTTTAATTCTTTTAAAATAACAGGTGCAATCAATGTAAGCCGGGGAGAAAAGGGAAGCAGCTTTTCCACCTTCCGCGCCGCAACCCTGCCGCCTCCTACCACCAGTCCCTTTTTTCCTTTTATGTCGATGAAAAACGGAAAATATCCCATTTTAGCCTCCATTCCGGAGCGTCACAAATTTGCCTGTGCGATCTCCTTATTCCACAGGATAAAGAATATCTGCAAGTCCCTCATAGGCTTCCCCCCATCTTGCATTGGGCTTTAAGTTGTAAAGACGTTTATCCAGCAGATAATAATTTCCATTCTGTACTGCTTTCAATGAATTCCACGCGGGATGGGTCAGCAAAAGGGATTCCACATTCTCCATTGCCGCTTCCTGATGGTTCCCCTGAATCACCACGAAAATATACGCAGGATCCTCCGCAACAATGGCTTCCATGCTGAGATCCTCCAAAAGGCCGCTGCCCTTATCCGCAATATTCACACAGCCTAAATCTGCAAGCATCTCTCCGCAGACACTTCCCTTGCTTCCCTTTGCCTTTACGCTGGTGGATGAGGCACGGAGAAAAAGCACGGTAGGCGAGCTGCCGTCGATTCTTTTTTTGATCTCCCCGATCTGCTCCTGAACTTTAAGTCCGTTCACCTCATACAGATCCCGCCTTCCTGTGAGCTGGGTGCAGATATCCAGCATATGAAGGTACTCCTCAAAATTCGATACGTCAAAATAGGCAACAGGTATACCCGCCCTGGTCAAAATTTCTTCCAGCGCAAGATCTCCCTCCGTATTGGCGCTTGCAAGCACCAGATCCGGTTCTGAGGCGATCAGTTTTTCCACGTCCGGTTCCTGAATGCTTCCCAGGTTAACGGTTTCCTCCCCCAGAGGCAGCTGTAAGCTTTCCCAGGAATCGTTTGCCGCCGCCGTAAGCTCGCCTCCTGCAAGAAGCCAGATATCTGCAAAGCTGCCGATCAGCGCAGCCACCCTCCGGGTATCTTGAACCTCCACTTCCCGTCCCAGATCGTCCAAAAATGTAACGGTTTCTTCCTGTTTTTCTATCCTTTCTTTCGTTCCTGCATCCGTCTTCTGCAAACCGCAGCCGCTTAGCAAAAGCAGCAGGGCAAGAGACCCTGCTGCCGCTTTCCTACCAATCCGTTTATTCATATTCTTTTTATTCCCCTCATTCCTGTTTCTTGAAATTTTCTATTTCCTGACAGGTATTTTTGCAGATCAGTTCCCGCATAATGCTGCTATCCGAACGGATTTCATTTTTAGCGCTGAAAAGATACATTGCAAAACACACAATCTTTGAAAGGATCATCATCGTCAGGTAAGTGCGGTTTTCCGCCGTCATACTCTGACTGTCCGGAATCTCCTCCTCTATGATCATACCAATCATGTCCATAATCAGGATCTCATTTGCCCTTTTGGTTCTGATCATTTCATGAAGTTTACTGCTGATCGCCGAATTGTCCATTAAAATCTGAACGGCGCGCAGAAAACAGTTGGTCTTCACAATATGCTTTTCCATATCCATCAAAATTAAATTCATTTTTTCATACAAATTTTTCTGCTTTTCAATCCGCCCACACAAATCCCGGCAGGAACATTCCACTTCGTAAAAAAGCGCCCCTGCAATCATCTCTTCCTTGTTGGAAAAATATTCGTATGCCGTACCTTTTCCGATTCCTGCCCTTGCCGTGATCTCTGCAACCGTAAGGCTGTTTAAATCTGCGCCCTCAATCATCAACTCGATCACTGCACGATACGTATTTTTCACCTTAGGCGCAAGCTCCATCCCCTCCATGGTTCCTCCTCCTTTATATTTCCGCCTCTTTTCCCTTTTTCAGCTTTTCCTTCCATCCTGCAAGAAATTTTCTGCCTTTTCCTTCTTTGTCCTTCTTCTCCCTGGAAAAAATATCATAAATACACGGGATTACCACCAGGGTAAGCAATGTACCGTAGACCAGACCTCCAATGGTAACGATCGCCATAGGCTTTCCCATTTCAGAACCCATGTCGTTGCCAAACACCATGGTACACAAAGCAAGAATCGTGGTTAACGCTGTCATAAGGACAGGGCGCAGCCTCGTCCTTCCTGCCGTCAGGATTGCTTCCCGCTTTTCCATGCCTTCAGCGCGCAAATTGTTAATATAATCTACCAGTACAATACCGTTATTGACAATAATGCCCGAAAGCATTACAAAGCCGATCAATGCCACGACGCTAATCTCACTGTCACTGATCACCAAGCCCATAAAACCGCCGGTAAAGGCAAGGGGGATGGTAAACATAATGATAAAGGGCGACAACAGCGACTGGAACTGCGCCACCATAATCAGGTACATAAAAATCAACGCCAGAATCAACATCAGGTACAGCTGCTCCATTGCATCGTTAATCGTCTCATTTTCCCCTGACATAACAAGGGTATAACCCGTAGGCATGGTATACTGCTCCAATTCCTTCTCCAGCACATCCGATACAAGCCCTACGTTATAACCCTCTGCAATCTCTGCAGACACCGCAATATATCTGTTTTGCTCGGCTCTTCTGACGGAATCGGGAGAAATGGTATTCTCAAAGGTTGCAATTTCAGAAAGGGGAATTTTTTCTTTTGTGCCGTCCTGTTTGGTTCTTTCGATTTCCAGCTCTTTCACCAACTCCCTTGTAAGCTCCATATCCTTAGCATTCTTCACATATACGCCGTATTCGTCCTTTTCCGCCTCAAGGGTAGTCGCACTGGCGCTCTCCGCAAGCTTTGCATAAACCTGTTGGAAAACCTCCGCCACCGTCATTCCATGTTCGATCGCCTTATTTCTGTCCACAATCACCCGAAGTTCTCCCGTAGATTCCTCCATACCGTCGGAAACATTCTCCGTTCCCTCTACCTTTTCCACAATTGCCGCAATATCCCCTGCAATCTCCTGCAGTCTGTCAATATCCCGCCCCCGCACCTGGATCGTGATTCCGCTGCCGCCCAATGCGCTCATATCCATAGATGAGGTATCGATGGTCATTTCCGCCTGATGCTCCTTGCAAAACCCTTCCATATCGGTCATAATTTCGTCTGCAATCTGATCGTTTGTCAACTCCTTATCTTCGCTCAAAGTAACGTAAATCGTTGTGGCATTGGTCGCCGCATTTCCGCCTCCCGTCAGCATGGAAAGAGAAGATGAGGACGCCATTGCGCCTACGTCTGAAACGTCTTCCCTTGCCACAAGTCTCTCCACTACTTCATCCGTCACTGCCGCCGTATCGCTCAGGGGCGTATCCTCAGGCAGGGTCAGGGATATGGTAAACTGCGTACTGTCCATATCCGGCATAAAAGCGGTTCCTTTCGCATAAGAAGCCACTGCGCTGCCCGCCAGAAGCGCAAACACCAGGAGCAGCACCACCGGTTTCATTTTCAATGACAGGTTCAGTACTTTTTCATATCCTTTGGTCAACCCTGTAAAGAATTTTCCATCCGTATTATCCTTTGTCCTGACAAGCGTCTTAGATGCCATAGCCGGCACCACTGTAAGCGCTATCAGCAGACTGGCAAGCAGGGAATAGGCTATGGTCAGCCCCATGTCTACAAACAGCTGTCTGGTAATACCTTCCGTGAACACAATCGGAAGGAACACGCATACTGTGGTCAGGGTGGATGCCATAATGGCGCCTGCCACCTCCCTTGCGCCTTCAATTGCCGCCTCCAGCGCCGAGTATCCCTCCTTGCGAAGCCGGTATATATTTTCAATTACCACAATAGAGTTGTCTACCAACATTCCTATGCCCAGCGCCAAACCTGACAGGGAAATCACATTCAGCGTAATGCCGCTGAAATACATACACACAATCGCCGTAACCAGGCTGATCGGAATGGAGCAGGCAATCACCGCCGTAGGGCGAAGGTCTTTTAAGAACAGAATCAATATCAATATGGCAAGTACCGAACCAAAAAGGATATTGTTGATAATGGAATCCATTACAAGATCGATATAGATTCCCTGATCCATCAATGTAATCAGCATCAAATCCTCATTTTCTTCCATCAGCTGTTCAAATTTATCCAGTATTTTGTCCGATACGTCTCCGGTAGAGTAACCTGTCTGTTTCTGAATGGTTACCATGATTCCCGGCGCGCCGTTTACATTGGCATAGATATCCGCCGAATTGTCCGTCATAAAGACATCCGCCACGTCTCCCAGGGTAATCACATCCACGCCGTCCATTTCCAAATTCAACAGCGGCATCTTTTTCAGTTCTTCTATGCTTTCCGGCTTATCGCCTACACGGATTAAGTAGGAGATCCCTTCCTCCGTCACGTATCCTGCAGGCATGGAAAAGTTCTGCGCCTGGAGCAGCTTCTCTACCGTTTCAACCGTCAGAACGCCTGTCATATCCGCCTTATCATAGGCATCCTCTCTGCTTTCCTCCAGCTGCTCCTCCCCTTCTTTAATTTGTTCCAGCGCTTCCTCCAGCTGCTTTGCGCTGTCCTCTAACTGTTTCTCACCGTCTTTCAGCTGTTCCCAGCCGGAATCAATCTGCTCCTGTCCTGCCTTCAGCTGTTCCTCACCGGAAGTAAGCTGTTTCTCGGTGGCGTCTAACTGGGTTTCCGCAATGGTCAGCTGCGCCTCTCCCAGACTGATGGTGGTCTGGGCATTTGCCAGCTCTGCCGCCGCCTTGATATTTCCCGCATAAAGCTGATTCAATCCTTCGTCCAGCTGAATAATCTGTCCGTCCAGCTTTGCCACCTCTTCCTCCATCTGTGCAATGGATTCTTTATAAGTGTCAATAATCTGCTGTATGGATTCCTGTGCCGCAGACTGATTTCCCAGCCGTTCCTCTATTTGATCCCATATATCTTTATATCCCTGCAGTTCAGCTTCTTTGGCGCTGACTGCCGCCTGTGCCTCCCCTACTGTAGTATCCTCTCCGGGGGCAAAGTTAGGAGCTGTTAAAGTCTCGATTCTGACTCTCAAATCCTCATCCAGCTCGGAATAAGGAGCATCCGCTTCCATCCCCGCCAATACGGCTGATAATTCGTTTGCTTCATTCAGGCTCTGCTCCACTTCCTCCTTACCCGGAATTCCTTCAGGCAGCATGGAATCGTCAGAGTTTCCTAAATTGCCCAGGTTTTTCTCCGCCTCCTCCAGCATAGTCTTCATCTGGGCAATTTCAAGGGTCATGTGAATCTTTGCCGCCTCAGCGTCCGCCTTTGCGGTAAGAAGCTTCGTCTCTGTCTCCGCAAGCTGTCTTGCCGCCTCATCTTTCTTATTGGCAAGCTCCGTCTTGCCCTCTTCCAGTTTTGCCCGGTTAGATGCGATCTCCGCTCTTCCCTCTGTAATTTTGGTTTTTCCGTCCTCCAGCTCCTTGCGGTTGTCCTCCAGCTCCTGCTGACTGTCCACCAGCTTTTGCCTGGAATCCGTAAGCTCTTTCCTGGCGTCTGCAAGGGAAGCCTGTCCGTCATAGACCTCCTGTCTGCTCTCATCCAGATCCTGCCTTGCCTCTTCTATGTCCTCGTCAATGGAGCCAAAGACCTGTTGATTCACCAGATCTATTTTTTCCTGCCGGATTACTACGCTTACGCTCTCCTCCAAAAGACCCGTTGCGCTTGCCGAAGCCACGCCTTCGATACTTTCCAGCTCCGGAATGATGGTGTTCTGGGTCATACGAGTAACCTCCGCGGCATCCATATGATTTCCCCCCACTGCCGCGATCATAACCGGCAGCATATCGGGATTTAACTTCATAATAATGGGATTCCCAATGGAATCGTCCCAATAGCTCTTGATCTGATCCAGGTTTTCCCTTATTTCCAGAGAAGCCGCGTTCATATCCGTAGACTGGGCAAACTCCAGAATTACCATAGAGTAGTTTTCACTGGAAACGGAACTGATGCTTTCAATGTTGCTTACCGTTGCCATAGACGCTTCCACCGGCTCCGTCACCGCCGCTTCCACAGTCTCCGGGCTTGCCCCCGGGTAAGTGGTCATAACGATCACATAAGGCAGGCTGATATTGGGCAGAAGATCTGTGGTCATTCTGGTAAAGGATACAACCCCAAGCACTAACACCAGCACCACTGCAACTAACACGGTATATGGTTTTTTAACGCTGAATTTAGAAAACATATGTATGATCTCCTCTTTCCGTCTTTTCCGTCTGACCAGTCGGTCGGCAAAAAAAAGTATATTGACAAATTGCTCTTATGTCAATATACTCTTAAAAACTTTTACTTAAATTTAACATCTTTAGAATTATTTTAGAATTGCTTTTTCAACTTTGCCTTTATCCGCTGAAGGGCGTTGTCCGTAGATTTATCGTCTCTTCCCAGCACCTTGGCGATCTGACTGTACTTCATTCCCGTGAGATACAGATCCAGCACCTGCTTTTCAAAAGAGCTGAGCTCCCTGTCGATCACCTTTTCCAACAGCTCCAAATTCTCTTTGTCGATAAAAAGCTCCTCCGGGCTCCTCTCCGCCCTGGACAGTACGCTGTCGATCAACTCTCTCTCCTCCGATTGCTCCGCGCCGTTCTCCGTTCTGCCCGCATAAAGGGAAATGTAGGTATTAAGGGGGGCATGTTTCTGTCTCCCCGCCGCCTGCACTGCCGTATACATCTGTCTTGATACGCAGAGATCCGCAAAAGTAAAAAAGCTGGCGTCCCGTCCGGTGTCATAGTCCCTGATTGCCTTAAAAAGTCCGATCATGCCCTCCTGGATCAAATCCTCCCTGTCAGCGCCCAAAATATACATGGATTTCGCCTTGCTGCGAACCAGATTTTTATATTTGTCCATAATATAATCTGTGATGAGGGATTCCCCGTCCCGAAGCCGGACAATCAGTTCCTCATCACTGTATTTCTCAAAGTCCTTATCCATCTTCCCTCTTTCACGCCCCCTGATTTTACTCCCAAACCTCCTGATCCTGCTCGTAAAGCCTGATCAGTTCCGCTGCAAAATGCTCCGCCAATATGGTATATCCGGCGGAATTGCAGTGTACGCCGTCGGGCATATAGTTATAAATCACTGCCGCATCATGGGTATCCAATATGTTAGCGTTATAAAGATCGATCACAGGGATTTCATATTCCACCGCCAGTTCCTTGATGGCGTTTACCAGAACTGACTGAGGAAGCAAATACGCTCTTTCCTTTCTCAGCATATCATGGAGCACGTTGGGCAGAGGCGTTGCAAATACGATCTTAGCCTGGGGATAATTTTCCTTCAGCCCCCGCATCAACTCGTCCAAGTCTCCGATAAAGGTATTTGCCTTCCGCTCCTCCATGCTGCCCAGCTCCTTCTGGCTCAGGCAGAAACCGTCGTTGGTTCCCCCCATTACGATGATCAGATCCGTATCCGCCGGAATATCCTTGAATCTTTCCACAAAGGGATCTGCCCAGTACCGTCCGATGGAGGAACCTCCAATCCCTAAATTGGTCACCTTCTCCGCCGCCAGAATTTCACCCAACTTTTCCGGATAGGCGTACTGCTGATAGCTCTCCATATTGCTTAAATTAGACGCTTCTGTAATGCTGTCCCCCAAACAGGCGATGGTCAAATGGGAAAAATCAATATGGTTCTCTCCAATTATCTTTTTGTCAATCTCATTCTGCATCTGGGTTTCCATGTAAGAACCGCGTATCTGCCGTTTCTCCCCCAAAGTGGTTTCCAGCATATTCCCGGACACCTCCCCTTGTTGATTTCCCGATATATCCCCAAAAACATTGCCTGATACATCCATCTGCTGATTTCCCGATATATCCCCCAGAATGTTGCCTGATACGTCAATCTGCCCATTCCCGGATACATCTGCCTGTCCGTTGCCCGACACATCAACCTGCTGATTTCCCGATATATCCCCCAGAACGTTGCCTGACGCATCTGTCTGCTGATTCTCCTCCGGCATATTTTCCGGCGCTTCAGACTGGATGTCCTCCCCTTCCGCCGGCAACAGTTTTTCCGGCTGGCTGCCTGTTTCTTCAAAAAAGGCGCTGTTTTCCTCCATAAACTGCTCTAATGCCTCCTGATCCTGGGCAAGCTCGCTGATGGTCATCTGCATATTTGCCACATCGGCGCGTGCCTGCTCGATCCGCACCAGCCGTTCGCTGTCCCATTTCCAGTTATCATATGCCTGTATCCCTTTGTCAATTCCCACTGCCGCGATCATAATCCCGCCCATGGCTATCAGCATCAGTAAAACCTTGTTTATCTTTTCCATTCTATTTTCTTACCACCATCTACAAAAGCCGCTGCCTGACGATCTCATAGGCAAGAACCCCTGCCGCCACAGAAGCGTTCAGGGAATCGATATCGCCCTTCATGGGAATCGCCGCCGTCATGTCGCACTTCTCCTTCACAAGCCTGCCAACCCCTTCGCCTTCGCTTCCGATCACCAGGCCAATAGGACCCTTCAAATCCAGGTCGTACATGCTGTCTCCTTCCATATCGGCGCATACAAACCAAAGTCCCTTTTCTTTTAATTCCTCTATGGTCTTGGCAAGATTGGTCACCTTGGCAACAGGGGTATAATTTAACGCCCCTGCAGAGGTTCTCGCAACCGTCGCCGTAAGTCCTACGGCACGGTTCTTTGGAATAATCACCCCATGTGCCCCTGCCAGATTTGCCGTTCTGATGATCGCTCCTAAATTGTGCGGATCCTCAATATTATCCAGAAGGAAAAGAAAAGGAGGCTCGCCCTTTTCCTTTGCAGCCTGAAGCATCGTTTCAATATCCCCATATTCATAGGCTGCCGCCCATGCGATCACTCCCTGATGCTTTCCCGTCTCCGACAACTGATCCAAACGTTCTCTGGGCACATACTTAATCAGGGTATCCTGTTTTCTCGCTTCACGCTTGATGGTCAGGATAGGTCCGTCCTGACAGCCGTCCAGTATATACACCCTGTCAACAGGTTTCCCTGAACGGAACGCTTCTATTACAGCGTTCCTTCCTTCTATGATAAATTCATTGCTTTCCTGCTTTTCCACTTATCCTTCTCCTTCTAACTTATGTAAACCACTTTGTATCAACTCCAGCGCTCTCTCCATCTGGTCTGTGAGGTAAAGATATCCCATCAGCGCTTCCAGCCCCGTTGCCTTTTTATATTCTCCCATGGTAGCGTTTTTTGCCATGGTATAAGGCTTTGCATTCTTTCCTCTTTTATACACGGAAAGCTCCTCCGGGGTAAGCTCTTCCAGAATTTTCTCTGCAAGAGACGCCTGCGCCGGCGCTTTCACATACGCTACCGTCTTATGGTGGAGTCTGTTTGCCGAGGTGTTGCCCCTCATAACCACCATAGTGCGAAAAATCAAGTCGTAAACGCCATCGCCCAGGTAGGCAAGCGTAAGAGGTGAATATGTCCTGATATCCACCTCTTTTAAAGCAAAACTCTTTTTTACCAATGTTAAAAAATCTACGCCCGTTTCCATTTAACTCCCTCTCGGGTATCCTCCAATATAATTCCTTTGTCCAGCAGTTCCTTTCTGATTTCATCGGCACGCTGGAAATTCTTTTCCTTTCTTGCCGCCTGCCGCTCTTCAATCAGCGCCTCAATATCATCGTCCAGCATTTCCTGCTTTTTCTCAACGATCAATCCGCAGATATCGGAAAGCATTACGATCTCCTCTTTCAACGCCTGCAAAAATTCCCTGCCGGATGCGTCCCCCGCATTGGTATTTGCAAACTTCACCAGCTCAAAAA
This sequence comes from Lachnospiraceae bacterium UBA7093, assembly GCA_002492465.1. Taxonomy (GTDB): domain Bacteria; phylum Bacillota; class Clostridia; order Lachnospirales; family Lachnospiraceae; genus Suilimivivens. Next base: position 12,276 of record DKYT01000061.1, on the reverse strand, counting down.
TAGCCGCGATCGCGTCTGCGGTATTGAAATCGTCATCCATTGCCTCGTCAAATTTAGCAATATATTCCTCCGCCTCCTTTGCAAGCTTCCTTTCCTCCTCACTCATTGTATCAGATGCGGCGTTTTCCATCAAATAATTCAGGTTTGCCACACTGGTTACGATCCTCTCGTAGCCGTTCTGCGCAGCTTCCATCAGCTCACTGCTAAAGTTTAAGGGACTTCTGTAGTGAGCGGAAAGCATGAAAAAGCGCAATACCTGCAAATCATATTTTTCGCTGATATCTCTTACCGTAAAGAAATTGCCTGCTGACTTTGACATCTTTCTGTTGTCAATATTTAAGAAGGCATTGTGCATCCAGTACTTTGCAAAAGGCTTGCCGTTTGCCGCTTCAGACTGGGCTATCTCATTTTCATGGTGAGGGAAAATCAAATCCTCCCCGCCTGCATGAATGTCGATCTCCTCCCCCAGGTACTTTTTACTCATAACGGAGCACTCAATATGCCATCCGGGACGTCCCTTGCACCAGGGTGATTCCCAATATGGCTCCCCCTCTTTCTTGGGTTTCCAGAGAACAAAATCAAGGGGATCCTCCTTCTGATCTTCTCCGGTTACCAAAAGCGAACGGTTTCCTCCCTGAAGTTCGTCGATATTTTTATGAGACAGCTTTCCATAGCCCTTAAAACTTCTGGTACGATAATACACCGTACCGTCCTGCGCCATATAGGCATGCCCTTTTTCAATCAGAGTGCCGATCATATCCAGCATACCGCATATTTCTTCCGTTGCCTTCGGATGGGTAGTCGCCGGTTTTACATTCATTGCCTGCATATCCTTTTTGCATTCTGCAATATACCTTTCGGAAATAACCGATGCATCCACCTTCTCTTCAATCGCCTTTTTGATAATTTTATCGTCCACGTCCGTAAAGTTTGACACAAAGTTTACCTGGTACCCCCTATGCTCCATATATCTTCTGACGGTGTCAAACACAATCATAGGGCGGGCGTTCCCTATATGGATTAAATTGTATACCGTAGGACCACATACATACATTTTAACCTTTCCCTCTTCTAAGGGTACAAACTCTTCCTTCCGCTTGGACAGCGTGTTGTAAATTTTCATATTCTCCTCCATTCCGAAGCGTTTTTGCGTAGGCACGCACTAAACGCCTTTCTGTTTTGCTTTTATCTCCCGCAATTCCTTCTCCAGATCTAAGATCCGGTTAATGACCTCTGCATTTGCATGATGAAGCGCGCTAAGATCCTCTTTAATCGGATCCGGAAGATTTACCTGGTCAAGCTCCTCCTGGGGCAGCGACTGGTTGTTGCGCTTCACCACTCTGCCGGGCACGCCCACCACCGTTGAATTGGGAGGCACCTCCTCCAGCACAACGCTTCCCGCTCCAATCTTGGAATTATCTCCGATGGTAAAAGAGCCAAGCACCTTTGCCCCGGCGCTGATCATCACATTGTTTCCAACGGTGGGATGCCGTTTCCCCTGTTCCTTTCCGGTTCCCCCGAGGGTCACACCCTGATACAGAGTTACGTTTTCTCCAATCACCGCCGTTTCCCCGATGATCACACCGTTTCCATGATCGATGAAAAAGCCTTTTCCGATCTGCGCCCCTGGATGAATCTCAATGCCGGTTTTTCGCACCCCTCTCTGAGACACCCATCTTGCCAGAAAATAATGCTTTTTCATGTACAGCTTATGAGCCACACGATAATGCATCATAACCTTAAAGCTGGGATAAAGAAAAACCTCCATGGAAGAATGAATTGCCGGGTCACGCTGACGAATTACCGATATTTCTTCCTTAATTTTATTTATAACCCCCACTGACTTCTCCTTTATCCGAATCTCAAAACACCTGGCATACAAAAAAGGATAACTCCGCTTCCTTAGAGACGAAGTTATCCGTGGTTCCACTCTATTTAGAGGCATATCCTGCCTCCCCTCATTGCACGTAACGTGTGAATACGTGTCCTGCTACTAAAAGCGTTCACAGAACCTGCTCCCGGAGGCACTTCTATTATCCTGATCACGGGAATGCTTCCAGCCGACGGCATTCCTTCTCTGGGTGATAACCCTGCTTCTGGGGTTTTGATAATATACTCTTTCCGTTCCCCGCATTTTCCATATACTGTACCGATGCTTTGATTCATCAGAAATTCTTAATACATTATCAGCATATTCAAAAGAAAGGATTTTGTCAACTGAATTTTTAAACTTTATGCTGGGGACATCCGCTGCATTCTCCACAGCCACGTGCCGTTATGTCCTCACTGCCAAGGTTGACCGGGCTGGTAAGGAGGCAAATCGCCTGGGCGGATATTCCTTCGCCGGCTCCCGTAAAGCCAAGCCCCTCTTCTGTGGTTGCCTTTACATTAACTTGCTCCACGGCAATACCCAGCGCATTGGCTATGTTTTTTCGCATATCGTCTATATAAGGGCGCATTTTTGGCGCCTGGGCAATGATCGTTGCGTCAATATTCTCTATTAAAAAGAGGTTTTCCTCCAGCAAAGCTCCCACATGTTCCAAAAGCTTAACGGAAGAAATTCCCTTATAAGCGGGATCCGTATCCGGAAAATGCTTTCCGATATCCCCAAGCGCTGCCGCTCCCAAAAGCGCGTCCATAATCGCATGGAGCAGCACATCCGCATCTGAATGCCCTAAAAGCCCCCGTTCATAGGGGATCTCTATCCCGCCCATGATCAGTTTTCTATCCTCCACCAGCCGGTGGACATCGTATCCCATTCCAATTCTCATTTTTTCCTCATTTCTGCTACAGCGGCAATTGCTTCGCCATGAAATTCTCTCTTTTTAATCGCTTACTTTAGTATACCATTTATGAACAATTTTACAATAAAAGTTCAAAGTATCATAAACTCTTTTTTCTCTCCTTACTCCATTCCACCAATTTTCTTCATCCAGCTTCTTTTGCGAAAAACCACCAGAGAAATCCCCAGCCTTACGCACTCCTCCAGAGACAGAATAAAATACACCCAGGGAATTTCCATTTTCCACACAAATGCCGCCAAAAGTCCCAAAGGCACGCCGAAAAGCCATGTTCCTATAAAATCGATGATCATAACGTAGTTGGTCTTTCCGCCGCTTCTTAAAATTCCTCCCCCCAGAATCATATTCTGAACTTTCACAGGCGCTATAACTGCAAAGGCAATCAAAATATTGCCGGCAAGCCCTTTCACCCCATCCTCCACCTGATAAATCTGTACGTAAGCTCCTCTTGCCGCAACCAGCAGGAAGGATAAAAGGGCGGAACCTGCCAGCCCGTACCACATGAGCTTTTTGGAATTCCCATAAGCCTTCTCGTAGTCTTTACTTCCCAGGGACTTGCCCACCAAGATGGACGCTGCCTGAGACAGACCGCTTAAAGCTCCTATGGTCAATACCTGAATCGGCACCGTGAGGGTCATTGCCGCGCAGGCGCCGGTTCCTATATTTCCGTAAATTGCAGTATAAACATTCTCCCCAAGACTCCAAAAAAATTCGCAGGCAAGGATCGGCAGTAAAATCCCCAGATACTGTATCCTGCCCTTTGAATTCATCCTCAAGACCACTTTCAGTCTCAAATCCTGCCTTTTATAATATATCAAAAATAGAGCCACACTTAAAAGACAGCCTGCAAGCTGCGAAATCACAGTGGCAAGCGCCGCGCCCGTTACTCCCAGCCTGGGGAACCCCAGCTTTCCAAAAATCAGCACATAATTCAGTCCTGTATTCACAACCGCCCCAAAAATACTTGCATAAAGAGGCAGAAAAGCCGCTTCCATGCACCTGAGCAGCGTAGCCAGAAGAGAAGTAACCGCCATGGGCAGATAGGACCATGCAATGATCCTGAGATAACCTGCGGCAATCTTTCTTGTCGCCTCGTCTCTGGTATAGATTCCCATAATTTGTCCCGGAAAAGCCATACACACACCTGTGAAAGCCACCGCCAAAATCACCGCCAGAAGCATATTCACAAAAAAACTTCTGCTCACTTCCTTCTGATCCTTCTGCCCCATATACTGGGCAATCATAATACCTGCCACTGCTGCGATAGCGGACACCAGTACAGAATAAACGGAAGAAAACTTTCCCCCCAGCCCGATTCCCGCAATGCTGCCGCTGCCAAGCTGCCCTGTCATAACCTGGTCAACCACGCTGAAGGAAGACTGCAGCAAAGACTGCAATGTCACCGGAAGCGCAATTTTTAACACTAATTTATAAAAAGACTGTTCCTTTTCCATTTTGTCTTCACCTCCAGCACTCATTTTATTTCACATAAGCGCTGTTTACAATAGGTTAAACGCGTAACCCATCACAAAAATGAAGGCTCCTATTTGTGCAACATGCCAGTACTTTGACGTTCTACCAGCGTTACCGGCAATACAATGGTTTCACCCTCTCCTTTTCCTTTTTTCAGTTTTTCCAGAATGTGAATTGCCAGTTCCGCTCTTTTTTGTCCGTTCTGTTTTACGGAAGTAAGCCTGGGATACATTTTTTCACACAAAGGAGTGTCGTCAAAACCTGCCACTGAAATCTCTTCCGGCACCCGAATCCCCTCTTCCTGAAAGAACCGGATCAGGTCAAGGGCATAATAGTCCGACACCGCAAAAATTGCCGTATAGCCCCTAAGCATCTCCAAATGTTCCTGATAAAATATTCTCCGCTCCTTTTGGAGCATGGGAACCAACAGCAGATCCTGCTGCGCCTCCTGCCTCCCTGCACCTTTCATGGCATCATGAAAGCCCTGGTAGCGTTCCAGATCCATACAGGTAGCATTATCCGATATGCACAATGTCATTTGATGCCCCAGTCTTCTGAAGCAGCTGCCAACCTGAAAACCGCCGTCATAGTTGTCTATGGCAAGATTGCAGATTCGCCCCGGGTCTTCAAAATACCCATCGTACACCACAAAAGGAATGCGCATAGCGTTCCGGAGCTTCTTGTAATCACTCTCGCAAAACCCGATTACCACCAGTCCCTCCATATTCCACATGGAGGCAAACTGAATGATTTCATTCCACTCCCTCGTTACCTTTACCATCATAAAATATCCGGCTTTCTCAATTTGGGCGGATAAATGGTTCAGAGAAGAGGAAATAAACGCATCCTCCAGGGTGTGCGCTTCATATTTTTCATGATCGTTTACCACCACGCCAATAATCCTGGAATTGTTTTGCGCCAGCAGAATTCCCGCCATGCTTGGAATATACTGCCTCTTCTCAAGAAGCGCCTGCACCCTTTGCACCGTTTCATCTGAAATTTTTTTGGTTTTTCCGTGAATCACATTGGACACCGTTGCCGTACTCACGCCCAGCTCTTCCGCTATGTCAACGATTCTGACTCTCCCGTTTTCCATTTAGCTCACTCCGCTTTCTCTCTTTTGCCGGCGGCTTCCTTCATCAGTTCTTCAATATATCTGACGTCATCCTGGCTGATATATCCCACCTTTTGATAGGAAAGGGCAAATTCTCCTCCCATAACTGCGTATCCTCTGTAAATATATTCGCCAAATCCGCAGTATACTGCCGCCGTATCCGTCAGGATCTCATTTTCCCAGGTATCCCGAAGGCTGATGCCCTCATAGTACAAATGGAGATGTATCGCCTCATGGGCAAGCACAGCCACCACCGCGTCCAGTGTATAATGTGACTTCAATTCCAGTCTGATGGTGGTAAAAGCAAGATCTGTGGAAATCTCCCCGGCACGGTCCGACATTACCACATCCTCCACCACCAGCTTAATAAAGCTTCCGTCAATGCCTAAATGAGCGCAAATACTGCATAAAAGTGTTTTCAGGCATTCCTCATTCCTGATGTCCTCCTGCAGCGCGGAAAGCAGCTCCTTTGGCGCCTCGTAAGGTTCATAGCTTTTCTTTTCCCTTTTTTCCAGAAGGGCGACACAATCCTGTAAAAGTTCTCTGGGCACCGTTTTAAAGGCGCTCTTAGGCACAGGAGACTTGTGCAGTACAAATCGTCTGATCAGAAAACAGCCCAGACCAATAAAAGACAAAAGCTCAAAAATATGATCCAAACTGAGCCAATTTAAAAAATAATAGATCAAAATCTGCAATTGCTTCATTTCTTAACGCTTTCCCTTCCGCCGTTTATTCTTGCTGCGCGTCTATCCGCCCTTTCAGCTCTTCCAGATACATCCATCTGTCCATCTTTTCCTCAAGCTGATTCTGTAAAAGCTCCTTTTCTTTTGTCAGTTCATTCAACCTTACAAAATCCCTTGCCGCCGCCAAAATCTGTCCTTCCAGTTCCTCCTGCTTTTCTTCCAGAGCGGCTATCTCATCCTCGATGACCTCATAGTCCTTCTGCTCTTTAAAGGTAAATTTCAGCTTTGTGGAGGGCTGCTTCCAGTTGTTCTTTTTTGTACCGCCGGCAGAAGCCTCTTTCCGGTTTCCACCCTCTCTCCGCCCCGCTTCCTCTTCCTGGTTTTCCCAAAGCCTGCGCGTTTCGTAGTCCGTATAAGCGCCCTCATACTGAACCAGCCTTCCGCCTTCCTCAAAGGCAAAAATCCTTTTCACCGTACGGTCCAAAAAATAGCGGTCATGGGAAACGGTAATCACAATTCCCTGAAAGCTGTCCAGATAATCCTCCAGCACTGTCAATGTGGCAATATCCAGATCGTTGGTAGGTTCGTCCAAAATCAGCACATTGGGCGCTCCCATCAGCACCTTTAACAGATTTAATCTGCGCTTTTCCCCGCCGGAAAGCTTTCCCAAAAGCCCATACTGATCCTTTCCCTCAAATAGAAAACGCTCCAGCATCTGGGAAGCCGTAACGCTTCCCTCCGGCGTCTGCACATATTCAGCCACATCCCTGATATAATCAATCACCCTTTGACCGGAAGGCATCTCCCCTTCTCCGATCTCCTGGGCATAATATCCGATCTTAACGGTCTGCCCGATCACAATATTCCCTTCGTCCGGCGCCGCCGTCTTGTGGATCAGCTTCATAAGAGTGGTTTTGCCACAGCCATTCGGTCCGATAAAGCCTACCCGGTCATTTTTTAAAAAGATATAAGAGAAATCATCTATCAGCTTTTTGCCGCCATAACCCTTGCTGATATGTTCCAGCTCTATCGTAGTCTTTCCCAGCCGGGAAGATACAGAGCCGATCTCCACCTTAGCCTCCTGCCTGGGCGCCGACTGACCAGATAAAGCTTCAAAGCGCTCCAGCCGCGCTTTCTGCTTTGTGCTGCGCGCCCTTGCTCCCCGCTTTACCCATTCCAGTTCCTTCCGCAAAATAGACTGCCTTTTTCTCTCTCCTGCCAGCGCCGCTTCTTCCCGCTCCGCCTTCAGTTCCAGGAAACCTGCATATCCAGCCTGATAAGAATAAATCTTTCCCTGATCGATTTCAATAATACGATTTGACACGCTGTCTAAAAAATAGCGGTCATGGGTAACCATAACCACAGCTCCGGCATAGCTTTTCAGTTGTTCCTCCAGATATGCCGCCATTTCATTATCCAGATGATTGGTAGGCTCATCCAAAATCAGTATATCCGAAGGTGCAAGGAGCGCCGCCACCAGGGCAAGGCGCTTTCGCTGCCCGCCGGACAAGGTTTTGCATGGAGCATCTAAATCTCCTGCCCCCAGCCTGGTGAGCATCGCTTTTGCCTGCACTTCCTTTCCCTCCATATGCGCCGTGGCGGCAGCGCTTTCCCTGCACCTTCTCAGTACCGCCTCCAGCACCGTATCCTGCTCCTCAAACACCGGATGCTGGGGAAGGTAACTGCACACCACATGCCCTGCAAAGGTAACCGTCCCCAGATCCGGTTCCTCCTGCCCCGCCATCATTTTAAGAAGCGTAGATTTCCCGGTTCCGTTGATGCCGATCACCCCTACCTTCTCCCCTTCCTGAAGATAAAAGGAGGTATCATCAAACAAGAGCCGGTCTCCATAAGACTTGGTAATATGATCCATTGATAAGATATTCATGCTGCCTCCTGCCCTACAGCTCATGATAATATGGGCATATGTCCTCAAAATGCCCGTCCTTCATCCTAAATCCCCTGGGAATCGTCCCCAACTGCACAAAGCCCATTCTCTCATATAAATGCCTTGCATGGAGATTGGATGCCACCACCGCATTAAACTGAAGCACTCCAAATCCCTGCTCTTTTCCCTGAAGCAGACAGTCTGCCACCAGCTTTTCTCCGATATGAAGCCCCCTGACCTCTGCGCTGACCGCATAGCTTGCATTGCAGATATGCCCGCACCTTCCCACGTTATTAGGGTGCAGAATATACAGACCGTAAATCTTTCCGGTTTGCGCATCCGCAGCAACCCCGCAATAGGTCTGCCCGGCGAAAAATTCCGCGCCAGTCTCCATTGTCAGAGGCTCCTCCTGAGGAAAGGCAATTCCCTCCTCCACCACCTGATTCCAAATTTCTATCATTTCCTTTAAATCGTCCGCTTTATACGGTCTAACCAATATCTTCACACTAACCTCCATGTCAGAGCAGTTTACTGCGATCTGTTGCCACCTCGCATGACCATTATATACTTCGGCATGGGGCATGTCACGAAAAATTTAGAAAAATACCTGGTGGTTTAACCATTGCGTTACTCTGCACACCCACTCCAGGGCACACCCATGTCAGGGCAGGCATTCAGGCACGATATGACCCCAGGCAGAAGGCGGAATGCCCATTGGCACATATAGTTGCAGGACTTTCGTGAGAAATTGGTCATTTCACTTACGGAATGGCAACGTATGTTCAGGGAGATTCTGCCACGGATGGCAGAATCAGGAGTGCGCGGCATGGATGCCGCTGTACTCCAACCCGCGCAGTTTTAGGGGGTCTGCCCCATTCCGTTAGTGAAATCCAATTTCAAACCAGTTCTGCAACTATATGTGCCAATGGGTGTTCCGCCTTCTGCCTGGGGTCATATCGTGCCTGAATGCCTACTCTGACATGGGTGTGCCCTGGAGTGGGTGTGAAAAGTAACACCTTTACTGCTTTTTATTCCGGATTCCGCAGCCATTTTTCATCCACTACCAGGCACTTAATCTGTGGATAATCATCTTCCTGAAAAAGAGACTGCCTTTCCTCCGCCTGGCTGCTTTCATCATCATTTCCATACAGGCAAAATGCATACAAATCCGGGAGCTGATCAAGAAATCCAAAGTCCATTATATCGGGATTTTCCAATTCCAGGTATTTTAGATTTTTGCATGTTTTCAGCACTTCCTCCAATGTTTTGCAGGAATCATTCTCCCCCATATCTTCTGTATCCTCCTGCCCGGTTTTTCCTTCAAAGGTTGAACCCCCTTCTTTCACATACCCTATGTCATTCAAATGAGGAAACGTACTGACGCGCAGGGAAAGAGATTCCAATTGGGGCAGTTCGCATAACCAGCTTACCTCCTCAATCCTTTTAGCGGATTCAATGGAAAGTTCTTTCAGATTACTGCACTCTCCCAAAACTTCATAATCTTCCGCACTTCCGATTTCCAGCGTAAGCTTTTCCAAATTAGGCAGCAGCGCAATGTCCTTTAAGGTGGTCAGTTCATATTTCGCGCAATCAGGCTCCCTGGGCGATAATCCGGTAATGAAAACCGTATCTCTTCCCGGAATGGGACTTTCGCAAAGCTCCACTTCCGTAATCCATGCCAGATCACTGGCTCGAATGGATCTGCCTGCATATTCATCCCATTCCTCCTGCGTCATGTCAAAATGATGCGCGCTCATCGATCTAAGCAGGTTTTCCCATTTTCTGGAGGAAATCGTAATCTCATGGTCCTCCCCATCATAGGCGGGATCCTCAATAAATGCGTAGCATTCTGAAGCCAGGGCAAAAGGATTGTGTAAATCGTCATAAGCCCAGTTCTCACTCCCCAGATAAGGGCGGTATTTCATACTTGCCCAGTTTTTCTCTTCTCCGGTCTCCTGAAAGGAAGCCGCCATATAACGGGTAATCTCCTTTATGGCATAATTGGAAGAAATCCCATCTCCTCCAACATGCAGAGGGCAATATCCAATAAATTCCGCCAGGTATTTCTTTCCCAATACATAAGCCACCGCATATTGGATTTTTTCCATACCATTGTCACAGATGAAATGATAAAAAATGAGTTCCCTGCCATCCTCCCTGATATATCTTTCAAATTCAGGCATGGAAAAGCTGACTCCTTTTGTCTTTCCGGCGCTTTCCCTGATGGCTTTCTTCATATCCTCAAACCTGTCCCCTACGCCATCGGGAAACATCCTGTTTTCAGTAATGTGAATCATAACCTCATTATCCGGTTCATCAGGATCATAAACAGATTCCAGACAAGTCTCCCATTTCAAATAAGCAAATACAAATTCTGACGGTATGTCATAAGAACATGCCGGAGCCGAGAAACCGCCCCGGCTGTCTGTCTGCTTTTCCACATAATAAACCTCTGGAATCACCAATTCGGTTTCGGGAAAGATAAGCGCATTTTCTCCCACCATATCCGGATTTACCCCTTCAATTCCGGGGAAAGCGCTTCCCCTTCCATAAAATTTTCTGGCGATCCCCCACAATGTATCTCCCGGTTTCACCTCATAGGATATCCCCTCCGGAGCATACAGCGTGATATAATTCTCTCGGTTTTCTTCCGGACAATTCCTTAACAGGGGATACCTTTGCATCTGATTCTCAAATTTCACATTTTCTGTTTCCTCTGCCAGATTATTTTTTTCCATCCCTGCCACTGTCAATGATTGTGATAACAGAACGATTACCATAACAGCCGCCGTACTGCACCGGAAGGCTTTTCCCAAAGCCTGCACAGGTTCCTTTTTGCCTTTCATAAATCTCTTCCTCCCTGGAATATAACATCTTATTTCATGCACTATATTTTCTATGCTTTCATAATATCAGGGTGCTGCATCAAAACTTCATCATTTCTGCATCATAGTTGCATCATTTCAAATTTCCATATGAACTTCTTTATGCATACAAAAAAACACCGCATTTCTACGATGTTTTTGATCTTCCCGTATTGACTGCCCCGTCAGATATAAAAAAAGCGCCCTGTCTAACCTTCCCACATTTCTTTTGACCCATAGGGTGCGTAGCAGCACAATCTCTACTTCAATAATTCCTCTACTATATTAGCTAAACCAAATAATTAATTGGCAGGCGTAGCATTCTCCTGCATCTCTCGGGTTTCCCCTGTCAGTACCA
>DKYT01000061.1:436-762 GCA_002492465.1 Lachnospiraceae bacterium UBA7093 | reverse complement strand
TCGCTACGAAATTTACCACCTCAATTAATTATTCGGATAAAGCCTTATTAATTTATGTACATTGTAGAATACTTATTCTTTCTTGTAAAGAGGTTTGTTGTTTCTAGTTTATGCCAAAAACAGAAAAGAAAATGCTACTATGGCTACTGCAAAGAAACTCCCATCAGGCGCTTACCGCTGCCTAATTTTTGATCATGTAGAAGAAGGACACATTACAAATTTGAACCCACATTCAATTACAATTATGTTCCAAAGGGTGCTTGAGCGAAATAATATCAATCATTTCCGTTTCCATGACCTTAGGCACTATTCTGCATCCATAAGGC
>DKYT01000061.1:0-138 GCA_002492465.1 Lachnospiraceae bacterium UBA7093 | reverse complement strand
GGCACTATTCTGCATCCATAAGGCATGCCCTTGGCGTTCCAGATGCATATATTATGGCAGATATTGCAAACTCTCATTTTTCCAAATTATGCAACACAAAATGCAACACAAAATAAAAAACACCGCATTTCTACGATG
>DKYT01000062.1:76910-82098 GCA_002492465.1 Lachnospiraceae bacterium UBA7093 | reverse complement strand
GATTTTATTTTGGTTTGGATAAACAGAAACATATCCTCCGGGCGCTCCACAATATTCGTTGGAAACTGCACTGTAACTACCAGCAGCAGATAGTACAGCATGGTCATCCCTGCAAAAACCCCCCATCCTTTTTTCACCGCATTCTGCAATGCCAGATAGGGCTTTCTCAAATACCGCCACACCAAATATTCCACAAGGGGAAATAAAATCAATCTGCTGATAAACATCAGCACATACTCTCCGCCGCCAAAATAATAATCCAAAAGATTCGTAACTGCCATAAGCCACAGACAAGTGGTATCCGCCAGGCAAAAGGTTAGCAAAAACCGGAATCTTTTGTCTGCGCTCATCACATAAAAAAGGATAAAACTGGGTATGGAGCAGGTAAACAGAAAAGCCTTTGCTATGACATCTATACCGTATACCAGCAATCCCACCCCATTCAATCCCATCAGAATCCCCATGCCGATCCCCGCCGCCAAAATCGTTTTTTTCTTGGCAAACCGCGACCGAAATAACATGATGAAGAGGAATACCACATGAAACATCCCCCAGAAAATCGATAAATCTCTCAGCAATATCATCTTTCCTTTATACCCCCGGATCAGTACTATGCACATTATATCATATATTTGTCCCAAATTTTCCATGGCAAATTGCACAATTTAAGCCCATACCATTTTTATAAAATATACAAATTTACATTCTGTGAGTTGACATGTTAACGCTCCTGTGATATGGTTTTTTAGATTTGAACGAATGACTCCTTCAAGCTTGTGACTATTGGATAGGCAAGACTTGAAATTACATGTTTATTTTGTATGCATGTAATGGGGGTCTTTTTTTATTTCCTGAAACGGCGGAAAGGACATGGTTGAAGCGTATGAGTCCCAGAAGATGGATCATAAAAAATGCAGTCAGCAACAATGTGGTATGTGCCAGAAACGAGCGCAACCAGGAACGGATCCTGGTGGGCAAAGGCATCGGCTTTAAGGCAAAAGCCGGCGACGAGGTGGACGCTTCCCAGGTGGAAAAAGAATATTTTCTGAAATCTAAAAATATTGCCGGAAAGCTCTACGCCTTATTGGCGCAGACCCCCGAGGTCTACATGGAAATAGCCGACGAGATCTTAAAAAACGCTCAGACGGCTTTGGGCAGCGAGCTGGACGAGGCTTTGCTTCTTCACCTGATCGACCATATTTCCTTTGCCGTATCCCGCATGGAGCAGGGGCTGGAATTTAAAAACGTACTGCTGCTGGAAATTAAAAATTTTTATCCCAGAGAGTTTGAAATTGCCAGACACGCCCTTTCTCTGATCAGTGAAAAAACCGGGGCGGCGCTTCCCGAAGACGAAGCCGCTTCCATTGCAATGCACATTGTAAACGCGGAATTTAATTATTCGGATCTAAACGATTCTGTCCGTATGACGGAGCTGATCCATAAGATCATCAGTATTGTGCGTTACCGGTATCAAATGAACTTTGACGAGGAGTCTATCCATTATATACGCTTTGTCACTCATTTGAAATTCTTTGCCCAGCGTTTATTCAAAGACACCATGCTGGACGGAAACGACCTGGATTTTCATAAATTAATCCGGACCCAATATCAAGAAAGCTATCGCAGTGCGGAAACCATAGCAAAAATGATATGGGAGGACTATCAGATCGCCGTTCCCGAAGAGGAATTGATCTATCTGACCGTCTATATCCGCAGAATCACAACCGTGGGAGATGAGGAGTGACAGCTTACTGCAGGAGCTGCATTTCTTTTCCAAAATAAATCATATATGGAGGTATGGTATGGACTACAAAAAAACAGCAGAAGAAATACTCAAACTTGTGGGCGGCGACAAAAATGTGGCAAGCGTTACAAACTGTATGACACGCCTGCGCTTCAATCTGAATGATGCAAAAAAAGCAAATGTGGAAGCAATTAAAAGGATAAAAGGCGTTCAGGGCGTTGTCACCAAAAACGGGCAATTCCAGATCGTCATAGGAACAGACGTGAGCAATGTCTGCGAAGAAATTAAGAAGCTGGGCAAATTTGAAGAAAACGCAGCTGCAGAAGGAGAAAAAAATACGGGCATTATCGCTGCATTTTTCGGCACCCTGACGGCGATTTTCCAGCCTATCATCCCGGCACTTGCAGGTTCCGGTATGATCAAGGCGCTCCTTGCGCTGCTGGTGGCATTTAAGCTGGTGGACTCCGGTTCCCAGACCTATCAGATCTTTAACGCTTTCGGCGACGCGCTGTTTTCCTTTATGCCCTTTATTCTTGCGTTCTCAGCGGCAAAGCGTTTCAAATGCAACCCTTATGTTTCCGCCGTACTTGCAGGAGTGCTTCTCCACTCCAGCTTTACCGGCTTAAACACCGGAGATCCGGTACATCTTTTCGGTTTTATCCCGGTTACCATGATCTCCTACGGCGGCAGCGTTGTGCCCATCCTGTTGATCGTATGGGTACAGTCCTATATTGAAAAATTTGCAAACAAGATATCCCCTAAACCGGTAAAAATATTCCTTGCCCCTATGATCACCATTATTGTAACGGGTATTATCGGCATTACCGTTGCGGGACCTCTGGGCAATCTGGTAGGTCAGGTCATCGCCATCGGCTTTAACTGGTTAAACGACTATGCCGGATGGGTAATCCCCGTATTGATGGGAACCTTCTGTCCCTTCTTCGTTATGACCGGTATGCACTACTGCTTCGCTCCCATTCAGACGATCCAGTACGCAACCTTGGGCTACGGCACAATTTTAGGTCCCGGTATGCTTGCATCCAATATTGCACAGGGTACTGCGGCTCTGGTAGTAGGCGCTAAATCCAAAAATAAGGATTTAAAGCAGCTGGGTTTTTCCTCCGGCGTAACCGGTCTGATGGGTATTACAGAACCTGCCCTTTACGGCGTTAACCTTCGACTGAAAAAACCTTTATACGCATCCATGATCGGCGGCTGCGCAGCAGGCTTATATGCAGGCATCACAGGCATTCACACCTTTTCCTCCACCACCGCAGGCATTTTCGCCCTGCCCGTTTACATTGGCGGAGAAAGCTTCAGTAATGTGATTAACGCCGCCATTACGATTGTGATTTCTATGGTGGTAACCGCAATTGCAACCCTGATCATAGGCTTTGACGATCCCGCAGAGGAAGAAGCGGCTGCCCCCGACCTTCCGGAAAAGGAAGCTGCTCCTGCAAAACCTCAGGGCATTAAAATTACCATCGATTCCCCCGTTGAGGGCAGCATCATTCCTTTGTCCCAGGTAAAGGACGAGGTATTCTCCAATGAGATCGTGGGAAAAGGCGCCGCTGTGGTTCCTGCAAAGGGCGAAATCCACGCCCCTGCTGAAGGCGATCTTGTATCCGTTTTTGACACCGGCCATGCTCTGGGCATGGTCACCAAGGACGGCGTAGAACTGCTGATTCATATCGGCATCAACACCGTTGAACTGAAAGGAAAATACTTCCAGATCCACGCAAAACAAGGAGAACATGTAAAGAAAGGCGACCTTTTAATCTCCTTTGACATAGACGGCATTCAAAGCGCCGGCTATGACGTAACCACTCCCGTGTTGATAACCAATACCGCAGATTATCTGGATGTTCTCGCCAAACAGGAAGGGGACGCCGGAAAGGATCTGATCACCGTTTTGAAATAGTGGAAAGGAGCGTAAGATCTATGAGCTTTCCTGAAAACTTTTTATGGGGCGGCGCCATTGCCGCCAACCAATGTGAAGGCGCATACCTGGAGGACGGCAAAGGGCTGTCCATCCAGGATGTTATGCCAAAGGGCGTTATGGGACCTGTCACGGAAGAACCTGTGCCGGAAAATTTAAAGCTTGTGGGCATTGATTTTTACCATCGCTATGAGGAGGATATCCGCCTCATAGCCCAGATGGGCTTTAAAGTCTTCCGCATGTCCATTGCCTGGAGCAGAATCTTTCCCCTGGGAGACGAGGAAGAGCCAAATGAAAAAGGACTTTTATTCTATGATAAAGTATTCGACACATGCAAAGCATACGGCATTGAACCTATGGTCACCCTCTCCCACTACGAAACCCCGCTCCATCTTGCCAGAACCTATGACGGCTGGCGGGACCGCCGTATGATCGGTTTCTTTGAGCGATACTGCCGGGTGGTCTTTGACCGGTACCGGGATAAGGTAAAATACTGGATGACCTTTAATGAAATCAACGCCCTATGGCATTTTCCCCTGATGGGGGCGGGCATCTGGACGCCTAAAGAACAGCTTTCCGATGAGGACAAATACCAGGCGGCGCATCATGAATTCGTGGCAAGCGCTCTTGCCACCAAACTCCTTCATGAAATGATCCCCGGTGCCAAAATGGGCTGTATGGTGCTTGGGGCTTTAAGCTATCCCATGACCCCAAAGCCGGAGGATATGATTGCCATGCAGAAAGCCGACAGAAAGGTGATGCTCTTCTGTGATGTGCAGGCGAGAGGCTATTATCCTTCCTATGTGAAAAAGGAATGGGCGGCAAAGGGCATATCCGTCAAAATGGAACCGGGAGACGAAGAACTTCTTCACCATACGGTAGATTACATTTCCTTTAGCTACTATATGAGTAAATGTACCGCCGCGGACTGCTCCCAGTACAGCAAGGGCGCCGGAAACCTGACCAGCGGCGTAAAGAATCCCTATTTGGAAGAAAGCGAATGGGGCTGGCAGATCGATCCCCAGGGGCTTCGCTACACCCTGAATTATTTTTATGACCGCTACCAGAAACCTCTCTTTATCGCGGAAAACGGCTTGGGGGCTGTAGATACGCTAAGCCAGGATGAGGCGGGCGAATTTACCGTAGAGGACGATTACCGGATCGAATACATGAAAAACCACCTTCTTGCAGTGGAAGAGGCGCTGGATGAAGGGGTAGATGTAATGGGCTATGCCGCCTGGGGCTGCATCGACGTGGTCAGCGCCTCCACCGCACAGCTGAAAAAGCGATACGGCTTTATCTATGTAGACCGCAACGAGGACGGTTCCGGCACTCTGGCACGCTACAAAAAGAAAAGTTTTAACTGGTACCGCTCCGTCATTCAAACCAATGGAGCCGCCCTACACACCTGACCATAAAAGAAGCGTTACAGACAACCATTGTCAATTGTCTGCAACGCTTCTTGTTACGATAAGCCGGCTCGCGGAGCGCGACGGTGTTCGTTA
>DKYT01000062.1:5838-76588 GCA_002492465.1 Lachnospiraceae bacterium UBA7093 | reverse complement strand
CCGCGGAGCGCGACGGTGTTCGTTTTACCTGTTCTCCCGCCTGAACTGCACCGGTGTCATCCCATAGGTCTTTTTAAACAGTCTGTTAAAATGCTCTACCGTCTCATACCCCACGCTTGCCGCAATGCTCTCCACCGTCTGATTCGTCTCTTTCAGCATCGCCCGCGCCTTCTTCATTCTCGCCTTTTTCACCGCCTCCTGAAAGGTAGCTCCTGTGTGTTCCTTGATATATTTGGAAAGATAGGGACTGGAAAGGTGGAAATTCTCTGAAAGCCGCTCAAGGGTCACATCCTTATAATGATTCTGCACATACCGCATAATGTCCACAATCCGCTCTTCTCTTCCCTCCCGTATGTTCTCGCTCAGGGTCATTTTATTGCCTGCGGAAACCAATGCTGCAATAGAGCTTTTGATAATATCCTCGTCAAGCCCTACGCCCCAGTACATTTTTCCGCTCTTTAATATTCCCACATACGCTGCCGCCCTGGAGGATGAGCCTCTGGATACGGCATGCTCCTCATAAACCGACAGCTCATAGCTGACTCCGAAATACAGCTTAATGGCGTTGCTGACTGCATCCAGACGTCCGTTTCCGGAAGTTTCAATGACTCTTCTCTCCTTGTTCTGCTCAATGGTCACCTCCGCGGAAATCCCTCCGTCCACCTGCTTAAAGTGACATTCCGGAATGTCAAAGACCTCTCTCTGGCGGATATAATGGTCTTCAAAAATCTGATAAATATCCTCCGGCGTAAGCTCTTTATGTCTCTGATCAGAGATGCCCTTCATCAGGTAGCCTACCTCTTCCTTCATTTTATCAGGCAGCCCCATCCCGAAATTCTGTTTCAGGATAAAGGCGATTCCGCCCTTGCCCGACTGGCTGTTAATCCGGATTACGTCGGATTCATACTCTCTCCCCAGATCCTGGGGATCGATGGGCAGGTAGGGAACATCCCA
The DNA here is from genome assembly GCA_002492465.1 of Lachnospiraceae bacterium UBA7093. Taxonomy (GTDB): domain Bacteria; phylum Bacillota; class Clostridia; order Lachnospirales; family Lachnospiraceae; genus Suilimivivens. Next base: position 75,634 of record DKYT01000062.1, on the reverse strand, counting down.
GCGCTTTCCGCTTTTGCCTGCATCCCGCCATGCCATTCCCTTGGATATGGCGTCCTGATGGGAACCGGAAAAGGCGGTAAATACCAAGTCTCCCGCATAAGGGGTTCTCTCATGAACCCTCATGCCGGTAAGCAGCTCGTAGGTTTCCCGAATTTTGCTGATATTGCTAAAATCCAGCCCCGGCTCTACTCCGTGGCACACCATGTTCATGGCAAGGGTAACCAGATCCACATTGCCGGTCCGCTCTCCGTTGCCAAACAGCGTCCCCTCTATCCGGTCCGCTCCCGCCAATACGCCAAACTCTCCGTCGCTGACGCCGCATCCCCTGTCGTTGTGAGGATGTACGCTTAAAACCACTGCGTCCCTGTATTTTAAATGCTTATGGATATATTCCACCTGGCAGGCAAACACATGGGGCATGGCGATCTGTACTGTGGTAGGGATGTTGATGATCGCCTTATGCTCCTTTGCAGGCTGCCATACTTCCAGTACCCCGTTGCACACCTCCACTGCATATTCCACCTCTGTTCCGGGAAAGCTTTCCGGACTGTACTCAAAGGTAAAATTCCCTTCCGTCTCTTCGGCAATCTCCTTAAGGAGCTTTGCGCCGTCCACGGCAAGCTGCTTTATCTCTTCCTTGGTCTTGCGGAACACCTGCTCCCGCTGGGCAACCGACGTGGAATTATATAGATGCACGATTGCCGATGGCGCGCCCTTCACCGCCTCAAAGGTTTTTCGGATAATATGCTCCCTCGCCTGGGTCAGCACCTGAATGGTCACATCCCCGGGTATCATATTTCTCTCGATCAATGCTCTTACAAACTGGTATTCCGTATCAGACGCCGCCGGGAAACCCACTTCAATCTCCTTAAAACCGATCTCCACCAGCATCCTGAAAAAGGCAAGCTTTTCTTCCAGCCCCATAGGCTCGATCAACGCCTGGTTTCCATCCCTTAAATCCACACTGCACCAGATCGGGGGCGACGTGATGGTATCCTTTTTCACCCAGTCATAGGTTATCTGGGGGGGCATAAAATAAGATTTTCCGTACTTTTCCGCTGCATTCATAATCAATCTTCCTCTTTATCGTGTTGGGTGTTTGGTGGCTTCAAATGATGTTGGTGCGAAGGGCGCTGCCCCACAGGGAGGGATGGCAAAGGCGGGCTGGATGCCGGGGCGAGGGGGAGGCTGGGGCGCAAAAGAAGCTTGCGGGAACGACTTTTGCACCATGGAGATGAGACTCCAACAATCATAGAAGCCTTTGCTTCTGTGATTGTTGCTTTATGAGGCTCATCGGAATGCCCGGTGCAACGGAGCGACCGCAAATTCTTTTGCGCCGCCATCCCCGCCTTCCCCCAGCTCTCAGCCCCCGCCTTTGCCATCCCTCCCTGTGGGGCAGCGCTCTTCGCACCAACATCATTTGCATCTTATCATATCACTCTGGGGACTCACAAGGCATGTGTTTAATCAATTTAGTTGATCTTTTTTATTGTTTTCGATTTTTTCCATATTTTTGTGACTTATAATGCTTTTTTGTGTATAATGATGCTTAAGTTGGTCACAGATAAAATATAAGTTATGGGAGGTATGAACATGATCACCGATGATATTCTTTACCTTGGCGTAAATGACAGGGAAATCGATCTTTTTGAAGGGCAGTATGTTGTTCCCAATGGAATTTCCTATAATTCCTATGTCATACTGGATGATAAAATTGCCGTCATGGACACTGTGGATGAAAGAAAAAAGGAGGACTATCTTGCAAATCTTGAAGGGGCTTTGGGAGGAAAATCCCCCGATTATCTGGTGGTTTCCCATGTGGAGCCGGATCATGCTTCCAGCATAGACGCTTTTCTTCAAAAATATCCCAACACCCGGCTGGTAGGCAATGCAAAAACTTTTCAAATGCTTGCCCTGTATTTCGACAGGAACTTTGACAATGCCCTGGTGGTGAAGGAAGGGGATACCCTTTCCCTTGGAAAGCATGTGCTCCATTTTATCATGACGCCCATGGTTCACTGGCCCGAAGTTATGTTCACTTATGACAGCTTTGCAAAAGTATTGTTCAGCGCAGACGCTTTTGGCAAGTTTGGCGCCCTTGATGCCGATGAGGACTGGACCTGCGAAGCAAGAAGATATTATTTTAACATTGTAGGGAAATTCGGCATGCCCGTCCAAACAGTACTGAAAAAAGCAGCGGCATTGGACATTCAAATCATCTGTCCTCTTCATGGACCTGTTTTGAAGGAAAATTTAAGTTACTATTTGGACAAGTATCAGATCTGGAGCAGTTACGAGCCTGAATCAGAAGGCATCTTTATTGCGTATGCTTCCCTTCACGGTAACACCGCAGTGGCTGCAAGGAAACTGCAAGAGCTTTTAACCGCTAACGGCTGCCCCAAAGTTGCAATTGCCGATCTGGCAAGGGACGATATGGCGGAGGCTCTGGAAGATGCTTTCCGCTACGGCAAGATCGTTCTCGCCGCTTCCTCTTACAATGGCGGCGTAATGCCTTTCATGGAAGATTTTCTTCATCATTTAAAAGGGAAAAATTATCAGAAGCGTACCGTTGCCTTAATTGAAAACGGCTCCTGGGCGCCTTCGGCAAACAAGACTATGAGGGAGATTCTTTCCCAGATGAAAGATATTCATATTCTGGAAACCTCCGTCACCATTAAGGGTGCGGTGAAGGATGCCGATATAAAAGAATTGGAGACACTGGCTGCGGCGTTAACGGAATAGAACTGATAAACGAACACCGCCACGCTTTGCGAGCCGGCTTATCGTAACGAACACCGCCACGCTTTGCGAGCCGGCTTATCGTAACTGGAATAAGCCGGCAAGCGCCTGCTTGATGGCTTTATTCCGGTAAGCTTTTTTGCCAATTGCTTCATAATCAATCTTCTTTAGAAAAATACCGGGCGCAATATTCTTTAGATACTTTCTCATAATCATAATCCGGCGCAAAATTTTGAGCTGATTCATAGACAGGCTGAATCATCTGGATTTCTTCCTCCAGATCTTCAGCAATCTCTAATATTGACTTTTTCTTGCGCATTTTTTGCAGATCTGTTGTATCAATTTCAACATTTCGCCCTCACTTTTCCCGTCTTGACGGGCATATTCCAATTCTTCCCACCTCTGCATATATTTCACTCCCAATTTTTCTGATTTTCTTATCTTTTTGACATTGTCATGAAGCATCTTGATTCGTTTGCTCTTTGTATTTTCTGCCGTTTCATCTGTTGACGATGTAAGGTAGGTCATAAAATCCAAAAACTCTTTTGAAAAATTCTTCTTATTTTTCCCCTTTGTATTAATAAAAATCCTAACGGAACCATCCCCCATCTTAAGATCTGGACATTCCTTGCAAACTCCTTCAAAGGTATATCGATAGAGTCCTCGTCCAAATATATCAAAGGGAGCAATTAATATAAAACAGCTATCATTCAGAATATTAAAATCTGTACTTCCAGGTTCTAACAGCGACACATCCAATTGCGCCTGATAATAGCGGCTCCGTCTTATAAGATTTCATTTTCCAGCAAAATACTTACAACTGCGCGGTAAGAATCAATATCCTCCATTATTTCATCAAAAAGAAACTTGTAAACAAGGTTTAATTGATCCAATTTCGTAGTAACATTGTTTACCATACGTTTTCCTCCTTTTCGCAGAAAAATCCAGTTAAAACCTGATAAACGCATAATAAATATTTCCTTCATATGTCACCACGTTTTATTTCTTTTCCTGCTATATTCAATTGATTTGATTTAAAAGCAGGATTTCAGATTTGATGACAGATAAGTCACAGACACGGCATTGCCGAGAAATAAGCTTCCGCTTAAAGAAATCTTTTGCTTTGTACATAATATATCACAGTGAAAATTATATTGCAATCATTTTTAAATCATTTTTAGTCAATCTATAATTTGTGTCCTGATGTGAGTGTAAAAAGTAACTAGTTTATAAAAAATTTATAAATTGACATTATTTGCAATCTTCTATATTATAAATAGATATAGGAGCCTCAGGGCTTTATTCTTATGGAGGGAGGAGAAAAAATGGCTACATCTTACTATGATTATGATGCCTACGATGCAGCGCTTGCCGCAGTAGGTGCTGGTGTTTACATGGTCTACATGATCATCTGTCTTGTCTTTCTTGTTCTAACAGTGATTGCAAGGTGGAAAATCTACACCAAAGCAGGCAAACCCGGATGGGCAAGTTTAATTCCGTTTTACACGGATTACTGCATGTTTGACATTGCATGGGGCAACGGCTGGTTATTCCTGCTTATGTTTGTGCCTTGCGTCAACTTCGTGATTTCGATTATGCTGTGCTTTAAGCTTGCCAAGGCGTTTGGCAAGGGCACAGGATTCGGCTTCGGACTTTTATTCTTAAACACGATCTTTGTCCTGATCCTTGGATTTGGCAGTGATAAGTATATTGGTCCTCAGCAATGACAGATTGTCTTAAAAAGACGAACAAAAATCAGTTTACTCAATAAATCAATATTGTCAAAATTGCTTTCGGAATACGGCGTAGCTTGCAGGCTATGCCGTTTCTCTATTTTGCAGATCATTCAATAAGGATGCGGTTCCCGCAGTGTCAGTTGATTTTTTAATATCAAAATGATAATATTTTCATATAGCAAAGCAGGAAGGGGTAAAGCGCTTCGGAACCGACACCTAACACGGTTTTGATATAGGTCGGATTCTTGCTGTCAGGCTCTATCTTTTTCCGCAGGTTACAAATCACGTTGATAACGCTTGAATGGCAGCTATCACTTTCCATGTTCCATACAGCTTCAAATATTTGTGTTCGTGTAAATGCAATGCCCGGATTGGAAGCAAGGAATACAAGGGTACTGTATTCAAGACGGGCAAGGTTTACTTCCTCCCCGCCTTGAAATACCCGGTGTTGGCTCTGCCTTATTTCCAGTCCCTGAAAGGACATTCCCGAAGCCGGAACTGGAATAGTTTGTACGGCTTCAAGTGATATGCAGTCAGCCAATGCTGAAATGATTTTATCAATTATTTTTTCTTCTTGTTCATTAAGTGTCAGCAGTAGTATTTTTCCCATACAGACACCTTCTAAGATAGCTTTCTATAATAATAACCTTCATTATATGATTGGTAAATTTTTTACTTATATTGAAAAAACAAGTATAGATGATGTCACATATATTTCTCTTTATACCGCAGTAAAAACAGGATAGATATACAGAACATAATTCCCTCCGCAATCGGTACTGCCAACCATACACCTGTGACCTGCCAAATTAGCGGCAATAATAAAATACACCCAACCAATAAGCCAAATGTTCTCAAAAATGATAAAATTGCAGATATTTTTCCATTTGATAAAGCAGTAAACATAGAAGATATAAAAAGATTAAAACCACTGAATAAAAATCCAAATGAAAAAATCCTAAATCCATTAACTGCCAGTTCGTAGACCGCTGATACATCAGACACAAACAAGCGTATAATATAAGGGCTGCCCAGTTGGGAAGTTACAAATAGCAGCAACGAAACTGTAAAAATAAATTTTATACAAATTTGAAATACATTCTTTTGCTGAATTTTGTTTCCGTTCCCATAATTGAAGCCAATTACCGGGGCAACGCCTATTGAAAAACCAATATACAAAGCATTGAATAAAAATTGAGAGAAAATCAGAATTGTAATAGCTGCAACGCCATTTTCTCCCAATAAATTCATCATTGTAATATTGAATAGGAATGTTGTGATCGCTGATGATAACTGTCCCACCATTTCCGAAGAACCATTCAGACAGCTCTCTTTTAATACGTTCCATTTCCATATTGGCTTTGTAAAACAAAGTGTTTCCCTGCTCCGAATAAAAAAGGTTAAGCCGACAACTGTTGGAATTAAATATCCGCAGCCTGTACCTAATGCTGCACCACAAATGCCAAAACCGCAGACGGCAATAAAAATGTAGTCCAAAATAATATTTGTCAGTCCCGCAGCAACAAGCAGCCCTAAACCCATTCCGGGCTTCCCGGCAGTTACAAACAGATTAGTAAATACTGTTTGTATCACATTTGCAGGAATAAACAGGAATAACATACTCAAATAGTCTTTGCAATAAGGGAAAAGCTGTTCACTTGCCCCTAGTGCATATATGATTTTATCAATCCATATTGTTCCTGCAATAGGTACCACAACCCCTATACCTGCGGCAACGGACATAAGAAAGGTAAAATCCTCTTTGGCTTCTTGATTTCGCCCTGCGCCTATTTTGTAGGATATAATTGCATTTCCTCCTGTCCCGATCATTGTGCCAATGCCGACAGTAAGGTTAATAACAGGAGATACAATATTGATAGCAGAAAGAGCGTCTGTGTTGACAAATTGGGCTACAAAAATTGTATCTACGATTGTATAAAGCCCCATGAACATCATCATAAAAATAGTTGGAAGCGCAAAACAAAGGAGTGACAAAGCACTCCATTTTTGGTCTAAAACATTATTATCCATTTGATATATATTCCCTCTCTGTAATATTCGTTTTTACATTCTGCTTGTAGACAGGCAGCCCTCACCGCCCATGAGGGCAGTCATTTCCTCGATACGCTCCAAAGGAAATGGCGGTTGTGTCAATGGTTTCATAGCAATAGACATTAGTTTCATAGGGTTATCGTCTGCCGCTAACCGGTTTGAACTGAAATGACCGCATATCCTGCAACGGTGGATAATAGCCCATTCCCCGTTTTTTCTTACCCAAACACCAACCGGCTCCATAACTCCACCACAGTCTGCTTCCCTGTCCCCCGGCTCGTTATCTAAATGCAGGCTGCAAAGACAGTTGGTATAATGATTGCGGTGGTCGCTTCCTGCTCCGGCTGATACAACCAGTCTGCCACATACTTTACAGGTAAAGCTGTCATTGCACCCGTGAGTTTTATAATAACCTTTTGCATACTGTTTTCTCTTGTTTTCTCTGTTCATAAATCGTTACTTAAATTTTTCAAATGTTTTTTTAGTGCGTCACGGTACTTTCGTTCAGTTGTTACATACTGCTGTTGTTCTTCGGCTGTCCATTCACTCCAAATTTCATTTTCCATTTCAAATAGAGGGTAGATTTTTTCTGCTGAAAAATTTTTTCCCTTTTCTGTCAGACAGACAATCGTATTTCGTCCCTGTCCCTGCTCCAAATACACAAGCCCGTCTTTTTCCAGTTTGCGTATGGCTGAATTGATTGTCTGCCGGCTAATGCCTGTCAGTTTGAATACCTCGCTTTGATAGCAGCGGTCGCCTTTCTCGCAAATTACATAAAGGATATTCAAAACGCTGTCTGAAATGCCTGCGTTTACTGCCGCTTCATGGTATAAGGAATTGATTTCGCCGTGCAGATGAGTATATTCTCTTGCTAATTTATTGTATACCACTATACATCACGTCCCCCTTTTTATATCCGATTTCGTATATGATTATATATCCGATTTCGTAAATAAGTCAATAAATTTTTTCTAACTTATTTTTCTATATGGAGCAGTATCTTATGAAAGACGAAGCAGTAAGAACAAGAGAGGTAGACAGAAAGGTAATGCGGGCAATTAAGGCAGGCGCAGGGAGTATTTTAAGGGCATTTCCGGGGCGTTTTGTAGTGTATGGGTGGAAAAAACGGAAAGTAGTTCTAAGCGTCCATAAGGGCAGAAAAAGACACCGGAGAATGGCACTGTATAAGCTGCCATTCCCCGGCGTTTCCCTTATTCCATATCTTCAGCAGGCAAAAACACAAGCCCGGCAAATTCTTCCTCGGTCAGTTTCTTCAGCTTTGCCGCTGTGCGCTCTGCAAGCTCCTGTGTCTCCGTTTCCATGGGCGTTCGTTGCTATTCTTCCTTCTCCGCCGAAAACTTTTGCAGTACCAACGGGTAAATTTCTCTGTCTCTGTAAATCAGATCCACCTCAAACACATCATCCTTCACCAGTGCCGCAGAAGAATATACCGGTACAAAAATTTCAATTTCTTCTCCCTGGGCAAAGTTCCCTGAATCGTCTTCTTTCACAACCGCCCTGTACAGAATTCCCATCCCCTCTGTGTCCGTACCGCCGTCCACATTCTTTCCTTCCTCCAGAACCTGCACCCTCACATGCTCTAAAATGGCTCCGTCTTCCGCCTGAAGCTTCTTTGCAACCTGCTGCCTGTCCGCTTCCAGTTCTTCCATTTTATCACTTTCTTTCTGTTCCGTCTTATTTTCCATCTCGCCAGTGGCAGCTTCCTGTCCCCGGCTTTCATCTGCAATCGCCCCTGAAGCGCTTTCCATTCCATAACCAGACTCCCCGGCAGGCGTCTCCGCCATATCGTACATTGCTTCCGTTTCCGCCTCCTCGGTTGTCTCGTATACCGCTTCTTCCGCCGCTTCTGCCGCATCCTCCCATTCTTCCGCGGCTGCCTCTGCTTCCGCCTCCTCTGCAATACCTTCCGCCGCCATTTCCGGCGCGCAGGCGATGCCTTCAGATTTGGTTCTCCGGCTGCTGAGAAGTAATACCGCCGGTGCAATCAAAACCGCACATACAACCGCCGCTGCGATTCCTGCATATTGCCTGAAATAAAACTTTTTTATTTTACGCTGTTCTTCCGTTTTTCCGGAGGTGGATTTTTCGCTGAGTCCGGCTTCGATTCTGTTCCACAAGTCAGGGACTTCATTTTGTGCCAATTCTTTATATGCCTGTTCAAAATCTTTACTCATATCCACACCTCCTTAATTTTTTCATTGCATTCTGATATTTCCAGGTCACAGTCCCCATGGGAATGCCCATGCATGCTGCAATCTCCTTAAAGGTCATCTCACCCAGTACCTTCAGGCTGACAATCTGGCGTTCCGCCGGCTTTAAGGTTTCAAGCGCCTGACTGACCGTCAACTCCGAAATAACCTCCCGCTCTACCTGACTGTCTTTCTCCACAGGAAATGCCGGCGCCTTTTTCTCTTCCTCGGCATCTGTCCCCAGATCCTGCATCAGCGCCGTTAGTTCCTCCTTTTTATGCTTCCGCAGAAAATCGATCGCCATATTTCTTGCCATGGTCGCCAAATATCCTCTGTGACCGCCGCCGGGCTTAAACTGTTCCGCTTTGTCCCATAGCCTGATGAAAAATTCGCTGGTCACATCCTCCGCATTTTCCCTGCTCTGCAGCACTTCAAAAATGATTCTGTAAACATAACCTACATAGTACTCATAGATTTCCTTTAACCCGGTTTTATCCCCCTGAACCATCCGCGCTACAGCTTCCTCAAACTGATGCTCGTTCACCTTTTCCTCCCTCCTCTTTTGATACGGATCAGCCTCCGCTATTTTATGACTAAAAAACAAAAGCTGCCACCTTTTTCGGCAACAGCTTTCTGCCTTTTTATAGTGCTTTGATTCTGTCCACTGCCTCCACAGTATTTTCATAGCTTCCAAAAGCGGTCAGCCTGAAGTACGTCTCACCGCTGGGACCAAAGCCGGAACCGGGCGTTCCCACTACATTTGCATGCTCCAGCAGATAATCAAAGAATTCCCAGCTGGTCATGCCATCCGGTGCTTTCAGCCAAATATAGGGAGCGTTAACGCCGCCTGAAACGGTATACCCTGCGCTCTTTAAGCCTTCCAGAATATACTTGGCATTGTTCATATAGTATGCCACCTGCTGCCGGATCTGCGCCTTGCCTTCCTCTGAATACACTGCCGCTCCGGCACGCTGTACAATATAAGGGGCGCCATTGTATTTGGTTCCGTGTCTTCTTGCCCACAGGCTGTGAAGAGAAACCTCCCCACATTTCAAATCCTTGGGAATGACTGTAAAGCCAAGGCGCACCCCTGTAAAGCCTGCATTTTTAGAGAAGGAACGAAGCTCGATGGCACAGGTTCTTGCGCCCTCGCACTCGTAAATGGAATGGGGCACCTCCTCCTGGGAAATGTATGCTTCATAGGCAGCGTCATAAATAATCACTGCTCCCACTTTATTTGCATAATCCACCCACTCCTGAAGCTGTTTCTTCGTAATCGTAGAACCTGTAGGGTTATTGGGGAAGCACAGATAAATCAAATCCGGTGTTTCCTTGGGCAGCTCCGGTGCAAAGTTATTCTCCGCCAGGCAGGGCATATAAATCACATCGCTCCAGGTTTCTTTTTTACTGTCGTACACACCCGTTCTGCCCGCCATCACGTTGGTGTCCACATAAACAGGATAAACGGGATCACAAACGGCAATCTTATTGTCCACGCTGAAGATCTCCTGAATATTACCGGAATCACATTTGGCGCCGTCGGATATAAAGATCTCATCCGCCGCTATATCGCAGCCTCTTGCCTTATAATCATGATCTGCAATGGCAGTCCTCAAAAACTCGTAGCCCAGATCCGGCGCATAGCCCTTAAAGGTTTCAGCGTGCGCCATCTCATCCACTGCTCCATGAAGCGCGGTGATAATCGCCGGAGCAAGGGGCTGGGTCACATCGCCGATTCCAAGGCGGATAATCTTCTTATCCGGATTCGCCGCCGCATAAGCATTTACCTTTTTCCCTATGGTTGAAAACAAATAGCTTCCGGGAAGCTTTAAATAATTGTCATTGATCTTAAACATATCTTTTCTCCTCCTCTTTATATCGCAATTTCACCTTCAAAAACAGTTTCGGCAGGTCCGGTCATATAGACCAGATTTGCCTCCCTGTCCCACTGAATCTGTAAATTTCCACCTAATAGTTTAACAGTAACCACATCCTCCGTCAAACCATTTAAAACACATGCCACTGTAACGGCACAGGCGCCGGTTCCGCAGGCAAGCGTCTCTCCGGTTCCTCTTTCCCACACCCGCATTTCCACATGCTCTCTGTCAATGACTTTCACAAACTCAGTGTTAATCCGATTGGGAAAACGCACGTGATTTTCAAAAAGAGGTCCCATCTTCTCAATAGGCAGCGACAACACCTGATCCATAAAAATCACCGCATGGGGATTTCCCATTGACACGCATGTCATTTCATAAAGCTCATCCCCCACTTCGATTCGTTCTCCTATTACTTGATCCGAATGGGAGATTACCGGAATATCCCCGGCATTCAAAATAGGGGAACCCATATTGACTTTAACAGTCGATACCTTGCCCTCCTGCACAGACAGCTCCAGATACTTAATCTTTCCGCAGCTGATCACGCTGATGGAGGTTTTATCTGTGAGGTGTTTATCATAAACAAACTTTGCCACACAGCGAATGCCGTTTCCGCACATTTCCGCCCTGGAACCATCCATATTGTACATCTCCATCTCAAAGTCCGCTTCTTCAGAGGGGTTGATAAAAATAACGCCGTCCCCGCCGATCCCGAAATGTCTGTCGCTTAAGCGTCTCACAATCTCAGGCTTTTGATCCTGTGCAAGCTTCTCCGTCCCGCCGTCCACGTAAATATAGTCATTGCCGCAGCCATGCATTTTCGTAAACTTCATCTTTTCCTCAGCCTCCTTACGCCTGTTCTTTCTCTGTATAAAAGTAATATACCACTTTTTTCCCAATACAAGCATCACATTATTTGGGCTTAGGTATGCAAAAAATGCTATCATTTTCATCTCATATGAACAGTATGGGTAAGCAGATACCGATCCTGGGACAACTCTTCCATCTCCAGATCCAGCTCGCAGGAGGAAGCGGAAAGCAGTTCCATAGCCTGCTCCATGTAACCCTGCCTGTAATCATTTCTGCGGTAAGCCGCCTGAATTTCTTCCAACAACGCTCCGCCCTCAATCACACTGGAAAACTGATAAGAACCTTTTCCCAAAGCAATCAGCTGATCATAGCAATTGCCGTAATAGTCCGGCAAACTGTATATCAGATCCTCTTCACTCATTCCCACATCCGCAAGACTCCGCAGAAGGTTTTCCTCCCCAGGCTCACCGCTTCGCTCCAAGCCCCGGTACCGCTGCCCCTGGCAGAGGGGAAGGTACACTGACAATTCCTGCCTCACATGGGTATCCCCATAATCCTGGTCAGATCCGTTAAAATAGTCGTAATTTCCCCCTTCGGTATCGTCCCAGGTCACATCCACATTGTAAAAACCGTCCTCCAAGGAGACAATATTCCAGGCATGCTTTTCCCCTGCATATCCGGTACAATAATAACAGGGAATCCCCATCTGCTGCATCAAATACTGAAAGGCTCTGGCGTATCCGGCGCATACCGTCTGTCCGTTCACCAATCCGCTGTAGGCGCTCTGGCTCATACTTGCCCCCAGCCGATAGGATATTTTGTCCAAAAGCAGATCGTGCACCAGCTTTTCTTTCTCATATGCACTTTCCAATCCATATGCCTGATTTAAAATGACAGCTGCATTTTCTTCAAAAACCGCTTTTGCGCTGTCTGTCTCCTGCGCTGTCATATGAAATTCCAAGTCGATCTGTACGCACTCCCCGTTTCTTTTATACTTACATTGGTAAGCGGTTTCCAGCCAAAACAACTCCGGATGATCGTTGTAAACCGCCCCGAAAACATTCCTGAGCTGAGAAACCGAAACCTGCTCCACCGGCGCAAAGGTCTGGTTTAAATCATTGGCATTGGCATAGATCTGCCGGTAAAGATGCCTTCCCTTTTCATCCAGCATCCCATAGTAAGGATAAAAAACCGTGTCAAAAATCAGACCGTCTCCGGTATTGCCCGTTCCGATCTGTTCCTGAAGCGCCTCTGCAGCCGCGTCTTCAATCTGCCGGCTCTCATCCTGTATCTGCTGATAACCGTTTTTGCCGGATACTGCATCCGGCACTGTAAGCGCCTGCTGGTCGGGAGAAATATACTGGGAACGGATACTCTCATCCAGACCCTCTTTACCCGCCTCCTGCTGCTCCGGAGGCATACTCTCCTCTATGCCTGTTTCATCGGCTTCCGGTGCCGCTCCTTCCCTTTCCGCCGCGGGATATGCGGCTTCCGGTTCTTCCGGCGCTTCGCTGCTTCCTCCTTCTCCGGATGTATCCGCCCAAGCTGCAGCCTGCTCATAGGAATCCGGATATAAAAACTTCGCCAGCGCATCCGTCACATCCGGTCTGGCTGCACAGATTAAAACCAATGCGGTCAACAGAGCAAATATTGATAGTAAAAAAATACCTATTCCTTTTAAAAACTTCATAATTCGCCTTCCATGTCAGCCTTTTGCCTCTCTTCTAAAATGCATTCCAGAAATCTTTGACCATATTTCTCATACTTATGCTCCCCAACGCCGGATACCCTGAGCATTGCTTCCCTGGTTTCCGGCTTTAACATACACATATGGGTTAGGGTCTTATCGGAAAATACAATATACGGCGGCACCTTCTCTTCCCGGGCAATTTGTGTTCTGAGCTGCCGCAGCCTTTCAAATAACGCCTCTTCTCTTTCTCCGAATCCTTCCCCGGACAACAATGCCCTTTTGCTTCCCTTTTGACCGCCGGATGCGCCTTTGCCCGTTTTTACTCTTGCGGGATGCTCCTGCTCCTTCGCCAGCTTCATGGTCATCCGTTCCTGCCCTTCCAAAATAACCCCCGCCTTTTCCGTCAGTTTCAAAACAGCATACTCGTCGTTTGTGGGGGTAATGTATTCTTTCAAAATCAGATACTGGAGAATCTGCCGCAGCCTGTATACAGGAATCGTTTTTAACTGCCCGTAAAAAGAGTTCTGGTTCATCCTGTAGCCCCTGATTTTTGCCGTATCCGCTCCATGTACCGTTTCCAGAATCACATTCATGCCATATCTCTGGCGGCACTCCCGCACGCACCCTAAAATCGCCTGCGCCATCTCCGTTACATCCACATCCTCAAACTGACTTAAACAGTTGGAACAGTTTCCGCAATAATTGCTCCCATATTCTCCAAAATAACGCAGAATATAGTCCCGCAGGCAGTCGTTGGTAAAGCAGTAAAAAGTCATCATACGAAGCCGCTCCCGATCCCGCTCCGCCACAATCCGCCTGGTGACCTCATCCAGTTCCTGATTATCCTGATTATTCTCAATGAAAAACTGGTTGGTGATCACATCCTGTCCGTTATAGAACAGAATGCACTCCGCCGGCTGCCCGTCTCTTCCTGCCCTGCCCGCCTCCTGATAATAGGATTCCAGATTTTTGGGCATACCATAGTGAAGCACAAAACGCACATTGGATTTGTCGATCCCCATTCCAAAGGCATTGGTTGCCACCATCACAAGGCTTCTGTCATAAATGAAATCCTCTTGGTTTTCCTTTCTCTCCCCATCCTTTAGTCCGGCATGGTATTTTGTCACCGAAAAGCCGTCCTTTTCAAGCTTTTCGCAAACCTCCTCCACCATCTTCCGGGTAAGGCAGTAGACGATCCCGCTCTCCCCCGGATGGCAGTCCAGATAATTTTTAATAGCTCCGTACCTGTCCTTGGGAGCCATAACGCCAAAATATAGATTTTTTCTGTCAAATCCGGTGGTCATAAGGGTAGGCTCCCGAAGCATCAAAATATCAATGATATCCTCTTTTACTTCCCTGGTCGCCGTGGCTGTAAAAGCAGCCACCACAGGGCGCACCGGCAGCTTTTCTATAAACTCCGTGATCTTCAGGTAGCTGGGTCTGAAATCCTGCCCCCACTGGGAAACACAGTGCGCCTCGTCCACCGCCACCATTGCAATCCGGGTATGCAGCGCAAAGTCCAGAAATTCCTCCGTCATAAGCCGCTCCGGCGCCACATATATAATGGGGTACCTGCCTTCCCGGGCAAAAAGAAGGGCTTTCCTGTACTGCCCCGGCGTCAATGAACTGTTCAGATATGCCGCATGGATCCCCGCCTGATTTAAGCCTTCCACCTGATCCTTCATCAGGGAGATCAGTGGCGAAATGACCAGGGTAATTCCCTCCAGCATCAAAGCGGGTATCTGATAGCACAGGGATTTCCCTGCCCCTGTGGGCATAATCCCCAGCACATCCCGGTGTTCCAGAATACTGTCGATTAAAACCTCCTGCCCCTCCCGGAAGGAATCGTAGCCAAAGTACTGTTTTAATAGCTGCTTTTTTTCCAATTTTGTTTCCTCTTTGGTCTCTTCAATCATCTCATTATATGTCAAAAACAGGCTTTAATCAACCTTCTTCCCGATTAAATTGCACCCCTCTGGGGCAAACTGAACCAGCAAAAAAGGTGCCTCCCTTTTACAGGCGGCACCTTCTGCCTAACTCTCACTTTTACCACTCAATCTTCACCTTAAACAGATCTCCATCCACTTCCACCTTCATCTTTCCTCCCTGAAGCTCCACAAAGCTGGTGGCAATGGCAAGCCCCAGTCCGCTTCCCTCTGTATTCCGGGCGCTGTCCCCGCGCACAAACCGCTCCGTCAGATCCTCCCCTGAAAGGTTCAGCTCCACCGCCGATACATTTTTCAGTTCGATGCGGATGCCCTTTTCCGTTTTTTCTGCATTCACATAAACTCTGGTGCCCGACATGGCGTACTTGATGATATTGGTATAAAGGTTCTCAAAGATGCGGTAGGTCTTCTGGGAATCAAGCTGTAAAACTACCTTTTCCTCCGGCATCCGGAACCGGAAAACCAAATCCGCCTCTTCCACCCGGTCTTCATACTCCAGATAAACCTGACGCATCAAATTACAAATATCCACATCCACCAGATGAAAGGTGATATTACCGCTGGTTGCCTTGCTTACTTCAAACAGATCCTCTATGAGGAACTTCAGCCTCTGGGATTTCTTTTTTAAAACGTCCAGATATTCCGCCCTTTGCTGGGGGCTGAGGTTTTCGGTTTCCAGCAGTTCGATGTAGGTGGTAATTGCTGTCAGCGGCGTTTTCAGGTCATGGGACACATTGGTGAGCAGCTCCGTTTTCATCCGCTGGCTCTTTACCTCCTCATCCACAGCCATTTTAAAGCCGTCTTGAATCTTGGAAAGTTCTTCTTTATAGGATTCAAAAATGCCCCAATCCTCTTCCAGCTCGGTCTGCAGATTCCCCTCGGCAATGGAGCGGGTCGCTGCGAAAAGCTTTTGATATTGTTCCTGTATTTTATGGACATACCGTTTTAGCGCAAAATAAAGCGCCACAGAATAAATCAGCAGCATCCCCCACCCAAACATCCACATCATACATGCTACTGCCAGCATCAGAAAATTGATGATCACCAGCTTGCGGATGGTTTTCTCTGCGCTCCGCCCCAGATCCACATGCAGAATCTCTTCTTTAAATTTCTCTGTCCGCTTTTTACACCCATCCCTGAACCAGAGAATTGCTTTTACCAAAAGACTTCTTTCCTTCAGGAACTGTTTCAATCCTAATTCAAACACTTCCCCCAGAGTGGTAATGAAATAATACCATGCGCCAAAGTACAGGATAAGCGCCGCCACATTAAGGGTGACCGTCAACGCCGAATAAACACTTTCCGGTACAAATCCAAGGTAATTTCTATAAAATTCTGAAAGCCACCCGCTGTTGGTACTGCTTACAAGTACCACGATCAGATAGAAAAATACCCCAAAAAGGCAGAAAACAGAAAACAGGCTGATCTCCAAATGAAGCTGAAACGCCTTCATCCGGTGCAGGCAGTAGCGTTTGCTTCTGGTTACCAGAAGCGCGCCTATTCCCAGCACCACAAGAATGCACCATAACACCATCACCACTCCCGCGCGTTCATATGCCCATATGATCTCCTGCCGATATCCTGTGATAACAGAACTGCCATTTCCGTTCCACAGAAGGCACAGGGCATCCTTCTGCTCCTGTGTGAGAGCGTAAATAAAGGTCACGTTCTTCGGTTTATTAACCACATGATAGGATAACTTTATTTTTTCTTCATAAAAGTGAAAAGTATTCTGATAGTATAATCTTCCGCCCATATAGGAAGCAAAATCTGACTTCAACCATTCCTTCCCCATGGCGCTTTGCAGATTCTTTAACAGCTCGTCGGGTTTCTCGTCCCTCACCGCCACATCTGCAAGATTTCCCAGATCATCATAGGTCAGCATCACATAGTAAACGTAAGGGAGCTCGTTGTTTTTCAGTTTCTTATCCTGGAATAGCTTTTCTATTCCCCTTCCGGTATTCTTCTGGATTTCTCCCGTTTCATGATCGATCACACAGTAATCCGCACTCTTGGCGATTCCGTCCAGAACATTTTCCTTTAAGGATTCAAGATACCGATTAAAATCATTTTTCAGAAACTCTTTCAATTCCGGAAAAGACCATTCCGTTTCAAACTGATCAAGCCGTTCCAATTCAGCGTCCGGAATTACCTCTTCCTCTATCCTCAGATAAAGCTCCTCATAATCCACAGTCCCCTGGTTCCTCTTATCCCATAAGTCTTTATAGAGTACAAGATCGCTTTGATAAAACTGCTTCAAAATCTGATCGCTTCGCAATATGCCTGTATAATAATTTACAGCCTCTCTCTTGAATACAGGATAAAATGCCATAAACACAATCACAGAAAGGGCAATCCATATGCCTGCCGTCAAAAAACTAACCTTGTTACTGCTTTTCGATTTTGTATCCAACGCCCCACACCACCTTTAAATATTTCGGTTCCTTCGGGTTGATTTCAATTTTTTCCCGAATCTTCCTGATATGTACCATAATCGTATCCGTATTGATTGCCTGCTCGTTCCACACTCTTTCGTATATTTCTTCCGCACTGAACACCCTGCCGGGATTTTTCATCAGCAACATCAGAATTTTAAATTCCAGAGGCGTAAGCTTCACCGGTTTTCCGTCCACGCAGACCTCCACAGTCTCCTCATTCAGCTCCAACCCGCCGATCACATAGACCTTATCGTCCTGTTTCTTCTCTCCCACCGCTTCCAGGAACTTTGCGTATCTGCGCAGATGGGAATTCACTCTTGCCAGCAGCTCCATGGTGGTAAAAGGCTTGGTCACATAGTCGTCCGCCCCCATGTTAAGCCCCATGATTTTATCCACTTCCTCAGACTTGGCGGAAAGCATAAGCACCGGAAATTCATAGCCCATTTCCCTGACCTTCATCAGCATTGTAATCCCGTCCATCCTCGGCATCATCACATCCACAATGGCGAGATGGATTTCCTGCGACTGAATCTTTTCCAGCCCCTCCACACCGTCGGCAGCCTGGTATACAACATAGCCCTGGTTCTTTAAGTAAATTTCAATCCCTTCCCTGATCTCTTTATCATCCTCAACAATTAAAATATGGTATCCTTCCATGATGCCCCCCTGTATTTTGTCTGGTTGTTTTAACATAAGGATGTCTGGCAAAGCCTGACATCCGTTGTTTACTACCCAGAGTATACCATATCTTTGCCTCTATTCCTATTCTTCCCGTGGTTTTGCTGTTCCCTTTCTCTTCTGTTACAGACCGCCTGTCTGTATGCCCCCGCAGCCTCGGCAGCAATCCTTTCGCAGCTGTAGCGCCCTGCCGTCCTAAGCGCCCCCTGACGGAGAAGATCGATCTCTTTCTTTTCCAAAATATCCATCAGCTTATCAGAGAATTCTTCTTCTGACACATCTGTCATATATCCGTTTTTTCCGTTTATCACTACATCCTGGGTGCCTGTGGCGCGCACTGCCATGACAGGCGTACCTGCCGCCATTGACTCAAGCAGTACAATCCCCTGGGTTTCCGACAAAGAGGAAAAGAGAAACAAATCTGAACCATGGCAATAATTCTTTATTTCCTGATTAGGCACCTTTCCCACAAACACAACCTCTTCCTCCAGATTTAATCTGTGGACTTTTTTCTCCAGTTCTGACCGTTCCGGTCCATCCCCTATCAGGGCAAGAGAAAAATCGCTTCCTTTTACATCTTTATACCGCTTTAAAGCTTTTAGCAAAAAGTCCAGATTCTTTTCCTTTGCCAGTCTTGCCACCGTACAGAAAAGATATTTTTTATCCCCCGCAAGCTCCTTTCGCAGTTTTGCCGCTTTTTTCTCATCCGGTTTAAAGCTGTCCTCAGGGAGCCCGGTAGGCAGCACCCGCACATCCGCCTCCGGCTGTATTTCCTCCAGGTATTCCTTCATAAGAGGCGTAGGCGCAATCACCATGTCGCAGTGCTTTGTATAGCTTTTGATATAGGCAGGAATAATGCCTTTCAGCTTTGCCATGCCGATGTAATGCAAATACTGTTCATACCTAGTATGGTACGTAAAAACCAGGGGCACATGATATTTCCAGGAAAGATACCTTGCCGTATGCCCGATCATCATAGGGTGATGCACATGGATCACATCAAAATTTCCTTCCTTAAATTTGCGTTCAATTTCAAAATCCAGACTATCCGGCACGGAGGCCCCGCCCGCCACTCCCTTAAGCAGCGACCGGTACCTTACCACACCAGGCTCCGGCACCTGTTCCTTATAGCAGGGGGCAAAAACCACTACCTCATGTCCCTGCTTCTTTAAGCTTTCAGATAATCGTTCGATAGAAACCGGCACTCCCGCCACAAAAGGTTTATAATTATTGGTCAGCATTGCAATCTTCATATTAACCTCCATGATTCCGCTTCGCGGAATTTAAAATCCAGATGAAGAATGCCCGTGTTTTGGGCATTCTTCAGTGTGAAGCTTTAGAAGTTCTTGGCGAAACAGCCCTTGCTGTGAGCCTTAGAACTTCTCTTCACACGAGCCTATGCCAGATACCCTAAAATAGCGTCTCCCAGAAAATACCCTGCTCCTACAAAAAACAGGTTCCATACCAGAATTCCCAGGGTAGAACTGACGGTATATTTTACAAGATCCATTTTAGAAACCCCTGCCGGTATGGAAACCAGCGTTCTGATCATAGGTATCAACTTGCTCACAAAAATTCCCACACTGCCTTTTTGACGTACCCACTCCAGCTTTTCTTCGATCATCGGTCTTTGCCTGGGAAATTTATTCAGGTATTTTTGCAGAAACAATTCCCCTCCTTTATACCCCAGGAAATACAGAATCAGGCTTCCCGTAAGCCCCGCTGCCACCGTAATAATCAACGCCGGTATGAAATGAATATTTCCTTTTGCCGCCCATAAGCCTGCGAGGGGCATAATAACGCCTGCTGGAAAGCCCGGGAGATTCATGTATTCCAATAGTACGATCACAAATATGGCGATTCCTCCGTATCTTGCAAAATACTGCATAATCATATCCATTGTCATTTCCACATATCCTCCTTTGATCTACAATATTATCCTTGCAATGATTTATAACGGATTCTAAAAAGAGAATACCTCAAAAAAATAAACAAAGTTGTCAGGCAATTCTTAAGAACTTCTAAATATTACATAATGATTCCTTTAACAGTCCGGCAGGGAGAGCCGGTTATGATGGCGGCTCTCCCTGCCGGACTGAAATATCCTTTGGAAAGAGATTTAAATTATTTTGATCTTATGATATGATAAATGTAATTGTAGAAAAGGAGGAAACACAAGTATGTATGAATTGAAAGATGAATATTTAACGGGAATCCCGTCCATAGATGCAGAGCACAAGGTGCTGTTTGAGATTGCAGACGAAATCTACCAGCTCTCTGTCAATGAGTTTGTTCCGGATAAATATGACAATATCGCCCATCTGATTCAAAGACTAAAAGATTACACGATCATGCATTTTGAACATGAGGAAGCTTACATGGAAAGCATTCAATATAAGCAGATGTTTACTCAAAAGGTACAACATGATCACTTCAGGCAGAAGCTGGAAGAAATGGATCTCGATACGATCGACCAGGATCAGGACGGCGCCATACAGGATCTTCTGAAATTTGTTACGGACTGGCTTGTAGAACATATCATGGAAACGGATAAAAAAATTGCAGGCTAATGCAGATGAAGAAAGGAAACTTAAAACATGAATTATCCATGGATTGATGAATACCTTCTTTCCAAGCCCAGTGTCACAAAGGATCTACAGGCTGACTGGAACTGGATCCGCTACCAGATTGGGGGCAAAATGTTTGCCGCCATATGCCTTGATTCTGAAAATAAGCCTTACTATATCACCTTGAAACTGGATCCCGCCGAGGGAGATTTTTTCAGAAGTCAGTATGAAGATATCCTGCCCGGCTACTACATGAATAAACTGCATTGGAACTCCATAAAAGCGGATGGAAATGTCCCCGGAGATCTGCTTAAGGATATGCTGGATAAATCCTATCACCTGGTACTGAAAGGCTTCAGCCGGAAAAAACAGCAGGAACTGCTCCAGGAAACGGGTAAAAATTGATTTATACATTTTGATCTTAAAAAAGGAAAGCCCCTTGAAAGAGCTTTCCTTTTTATACTTTATGATTGTGCCGGCGTCAGCCATTTATTCAGCCTGCTTACCTGATCATTGATCCAATCACTGGATAAACTGCTTTGACCCTGCAGGCTTGCCATAAACCTTTGAATCTCCTGATACTGTATGTTCTCAAAAACAGAGGGCAGCTGGGTCTTTTCCATTTTATTCTTCCAGCTCTTATACTGGGAAACAGCTTCCTCATAATTGGTAAGATATCGCTGTGTTTTACTATCATAGGAATTGGAGCTTGCGCCAAGCGCCTTATTAATCCGTTCCTGAAGCTCTATGAATTTATTTCCCCATCCGGATTCCCCTGCAATAATCCTCTGGTTTAATTCCTTCATTTCCAGATACAGCTCCGGCGCTTTTTCCCTGAGCACATCGTTTGGATTCACATAATCGTCTGACATTCCTACCAACGGTCCCATCTCAATTTGATAAGTGACCTTTCCGTTCTCCGCCACCTTGCCGTTCAGTCCATATTGGGCGATCGTCTCCATAGCGGAAATAAAATCTTTTCCATGCGCAGCGTCCAGATAGTTCTCAGCGAGGTACTTCGCCTCCTCCAAGCCAAATGCAATCCTCTCTTTGCGCTGGGTCTCAGAAACACCCGCTAAATTGCTGGGCATCAGGTAATTTTTGATAATGCCGTTGGCGGCGCTGACCACAGCCTCATCCGCCTGCTCCAGGCTGCCGTAGAGCTTTGCATTGGTCTGAATATTCGGAATAAACAACCTGTGCGTATTTTCCATATGCACGATCGCTTTATCCAACTCCGCCTGCTTCTGCGCCATGACTGCCTTCTCTTCCTCCGTAGGTTCCGTGCAGTTTTTTCTGCTCTGAGCTTTGATGCTTTCCGATAGTGCGGCAAGCCCGTCGCCGGAAAACTCCAGAATCACATTGTCACCGTACATGGAACGAATATCATTCATGGCATGCAATGCTTCTTCCTTGGACATTTTATCCATGATCTTATTTCCCTGATCATCGGTAGTGGAAAAATCGTACCTTACCAGCGTATCCTTTTTCCCAGGCGCATTATGATCGCCATAGCTCTTAATGGACTCCGTTCCCTTATAAAACTGGCTGTAAGCTCCTCCTATACTGACATTTACTCCATTCATCAACCATCCTCCTTGAAATTTGATTCGGAAATCCATTTCCGTCAACAACCTATGTGTTCTCTTATTATATCGTCATTCAAAGAAGAATTCCTTATTATATTTCATTACATTTTAGCTTTATTTCATCATAGTCAAAACCATCTGCGCTGTCTCCGCCATATTCGTCCCACTGTCCATGCTGCACTTTTGTATGTACCTGTGTGCCTCCGCCTCCGTCATATGATTTCGACTCATCAGAACTTCCTTTGCATCCTGAATCAGCCTTACTTCTTTTGCGTCTCTCTCTTTCGGCTTTGTCTTCCGCCTTCTTCTCCGCTGTTCAATGGTCTGGATCATCATGTCGACGGTATTAATCAGATCATGTACTTTGAACGGCATAGACAGGCACATAATCCCGCTCTCCACCATACCGCCGCTTATCATATGCTGAGAAGCGATCAGTAACATTTCAAAGCCTGGGGGAAGGTACTCATAGAGCTGAGAATAAATCATATCCGTCAGCTTATAACCGCACAAAATAATGCCGTCGTTCAAATTGTCTGCCAGCGCAACTGCCTGAGCGCCTGTAACGCATGTGCCGATCACCGAAATGCCGTTTCGGACAAGAAGATTCTTCATATTCCTGGCATCATCTATCTTTGGGAGGACTACAATTACACCTGTCATTTGCACACCTCCTCATATTTATCCGTTGACCATACTCAAAACTGGTTCAAATACTGATTGATTTCCCAATCCGTAACCTGTGAACGATAGTTTGCCCATTCCGCCTTTTTTGCTTCAATGTATTTTTCCGATACATGCCTGCCAAGTACATTCTGGACAAACTCATCCTTTTCCAGTTCATATACCGCTTCGATCAATGTGCCGGGAATTGCTTCAATCCCCTGGGCTTTCTTTTCCTCCTCCGTCATGGCAAAGATATTGCAGTCCACACTTGCCGGAGGCTGAATTTGATTCACAATTCCATCCAAACCTGCGCGCAGGCAGACTGCCAGGGCAAGATACGGATTTGCCGAAGGATCCGGGCAGCGCAGCTCTATCCTGGTGCCTTCTCCCCTGGATGCGGGAATACGGATCAGGGGGCTTCTGTTGGTTGCGCTCCAGGCAATATAAACCGGCGCTTCATATCCCGGCACCAGCCTTTTATAAGAATTTACAAGGGGATTGGTAATAGCCGTCATTCCCTTCATATGTTTCATAATACCGCCAATAAAATAGTACGCTTCCTGGCTTAAGCCCAATTCATTCGAGGGATCGTTAAAAATATTTTTTCCGTCCTTAGACAGGGACATATTAATATGCATACCGGAACCGTTGATTCCAAACTTTGGCTTAGGCATAAAGGTTGCATGGAGTCCGTGCCTCTTGGCAATGGTCTTAACCGCAAGTTTAAAGGTCATAATATTGTCCGCCGTGGCAAGCGCTTCGTCGTATTGAAAGTCTATTTCATGCTGTGCCGGCGCCACCTCATGGTGGGACGCTTCCACTACAAATCCCATATCCTCTAAGGTAAGCACCATATCCCTTCTTGCATTTTCGCCCAGATCCAAAGGTCCCAGGTCAAAATAACCTGCCTTTTCATGGGTCAGCGTGGTGGGCATACCGTTTTCATCTGTGTGAAAAAGAAAGAATTCACATTCCGGTCCCACTTCAAAAGCATATCCCAAGTCAGCTGCTTCCCGAATCGCTCTCTTTAAAATATACCTGGGATCCCCTTCAAAAGGCTCTCCGTTGGGTCTGTATACATCACAGATCATTCTTGCCACCTTACCCTGCTGGGGTCTCCATGGAAAAATTTCCAGCGTGCTCAGATCCGGATACAAATACATGTCTGATTCCTCGATCCGCACAAATCCTTCTATAGAAGAACCGTCAAACATACATTTATTTTCCAATGCTTTTTCAAGCTGGCTTGCCGTGATCGCCACATTCTTAAGACTGCCAAACATATCCGTAAACTGCAGCCTGATAAATTCCACGTCCTCATCCTGAACCAGCTCCATAATATCTTCTTTTGAATAATGTTTTCTCATACTACATCCATTCCTTTCCTGTTTCCAATATGGAACGCTTTCCTCTGCGCTCTATTCCTGTTACATGCAAAAAGGCATCCCTATGCCAGCCGCAACATATGCCCGCTGTTATAAGAACACCTTTGTTCTGCCTCATGATAACAGTCTTACCCTGCTTTTGTCAATAGTAATTTACCCAGGCATCCCAATTCCTTAAATGCCCATTACTTCTTTTCTCCTAAAGAAACCTGTCTTTTTGCCTTCTCATACTCTTCTACCGGTATTTCAAGTCCCTGGCAGGCATGCTGAAGATCAATTCCGAAATTCTTCATTGCCGCCTCCACGCTCCTAATCTGCACTTCCATACGTCCCTGCTCCAATCCTCGCTCTATTCCCTGTTCTATCCCTCGTTCCATTCCTCTCTTTAAACCGATTTCAAGGATATTCATCTTCACTGCCTCCCATTCTTCCGACTGCTTCACTTCCTTCACTATCCTGTCTAAGTCTAAAATCCGTGCATCCTTCAAGATAATATCGGCATTATCAAGCGTCGTATTCTTCATATACTGTAGCAAACTGACAAGCTCTGGTCTGCCAATTTTACTGGTCATATTAAGAAAAATCTTTTTACCTGTACTTCTCTCTGATGTATTCCGCCACATCATCTATTTCCGGAAATAACCCGGCTCTGTTAATAGAGAGTACATCCAGTTCTTTCAATATCTTCTCTTTGTTCTTAATAACGAATATTCTCTTTTTACCTTCCCCGTTGCAACAGCGCATATTGTCCAGGTTATTTCCCTCTCCATACTCTTTTCCAAGCCCACAGATAATGAAGGAACCCTCCTGCTTCATAATCCGCTGGTTATTCCGAACAGGCGTGACAAAAATATGGCTGAGCAGATCCCCTTTCCTGATTCTTGGTTCAAACGCCGGATTACGTGACTTCACTTCTGCAGCAAGCTTGCCGGCAAGCAGCATATATTCCGGGTCTTCTTCTTCCGCAAAACCGTTTTCGCATAAAGAAAGCAGCTTCCTCTGTTCTCCATAGTTCAGAGTAGGAAGCGCCGCCAAAAGCGCTACCGTATCGCTCTTTGCATACTTTACTTCCTGTACCCCCGCACATAATACAAGGACCTCTCCTACTTTGCTTTGATTGGTGCTACATGCAAAATACAACGCCACCAAGGGATTCTCTGTTACATCCAAAAGTCTCGTAGGAAGACCATAATGCTGCATTTCCACCAGATAATCCAGATGAGACTGGCAATGGATAAAATCCTTTGCACATCTTACCATAATTTCCTGGTACATAACGTCTTCATTTTCAATCCAGTTTTCTTCCCGCTTGATTCCGGGCTGCAAAAGATAATTGAGCCAGGAATGCCCCCTGTAAAACAGCATACTTTGGGCATATTGGCTTTTTAATAAAAATGTCTCCCTCACATAGCCTTCAACAGACTCTATCATCTCCAGATCGCATACTTTCTTGTTAAAAATCACTCCATCCGAAACAGCAAGTTCCCACCCGCTCTCTTCTTCTCCGTAGAGCGCCAGCACTTTCTCCAAAATTAATAAAAGATACGTTTGTCTTTTCTCACGCTTGGAGGTTGCAAGATAGGGAAGAAAAATCCAAAATACAAGGGCTTCCTCCTCCAGAGCCGTTAGTTTTTCCACATTCTCTGCCGCATTTTCAAGATACCCTGTCATAATATCAATATTTTCTGAAGGGACACAGCTTTTAGACGCAAAAAGACCCTGCATCCTTGAGTTTCTAAGCTGTGAATAATAGCTTCCTCTTGTTATCGCCTTCAAGACAAAGCTTCCATCCACATACCCCTGATGCAAAAGCCTTTTTCCAAAAATATGATAAAATGCTTCCGGTAAATATGTGTTCTTTTGTCCAAATTCCATCAACCGTCCAACATCTTCCTCAATGCTTTTTCTTTTGTTCTCCATATAAACACCTTTTTTCCTTTGTCACGTAAACTGGTCTTTTCTGTCTCCAGCTTTTCCTATCACAGCCAGTATTATCATTTTCTCCCGTATTGGCACTCTCTGTTATGTAGGCGAAGGAGAGGGAGAAGGTCCCTCTGACGGCGACGGAGCCGCCTTCCCCAACGAGGTCTTAATCGCATTCAACAAAACCATAGAAGTATATTTGTTATCATCCGCATACGTAATGCCTTCCAAAGACTGACTCTTCAGAATCTGGTTCGCCAGTTCGTCGAAAGACGGCTCCAGCAACGGAAACATGGTGGTTACAGCTTCATCCAGATTAACGATGCGGATATCGTTGATATTGTTCTCGTCTACCGTGACCTCCACGTCCACCGCATTATCATTGAGGATCAGGGATGTGGTATAAACGCCGGGCACATAGGTGGCGGCAGGCGTCTCTATAGAAGCATTCTCCTTTTTATCCCTGGGCACAAACATAATAATGATAAGAATGATAAATAATATTCCCAGCAGGGCAAAAATGCCGGTATATATTAATTCTTTCAGATGAAGTACAACTATTTTAGTTTTGGAGCTCATAGGCTATCCCCGTTACATTCTTTTTACTATAGTATTATAAATAACAGGGATTTATACCTTGTATGGTATTTTTATTTTCTGTGAAACAGGGCACAAAACCTTATTTTTAAGTTAGCTTTTCAAGCTGTTCCATCCAAACCCTCACACAGGCATCCGAAGGCATCCGGAGATCTCCCCGGGGGGATACTGCGACGCTCCCTACCTTGGGTCCGTCCGGAAGGCAGGAACGCTTAAACTGCTGAGAAAAAAATCTACGGTAAAAAACCTTCATCCATTTCAAAATAATTTCGTTCTCATATACTCCGCAAAAGGACTGCTTTGCGATACGGTAAATCTTAGCCGGCTCATAGCCCCACCGCAGCATATAGTACAAGAAAAAATCATGCAGTTCGTATGGTCCTACCAGATCCTCTGTTTTCTGGGAAATGCTTCCCTCCACCGGAGGCAGAAGCTCCGGGCTTACCGGCGTGTCAAGCACATCCAGCAAAATCTTTTTCAGTTCCTCCTTCCCGCAGGTATCCGCATAAAATCCTACCAGATAACGTACCAGCGTTTTGGGAACGCCTGCATTGACGCCATACATGGACATATGATCCCCGTTGTAGGTAGCCCATCCCAGGGCAAGCTCGGACATATCTCCGGTACCAATCACCATGCCCCCTTCCCTGTTGGCAATATCCATAAGAACCTGCGTCCTTTCTCTTGCCTGACCATTTTCATAGGTCACATCATGATTCTCCATACTCTGTCCGATATCTTTGAAATGCCCGGTAACGGCAGCTTGAATATTCACCTCTTCCAATGTCACTCCCAGACTTCGGATCAGCCTGCAGGCATTATCATAAGTTCTGTCTGTGGTTCCAAAACAGGGCATGGTAACTCCAATAATATTTTTTCTCTCCAGCTTCAGCCCATCAAAGGTTTTTACCGTCACCAGAAGCGCCAGAGTAGAATCCAGTCCGCCGGAGACCCCGATCACCGCTTTTTGACAGCCTGTATGCTCATACCGCTTCCGCAACCCTGCCGACTGAATCCATAAGATTTCTTCACACCGCCTCTCCCTTTCCTCCTCGTCCGCAGGCACAAAAGGAGTTTGCGGAAATGTGCGGGAAAGACCAGTTTCCTCCTTCTTAAGCCCAAAGGAAAGCACCAGATAATTATTCTTTTCACTGCATTGAAAGGTGCTCCTCCTCCTTCGCTCCATACGCAGCCTGTTTACATCTATGTCTCCATACAAAATCTGGCTGCTAAACTGCTTTTCCTGCGCCAGTATGGTTCCGTTCTCCGCAATTATGTCATGACCGCCGAATACCAGATCCTGCGTAGATTCTCCTTCACCGCTGCTGCAATATACATAGCCTGCAATCAGCCTTGCGCTGGCGGACTTCACCAGCATTTCCCGATAAGCGTCCTTTCCGATGGTTTCATTGGAGGCTGACAGATTCACCAAAACCGTCGCCCCCGCCAGGGCATGGAAAATTCCCGGTCCGTTGGGCGTCCAAAGATCCTCGCAAATCTCGCAGCCTGCCACAAGCCCCTCCATTCCCTCCGCCTTCAGCAAAATATCCGTACCGAAAGGAATTTCCTTTCCATCAAAATCGAAAGAGACAGCCTGCCTGTTTCCCGGCGCAAAATGCCTGGTCTCATAAAATTCTCCATAAGAAGGAATAAATGCCTTGGGAATAAAGCACAAAATCTCCCCATTATGAAGCGCTGCCGCCACATTATAAAGCTTCCCTTCCCGCTCCAGAGGAAGTCCCACAAACACCAGAGCATCTTTCCCTTTTGTACATTCCGCAACCCTGTGCAGCTCTTCCCTGCAGGAGGCAAGCAGCCTTTCCTGTAAAAAAAGATCTCCGCAGGTATAGCCGCTTAAACAAAGCTCCGGGAAAACGATTATTTTCGCGCCTTTCCCGGAAGCCTCCTCAAGCCCTGCACAAATCTGTTCTCTGTTGTAAATTGTATCCGCCACCTTAATTTTGGGGGTAACAGCCGCTGCTTTCACAAATCCATGCTTCATACTTTATTCCTCGCCGGTCTTCTGCCCGTCAACGCTCCCTTTTATCTGCTCTTTGCCAGCAGTTCCTTCAGTTCCTCCACGGTAAAGGTATAGGAAGTGTTGCAAAAATGACAGTTGACCTCAATACTCTTATTTTCTGAAATCATTTCCTTGATTTCTTTTTTCCCAATACTTATAATCGCCTTCTCTACCCGCTTTTTATCGCAGTTACAATAA
Organism: Lachnospiraceae bacterium UBA7093; assembly: GCA_002492465.1. GTDB lineage: Bacteria > Bacillota > Clostridia > Lachnospirales > Lachnospiraceae > Suilimivivens. Next base: position 46,510 of record DKYT01000062.1, on the reverse strand, counting down.
AACTGCGCCGGCATGGTGTCCACAACCTCCATATCCAGCCCTTTTAAGAGAAGCCCCAGCAATTCCTCCGGTGTCTTTCCCTCCTCCAGGACCTGGGTCACAGAGGAAAATTCCCCAAGGTTTTGTTCCAGCTGAGCAATCACTCCCTCTTCCGCAAAGGGCATCAGTTGAAGGATAAAGCCTCCCGCCTGTTTTACGGTATTGTCTCTTTCCATTAAAACACCCAGCCCCACGCTGGAAGGCACCTGCTCCGATGCTGCAAAATAATAGGTGAGATCTTCTGCGATTTCTCCTGTCTGTAATACAGTCTGCCCTATATAAGGCTCTTTTAAACCCATATCCTTGATGACCCTGAGCATCCCCGTTCCGACAGCACCGCCTACGTCCAACTTGCCCGCCTTGCTTGGAGGAAGCATTACCTGGGGTTCATTGGCATATCCCTTGACATTACCCTTGCTGTCCGCTGTAACCGTCATACCCTTCAAGGGACCGTCTCCGCTGACCTGTAAAGTCAATAAATCCTGCTCCCCTTTTAGCATTGCTCCCATCATCACGCCACCGGTCATAAGCCTTCCCAACGCCGCGGAAACCACCGGGCTTGTATTATGCGCCTTTCTTGCCGCTTCCACCAGATCTCTTGTAACGGCGCCGAAAGCCCTGATCTGTGCATTTGCCGCCGTTGCCCTGACAATATAATCTGACATTACCACAAACCTCTCTCTTTACTTCTTTTTCCTGCATTCCCTGGCAACCACATAGATTCTCTCGCTGCACTCTCTAGGCGGTTCATGGGTATCCGCATCCAGCACAAGCGCCACTTCCATTCCCGCATTTTCCACAAAGGCTCTCATCTCCGAAAGGGTATAGCCTCTCTGAAAATGCGTCTCTGTAAACCGTCTGAACAATTCTTCCTGATCTTCCTTCACAAAAACCGTGAGATCATACTCATTTAACCGCTCATCCTCATGGTAGTAGTTTTCCCAGATAAAGCTGCAGGTTTCTCTGTTTTCTGCAATGGTGGTATCTCCAATCACCGTTTCATACTTATAAACCGTATTAAAATCAAAAATGAAGATACCGCCGGGATAGAGATAATTGTTCACCCGCAAAAAAGTATCCGCCACGTCCTCATCCTCCAACAGGTAATTCACCGAGTCGCAGACGCATACCACCGTCCCCACGGTGCTGTATAAATCCAGTTCTCTCATATCCTGGCAAAGATACAGAATCTCGCTGCCTGTCCTTTCCTTCTTTGCCATTGCTGCATTCAGCATCTCCTGGGAATTGTCCACCCCTATCATATCATAGCCCTTACGGTATAAAAACTCCGTCAAAGTACCCGTTCCACAGCCCAGATCCAGTACAAGATTCCGCTCCGACTGAAGCAGCATTTCTGATCTGTCCTGGGGCGCTGCCGTTCCTGGCGCTGAAACGCCATATTTTTCAATCAGCTCCGCCAGAAAATCAGCCCACTTTTCATAGGGCACATCATCCATAAAAACATCATATACACTTGCAAAATCCGTATATGCTTCCAACCTTAATCACCTAATTTCAATGCTACAACAAAACCTACGGCAAAGGTAACAACACTGACTGCCACACTCATCACCGTAATGCTTCCGATCTCTCCCAGTAAAAAGATAGCGAAGGGCGATGCAACAATCAGACCGATAATCGCCCAATAAGCCTGCATGGGAAACTTCTCAAAAATAACCTCAATCAACTTCGCAATGGCAAAAATACCAACCACAATTCCCAGTCCCATGGGAACCAAAACGCCGCAGCTCTGCAAAATACCGTTTACGTCAAAGGAAGCAAGGGCGGTTACAAAATTTTTGATAGTAGCAACAATGGGATTGTAATAACCCATAAGCAACAGCATCATAGAACCGCTGACACCGGGAATGACCATGGTTGCAGAGGCAATGATGCCTACCACAAACAGCTTAATCACTGACCAGAGGTTAACGGACAAATCCGCCGCGGCGCCTTCCTGCTCTCCCATTGCAGCCATGCCTACCACAATCCCAAAGAACACAAGAAAGGGAATCACATAACTTAGCTTAACGCCTTTTCCCTTCACCTTCTTTATAACTGCCGGGAGCCCTCCTACGATCAATCCCACAAACAGGCAGTTGGTCTGCAAGGGAAAATGGGCAAAAGCGGGCTCAATGATAAAAGATAAACCCACCAGGGCAATGCCGATTCCCAAGGCAACAGGAATTAAAAATTTCAGGCTTTCCTTAAATTCCTTAAACAAATGGGTCACGCAATGGATCAGTTTATCGTAAATTCCCATGGAAACCGCCATGGTTCCTCCGCTGACACCGGGAATAATATTTGCAACTCCCATTACCATACCTTTTAAAATTGTTTTAATCATTGTTTTCCTCCATTAATAATAAATATTTTTCTAAAAAGCCAATCAGCCTCTGCATCTGTTCATCCGTTCCGATGGTAATACGCAGATAGTTGTCAATTCTCGGTTTCTTCCAATGTCTCACATAAATATGATTTTCCTTCAACGCAAGAAAAATCTCCTCCGCTTTCACCTTCTTGTGAGTGACAAACAGGAAATTACTCTTAGAATCCTGAAAGGTAAATCCCAGTCTCGCCATTTCCTTCTTGGTCCATTCCCTTGTCCTTATGATCTTTCCCACGATTTCCCGGAAATAAGCGTCGTCTAAAATTGCTTCCGTGCCCATCTCAATAGAAGGCATGTTCATGGTGTAAGAATTGAAAGAAAATTTCACATCTTTTAAATATCCGATCATTTTCTCACTTGCAATGGCAAAGCCGATCCGGATCCCCGCCATAGCACGAGACTTTGAAAAGGTCTGCACCACCATCAGGTTATCATACTTGCCAATCAGAGGGAGCATGCTCCGACCTCCAAAATCCACATACGCCTCGTCCACAATAACTGCCGATCCCGGATTTCCGGCGATGATCTCCTCAAACAGCTCCGTATCCTCCAGTACGCCTGTAGGCGCATTGGGGTTAGGAATCACAATCCCCCCATTGGGCTTTAAATAATCCTGCTTTTGAATACGGAAATTCTCATCAAGGGGACACTGCTTGTAGGGAATCCTGAAAAGCTGTGCCCATACGTCATAAAAAGAATAGGTAATATCCGGAAACAAAACAGGCTTTTCCCCATTGAAAAAGGTCATAAAAGCAAGGGCTAGGACGTCATCCGATCCAACCCCTACAAAGACCTGCTCCGGAGTCACCTGATAATAGTCAGCCAATGCGTTTACCAGCTTTTCCCCATTCATATCCGGATAAAGCCGCAGTCTGTCACAATCCATGGTTTCGGCAATCTTTTTTACGCCGGGCGCAGGAGGATAGGGACACTCGTTGGTATTTAACTTAATCACATCCCTCTCCCTGGGCTGTTCTCCCGCCACATAAGGCTCCACTTTCCGCACATTCTTTTCCCAGCTCATACAAGTGCTCATACAAATTCCTTTCTATCCTTCAAACTCCGTTCCTATGGTAACATTATCCAGTCCCGGGTGCAAGCAGTTTTCAGGGCATCCGCCAATCTGCGGCCGCTTTTTTGTACTCCTTTTCCTGTTCTTCCATGCCCATTGCCTCATAGCAGCGGGCAAGCCCCATAAGGGGCAGATCGCCGCTGCTGTGAAGGTTCAAAATACTATGCGTCTCATAAGCCGCATTATAAAACCAGATCGCCGCCTCCTGATACTCTTTTTGTCCAAAGTAATATTCCCCCAGTTCAAAGCAGATCTCGCTTACCCCTTCGCTTGCAATGTCCTTCATGGCATAGCGGTACATTTTCAGGAAATCCCCCCGTACTCTCGCCGCCTTCACCACCACGCACAGCGCCTCCTTCAGGTTCTCAGGGGTTGTCTCTTCTCCATCGGCAAGCTTTGTAAAATAGCCCTCGGCTCTGTTTAGATCCTTTTCCGTTCCGGAAATAAGCAGTTCCCTGGCATACATATTGATCAGCCGCCCGGACAAAGCCGCGCCCTTCTCCGCCATCCTTCCAAAAATCTCCAGATCCCGTCCCGCATGACTCTTTTCCGGCAGGTGGGTAATCACAATATCGCTGTCAAAAACCACCGGCAGAAGCCGCACCGTTTCATGTACCGGGTCTATCCAGTTAAAGGCGCGCAGCCGTTTAAAGAGCTTGGGACGAAGCTCCTGATCAAAATTATAAACGCTTCCCATGGAGAGCTGATTGCCGTAATACATCTGCACGATCTCCACTTCCGGCAGAAGACTTTCCTTGAGCATGCGAAACTTCTCCCTGTTCTCCTCATCCAACACCTCGTCTGCATCTGCAGTGTAAATGTAATCGCACCTTGCCTTGGAAAAGGAAAAATTCCTTGCGTCCGAAAAATCCCCCGTCCATGAAAAATCATAGATACGATCCGTATACTCTGCCCCGATCTCCTTCGTCCTGTCCTCGGAACCGGTATCCACAATAATGATCTCATCCATCAAATCACAGATACTGTCAAGACACCGTCTCAAAACCCGTTCCTCATTTTTGACGATCATACATAAACTGATGGTAATCCCAGAGCCATTCTTCTGCATAGCAGCCTCCCTTCTTTATTTAGGCAATCGTCTGAACCCTTGTCCCGCTGCTTTGGCGCGGCACGGATGCCGCTGGCTCCGACCCGTAAATCCTTCGATGTTTTTGCCCATTCCGTTAGTGAAATCCGATTTTGAGACCGCACTGAACCCCTAAAGACAACAGGCGTCCCACAAGACTCTCCGCCCAGCCATAATGCCGCGCCAAAGCAGCGGGACAAGGGTTCAGACGATTGCCCTAATTCCTACTGACGATTTATTGACAAGTTGTTTTTCATACACTATAGTATTTTTATTACATCTTTTATATCATACCACAGGATATATTTTTAGAACAGGAGATATTATCATGTCCAGATCACGCTTCCTTGTAAAGTTCTTTCAAAGCTTCTTCACCACCTGGGCGCTTATGAAAGCCAGCCGTTTTGAACCGGGAAACATCCTTACCGTGATTCTTTTTCTTTTCAGCTTTCTTTTTTATTGCTATATAGATGAAAAGCTTGCATCCTCCAATCTCTCAAACCGCCGTAAATTATCTGTCAACGCCCTTGTGATCGGATGCTGCTTTTCCCTGTTGTACATGGCGGTAGATTATCCTCACTATATTAATACTCTTACCAATCCTCTGTTTATTATGGGCATTCTATGCGCAGTTTTCCTGGGCTTTGTATCGCTTTTTTATTATCTGGTTACCCTGGGATTTTTACTTCTTGGAAACAGAGAGCGGCTTAACGCTTTTCTTTTTTCCGATGTCTGCACCGCCTCTGCATCGAAGACAAAATCCATTCGCCTTTTTTATCAAAAGCATATGGTTCTTTGCACCTTTTTGCTCTGCATGGTCTGCTGGCTCCCCTATTTTCTTTATCAATATCCCGGCATCATGACCCCTGACAGCATCAACCAGTTTGAGCAGGTTCTGGGGGTTATCCCCTACAGCAACCATCACCCCTGGGTACATACCCTTCTTATGAAGCTGCTCTATACCCTGGGATTTCAACTCACCGGCAGTATGCTGATCGGCATGTCCTTTTATACCTTTTTTCAAATGTGCATCCTTTCCTTCAGCGTATCGTATTTTACAGGCACTTTAACGATCTATCGGGTTAAACCCTGGATCTGTCTGGTCATTACTTTATTTTATGCGCTGGTACCCTACCATGGCGTCTATTCTGTTACCGTATGGAAAGACATTCCCTTTGCCGCGGCAGTCCTGGTTTTTGGCAGCGCCATGCTCCGCCTGTTCTGTCGGCGGACAGCCGGGGAACTATGCCTGTTTCTTATTTCCGGACTGATGCTGTGCCTGTTCCGTTCCAACGGCTGGTACGCTTTTCTGCTGTGCCTGCCTTTCCTGCTGCTTCACTTCCGCAAAAGTAAAAAAGTGATGTTTCCTGCGGTTTTCGGTATTCTCCTTGGCGCCATAATCGTTAAATATCCGATTATGAACGCCTTTCAGGTCACCCAGCCGGATCTGGTGGAGTCCCTTTCCATTCCCATTCAGCAGGTCAGCGCCGTCCTGTGCAACGACCGTCCCCTTGCTCCCCGGGAATTGGAGCAAATCCAGCAGGTGGTGGATCTTACTTATATCAAAAAATTATACGACCCTTACTTTGCCGATAACATCAAAGAACTGGTAAGAGCTGGACATCAGGAATACCTTGCCGCCCACAAGAGCGAATTTCTGAAGCTGTGGCTTACCCTGGGACTCCGTTATCCCGGAGATTATCTCACTGCCTACATCCATCAGACCTACGGCTACTGGTATCCCGATTCCTTTTATCTGGTAGCGGAAGCGGAAGGCGTAAGCGCCACCTCCTTAGGGGTATCCCACACTCCGCTGATTCGGGGTCCCCTGGTCATCAAGGCAAAGGAAATCGCTATCAAACTAGGCGGCATGGTTCCCCTTTACGGCACCCTCTGGAGCATGGGCGTCATGTGCTGGATTCTCATCTTCTGCATCGGCAACAGCCTGGTGCGGGAAGAAAAGAAAAAGCTGATCCTCTACCTCCCCAGCGTCGCCCTGCTGCTAACCGTACTCATAGCCACCCCCGTCGCCACCGAATTTCGCTACGTCTATTTTATGGTACTTTCATTTCCTTTTTATGTTATGGCATCCATCCTCCCCCTTCCCGGGGAGGAAACCTAGTACTCTGGCAAAAGGAAAAGCGCGCCGGAAAGGGGCAGGTTCTGTGCCCGGATATGCCGGCGGCGTCCATGCAAAATGCGCATCCTTTACAGACCCTGGCGTAAAATCGGCTATTTCACTTACTGAATGCCTCAAAAACGAGGGCAAAACCGCCAGGACGGCGGTTTTAAGAGCCTCGCGGCACGGATGCCGCTGGCTCTGCCCCGACCGGCTTGAAGCACTCACCGCATTCTGTTAGTGAAATCCGATTTAAAGACGGGTCTGTAAAGGATGCGCATTTTGCGTGAGCGCCGCCGGCATATCCGGACACAGAACCTGCCTCTTTCCGGCGCGCTTTTCCTTCCTACAAAACCTTCGATAAGAAGTCCTGCAATCTGGCACATTGAGGATTCCCAAAGAACTCTCCCGGCGTATTCTCCTCCATAATAATCCCCTCATCCATAAACAGCACCTTAGTCCCTACTTCCCGGGCAAACCCCATCTCATGGGTCACCACCACCATGGTCATGCCGCTCTCTGCAAGCTCCTTCATTACGTCTAAAACCTCGCCCACCATTTCTGGATCCAGAGCCGAGGTAGGCTCGTCAAAAAGCATTACTCTGGGGTTCATGGCAAGAGATCTTACAATGGCGATCCTCTGCTTTTGCCCGCCGGAAAGCTGGCTGGGGAAAGCGTCCGCCTTTTCCTTCAGTCCTACTCTTGCAAGAAGCTGAAGCGCTTTTTCACTTGCCTGTTCCTTGTTCATCAGCTTTAATTTCACCGGAGCCAAAGTAATATTATCCATAATGGAAAGGTTGTTGAATAAATTAAAATTCTGGAATACCATTCCCATATGCTCTCTGATCTTGTCAATATTGATTTTGGGATCTGTGATCAGCTGTCCGTCAAACCAGATTTCACCCTCTGTAGGGGTTTCCAGAAGATTCAGGCAGCGCAGAAAGGTACTCTTACCGGAGCCGGAAGGACCTACAATCACAATCTTTTCCCCCTGATGTATATGATAGCTTACGCCCCGCAGTACATGGTTATCTTCAAATTTTTTGTGCAGGTCTTTAACGATTATCACTTTTACGCAGTCTCCTCTCCAATTGATCCAATAAAACAGTCAGTATCTTTATAATCACAAAATAAATAACGGCGGCTCCGATCAGCGGCATAAACGCCTCGTAGGTTCTGGAAGAGATCTGATTTGCCGTTCTGGTAAGATCCGTCAGGCTTACGTATCCCACAATAGCCGTCTCCTTCAGCAGCACAATAAATTCATTTCCAATAGGGGGAAGCACATTCTTAATCGCCTGGGGAATCACAATGTAGATCATGGTCTGCGCTTTGGAAAGTCCCAGGGACCGCCCCGCCTCCGTCTGCCCTTTGTCCACTGCCAGAATGCCGGCACGCACAATCTCCGCAACATAAGCGCCGCTGTTAATACCGAAAGACAGCACTGCAATCAGCACCCCGTTTTTGCAGTTTTTTAACACAATAAACCACATGATCAACAGCTGCAGTACCGACGGCGTTCCCCTGATCACATCTATGTAAGCGTTGGCAATCCGCGCCCAAAGGGTCTTTTTCCCGTTTCTTTTGGTGGACAGCTTCATAAGCGCCACCAGCGTACCGATGAGCAAGCCCAGTATTGCTGCAAAAAAAGCGACCTCCAGGGTAACGCTTAAGCCTTTCAGGTAAAGCTTCCATCTGTCTCCGGTGACAAATGCCATCTCAAACATTTTTCCCACTTTATCAAACCATGCCTGCATGTCACAAGCTCCTTTCTCTTCCCAAAAGGGGATAGCATATACGCTGCTATGCTATCCCCTGAATGCTTTCTTATATCCGGATTTCTTATTCCCCTTCAATATAAGTCTTTACCAACTGGTCAAAGGTTCCGTCTTCCTTAATTTCAGCCAATGCCTCATTGATCTGCTGGGTAAGTGCAGTATCTCCCTTAGGCAGCGCAATGGCATATTCCTCAACGCCAAAATCGAACTGCTCGCCGGGAACAGCCTTTACCTGTCCCTCAAATCTGCTTTCAAATACCAGCGCAGGATTTTTGTCTATGATCACACAGTCAAGCCTTCCGTTTATCAGGTCGTTCACTGCATCCACCGCCTTGTTGTACTGCTGTACTGTGGTATCTGCAATATCATCGCTTGCAATAAAGTCTCCTGTGGTTCCCAGCTGAACGCCGATGGTTTTTCCAACCAAATCCTCGGCTGTTGCAATTTCAGAGTCCGCCGGAAGAATAACATACTGCACCGCTTCATAGTAGGAATCCGAAAAATCAACGGACTCTTTTCTTTCGTCGGTAACGGTCATACCTGCAATGGCAACGTCAATCTTGCTTCCAATGGATGCCACCAGTGAATCAAACTCCATGTTCTCCACTACTACCTCTGCGCCCAGCTTCTCGCCGATTGCCTTGATCAGCGCAATGTCAAAGCCATCCGCTTCTCCATTGTCATCAACGTACTCAAAGGGCGGAAATTCTGCATTGGTTCCTACCGTAAGTACGCCGTCATCCATCGCCTGAGAGGTTGCCTCTTCAGCGGTCTTATTACCACAAGCTGTAAGTAGACTCATGGTCATCACTGCCGCCAATAATAATGCGACTAATTTTTTCATAATACTCTCCTCCTTATGCATAATTATGCATTAATTTTGTAAACACCATGAGTCTATCACGTTCATTATGCAAAAGCAAGGTTTTTCTGAAAAAGAAGCCCCTGTTTTTTCCTTAAAACACGGCAATCATTTCCCTGGCAAGGGCAAGCACAACGTTTCTGCCTTCCTTATATACGGCAAGCTGGGTTTCTTCTCTCTTTCCAAGCCTGAAAAGTCCGGGTTTGATACAATATCTGTTGGTATATGCCCGTTCTATCATCTGCTCCTCAATGGTGATTTCATAAAGCTCCTCCTCTTTTCTCACAGGACAACGTCCCAGGTAAAGCATCCTGCCTTCTCCATCATCATTGTATATTTTTACACTATGCCGTAAGTATAAAAGCAACAGAAACAGCCCTAACAGCAGCAGCGCGCTTCCTGCGGTAATGGAAATGATTTTAACTCCGGGAAGGGTAAAAAATCCTCCCTGCTTTTCCTTCTGATGAATCTGATACGACAGACTTCCTTCCGTTTTGACTTCCGGCAGAGAAACCTGTTCCACCTCTTGTATCTCAGGCTCCGTCTCATGTATTGCCTTCTCCGGTATCGCCTGTTCAGGTATCACCTGTTCCTTCTCGCCGGACGTTTTATGTCCTTTCTTTCCCAAACTGCCGCTGTCCGTTTCTTTTTGGGGCAGTTTTCTGAGATTACCGGGCGTTGGGGAAGGCTGCTCTTCCACTATTTGATTCACTCCCTCCTCATCTGTGTTCTCTCCACCGGCATTTTCCTGAGCCAAATCATCTCCTCGGTTGCTTTCAGAACCTCCGGGCGCAATTTCCGGCATCTGGGAAGGTACAGGCGTCCTTGCAGGCTCAGGGGAATTTACAGGGGCGGGACTATGCTCCGGTACCGTCGTCGGCACTGTCGTTGGCGCTACCGTTGGCACAGCCGTCGGTACTGCCGTTGGCACAGCCGTCGGTACTACCGATGGCTGGGGAGTGGCGGAAGGCAAAACTTCCTTATAAATATTGTCCACAAAAATGCTGCTGTAAAGCCCGGCGGGGTCTATATCCTCATTTTCCAGCCGTATCCTTACACCGTAGGTTCCGTTTTCCGCCACTTGGATTTGATCGCCTCCGCCAATCTCCTCTCCCTGCTCATTCAGCCAGCAGAAGGGATTCTCTGCGGGCTTTAGTTTATCTCCCGTAAGATCTTCAAAACATACTTTTAAGGTGACCTGCTCCTCTTTTCCCTCCGTTTCATTGGAAAGAATCAGCCTGCCGCAGGGTTCCTCCTCTGTAAGTCCGCAGTTAAGCTCATATCCGTCTATGGTCTTTTTGCAGCTGCAATTATAAAAATCTATTTCTCCATCCTTTTTCCCACAGCCGATTTTGTAGCCGTCCGTCTTTTTGCTGCAATTGATTCGATACTCCAGCACCTGCCCGTCCTCCAAACCGCAGATCTGATTGTTGTAGGAATGACGGGTGGGCGACATCACGCCGCAGCTCTGACAGTAAAGCCGTTCGCCGCTTGTGGTTCCTTTTCCGCAGTTTTCGTGAACCTCGGTTCCTTTCGCCCGCACCAGGGTGGTTTTCTGATGGCTGGGGCAATCCCCTTCCAGGGTTTCAATCACACTTTCCTGGGTAAAATGCACCGTGCATCTTCCTGACTCATAGCAGCTTTCCGTATGGCTGTGGATTTTATCCGGTACATAGCATTCACCGCCCTGGGTTTTATTGCCCTTGTGGATATGCTCAATGGGCACCGTATAACAGCCGCCGCCCGTTTCTGCGCTTCCCTGGTGGGTATGGTACACCGGAATCTGATAGCAGGCGCCTCCTGTCTCCGGGCTTCCCTGATGGATATGCTCTATTGCTTTTCCGTAGCAGCCTCCCTGGGCATCGCCGCTCCCCACATGTCTATGATAGATGTAGGACACAACCTTTTTAGAACTTTCCTTTCCATAAACCGGAGCGGGTACGCTTAAAATAAGACCTGCTGCCGCAGCCCACAAAACAGCCTTCCCCGCACCTTTTCGTATTTTTCTCACAATCACGTTCTTTTTCCGCTTAAAAACTCTTTTTTTCATTCTTTCCTCCATTCCAAAACATAACGAACGCCGCCACGCTTTGCGAGCCGGCTTATCTAACAAAAAACCTGCCCATGGTATCTCCACAGACAGGTCACCTGTACATAATTCATCATCAATTTCTTTCGTTTTCTAAGCGGTAAGTGAACTCAGCTTATCATACCCCTCTGACTTTGTCAAATATTTTTTGCTGCAGCACGCCAATCGCCAGGGGCAGTCCAATCCCCACAAACAGGTAAATCCATTTGCTTGCCTCCGCTCCTCCTGCAAGGTATACAAAATTTATTTCCTGAAAAAACATTTCCCTGTCAAATTCGCCGCACAAGGGCGTATACAGGCTGCACAGATAAAAGAATCCCTTCACCAGCATAAAACAGACCACGTGATGCATCATCACAGAATACGTATTTCTTCCTATAAAAACCATTTTTTCAGCCAGATAAGGCATATTCTTTATCACCCTTGCCACCCTCAGCCAAAAGGCAATTCCCGTCATAACCGTCAGATAGGGAACCAGGGGACCGTTGGCAAAGCTCCCCACCCAGACGGCGCTGAAAGCAAGTCCGCCGCATAAGATCGTGATCAGCACCTGTATTCCGATTACAATCAGGAAATACGGTCCGTTCCCCAGAGTATCTCTTTTTTCCAGCTTTTCCCGATAAATCCTTCCCATCTGGAAGCCCGGCATCATAAAAAGCAGCCTTCCCGGCAGCTTATAATAGCCCCACACATGCCCGCCTGTGGCAAGCCACACCGTCGCCATTCCGGCGATCAGGCATCCGGCAAAAATCAGCCATTCTTTGTTCAGACGAAGGAGCGACAGGATTTTGCGCATCAGCACATTGAGCACCTCCAGCATAAACAGCACGGGAACGAACCATGCCGGAAAGTTATACATAAACTGGTGCCCGTCCAGGAAAGGAGAAAGAAACAGCGTCCTTAAGGATAAACCCTCCCCTATGGAAAAACCAACGCCATGAAGAAGCGCCGCAAGAATTCCATAAAAAAGGTTCCATATAAAATAAGGTACAAGAAGGGTTACCACTTTTCCCAGAATATAGCTTCCGATCCGTTCCTCCGCTTCCTGCCTGTAAAAATATCCCGATACAAACAAAAAAATGAAAACATGAAATGAATAATAGGGAAACAGGTCCCCAATCTCAAAAACGTTATATCCTAAATGTCCTGCCACCACAAAAATAATACCCAATGCGGACAGGATTCGAAATTCTTTGTTTTCCTTATACTCCCTCATAACAATATCTCCCTCGCCTTGCGGTTTTGCCGATCTCTCAAAATCTATTTTCAGTATACAAAAAAACGTTGTATATTAAAAGCAAAAAATTTATAATAACTGTATGAACGAAAAGCAACCGAAAAAAAGTAATTTTATGAAAAGAGGCGTCATTTTATCCGCCGGGGGGATTCTTCTGAGTATTTCCATGGTTTTTCTCACCGCCTGCAGCGCCAAAAGACCGGAACCTGCAGAACCATATATTCCAAAAGACTATCTGCGGGAGTCCTCTCTGATTGATTTTGACCCTTCTCTTTTGGATACCGTACCGAACAATCCCAATCCCAGTCTGAATGTTCCTACCTATATTACGAAGGTGGAGGATACTTACTTCATTGTGGACTGCTATAACAACCAGGTAATCTATCATGATAACCTGACCGATCCCCTGTATGAATGGCAGGTTATGACAACGGATATTTCCATGGGACATACCCTGGCAAGCGACGGGCAGGTTTATCTCATCGATGATACGGAAAACAACCGGGTCCTGATTATGGAAAAGGATACCAATGCCAGCGGTCAAAAGATTTTTGTTCCCACCCAGGAGTTTACGGAAATCGGCAACCGCCCTCATTATATTGTCTATGATACATACACAGATACCTTTTATGTGTGGAGTTCCCAAAGCGGGGAAATGTATCTTTTCCGGCATCCTCAGGGGGATTCCCGTATGTATCTGACAGGAATCTATAGGATTCCTTCCCTTGCCCAGGTATATGTACGTTCCTTTACCATTGTAGAGGACCGTATTTACTTTGTATCCGGCAACTCCAGCATCATAGAAGCGGATCTTTACAGCTTTCAGGTTCAAAAGGAATACACTGTCCCGCCGGAACTTGCCGGAATGGTACAGCTCACTCCCATACAGGATTATTATTACATCACCATCTCCACCGACGATACCGGAAACCAGGATTACGCCACCATGCTGCGGGTTAAAGATCTAAAAGATCTTGCAAGGGGCGATTATGAGGAAATCTATCATTACTTTATCGGAGGCGGAACCCCTTACTATATGACCGCAATCGACGATTTCTGGTATCTCACAGAACACCGCATTCCAGGGCACTCCATCTGGCGGTTTCAGGTGACCGAAAACGAGATTACAAACGTGACTTCTATTTATTAAGAAACCGAAAGGATCCATAAATGAAAACACTGCCATATCAAAATACCGATGACAACCAGACCTTCTCCAAGGGAACCCTCCTTTGCCTGAGCCTGACCATCCTTGTATGCTGTCTTTTTACGGCGGCAGGACAGGGCAGCGGCTTCTTTTACACCAGCCATTATACCAAGGTTCTGGTTCTCACCTGCATTTTCTGTGTCTACGGAGGTGTGCTGATTTATCTGAAGCTGTCCCGGCGCCTGACTGAAAATGTGATTGTCTATATGATGATTTTGCTGGGCGTTCTGCTGCGGTGCAGCTATGTACTTCTGTCCGGGCTGTATGACCGTCAGCACGATGCCGGCGCTTACACCGGTATGGGCACTGATTTCGTGAACCCCGGGCATATAGGCTATATTGAATACCTGTACAAATTTCATAAGCTGCCGGACTTAAATCCCTATGAGCTTTTTGCCTACTATCATCCGCCCTTCCACCATATTGTTTCCTGCCTTTGGCTTCAATTGAACATCTGGCTGGGCGTAACGGAAGAGCTTGCCTTTGAAAATCTGCAGATTTTACCCCTCCTTTACTCCTGCCTGTGCATGGTGGTAACCTGGCGGATTCTGAATACTCTGGAAATAAAAGGCAAGGGACTTTATATCGGACTTGCCTTTATGGCATTCCACCCCGCCACCATTATTATGGCAGGAAGCGTCAACAACGATATGCTGACCATTCTTTTCATGTGCCTGACTATTTTGGAATCTTTAAAATGGGTGCGCAATAAAAATATAGCAGGATTGATAAGACTGGCGCTGTGCATCGGATTTGGCATGATCACCAAGCTTAATTCCGCTGTTCTCGCCATTCCTCTGGGCATTCTTTTCCTGATGCATTTTATTTCCGTGATCCACTCCCGGAAGAAAAGCCTTATTTTGCAATGGATTAAAAATTACTGCATTTTTGCCCTGATCGTTGCCCCTGTGGGTCTTTCCTGGATTGTCCGCAACCTGATCCAGTTTGGCGAAAAGCCCGGTGTCCCTGTTCCCGGCGTAACTTCTCCCATGTACACGGACACCTACAGCTTATGGAGCAGGCTGGGCATTCCGGCATTTTCGGACTGGAATTTCGCCTTTCCCTTTCACCCCATCAGCGCAAAGGCATGCCATAACACCTGGGTCATTATGTTCCACACCTCCCTGTTTGCAGAGGAGTACCCCACAGACCTGCCCCACATTCTTCTGGTACTTTGCCAGATTACCTTTGTGCTGGCGGTGGTGCTTGGCATTCTTACTGCCCTTTTACTGGCTGTCACACTTCTTGACAGGAGAACGCGCCGGGAGGACACGATTTTTCTCCTCACCGGCTATGTGATCATGCTGATTTCCTTTGGGGCGTTTGTGATTATTTATCCCTACACCTGCAGCAGCGACTTCCGTTATGTGGCGATCTGTCTGGTTTACATTGCCATTGCCCTGGGGCTGGGAAACAAATACTATATTCCCTCCTATTCTCATTGGGGGAATGACCGTCTTACAGCGGTAAAAGCAGCAGCCATGCACGTTGTAAACAGCGGTATCATTGCACTGCTCACCTTTATTACGATCATCTACGTTTTTTGGGAACGATGGTAAATACATTCAGGCAACTATAAACATTAAAAATGATGGAGGAAATCATGGGAAGAGAAGATTACAGTAGAGCCTTTAAACTTGGAAAAAGAGACTATCAGATGCGGATGCTGCGCGGTGAAAAGCCTACCCTGCAGGTTTTGGACGATATTATGCCGGAGAGAGGGTCTTACTATGAAGTACCTCTGGGGCTGGTTCAGATCCCTACGGAGCAGATCGCCGGAACCAAAACCATCGGCAGAAGCAATTCCTTTGCAGGAAATTTCATGCCTATTTTAAAAGAAAATTCAGAGTTTGCCAGTAAGTGGTCCGCTCTCAGCACCAGCCATGTGGAGGAGGGCATCCGGGAACCAATCGTAGCCTACGAATACATGAACAAATTTTATGTTCTGGAAGGAAATAAAAGAGTCAGCGTTATGAAATACCATAAGGCTGTCTCCATCCCCGGGACGGTAACTCGAATCGTGCCAAGGCGCACTGAGGAAAAAGAGAACAAAATCTATTACGAATTTATGGAGTTTTACCAGGCGGCGCCTATCAATTATATCTGGTTTTCTAAAGAGGGAAACTTTGCAAAGCTGCAAAAAGCAGTAGGGAAAGCGCCAGGCGAGGTTTGGAGCGACGAAGATCTTCTGACCTTCAGCGCCCTGTATACCCGTTTTAAAGCCGAATATATTGCAAAAGGGGGAAATAAGCTGCATATTACGCCAGGAGACGCTTTTCTTGCTTTTATCACCCTTCACGGCTATGAAGAAGTGGAAGACAAAACCACCAATGAACTGAAGGAATTAATTGCCAAAAGCTGGAAGGAATTTGAGCTTCTCCAGGAGGAAGGCGATATTGACCTGAAAATGAATCCCAGCCAGGAGAAAAAACCTCTCCTCAGCATTCTGCTTCCTGTCAGCTCCCCTAAGCTGAAGGCGGCGTTTATCTATGAAAAGACCTCCGGCACCTCCTCCTGGACCTACACCCATGAGCTGGGCAGGCTTTATCTTGAACAGACCTTCCCAGAAGAGCTGCAGACGATCTGCTATGAAAACGGAACCACTGAAAATGCAGACGACCTGATCGAGCAGGCAATTGCAGAGGGCTGCAATCTGATCTTTACCACCACTCCCGCCTTCGTGCAGGCAAGCGTAAAGGCAGCTATCGCCCACCCCAATGTGCGGATTTTGAACTGCTCTTTAAACACCTCCCACAAATATATCCGCACCTATTATGCGAGAATGCATGAAGCTAAATTTCTGATGGGCGCCATCGCCGGAGCCATGGCGGAGAACAACTGCCTGACCTATATTGCCGATTATCCCATTTTTGGCACCATCGCCAATATCAATGCCTTTGCACTTGGGGCAAAAATGATTAACCCCAGAGCAAAGGTTTATCTGGAATGGTCCAGTATGAAGGATGTGGATGTGGACGAACGGATCCGGGAAACCCACTCTTCCTGTATTTCCGGCAAGGACATGGCGATTCCGGAGGAAGCTTCCCGCTTCTTTGGCATCTATCATGTGGACGGTGACCATACCAGAAATCTTGCCCTGCCCCTGTGCCACTGGGGAAAATTTTATGAGCAGCTGATCCGCACCATTATGGACGGCACCTGGAAAAACGATGAAAAAACTTCTCCCGCCAAGGCAATCAACTACTGGTGGGGTATGTCCGCAGGCGTGATAGACGTGGCATGCTCAAGCCATCTTCCCATAGGTACAAAACGTTTGGTGGAATTACTTAAAACTACCATCAGCTCTGAATTGTTCAATCCATTTTCGGGTATTTTATATTCTCAGACGGGAATCGTTATTGCTGACCCTGACCAAAAGCTTTCTCCTGAAGAAATTATGAACATGGATTGGCTGGCGGAAAATATCATCGGAACCATTCCCAAGAAGGAAGACCTGAATGAACAGGCGGCGCCTGTGATCAATCAGCAGGGAGTAAGAAAAGAGGAAGGCTGATCTACATATGAAAATACTTGCTATTGCAGACGAAGAATCGAAATACTATTGGGATTTTTTCGAGAAAAGCAAGCTGGAGGGAATCGACCTGATCATTTCCTGCGGCGACTTAGATCCCCGCTACCTTTCTTTTCTTGTAACCCTTTCCAACGTACCCGTTTTGTACATCCACGGAAATCACGACGGAAAGTATGAGAAAATTCCGCCGGAAGGCTGCATCTGCATTGAAGACCAAATCTATGTTTACAACGGTATCCGCATTCTGGGGCTGGGAGGCTCCATGCGGTACCGCCAGGGTCCCCACCAGTACACCGAGCTGGGCATGAGACGGCGGGTGGCAAAATTGTGGTTTCAGCTTCTGCGCCACAGAGGCTTTGACATTCTGGTAACCCATGCCCCTGCCTACCAGCTGAACGACGGACTGGATCTTCCCCATCAGGGCTTTCAGGTGTTCCGCCACCTTATTGAGAAGTACAAGCCCAAATATTACCTTCACGGACATGTGCACATGTCCTATGGGCGGATGCACAAACGTTACGATAAATACATGGACACCCATATCATCAACGCCTATGAAAGATGTGTTTTTGATTTTGAGGACGATGCTCCCCAGGAGCATATCCGCTGACTGCCAGCCGAAAAGGACGCATTACTCTATTCTTTACAGAGATATGATGCCTTTTCAGGAATCTTCCCTGATTTTCTCCATCTCCCTTACCTGCTGACCGGACAGCAGCTCCCTCAGGGTAATTTTACTGCCAGGCTGGACACGCCCAAACTCCTCCAGAACCTGCTGTGAAACCTGCATGATCTCCTCCTGCAATTCCCGGGAGGAAATCAGTCTGCATCCCTCCCCTGTAATAATGATCTGCTCAAGCCCGTCAGAGGTGGCAACCGTCACATCGTACCGTTTCCCGTTCTCATGGGCAAATTTCTCAATATACTGATCGGCTGTTTCCGCCTCCCTCGTATATACCACATGAATATTGTGATAATCCAGAATTTCCGTAGGATGCCCGGCAAGGCGGTAA
Source organism: Lachnospiraceae bacterium UBA7093 (assembly GCA_002492465.1). Taxonomy (GTDB): domain Bacteria; phylum Bacillota; class Clostridia; order Lachnospirales; family Lachnospiraceae; genus Suilimivivens. The sequence goes on along the minus strand of DKYT01000062.1, from coordinate 28,086 downwards.
GCGTCAAAAACCGCAATAAGATTACATTTTTTTACCGCCTGATAGTTGCATAGCAGATCCAGCAGCTTTCCCCTGGCACCGTCCAGATTTTCCGCTGCAAGCTCTTTTAATTCTTCCCATGCAAAAATCACATTGTATCCGTCAACCAGCAGATATTCTTCCTTTTTAGGCGCCGGGCTGTAGGTTCTCACCTGCCGGGGCGTATCGGCTTCCCTCTTTGTCCCGGTTTTTTTCCAGCCTGTCTTCACCCCTTTACGGTTTTCCCGACCATTTGCATAGGAGGTGCGGTTCAAAATCTCATCAATTTCGTCCGTTCCCAGCCAAACCGCCTCTCCCCCTTTCTCCTTCCTGCGGCTCAGATACACAGGCGGCTCTTCCCCTTCTCCGGCTTTCAAAGCTCTTTCCTTTAAAAGACAGCTCTCCAAATGCATATAAGCAGGCACCTGATCCCACTCCACGATCACTCCCGCTCCATGAGAGCAGAAAACAGAATGAGGTGTATTTTCCACATCAGCAAGAGGATCGTAAGCTTTTTCCCTGAGAACTGTCTCCGTATTATGGCAGGGATAATATCCTGCCATGGTACAATATAGCTGCCCTTCTCCTCTGGTATAGGCAAGCACCTGCTTTTGATATTCCTGCAACAGCGCCATAGGCGCAGTCCCCCGAAGGACTGCCCTTCCTTCTCCTCTATGCTCCAGGGTAAAGGAGCCCTGCATCTGCTCCAGATCCGTCATAGCGCGTCCTACCGACTGATCCGGTATCTCCAGGGAAAAAGCATAGTAAGGCTCCAGCAAAATACTTTCCGCCTGCATCAGCCCCTGGCGCAGCGCCCGATAGGTTGCCTGCCGGAAATCTCCGCCTTCCGTGTGCTTGGGATGAGCACGCCCTGCTTTCAGGGTGATTTTCATATCCGTAATAGGAGCTCCTGTAAGCACCCCCAAATGATCCTTTTCCTTTAAATGAGTCAGAATCAGTCTCTGCCAATTCAGGGCAAGGGTATCCTCGCTGCAGTCGGCTTCTATCACAAGCCCGCTGCCCGGCTCCCCAGGCTCCAACAGCAAGTGCACCTCCGCATAGTGGCGGAGGGGTTCAAAATGTCCTACCCCTTCCACCCTGTTCCCAATGGTTTCCCTGTATACGATACTGCCTGCATCAAAGTCCGCTTCCACCCCAAACCGCTCACGAATCAGGTTCCTGTATACCTCTATCTGTACCTGCCCCATAATCTGAACCTTGATCTCCCTGTTCTTCTCATCCCATAAAAGGTGAAGCTGGGGTTCCTCCTCCTCAAGCTCTCTCAGCCTGGGAAGTATCTTCAGACCGTCCACTCCCTCCGGCAGTAATACACGATAGCAGAGAACCGGGGCAAGCTCCGGATAAAGAATCTCTTTTTCCGCCCCCAGCCCTTCTCCCGCAAAGGTATTGGTAAGTCCGGTTACGGCACAGACCGTCCCTGCCTCCGCTTCCTGGGTCGCCACAAATTTTTCCCCGGAATAAACACGAATCTGGTTGACCTTCTCCTCCCACTTTTGGGATTCTTTGTCAGCGGCTTTTTCCCTTCCCTCTCCGGTCAGCACATCCCTCACCTTCAGGGAACCGCCGGTAATCTTCATATGAGTCAGACGATTTCCCTGCTCGTCCCGGGTGATTTTGTAGACCCTGGCGCCAAATGCCGCAGGATAAACCTTCTCCGGCATATATTCCCCCAGGGCATTTAGTAGTTCCTCCACCCCCGAAACTTTCAATGCCGATCCAAAAAAGCAGGGAAAGATTTTCCTTTCCCCGATCAAACTTTGTATAAGCTCTTTCTCAATTTTTCCCTTTTCCAGAAACACATTGAAAGCATGCTCGTCGCAAACCGCAATACTTTCATAAAACGCCTCCGTATCCGGCTGGGAAAAGGAAATACATGCCTCGCTTAACTGCTCCTTGATACTTTGAAAAACAGCCTTTTCCTCCGCTTCCTGACGATCCATCTTATTCACAAAGAGGAATACCGGTATCTGATAACGTTTTAGCAGCCGCCAAAGCGTCAGGGTATGCCCCTGTACCCCGTCGCACCCGCTGATCATCAGAACCGCGCCGTCCAGCACCTGCAGTGTCCGTTCCATTTCAGTTGAAAAATCCACATGTCCCGGGGTATCCAGCAGGGTGATTTCTGCCGTTTTTCCTTTCAGCACCGCCTGTTTGGAAAATATGGTAATGCCCCGTTCCCGTTCCTGCACGTAGGTATCCAGAAAAGCATCCCTCTTGTCTACCCTTCCCAGCCTGCGGATGCTCCCGCTTACATAGAGCAGCGCCTCTGATAAAGTTGTCTTCCCGGCATCCACATGGGCAAGAATTCCAATCACTGCTTTTTTCATGCTTTCTTCCATTCTCTGTTCATTTTCTCAAGCAGCTGCACATCAATTTCCACAATCTGTGCATTGCCTGTCTTATATTTTTTTGCCATATCCTCAAAGGGAGTATCGTAAAGATAGGACAACAGCGTCATAATCACTGCGCTATGGGTGACCACCAGAACATTTCCTTTTTCTTTCTCTGTGATCTCGTTGAGCGCCGGCAAAAGCCTGTCCAACAATTGCTGGTAGGATTCCCCCAGCGGCGCCGCCTGATAACGGCGGTTGTCATGCCAGACCTGATATTCCTCTCCAAAAAGCTCCCGCACCTGTTTCCAGGTATAGCCTTCCCACTTCCCCAGGCAAATCTCCTCCAGCCCGGGTTTCACCTTAGGCTCTATTCCCCATTTTTTGCCGATAATAACGGCAGTTTCCCAGGCACGCTTCTTAAAGCTTGTGTAAATGCAATCGATCCGATAGCCCTGGCTCTCGATTACCGCCGCAAATTCTTCCGCCTGCCGCCTCCCTTTTTCATTTAACTCTGTATCTGTCTGTCCCTGAATTCTGCTTGCAATATTCCAATCAGTTTCACCATGTCTTACCAGATATAACTTCATTCTTTTCCTTTCCGCTTCTGCGCACTTTGCACAATATACAGCAGCGCCGCTGTGCGCAGATCAAACAAATTTCTTTATTTCTTTTATCCCTGCTGACATTTTCTCGAAAAAGTTGGTATACTAATACTATAGTCGTTTTTCAAAGGAGGTGCAACATGTTTCAAAAAGGAGAATATGTAATCTATGGCAGCAACGGAATATGTCTGATTCAGGACATCACCACTCTGAACATTCCCGGTATCGATCAGAACAGAAAATACTATCTGCTCAAACCGGTGTATTCCTCGGGGAGTACCGTGTACACCCCTGTTGATACGGCTGATGCCTCCCTTCGTCCTGCGCTGTCAAAGGAAGAGGCAGACAGCCTGATCCAGTCTATTCCGGATATTCCTTTGATTACTCTGCCTGATGAAAAAGCACTGGAAAATACCTACAAAAAATATATGCGCTCTAATAACTGCAAGGCATGGGTACAGCTCATCAAGACGATTTATCTTAGAAAGGAAAACCGGCTTATGAAGGGCTATAAGGTTACCGCACTGGACAACCGTTACTTTAACCTGGCGGAGTCCTCCCTTTACGGAGAACTGTCCATTGCCCTTGGGAAATCACGGGACGAGGTGAAATCCTATATTGCCGACTGTTTCGAACAGAATCACAGTCCAAACTAAAACAACAGGACCTTTTTTGCAGCGTACTCTGCAGAAAAGGTCCTAACCCAATTTTATAAATGATTCCGATATTCATTGGCGGAAATGCCCACCATCTTTTTAAATACTCTTGAAAAATGTGCCATGTCCAAAAATCCCACTTCATCCGCTATATCACCGATCCGCAGGGAAGGATCTTTTAAAAGCTCCTTTGCCTTATTGATACGCACACCATTCAAAATCTCTGAGAAGTTCTGCCCCAGATAACGATTCATGAGCTTGCTCAAATGCCACTGGCTCACATATACCTGATCCGCCACATCTGAAAGATTCAGCTTTTCCCGATAATGCTCTTCAATATAACTGACTGCATTTTTTACAATATAATTATTTGCAGTACTATCAACCGCCCCATCCTCGGAGCCTTCCTTGTCCTCGCCCTTTTCCGGCAAAACTTCTCCCCCCGCCGGCTTCTCCTCGTTTTCCTGGCGGCGTTCTTCTGTTTCCTCCAGCTTTTGGCGCATGGCGCGAAGCGCTTCTTCCAGTTCATCCATCTTGGATGGTTTCAAAAGGAACCTGGTCACGCCCAGTTTAATAGCGCGCTGAGCATAATCAAAATCCCGATATCCCGTCAGTATTGTAATCTGCGTATTGGGAAATTCAGACTTAATCGCCGCGATCATGGTCAAGCCGTCCATATAAGGCATACGGATATCCGAAAAAATAATATCCGGCTTTTCCCTTCTGATCAGCTTTAAACCTTCTTCTCCACTATATGCCATGCCCACAACCTGGCACTGTGCATCTTTCCAGTTAATGCTTCTGCTTAAGCCTTCTACGATAATTGGTTCATCGTCAATAATCACAACTTTATACATAGCCTTAGCTGTCCTCTTTTACAAACCTGGTTTCATTATCCTTTGATTGCGCCTGCCGTCATACCTTTTATAATGTACTTCTGCAGGAAAATATATACGATAACCACCGGTACTACTACTAAGGTAACCGCTGCTGCCATCAGTCCATAGTTGGTACCTTCCTGAGAGGTCAATCGGTTCAACAGTACTGTAATTCCAAACATCTTAGGCGTTCTCAGGTAAAACATCTGTGTGAACAGATCGTTATAACTCCAAAGGAAGGAGAAGATCGCTACCGTGGCAAAAGACGGTTTGGTCAACGGCATAACCACTTTATAGAAAATCTGGTAAGCATTGCATCCTTCCATAAACGCCGCTTCCTCCAGTTCCACCGGAAGTCCTTTGATAAATCCGGTAAGCACCACTATGGCAAAGGAAAGATTTCCTGCCACCTGAGGTAAAATCACTGAAAGCATTGTCAGTCCCCAGTTATTGGTAGATGCAATTCCCCATTTAACCTCCATGCTGTATACGGGAATTACCGTTGCAAATACTGGGAACATCATTCCTGCCATTACCAGTGATAATAAAGCTCCTTTTAATTTAAAGGTATATCGAACCAAAGCAAAGGATGCCATACCTGCAAGAACGACCACCACAATGGCAACAATGGAGGAAATAAAAAGACTGTTCTTATAAGCGCTCAAAATATTTAAGTTGTTAAACGCCTTCCTGTAGTTCGCCGTGGTAAACAGATCGCCTAAAGGCAGGGAAAAGGAGTTTGCCAGAATCTTATCTTTTGCCTTAAAGGAGTTCTGAATAACCCATATAATGGGATAAATGGTTGTAAGAGACCAAAAAATAAGTACAATGTAGATAAAAACGGAGGACACTCTAAATTTTTCTTTTTTCATTTCACCAGCCTCCTTTTAATAATCTTTTTCTTTGAAGATCGCATTTACGATCTTAGATGTCAGGACACCAAGAATTACCAGCAGAATTGCCAGGGTTGAACCATAGTCTACGTTCTTTGCTTCCATGGTCTGGTAGTACATATAAGTACCTGTCAGGAAAGTGCTCTTCATGGGCATTCCTTTGGGGAACATGGTCCATGGAAGATCGAATACCTTAAGCGCTCCTGTCACTGCCAGTACCACACAGGTACAAAGAACATTATGTAAGAGAGGCAGTGAAATATATCGAACTCTCTGGAACCGGGTGGCGCCGTCTATGGATGCCGACTCATAAAGTTCCTCAGAGATATTATTCAAACCTGTTATCATAATCACAAAATAAAATCCTACATACTGCCACATAACCGGCAGCATCATGGTAAACAATGCGAGCCCTTCGCTTTTCCAGTCTGTAAGCGAGGTCTTTCCCAAGGACTCCAGAATCTGGTTCAGCATTCCTTTATCATAAAGGAAAATCAGGTTAAATAACAAACCCAAAGCAGTTGCCGAAATAACGATAGGGAAAAAGTAAACTGTACGGAAGAACTTCGCTCCTATCCGTATATTATCCACTAAAAGAGCTAAAATCAATGCGATTCCCACCTGACCTATGATCGTTACCAGCATCATGATCAAAGTGTTTTTCATGGAAGTCCATACAACAGGATCCTTCACCATTTCCACATAGTTCATATACCATGGATCATTCCATCCTGTTCCAGACTGCCCCAGCCTTTTAATCTGCTGAAAGCTATTTATAATATTTTGAAAAAAAGGATAGTACAAATAAACGATCATAAAAAGAAATGCGGGAAGCAGAAAAACAATCAACGGTTTTTTATTTTTATAAATACTTGCGCCCATAACAGCCTCCTCTCTTTGTTATAAGGGCCGGAAGCCTTATGCTCCCGGCCCTTACATTTATGCATATTATTTATTACTGTGCGTTGTATGCGTCAATACCTTCTGCTACTGCATCGATTGCATCAACTCTTCCTGTTACGATCTCAGGCATGCCGTCGAATGTAGATACGCGGCAGTCGCCCTGGAAGATATCCTGTACTGCTCCGGTTAAGGAAGTAACACCAGACATCATTGCCATTGCCTTTACCTGTAAAGGATTGAAAGCGGATTCGTCAACAGCAGGTGCATTCTTAAGTGCGGAAGCTGTATGCTGTGCGAATACGGGTACCAGCTCATCAGAAGTCATGTAGGAAACGAAGCTTACAGCTGCATCTCTCTTCTCAGGATCTTCCCAAGCCTTTGTGGTGATGTAGTAACCCATTGACAGACCGCCGATCAGGTCAGTTGCTTTTCTGTCATTCATACCGGGTACATATGTAACATCAAATTTTGCAAGCTTATCAGCATCTAATGTAGAAGGATCTTCAGGATCGGACTGGCATGCATTTACAATACCGCCAACTTTCCAGGAACCATCGATCAGGAATGCTGCTTTGCCTTCTGTGAACATTGCAAATGTTTCGTCATCTGTTGCAGATAAGGTGTTCTCCGGGAAGTATCCAGCTTCATATAAAGCCTTGATGTCTTCCATACCGGCTACCCATGCCTGCCCCTGCTCGCTGTCTACAGATGTAGGAACGTTCAAGTGTGTTGCAGGTGATGTATGATTGAAGATTGCGAACTCCCACCAATAATGAGGGATGTTTCCAAGTGCGCATGCAATAGGTGCATAACCTGCATCTTTAATCTTCTGGCAGTCCTCTAAGAACTGATCCCATGTATAACCTGCGCCGGGAACAGATACGCCTGCTGCATCAAGAACTTCTGTGTTAACGAACATTGCCTCCCAGAATCCATTTACAGGCACTGCATATTTCTTGCCGTCTACCAGTGAATCTGTAATAAGGTCATCGTTCATGTTTCCTGCATAGTCAGGATACTCTGCGCGGATATCGTCGATGGAAACAACCTTGCCTGCTTCAATAAAGCTGTTAGCGTCTGCTCCGTTGAAGAAGAACAGTACGTCAGGCTCGGAACCTGTTTCAAAGTCTGTGATTACGCGAGTCTTAAAGGTTTCATCGGATGTAGCGGAAGTATCTGCTACTGAGTTGCCGGTTTCAGCACACCATGCGTCTACCGCGTTTTTGAAGTTCTGTGCATTTCCATCTTCACCTGCGAACGTTGTGGTTACATTCAATTCTACAGGACCGGCAGGTGCCTCTGCCTCAGCGGGTTCGCTTTCCTGCTCTGCAGGCGCTTCCGCTTCCGCTTCTGCTTCTGTTTCAGCCGGAGCCGGCTCTTCATTGGCGCTTCCCGTATCCTTGCTTCCACATGCTGCTAATGAAAGCACCATGGCTGATGCCAGAACAAGTGACAAAATTCTTTTCTTCATTCTCTTTCCTCCCTGGGTTTAATTTGGATGTTTGTGTTTCATCTGTATTTATCTTATAATAATTTGCCCAAAAGGTTAATGATTAGAGTTGTTATTATTTGTCTTTTATTGCCCTTGTCCCTTGTCAATTTTAACTATAATTGTGCTCACAGTGTGATTTTCCTTGTTACTTTTGATGGTAAGTCCACATTCTTCCCCATAAATAATCTTCAATCGTTTGTCAACATTGCGAATTCCCAGGCTTAAGGAGGAGATCTCCGTTGTGCCATCTGACTCCAGCAGTTTCTGGATCTTGTCCTTTGCCTCCGGCGTCAGATGACCGTTATCCATAACCTCGATCAAAAGCATATCCCCCTCCCGGCGGATGGTAAGCTTAATCTCTCCTTTACGCCGTATATCAATACCATGTTCCACTGCATTCTCAATAATCGGCTGTATGATCAGTCTGGGCACCCGAACCCCCAGCAGCTTTTCGTCGATTTCCTTTTCCACCTGGAGCTTTTCGCCATATCTCTGGGCAATGATCAGCAGATAAGCCTCCACATAGCTTAATTCCTCTGCAAGAGGAATCAACTGCTCCTTTTTTCTGTTCATAGTCGCCTCAAGCATGGTGGAAAGCGCCTCTATCATATTGCTGACCTTATAGTTTCCTCCAAGCCGCGCCTCCCAGTTGATAATCTCCAGCGTATTGTTCAGAAAATGCGGATTGATCTGGGACTGGAGCGCCATGATATTGGCATCCCGAAGGGCAATCTCCTCCAAATAGCTTTTTTCGAACTGATATTTCAAAGTTTTGGACATACTGTTAAATGCGCTTCCAAGGGCATAGAACTCCTCGTCGCTGTCCTCAATCTTAATCTGATAACCGTAGTTTTCTCTTTCAATCTCTTTATAGGCGTTTCTCAGCACATAGATAGGCATGTTAACGCGCTTATGAAAAAACCAAAAAATAATGCCCAGCAAGGGAATCATAAACGCAAACAGCAGGAAAAACACATATTTGATGGTATCCATTTCGCTGACCACTGCCGTGGAATCGATGTTTACCAGGTAGGCAAAGCGGTGCCGGTTGCTCTCTTCCTTTTTATATACGTAGGAACCTGATGCACTTCTCTCAAAATGACTGTTTTCCATGATTCTTTGAGGATACCTTTCCTGGTAGGGATCTGTCTCATATAAGCCAAGCATGGAAACGCCGTCCACAAAGAGATCTCCTTCCTGAAATCCCCATATACTGCTAAACCCCTCCATAATGTGTTCCATGTTCAGCTCCATAACAATCACGGCGTAAGGATGGAAGTTCCTGTCCATAATATTTCTGATTAAATACACTCTTCCCTTGATACGCATAAATTCCGTTTCCGTATCCAGTTCCTTGGCACGCTTTTGTACCGCATCCTTTGCATAGGCGCGAAACGCTTTTACCGACTTATAGGTAACGATGTTGTTATTGCTGTAGCAATAACAGATCGCCTCAGGCGTGCTGGTAAAATAAATTGCCGTCATATTAATATCCTTATTGTATCGGTACTGCTGAGACATAAAATAGGAAATGTCCTGCTCCAGTCTCTGCTTATTGTGATCTGTAAGATATTTCACGTAGCTGTTCCGAACGGTGGGGAGATAGGAGGAGTTTTTTGATGCCACGATTACGTCGTCTATTTTTGACTGACAAAGCTCAACTGCCTTGTCGGTAGAAATGGTAATGGTATCCCTCACCTGTCCGTTTACCTGGCGTTCTACCGCCACGAAAAGAATCATGGACAACAGCATCAGCGGTATAAACCAGGTTACCAGCAATATTACAATCATACTCCATTTTAATTGACGTCGTTTCTTCAAAATTTCTTCCCTCATAGTTTCTGTTTCAGTTCTTTTAAGTATAACAGGCAGGGATCGCTTTTTGCAATCCCTGCCTGTCTGAAAAAATTTCTTTTACAAGAAAAATCTCTTCCCTATTCCACTTTAAACTTACTGATCGCCCTGGTCAGCTTCTGTGCTTCCTCGTCCAGCTTTCCGGTAGCGTCGTTCAACTCTTTTACAGCCTCCATCTGTACTTCCACCGCATCCTTCATCTGATTGGTGGAATCCAGCGTCTGTCTGGATACGGCTGATATATTGGCAATCGCATCCTTGGTCATGTTCTTACTGCATTCCATATTCCGCATATTGCCCGCAATTTTCTCGATTTTTCTTGCAAGACCGCTTACGCTGTCGCTCATCTCACGAAAAGCTTCCACTGTATCTCCCATTGCAGCTTCCTGTTCTTCTACGATCTTTTCAGATTCTCTTGCCACCAGTACCGTATTATGCGTTTCATTTTCAATTCTCTTGACGATCTCTCCGATGCGCTCCACCGACTGCATGGACTCCTCGGACAATTTGCCTACCTCTTCCGCTACTACCGCAAATCCGCTGCCAGCGCTGCCGGCACGGGATGCCTCAATTCGGGCGTTTAAGGATAGCAGATTGGTTCTCGAAGCAATTCCTCGAATTGTGTTAATGATATCTGTAATCGCCTCTGTCTCTTCCGCCAGAGATTCTATCTTGTCGATCACTCGTCCTGTTACTTTTGCGGTTTCGTTCGCTTTCTCTTCCAACAGATCGATGGCTGCCGTTCCTCTTTCCATTACCGCTTTGCTCTTATCGGCACGCCTGATGGCTCCGTCCGTCTCTTCATCTACCTGTTCGATCTGCTCCGCAAGCTCATCCATTTTGGCAAGGCAGTTTTCCACCTCTCCGTTTTGCTGATAAACGCCCTCGTTCACTTTCATAATGGCGTCCTGGATATTATCGGTGGTTACCATCATCTGCCCCGACGTATCCGTTACATGGGAAACAGATGTAAGCACCTGACCGGAAACCGTTCCCGCCTTCTGAATCAGTTCCTATGTGTTGGCAAGCATGTCGCCTGCGTGGTCCCCCAGCTTTTTAAACTCATCTTTTCCCTTCACGTGAACAGATACCGTCAGGTCTCCTTCCGCTACTGATTTCATCACTTTACTGATGTTTTTGATGGAAGAGTTCATTCCCGCGGAAATCACCGCCGCCGTACATCCGGATATCAACAATGCAATAATTACAATAATCACCGTTGCCGTTTGAATATCCTTCAATCTGGAAGTAATCAACGCTCTGGGAATCATGGTACAAACTGTAAAGCCCGTATCCCCCACTTTTGAAAACAGGAACAAATAATTTTTCCCGTTATACTTCATATAATCCGCTTTGCTGCTCTCTTCCCCGGCAATAAAGTTCTGATAAGCTTCCATTGTAACAAAGGAAATTTCATTCTCTTCCTCCAAATCAGAAATCTGTCTGCCGTCACTGGAAATCAAAGCGCAGGTAGTTCCTTCTCCTAAATCCATCTGAAGGAGGGGTTCCTTTGCCGCGTCCATGGAAATATCCATCACAATAACACCGATCGGCTTTGCCGACTTGTTGGTAATATTCCTTTTCACACAAAAGGCATATTCGTCGGAAGTATGCCCTGTTTGGGCATCCAGGTCGTTATGATAACCGGCATACAAAATATTTTCCTTCATTCCGGTCATCTGGGTTCCCTCTTCGGATTCTGCATAAGCCCCATATTCCAGCTTCTTTACATCCGAATAGGAAACGCTGGCGCTTCCGTATTCGCCAAAGGCATAAATCCCATTGACAAAATCGCCGGAAAAGGCATTCTTAAACATACTCTTTTTGATCTCCTGGAAATTCTTCTTCTCCTGCAGCGGATCATTCTTGTATACCCCCCGGTAATAGGACTGCAATGTATTGTCAATGGCAATCTGATTGCAGTTCGTTGCAAGAGTGTCCATCATAAGCCCATAATACTCTGCGGTCTTCTGAATGGTATTTTCCATGGAGTTCTCGTAGTTGGCAATAATGGTATCCGCCGCCTTCCTGTAGGAAATAATGCCGAGAACCACGATCAATATGATGGGAACCACATAGCTGATGATCAGCTTTCCTACAATGGTATTGACTCCCTTGATATTGAGTTTAAATTTTTTACCGCCTTTTGGTTTTTCCTTATTTAGTTTTTTGCTTTTCACAATCTTTTGTTTATTTAAGCCCCAAGAAATCTTCATATATCTCACACACCTTTATCGCATCGTCCTTTTCAGGCATCTCACAGAAAATTCTAAGCAACGGTTCCGTACCGGAGAATCTTGCGGTTACCCATCCGCCGTTCTCAAAATATACCTTGCTGCCATCCAGATAGGAAACGTCTGCAATTGCAAAGGGGAGACAAGGCAGCTTCTTTTCCTCAAGCAAAATTTTACGTATACTGTCTTTCTTCTCCTGATTAAATTTGTAATCTCTTTCCTCCATGGAAATGGTTCCGCATTCCGCTTCAATATCCTTTACGATCTCCGACAGCTTTTTCCCTGTCACAGCGATCATCTCCACCAGAAGCGCCGCCGCATAGATCCCGTCTTTTCCCTTGATATGTCCCCGGACCGTAAGTCCTCCGGAGGATTCTCCTCCGATCACCGCGTCCACTGCATACATTTTTGCCGAGATATGTTTGAACCCTACGGGAACCTCATAACATTTTTCTCCGAATTTCTCCGCTACCATATCCAGCATATGGGTGGTGCAGATATTCCGGACAACGGGACCTCTCCAGCCCTTGTATTTTACAAGATAATAATAAAGCAATACCAGAATATCATTGGGATGCAGGAATCTTCCCGTATCGTCGATCACGCCGATCCGGTCGGCATCCCCGTCTGTGGCAATTCCAATGTCGCATTTCTTATCGATCACGTAATTCTGCAATGCCCTTAAGGTAATTGCCGTAGGCGCAGGAAGCTTTCCCCCAAACAATGTATCATGCCTTTCGTGGATGGTCTCCACATCACACCTTGCCGTAAGAAGAATCGTTTTTAAGGAAGTCTCGCTGACACCGTACATGGGATCCAATGCAACCTTCAGCCCCGCCTCCCGTATGGCGTCCATGTTCACTGCCGAAATAATATTATCCAGATATTCGTTTAAGGGATAGATTTCCTGAATCAGCCCTTTCTCCACCGCCTCCTCATATTCCATCTCTTCCGGAGGAATGTCCGTCAAATCTCTGATATAATTTTCAATCTCCGCCGTCTGCACCTCATCCGCATCCCTGCCGCCGGCTGTAAAGACCTTAATGCCGTTATAAATTGCCGGATTGTGGCTCGCCGTAATCATCATTCCGTAGGGGAACTCATGCTTCATCACATAAAACATAATCAGGGGCGTAGGCGCCGACTTATTGATCAGATATGCTTTAATCCCTTCTCTTGCAAATACCTGCCCTGCCCACTGCATTGCCTCTTTGGACAGGAATCTTCTGTCATAGCCAAGTACGATTCCCTTTTTTTCCACCCCTTCCGCGCGCATCTTATCAGCAACCGCCCTTGCAAGAATCTGGATATTTTCCTTGGTGAACTCATCACCGATGATAGCTCTCCAGCCACCAGTACCAAATTTAATCATTTTTCTGCCCTCCATTTTTCTGCTATCTGCCAAGTATTACCTTCACCTGATGCTCTGAGCCGCTTTTCATTACAGGGATTTTTTCTACCTTTTGTCCATCCAGCCAGATCTCTTTTACCCCCTTCATGACTTTGTCCGGATTTTCCACCTGTATATGGAAACAAGCGCCTCTCCATACCCGATCCGCTTTAAATCCCTCCCAGTCCGCCGGAATACAGGGATCGATCTCCAGATAATCCAGCTGGGGTTTGATTCCCAATATGTAACGGGTGGCGCTGAAGTATGCCCATCCGCCTGTGCCCGTCATGAACGGATGCCTTGCCCGTCCAAAAGCCGTATGATCTTTTCCCATAACGAACTGACAATAAGAGTAAGGCTCCGCCTCACGAATCTCAATCATGTCATTCTGATAATAAGGGCAAAGAGCATTATAATATTCCATCGCTCTGTCGCCTCTGCCAAGCTCGCATTCCGCCGCCCATGCCCAGGGGTTGGGATGGGAAAAGATTGCCCCGTTTTCTTTTACGCCGGGATAAACCCTTGTTACAAAACCGATGTCGTCATCGGGTACCGTATAAGACGGAGCGTTCAGCATAATACCGTAAGGCGTGGAAAGATATTCCCTTACGCTGTCCATTGCCTTCAATCCTTTTTCCCGCTTCGCTGCACCTGAAAGAACTGCCCATGCATTGGATTCCAAGTGAACCTTTCCTTCCTTGTCCTCCTTCGTTCCGATCTTTCTGCCGTTCTGGGTGATGCCTCTGATAAACCACTCTTCATCCCAAAGCTGTTCGTCGCAGACCTTCTGCACCTTCTGTGCCATTTCCGTATATTTCTTCACATCTTCCTTCCGACCCAGATATTCCGCGATCTGCAGGAAGTTTTCAATTGCCCAGTAATGAAGGAAGGATACCATGGCGCTTTCGCCGCCTCCCAGATTCAGGCAGTCGTTCCAGTCAGCCCTTAAGCCCTTGCAAATTCCGGTAGCGCCTACCTGCTCGTTGGAGAAGTCCAGGATCCTGGTCATATGCTCATAAACCGTTCCCTCGCCGCCGTCGGCGTAGGTAATCACCTGATCCAGAAACTCCGTTTCGCCCGTCTCCTTCACATATTCTACAATAGAGGAAACCAGCCACAGGGCGTCGTCTGAACAGGCATCCTTTAATCCATGAACCATATTGCTTCTGTCAAATTCCGGTATCACAGTAGGGGATTTAAAGGGTTTCACTTCCGCATCCGGCTCAAACCATTCCGGCTGGAACAAATGCAGCCCATAACCTGCGGAAACCAATCCCCTTAAAAGTTCCACAATTCTCTGTTTACATTTTTCAGGATTAGAATGGGGAATGGTCATAGCGTCCTGTGCCGTATCCCGATAGCCCAGCCCTGTTCTTCCGCCCACCTCTATAAAGGAAGCAAATCTTGAAAACATTACATTAATCTCAGCCTGGTATAAGGTCCAGGTATTGATCAGGGTGTTCATGCCCTGATTCGGAGTGTTGATCTGCAGCTTATCCAGCTTTCTCTGCCAATAAGCCCGAAGGGTATCATAAACCCCGTCCACCGTCTCAAAATTGCTGTATTTTTCTCTTGCCTTTCTTCCCGCATCCCGATTGCCTTCGCCTAAAATAAAGATAATCCTCTTTTCTTCTCCCGGCGCAAGAACAATATTTTTCTGAAGGGAACCGCAATGATTGTTACCTTTTTCAAAGGAACCGCTGCACTCTCCCTTTTCAACGGCAACCGGGTTGTCCTCTGTGTGATAAAGCCCGATAAATTTATCTCTCAGGCAGTCAAACCCATCCGGTTGTTCATTCATTGTGAAATACTGATATCCAAACTCTTCATAAAAAAGGTCGTGCTCTATGATGCCGTCCTGGTAACTGCTTCCCGCGCAGTACATACTCATCTGGAAATTCTGATTGTCGATCATGATATGATGAAAAGAAAATTCACAGTAGGAAAATACCTGTAAAGATCTGGGAACCGTGTCTTCGTTTTTGATCTTTACATCCCAAAGCTCCAGCGCATCGCCAATGGGTACTGAAAGGGTCTGGCTCGCCTTGATTTTGCTGTAATCACATTCATAAGTGGTGTAGGAAAGTCCGTGACGGCAGGTGTACTTCGCCTCGTCTAACGGCTTGCCTACCGGCTGCCATGAAATACTCCAGTAATCTCCGCTCTCGGCATCTCTCAAATACACATAATGACCCGGACGGTCCATGGGAATGCTGTTTCCTCTGAATCTGGTAACCCTGTGATATTCCGGCGTCTTATAAAACATATAACCGCCTGCTGTATGGTTCACTACCACACAGGTATCCTCCACTCCCAGATAATTGGTCCATGATGTGGGCAGGTCAACCCGATCTATCACATATTCCCGCTTGTTATCATCAAAATGCCCGTATTGCATGATGATTCCTCCTCTTCTATTTCTTTTCAGTTTCATGCTATCATACTGTTAATTTTATTATAGCTTTGCGGGGTTTTTTGCGGTATTGCCATTCATGTGAATATTTGACTATTTTTGTGCACTGTTATAGGCAAAATAGCTTGTTTTTTCTATCACAAGTCAGTATTTCATTTTTGTTGACAACATCTCATTTTTATATTATACTTGTAGAATATTCAACAAGTTGAATATGTAAGATTTCAATATAGAGAGAAAGGACCAAATGCTTTATGTTAAAACATGGAATTTTAGGACTGCTAAACTACCATCCGTTTACCGGCTATGAGATTATGGAGGTTTTTCGGGATTCCCTCCGATTTTTCTGGAGTGCCCAGACCAGTCAGATCTACCGGGAGCTTCAGGGATTGGAGCGGCGCGCCTGGGTCAGCAAAACCACTGTTCACCAAAAAGGGAAGCCTGACAAAAACGTTTATTCCATTACTCCCGAGGGCAGAGACGAACTGCTCAGATGGCTGGGAAACGATGATCTGGGGCTTACTCCCAACGAGCCCCTTTTAATGAAGGTATTTTTTTTAGGGGAACAAAGTCCCGAAGAAAACATTCTTTACTTTCAGCAAATAAAGGAAGCCTGCCAGATGTTTCTGAAAAGCCTCGATCCCATTCCTCAGTATATTGAAGCCTATAGCAATTTGATCGACCGAAAAGAAAAATCCCTCTATTGGCAGATGACCGTAGACTATGGGCGCCGCAATATGAAAATGCTCATAGACTGGGCGGAAGACTGCATTCAAAAAATAAAGAAAACCTATGAAACCAATGAACAGACCAACTAAGACGCTCAAAAACAAAACAGCGCAGAAATGAGGAAAACATGAACATTTTAGTAATCAACGGAAGCCCCAAAGGCACAAGAAGCAATACCTGGAAGCTGACCACTGCCTTTTTGGAAGGGCTAAAACAGTCTCTCTCAGAAACCGGCACCGAAGCCCAGGTGGAAGAACTGCAGGTCAACCGCCTGGATATCAGCCCCTGCCTCGGTTGCTTTTCCTGCTGGAATAAAACCCCGGGGCAATGCTGTATCCAGGACGATATGCAGCAGGTGATTTCAAAGCTTCTTTGGGCTGATCTTACCATATGGAGTTTCCCCCTTTACTACTATACCGTTCCCGGCGGGTTAAAAACCCTCATAGACCGGCAGCTCCCCATGGTGCTCCCTTTTATGGTGGAAAATGAAAGCGGGACGGGAAACGGTTCCCATCCTTCCAGATATGATATGAGCGGTAAAAAAACGGTAATCATCTCCACCTGCGGCTTTTACACCGCAGAGGGAAATTATGACGGCATATATAGCCTGTTCGACCATGAATGCGGCAGGAACCAATATACCGCCATCTTCTGCGGGCAGGGAGAATTGTTCCGTGTCCCCGAGGTTTCCGGACGCACCAATGAATACCTGTCTTATGTAAAGCAGGCGGGACAGGAATATGCCCAGGGCGGCATTTCACCCCAGACCTGGGAAAAACTAAATCAGCTGCTGTTCCCTAAGGAAACCTTCGAGGCATGGGCGGATGCCAGCTGGGGCATCGATCCCAATACTTCCTCCAAAGAGTCCGATACCCTGATTTTCACAAGGCAGATGGCGGCGCTCTACCAAAAGGACAGCTATCCCGGAAAGGACCTTGTTCTGGAAATGTATTATACAGACGTAGACGAATGCTATCAAATTCTGTTGGGAAAAGATGGCAGCAAGGTTTATACGGATCATTCCCTGACGGCAACCACAAGAATCGAAACCCCCGTCACCCTGTGGCGTTCCATTGCCGCCGGGGAAATCCGGGGGGACGAGGCAATGATGCAGCAGCTTTACAAGGTAAAAGGAGATTTTTCTTTCATGCTCAATTGGGACACCTATTTTGGCAGCGGCACCCCAAAAGCTGACAGCCCTGCCTCTACTGCCGCCTCTCCTCAAAAAGAAACCAACATGAATATCCTGCTGATTCCCTGGATCGTACTGTGGATAGCAGCGGCAATAGACCGTCATTGGGGATGCCTTGCCACGATTGGCGTATGCACCCTGGTTCCCCTTTTCTTTTATCGGAACAGGAAAACCATCTATGACATTTTAACAGGGGCTTTGGTAACCGGAATCTCCATTGCCATATTGTCCGGCGCCCCCACCGGTCTTATGGTGCCCCTCTCCTACCTGGCCTTTGGCGTTATGTGGCTTTCCAGCTGCTTTGGGAAAATTCCCCTTACGGCGCATTATTCCAAGAACGGCTACGGCGGAGAGGATGCCCTGCAAAATCCCCTCTTTATGAAGACCAACCGTATTCTGACCATGCTGTGGGGTATTTTGTACCTGTTTACCACTGTTTTCACCTGGTTCCTTATGCGAACCAGCTTCAGCAGCTATACCGGATTGATTAACTCCGTACTTCCCATTTTCATGGGCATTTTCACCGCATGGTTCCAGAAATGGTATCCGGCAAAGGTAGCACGGGGAAAGTAATTCCCCGGGGGGAAATAACTCCCCGGGGGAAAATAACTCCCGGAGAAGATATCCCTTCTCCGGTGTTGGGACGCATTCCGCAATAAGCGGCGTCCGCCACAAACACCAGCAGCAGCACAAGACAGCTGATCAGACGCCACTTAGGCGGAAGCCTGTTATAGGCTTTTTCATAAAAAGGCAGAAACAGACTGACCAGAGCCACGCCTCCCATCCCAAACACTGCCGCCCCCAGCAGGCATATTCTGCCGCTGATATTGAGAAAATGGCCGCTATAGTCCCACCATCTGACCCCAAAACGTTTTTCCAGGAAAAAACTGGTGAGGTATTCTAAAACAGAGCACAGAAATGCCGACAAAAAAAAGACCCTCACCGGTTTTTGGCGGAAAGAACGGAACAACGCGCACAGCAAAAGTCCGCCCACCCCATAGATCGGCAGATAAGGTCCGCGGTATACGCCTCTGTTGATAAAGGCATGTTCTGTAAAAAAATACAAAATCACCTCCCACAGCCATCCTGCAAAGGCAAGGGAGAAAAACAACAACACATAATAATCAAACCCGTGGGACATTTTCTTTTTTCTCATATTCCATAGCATGCCCCGGCAGGCGGAAAATTATGATTTCTAAAAGGCTTCCATGTATGAATTTTCAGCCTCCGGGGTTCAGTCTTCTGTATTCCCTGGGCGTGCTGTTATAAAAACGTTTAAACATCTTGGCAAAATTGCTCGGGCTGTCAAAACCGCACAAAGCCGCTGCCTCTGAAACGCTGATGGAAGGATCCTTTATCAGCAGATCGGCTCCCTGCATAATTCTGTACTTCAACAGATACTGCATGGGAGAAAGCTGTATGGTTCTCTGAAAGCAGCGGAGGCACTCCCGCTCGCCAATCCCCGCTTCCCTGGCAATATCCACCAGCATGATGTCTTCCCGAAAGTGCTCCTGTATGTAATCCAGCATTTTCCGGATACGGATACCGTCCTGATTCAAACTTCCGCCGCCCTCACGGATTTCTTCCTGAAATTGCTGATATAAGAAAAAGCAGATTCTGGACAATCCTTCCCGAACGGTAAACTCAAAGCCGGGAAGATCAAAGGCGAGGGCTTCAAAGGCTTTCAAAAACCCTTCTATCAACGCTCCATTCTCCTCCCCTTCCAGCCAATATCCGTCAAAGGAAGTGTTCATTAAAGGCATCATATATTTTTGGGCATACACAGATTCCTGGCTGCCGGTGATCAGAGCCGCGCCAAAAACCAGCGACTGCAGCTCGCTGGACAGGCTCGCCTCCGCATAATGGAGGATATTGCCGTTTATGACAAAGCAATCCCCTTCCTTCAGTTCACAGCACCGTCCGGGAATCTGTAATTTTACCGTTCCCTTCCGCACATACACAATCTCCATCTCCTCATGCCAGTGCCAGGGGACTATGGAGTCAAACTGACTGGTATAAAGTTCCGAATATCCGGCGCAGGGAAATTCAATGGATCCGTGCGCCTTTAACTCCTTAAAGGCACGGTTTACATTGACGCCGCATTTTTGTAATCCCATAAGCTATCCTCGCTGGTCGTTTTTTTATATTATAAGTCCAAAATGAAATTGCATCAATCCTGCTGCCATGATATTCTTGTAATAAAAAACAGGAGCGTGTACTTAAGATGTTTCATTTATTACTTGCAATCATTTACCTTGCCTTTATCAGCCTGGGACTTCCCGATTCTCTTTTAGGCTCGGCGTGGCCTTCCATGTATCAGGAATTTCAGGTTCCTGTCTCCTATGCTGGGATTATTTCCATGATCATTGCCGTGGGCACTATCATTTCCAGTCTCCAAAGCGATCGCCTTACCAGAAAATTTGGAACCGGAATGGTTACCGCAGCAAGCGTACTTATGACCGCCGCGGCTCTTTTCGGCTTTTCCATAAGCCACTCCTTTTTTGCCTTATGTCTGTGGGCAATTCCCTACGGTCTGGGCGCCGGCAGTGTAGACGCGTCCCTGAATAACTATGTGGCGCTTCATTATGCCAGCCGGCATATGAGCTGGCTCCACTGTATGTGGGGCGTAGGCGCCTCCCTGGGTCCATATATTATGGGATATGCCCTGACCGGCGGAAAGGGATGGAATATGGGCTACCGGTATATTGCCATCCTTCAGATCATTCTTACCGTCATTTTAATGATCAGCCTTCCCATGTGGAAAAAGCGTCCCTCCTCAGATGCTTCTTCGGAGGAAGGGGGAACCCCGGATGCGCCTTTGTCCCTAAAGCAGATTTTCAGGATTCCCGGCGCAAAGGAAGTGATGATTACCTTTTTCTGCTATTGCGCCCTGGAACAAACCGCCGGCTTATGGGCAAGCAGCTATCTGGTTCTCCATCACGGGCTGCCTTCCGAAACCGCCGCAGGCTTTGCCAGCTGGTTTTATATTGGAATCACCATCGGCAGGGCACTCAGCGGATTTATTACCCTGAAATTAAACGATATTCAAATGGTGCGTCTGGGACAGGGCATCATATTGGCAGGCTGTCTCCTCCTGTTTCTGCCCCTGGGTACCGAAATCGCCCTGACAGGTCTTATCCTCATTGGACTGGGCTGTGCTCCTATTTATCCCTGTATTATCCACTCCACGCCGGAGCACTTTGGCGCTGACAAATCCCAGGCAATCATCGGCGTCCAGATGGCATTTGCATACATCGGCACCTGCCTGATGCCCCCCATATTCGGTCTCATTGCCAACCATATCAGCGTAACCTTGTTCCCTTATTATCTTGCGGCTATTTTAGCCCTTATGATCCTTATGCATGAACTGCTGCTGAAAAAT
Organism: Lachnospiraceae bacterium UBA7093; assembly: GCA_002492465.1. GTDB lineage: Bacteria > Bacillota > Clostridia > Lachnospirales > Lachnospiraceae > Suilimivivens. The sequence continues at coordinate 7,096 of DKYT01000062.1, read as the reverse complement.
GTAGCAAAAGCCGCCTGATAAAAAGTCGCTGGCACACAAAAGTCGCTGGCGCGCTTTTCACTTTTTATAAGGTTTACCTATGAACCCATATGTCCATATAAATACTGGTATCGCCGTAATACTGAGAAGTATAACCGCGCCTATACTTCTCCTGGTAATGGCAAAGTATGCGATCAGGAAAAAAGCAAACATATACTTATAGAGAAAACTGAAAAATTTCCGTTTTCTCTTTGACAGGTTGGGATCCTCCACTCTTTCCGGATGGGTCATGGAACAGTGTACCACAGCTCCAAATCGCTGAAAGGTCCGCTCCGCCGTATATTCCACCTGATCGATTTCAAATACCGGATACATTCCCGGTTTCGTAATCACAAGATTAAGATCATTTTCCCTTGCATAGGTCAAAAGCGCCTCCGTAAATTCTTCCGGATTCATCACCATAGAATCCGGAACGAAGGAAAATGACTTCACCTCCTCCTCCTTTTTTACCTTACGATAATCATCTATAATAGAAGTAAAAATGCCGCCTTTCTTTTCCTCTTTTTCCATCCTAAGTAATACTTCCTCTACGTCTAACGATTGCAGATTGGCATGAGATAAACTCATACAGACATGGATACTGGTTTCCAGTTCCTCTTTTTTCTCCCTCAAAACCCCTAAATGCTTTTGGGTCGCCTGTTCCAGGGAAATCTCCTCTGCCAGCACCCTGTGAATATCACTAATGGGCATATCCAGCTTTCGCAACACCTTGATAACCTGCAGAGTCCTCACATCCTCCTGGGTATACTCCCGGTAATGATTCAAAGAAGCTCGTGCAGGTTGAATCAATCCTTCCTTTTCATAAAACCGGATATTTTGTTTGCTAATACCTGTCCTTTTCTCCACCTCATGGATATTCATCGCCATTCTCCTTCCCTTAGCTTACGTAGAGTATAAAGCCTATAGTCGGTATAATGTCAACCGTTTTTACTTATATTTTGAAAATAATTACAAAAGCCCAGCCCTGCGGTAAGAAAGAACGGCATGATGGACGGCTGCCCCGCTGCCCCAGACCGCACATCCTTTCCAGACTCTGGCGAAAAATCAGCTATTTCACTTACAGAATAGTCAAGGACGAGGGCAAAACCGCCAGGACGGCGGTTTTAGGAACCACGCGGCACGGATGCCGCCGGGTTCCGCCCCGACTGGCTTAAACTACCTGGGCTATTCTGTTAGTGAAATCTGATTTGTAGACGAGTCTGGAAAGGATGTGCGGTCT
>DKYT01000062.1:0-5583 GCA_002492465.1 Lachnospiraceae bacterium UBA7093 | reverse complement strand
GAGTCTGGAAAGGATGTGCGGTCTGGGGCAGCGGGGCAGCCGTCCATCATGCCGTTCTTTCTTACCGCAGGGCTGGGCTTTTGCAATTATTTTCTATCTCCGATTTTCACAAAATACAATTACCCGGGAGGGCGTCGTCTGAGGCGGAATGCTTCGCGTGGTAGCGGTGTAATATACCAGCAGGGTACGGTTCCTGGGACTGCAATTAAATTGCTGTCCGTTTGCCGTTCTGATTACGGTACTGCCTGCAATATTCAGCTGCAAAGAGCGGTCCTCCGCAAGCAGATTTCTGTCAAAGTGACTTATCATCACCTGTTCATTCCTGCCAACCACCGTAATTAATCCTGCTCTGTAGCGGGGCGGAAAGATCAAGGGCACCGGCTGGCTGCCATCATAAAAAGCAGCGATACGCATTCCCATTCGCAGCCGCACATCATCAATCACCTTGGTATCGGCGTTCACCAAAAAATTCACAATACCATCCTCTGTGCGCAGCGACACCATTTGACTACAGCAGTCATTCTCTGCTGCAATGTTTAAAATTGTACCTATAATTGGAATAAAATCTCTATATGGCATAAAATAACCTTTTATTTTAAATTATGCCTTTCCATCAAAGATGGTTCCTGATTGCTGGGCGGAAGACAGGTATGATCCCTGCATACATAATAGGTAGTCTTTCCTTCAAGCAGTTTATACTCTTCTGTTTCATCCAAAAGAATCTGCACATCGGCATAGAAAGGCATCCTTTTCCGGATCTCCTCCTCCTTGTCTCCCTCCGCCAGCACCACTATAATTTTTTGCGGCGGATCCAAATAGAGAAGCAGCGAGATCAAAAACATACTATGACCTGCAGGATAGGCTTTGGCTTCTCCGGACAAAAAGGCAAGCTGCTTTTTTGCCGCTTCTCGAAATTCCTCTTTTCCCGAAATTCGGAAAAGACAGACAAGATTGTACGCCATCATGGAATTCCCGCTGGGAAGGGCACCGTCATAGGTTTCTTTTGGTTTCATAATCAGGCTGTCATTTTCTTTTCCATAAAGAAAATATCCGCCCTTTTCTCTGTCTGCGAACTGTTCGCCCGCCTCCCTGCAGATCTCCCCGGCACGCTCCAGATAGGCACAGTCGCCGGTCACTTCATACAGGTTAATCAGTGCCGCGCTATAGTAGGCATATTCGTCCAAAAATCCCTTTACAAAACGGATATGATTCCTGAAGCTTACATAAAGGGTATTTTCATAGACCAGATTCCGTTCAATAAACTGCTGCGCCTTCTGCGCTGCCAGCAAATAACGCTCCTTGCCCGTGGTGCGGTATAACACCGTCAGAGCACATATCATAAGAGCATTCCAGGAGGTCAGAATCTTATCGTCCAGATGCAGACGGGAACGGGATTTTCGATAAGCGCACAGCAGCTCCTTCTCGTTTTGAAACTCGTCCTCTATGTCCTGATCGTTTAAGAGATTGGGAAGGTTTCTACCCTCGAAATTTCCCCTCTGGGTCATTCCAAAGTGATCGCAGAAATGCCGGCACCTCTCCTCCCCTAAAAGCTTTAAAACCTCCTCATAGCTCCATAGATAAAATCCTCCTTCCTCACCCTCGCTGTCCGCATCCTGTGCCGAGTAAAATTCTCCCTCTCCTCCCATCAACTCCCTGAAAACATAATCCGCCGTTTTCTCGGCAGTATCTAAAAAAAGGGAATTGCCCGATTCCTTATAGGCAAGGGCATAGGCAATCATCAGTAACGCATTATCATAGAGCATCTTCTCAAAATGCGGGATAAAAAAATATTTGTCCGTAGAATATCGGGAAAATCCATAACCTATGTGATCAAAAATACCTCCTCTGCGCATTTTTTCCAAAGTCAGCTTTGCCTGCTCTAACGCCTCCTGGTTTTTTCTGACTTCGGCATACAAAATAAGAAACATCAGGTTGTGGGGGGATGGAAACTTTGGCGCGCCGCCAAACCCGCCATGCTGCCTGTCAAAGCTCTCCGCAAAAAGAAGCGCCGCCTGATCCGGCAGAGTATCGTCAATGCCTTCCAAGGTCTCCCTTTCTTCTTCCCGGACATGGGTCAAAATCCGCTCTGCAGAGGTAATCAACTCTTCCTGATCCTCTCTCCACTTTTGCGCAATGATCAGCAAGAGATCATGCATTCCCGCCATTCCTCTGCTGGATACAGGGGGGAAATAAGTTCCTGCAAAAAATGGCTTCTGATCCGGCGTCATGAAGATGCTCATAGGCCATCCCCCGCTCCCTGTAAGCGCCTGGCAAACGGACATGTAAACGCTGTCGATGTCAGGGCGTTCCTCCCGGTCCACCTTAACAGACACAAAATACTGATTCAGGATCTCTGCAATTTCCCTGTTTTCAAAGCTCTCCTCCTCCATCACATGGCACCAGTGGCAGGTACTATAACCGATACTTAAAAAAACAGGCTTGTCCTCCCTCCTCGCTTTTTCAAAAGCTTCCTCGCCCCAGGGATACCAGTCTACCGGATTATCGGCATGCTGTAAAAGATAAGGACTGCTCTGGTCCTTCAGATGATTGCTCATAACATAACTTCCTTTCCTTTATGTGAAAACACACTTCCGAATATCTGTATTTTGTGTAATCATCTGTAATTTATGCGGTCATTTTATAACCTTGACAGCCTGCTCCGCAAACTGCCTGTTGTTAAAAAGGGATGCCACCCCATAGATCCCGGCGGCATCCCAGCTATTTTTAACATTCCTGCAAAAGCATTTGAAGCAGCATAATATGATATTCCTCATCCTTAATAATTCTCTCCAGCACTGCATTGACGCAGTCGTCACGGATCATGCTGATGTGCGCCCGGTACTGATTCACCGCCTCTTTCTCCGCTTCAATATCCGCAAGCAGCATCTTCCTGGTGTTTTCCGGAATCACCAGATATTCCGGCGTCCACATCCTCGTTCTTCCGTTCTGGTACTTAGCGGTGTAGTCCACATTACCTCCCAGGAGACAGATCAATTCTCCCAGCTTCTGCAAATGCATCATCTCCGCCATGGCAATTCCCAAAAGCACCTTCGCCATGGTACAATTTCCCGCCGACAGGCGGTTTTCGTTGTTAATGTACTCTGTAATCGCTGACAGCTCCGACACTGCGCCGCAATAATCTACGCTTAACAGATTGGCATACGCCTGATTTCTCTCCCTTACCTGAACCGGGGGATAGGGCAGATCCACCATAATCGGTTTCACGCCTGAGAAACTACACGTATTGGTATGAGGGCTTCTTTTTTCTTCCATTCTGGTTCCTTCTCAAACAGATCTTCTATGGATAGTATATGGCAGAATGAAAAAAGCGTTCCCTTATGGTCTGAAAGTCTCTTTGTCAACTACATCGTAAATATTCTCCCCTGTCCTTGCTTCAAATTCTCTCTTCAATTTTAAATTGCCGTTCCACTTTTCTTCCGGATAAGAACCGTATCTGCGTCTTACATCCTCCATTCTCTCTTCTATATCCAATACCCCTTCCGCTCCGGCAAGGGAATCGCACAGCTGAATCAGTCTGTCGTAATCGTCCATCTTCACCTTTTCCAGCTCTGTCCGAATCAACTTCAGCTCCTCCTCCGTCGTGTCAAACCGTCCGATATAGTCCTTCGTCGATTGATTGTTAAAAGAGTGCGTCAGGCAGACCTTTGCCGCTTCATCATATCCCATGGACATCATATAAGAATAACCGTCCGACACATGCCCTAAATGCCTTACGCCGAATTTTCTTCCTATATCATGCAACAGACCTACAATATATGCCTTGTCAGGATCCATGTCCTGGCATCTGGCGGCTATTTTCTCAGCGCAGTGCGCCACAACCCTGCTATGGTTTCCCCATGGTCCCGGATTGCAGTTTTCGGCTTCCTTTAAAATTTCCTCCGCTTCTTTTCTGGTTGGCAGCATACCGTTTCCTCCAAGTAATTCTATCCTGTTAAACATCCCTCATTCTAATTTAATGTCACAGATATTTTTTTCCCAAGTGATTCAGCTATTTTTACAAGGAAATCCAAACTAGGGTTATAATTTCCGCTCTCCAACCTAGATATATTACTTTTCTGTGTACCTACTCTTTTAGCCAGTTCCGCTTGTGTTATGTTTTGTTCTTTCCTTGCTCTTATAATCTGCTCAATTGCTTCATATCTGGGCTTCAATTTTTCATATTCTATTTTAAATTCTTCATCCTTAAGCATATCGTCTTTCATTTCTTCAAAAGATATTCCTGCTTTACTCATGATTCAGACCTCCTTCTATAATCTTCCATATATTTTCTTGCTTTCTTTATCTCGTTTTCGGGTATCTTCATAGTCTTTTTAATAAATCCATGTAGCAACACAAACTTATTGTTATAATATGTAAAGTAAAATATTCTTACTATATCGCTATATCGCTTGAAAACTTTATCCGCAATTCATACAAACCTTTATTATCTTTCCCTTTTATGGGCTTAACATACGGCTCTTTCAATTCAGTACCTAATTTTTTTAACAGCTCAATATCGCTAAAGGCTTTTGCTCTTAGTTTCGGGTTTAGCGAATATAAGAAATCCTGCACTGGAATTCTACCATTTTCTTTTATATAAAAATCTAATTCTATAATTTTTGTCACTTCCTTTTCTTATCATCATGTTATCATATATGATAATATTTGTCAAAAACATTATCTACGCAACGATTTAGCCGTTGTCCATTTTTTATCACACTTTGATATTTAGCCAAAAACTCCGCAGGAAAACCTGCGGAGTCTAAATTTTTTAAATCTGTAAAATTTTTGCTTATCTCAAGAGAAAATTCCACAGAATTATCTCTTGGAGAACTTTTAGAGTTGTGAAAGTACCGAAAAATGGGCATTTTTCAAAGCATTTGTTACTTACCCGTGTCTTACCGAGGGCTGCCCAGGGCTCTCGAGGACGACGGTAGATAATATGCATATTAAACTGAAATTTTCCTCTCAATCTGGTTGAGTGATAAATCCGAATATTATGCTCCGTTATAGTGCGTATCCAACCATACCCAGCAAAGCTGAAATAACAATCAGCATGATAGGTGAAACGCTCTTCTTTAATATCTTTTTCTGTCCGAAGTACACTGCGCAAAGGATAGCGGTAATGATGACTGCTCTGATGCTGATTTTTTCAAAAGAACTGTCAAACAAGTTTTTGAAATTCCTTACAGTGGCGTAGTAGACCCTCAGAAATTTGTTCGCAGAGGCCATCATGTAAACCTTGTAGGGCTTTCCTTCGGCTCGCTTTTTGTCCATGAACTGGTAGACAGGTTCATCCAAGGGTTTTTGCTTCAGAATCGTGCTCATGACGAGAAAGACGGTTCTACGCAGTGAGGAAGATCCGCGTTTAGAAATACTTCTGCTTCTGACATCTATAGCACCAGACTGGTAAGGTGGTGCATCAATGCCAGCAACGAGAAAGTCTATTACATCATGGAAGCCCTGAATGACGCAATCAACTCCCGAAAGAAGGTTTCCTTCCAGTACTTCACCTTCAACGTGCGGAAAGAGCAAAAACTGCGCCACGATGGATACACCTATGTATTCAGCCCATTTAAGCTG
>DKYT01000021.1 GCA_002492465.1 Lachnospiraceae bacterium UBA7093 | reverse complement strand
GATTTTCAAAAAAATAAATAAAATGAAGAAAGGATGGAAAGAAAATGAAAAAGTTTTTATCGTTACTTATGGTGCTGACTATGACTGCCATGCTGGCAGCCTGCGGGGCGAAGGAGGCTCCCTCGCAGACGGCGGAAAATGCCGAAAGCGAGGCGGCATCGAATGAAAGTGCCTCGGATGAAAGCGCATCAAATGAAGGGGAGAAGAAATCATTTACCATTGGGTATTCCGCCCTTACCCTTGGAGACAGTTATTGTAAAGCCCTTGCTGACGCTATTGAGAAATACGCAAAAGAGATGGGAATGGAGTGTACGGTTCTTGACGGTCAGGTAGATGCAACCAAGCAAATGGAAACCATTGATACCTTTTACAATAAGAAGGTGGATCTTGTAATCGTACAGCCTATTCCCGGTGTGGAATCGTCTTTGGTTAAGTTTAATGAAAGCGGGATACCGGTTCTGTTTGTAAACAGTTATCCTACAATTACGGAAGAATTTGAACTCAGCTATTCTTACGTGGGAAGCAGAGAAACAGAAGCCGGTGAGGAACAGGCAAAATATCTGGCGGAAGTGCTTCCGGAAAATGCAAAGGTATGTGTTGTACTGAATGCCCTTGGATTTACCAATACCGAGAGCCGGCGCAACGGATTTGCAGACAAGATAAAGGAACTCAGACCGGATGTGGAAATCATTGCCGAGCAGACAGGGGATTCAGACACCAATAAGACTATGTCGGTAATAGAAGACTGGCTCCAGCTCTACGGAGAAGACGGAATCGACGCCATTGTTTCCGCCTGCAACGCGTCTACGATCGGCATTGTGGAAGTGTTAAAAACCCATGACCTTTGTGGAAAGGTATTGGTGGCTGGCATTGACTGCCTAAGCCCTTATGGCCCTGATAATCTGCTTGCGGGAAATGTGGCTGTTGATATTTTTCAGAATCCCGATGAACAGGCAAGAATCGCAATAGAAACGGCCGTTAAGCTTCTGGCAGGAGAAGCGGTGGAAGAGGAAACCTGGGTGAAATGGGAGCCGGTTACCGCTGAGAATGCAAAGGATTATTATGACAGGTATTAATCTGGCGGCGTTTGCCTGAAGGTGCTGATCGATTCGCTTATGGTGCAAATGTGGTGCATGGCTTCAAAATGTGATTCGCAATTGTGTCATACGATATAAATGTAAAACATAAAAAAATCCCTTATTTATGCTATTTTTTAAGATTTAGCATGAATAGGGGATTTTCAATTCAAAGCTGCTGACGGGAATCGGACCCGTGACCTCCGCACTACCAATGCGACGCTCTACCGACTGAGCCACAGCAGCCTGCAATGCACTATTTTGCATCACCGAATTGTATTTTACCATAGTATAAATTGCTTTGTCAACGGCATATTATTTTTTCTGACAGCAATCCGAATAATCGTTAATTTTTCGGATTACCCGGCAGGGGTTGCCGACTCCAAGGGAATTGGGAGGGATATCTTTTGTAACAACACTTCCGGCTCCGATCACGGAGCCCTTACCTATGGTCACGCCGGGAAGGACGATCACGCCGCCTCCCAGCCAGCATCCGTCTTCAATCCTGACGGGCAGAGCATAGGTACGGCAAAAGTATTCTTCTTTTTCCGGATTCCAACCGGGCGTAAGCCGTTCCGACAATTCTACAGGATGGGATGCGGTGTAGATCTGCACATTTGACGCGATCAGAACGTTGCTGCCAATTACAATTTGATTACAGTCCACAAAAGTACAATTCATATTGATGGACACATTACTGCCTAAATAAATATTCCGTCCATAGTCGCACAGAAAGGGCAGGGCAATGGATACATTTGTTCCCATACCTCCCAGCAGTTCCTTTAAAAGAGCGCTTTTTTCTTTTTTTTGATCGTAAGGGAGGCTGTTGTATTTTGCTAACAGTTCCCTGGCAGTCTGCTTAAATTCCAGAAAGATTTTGGCGTGACAGTCATATAGCTCTCCAGCCATACATTTTTCTAATTCGGTCATTTTATGTTCCCTTCTTTGGAGCCTCAAGGCGTTTTATTGTATTTTTAAATTTCAGCATATGAAAACATGGATATTCTCCCTGCAGATCGCTTATTCTTTATTATATAAGGAGCCTGCTCTTTTTGCAACGCGTAATGGGTTTGATTACGTGCTTTGGCGTTTGGCTGAACTGCTCTGGAAATTTCCCCAGGTAGCTGTTATAATGAGAAAGCATATAGAAATAAGCGAGGTGGGCATATGCCTAAAGTAGCCGGCATCACTGGAGAATATATACAGGTAAGGCGTGAAGAAAAGGGGATCGTCACTTACGGAGGGGACCAGGGGTTCTTCCGGGGAGCAGCGGCGTCTTCTGTGGATGATAGAAAAAGACGTATGGGATGCGGAATCGTTGCATTGGGAGATCTTCTTCTTTATCTTGCGGCAAGAGATCCGGTTTACTGTATGCAAGAGAATGAAAGTTATGTAAACCGAATACTTTCGCAGCAGGAGTACATGACCTATTATAATTCCATATATAAGCGGGTGGGAGGACTTCCGGCAGGAAAGAGCAATGGACTCAGCGGCTTTCGGCTGCAAAGAACCTTTAACCGCATGGCGCGGCTGGAAGGGTGGAAATTACATGCTTTGTGGGGGTTTAGCGGTAAAAAGCTGTATGGCAGAATGGTGGAAATGCTAAGCAGGGACATTCCCGTTATTTTATGTGTTCCTCTTTTGCTTTTTTCAAGAGATCCGAAGCAGGAAATTCCATTTTATAAAAAAACAGAGGGACAATATCATAAGGTATGTAGCGTTTCCGCTCACTATGTAGTGGTGACGGAGATTTTAGAGGAGCAGGAGGGAATTTTCCTTGGAATTTCTTCCTGGGGAGTAAAATATTACATTAACTGGAATGCATATGACAGATTGTTGCGGAAGGCTTTTTTGGGGACAATATTAGGAAATATTTTATATATAAAATGAAAGCGGCAGGTTTTAGACAGTGAAAAAATACAATATGCTTACGGACAGTCCGGGAAAATCTTTATTTTTCTTTGCACTTCCCATGATTTTAGGAAATCTGTTTCAACAATTTTATTCTACGGTGGATTCGATTATTGTGGGGCAGTTTGTGGGAGAAGACGCCCTGGCGGCGGTGGGCGCTTCTTATTCTCTGACCACAGTTTTTATTATGATAGCCATTGGGGGCGGAATTGGGGCTTCTGTGATCACGTCTCAGTATTTGGGGGCTGGGCTCCATGGAAAGATGAAAACCTCTGTGAACACGGCGCTCCTTTCTTTTTTGACGGTCAGTGTTGTGCTTGGCGGTATTGGGCTGATTTTCAGCAGAAAAATACTGATGGGTCTTAATACGCCGGAAAATGTTCTGGCGGATGCAGTTTGGTATTTGAAAATTTATTTTGCAGGATTGCCTTTTCTTTTTATGTACAATATTTTATCCTCTATTTTTAACGCCTTGGGAAATTCACAGACGCCCTTGTATTTACTGATTTTTTCGTCGCTTCTTAATATTGTATTGGATCTGGCGCTGGTGGGCGGTCTGGGGGTTGGAATCGGCGGAGCCGCCTTTGCCACCGTTTTCGCCCAGGGACTTTCGGCAGTTATTTCCTTTTATCTGCTGATGCGTTCTCTGAAAGCATATGAAAACGGAAAGCCCGAAGGGGGGCTGAAAGAGGGGACTGAAAGCAGGATATTCGATGTTCAGATGCTGGGAAATATGGTAAAGGTGGCAATCCCTTCCATGCTTCAGCAGTCTATTGTCTCCATTGGGATGTTGTTGGTTCAGTCTGTGGTCAATGGTTTTGGCTCCTCTGTTTTGGCGGGGTACACGGCAGGTATGCGGATAGAGTCCATTTGTATTGTTCCTATGATTGCATCGGGAAATGCCATGTCTACTTTTACGGCGCAGAACCTGGGAGCAGGAAAGCCGGAGAGGATAAAAAGAGGGTATCTTGCAGCAGTCAGGATGGTGGCTGGTTTTGCGGTGGCAATTTGCCTGATTTTGAGCATTTTTCATGAATACATTATCAGATCTTTTTTGGAGGCGGGAAGCGAACCTGCGGCATTTGAGACAGGTAATGCCTATTTGTCCTTTATTGCCTTTTTCTTTGTGTTTATCGGTTTAAAGGCAATTACAGACGGGGTGCTTCGAGGTGCGGGAGACGTGGTGGTTTTTACCCTGGCAAATCTGTTTAATCTGGGATTGCGGGTAACGGCGGCATTTACTCTTGCGCCTTTTATAGGGGTGCAGGCAGTCTGGTTTGCGGTTCCTATGGGATGGGCGGCAAATTATCTGATTTCCCTGATTCGGTATCTATCCGGCAAATGGAGCCAAAAGAGGTTGATTGGAAAAGAGGAGGAAATGGAGCCTTAAGTATGGGCATGCCATATTTCACAAAAAAACGAACTTGCACAAAAGAATCATGCAGGTTCGCTTTTTGATTAACATAAGGATGCTGGCATCCGTTGTTTATTGAGGAGCTCCGTTTCCGTCGTCCGGCGGCGGTGCAGCCGGCTGTCCAGCGGCAGCGGCTTCCGCAGCCTGTTGTTGTGCGGCAGCCTGTGCAGCGGCTTGCGCGGCGGCAATTTCATTGCGCTGCTGTTCAATGATTCCTTCAATGCCCGGCTGGGTCATAAACTCTATATTGTGAGGGCAGAAGCCCGTTTGGTTCTGAGGCGCCGGTACGGTGGAGACGGTGCCGTCCTCGTTGGTGATCTGCTGGGTCACACCGGAACCCTGCTGAAGGACGGGGTCCTCTACAGGTAGAAGCTCCAGCACGCCGTCCACTCCGAATGGGCACTGCTCACATGCGGGCAGATTGGTATATTGACAGATCTTACCCTGATAATGGGCGTCACAGCTTTCGGTAGGAACCGTTCCCTCTGCAAAGTATTCTGTTTTCAGAGTTCCGTCACAAAGCCCCGCAATGGGGAGTTTGCCGGAACGTGAGCATACCGTTGCCTGGACGATGCCGCTGGGCATAGGGAAAGACTCGCTGGGCAGATCCTCATGGATCTTTGCCATAACGGCGCGCCAAAGTTTTTTTGCCACATTTCGCTCGTCGCCCTTGCGCAGCTTGGTGTTATTATCGTAGCCTGCCCAGGTGGTGGCAGTATAGTAAGGCGTATATCCGGAAAACCAAATATCGTTATAATCGGAAGTGGTGCCTGTTTTTCCGGCGATGGACATATTACCAAAGTTAACGGATGCTCCGGTACCCTGGGTTACCACGTCCATCATAGCATCCGTCAGAAGCCATGCGGTGGTTTCCTTAATGACTTGCTTGGAGTCCGGCGCAGTATTGTCTAAAATTACATTGCCGTCATGATCAACTACCTTAGTATAAAGCTTTGGCTTAATATAGGTTCCCTGGTTGGCAATTGTCGCATAAGCGGCATTCAGTTCTTCGTTGGTGACGCCGTCGGTAAGTCCGCCTAAGGCAAGGGACTGCTGGATGTCGGAAAAGATCTCTGTTTTACCGTTCACGGTAACTTCCTTGCGGTCTACCACGGTAGTAAAGCCAAAGTTCTTTACGTAGTCAAAGCCAAGCTGAGGAGTAATGAGAGTCAGGGTTTTGACCGCTATAATATTCATGGAATCAATGATACCCTGGCGAAGGGAATTCAATCCTCTGTATTCTGATCCCCACCAGTTGCTCACAGGTCTTCCGTTGGCATAATTGAAAGGAGCGTCGTTGAGTACGGTAGCAAGGGTCAGCCCTGCGCTGTCAAGAGCAGGCGCATAGGCGGAAATGATCTTAAAGGTAGAACCGGGCTGACGTTTGGTGTCAGTGGCACGGTTTAAGGTTTTGCTTCCCTCTTTCGGTCCCCGTCCTCCTACCATGGCGACCACATACCCGGTGTGCTGGTCTTCTACCGTAATGGAAACCTGGGGCTGAGGAGTGAGGCTGATGGTTTCGCCGAACACCTCGTCTCCGGAACCGACTACTACGCTTTTGTAATCTTCAATCTGCGCGTAAGCCTCCTCCTGAGAATCATAAATCAGGTTGAAGGAAGAATTTTGCTGCTTATAATATTCGCGGAACATTTCCGTGCTGTGGTTCTCAAACTCTCCGTTTGCCTTTTTGATAGTTAAAGCATAGTTTAAATACCATCTGGTATTGGCAGGGTAGTTTTCTTCATTGGAGAAGACCTCGTCGCAGATGGCTTGAATATGAGGATCCTGGGTAGAGTATATTTTAAGACCACCGCTGTAAAGCAGTGTAAATGCCTGGGTTTCATTGTAGCCGGCGGCAAGGAGATCGTCCATCACATCATCGGTTAATGCGTCCACGAAGTATGTATTAACCTGAGTCTCTTCGACCTCCTCGTTTACAATCTGTATGCGGGAATAAACGTCGTCGGCAATTGCCGCATCATATTCCGTCTGGGAAATGTATCCCTGTTCCAGCATGTTATCCAGCACCTTTTTACGCCTTTTGGCGTTGTCCTCAGGGTGGGAAATGGGATTGTACCTGGAAGGATTCTGGGTAATTCCCGCAATGACTGCGCATTCAGAAAGAGAAAGGGAATTCACCGATTTGTTAAAATAGCGCTGGGAAGCGGCCTGGACACCCAGTGTGTTCTGCCCCAGGTTAATGGTATTCATATAATTAAGAAGCACTTCATCCTTGGACATGGTTTTGGTCAGTTCAATGGCAAGATACTGCTCCTGAATCTTTCGCTTCATACTGTCGGCAAAGCCCTTTTCACTTGTCCAGTCAGTGAAAACATTGTTTTTAAGGAGCTGCTGGGTAATGGTGCTGGCGCCCTCTGAAAAATGAAAGCCATGGGTAATGCCGTTATAGGCAGCTCTGAAAATACCCTTAATGTCGATGCCGTTGTGCTCATAAAAACGCTCGTCTTCAATGGCAACAAAGGCATGGGCAAGATCCTCGGGAATCATATCCTGTGTAACCGGGATACGGTTCGCATTCTGGGAGATCAGCTTGCCGATTTGATTTCCCTCCAGATCGTAGACGAAAGTGGAAAAACCGGTAGGGGTAACCTGCACGTTTTCGATGCTGGGCGCAGTATCGATAACGCCCTTAAAAATTCCGAAAGCCATGCTTGCGCCTATGATGCCTACCGCAAGAACACAAAGGAGGGAAAGATTTAAAAGTGATAGAAGAATCTTCTTTCCCACTTTTGGGCTTTTCTTATGCAGGGATTTTTGCCTGGCGCGAATCCCTTTTTTACTGTAGTTCATTTATATGCCTCCATGTAGATTGAAACCTGATTTAAATTTGCAATACTTAGAGTATACCAAAATGTGGCACTGAAATAAAGTTTTTTTACATTTTATTAAGAATTATTCACAATTTGATACACTTTTATTCTCCTGTGTGCTAAACTTCAAGACATATGGATCCTGAAAATAGGAGAAAGCAGCAAGGGAAAGAGGCGGCGTATGAAGGAAGAACGGAATCCATTTCCAGCCTACAAGGTGGTCTGGCAGGAGGGACATGGAGAATACGAAGAAAAAAAATCACATTTTATTGCCAGTGTGGCTCCGGCTTCCACGGAACAGGAAGCGGCGGCTTTTATAGAAGCAGTTAAGAAAAAGCATTATGACGCCAGGCACAATTGTCATGCTTTTATAATAGGAAGGAATAAAGAACTGACCAGATGCAGTGATGACGGCGAGCCTGCAGGTACGGCTGGGAAGCCCATGCTGGAGGTGCTTCTGAAGGCGGAGGTGACCGATGTGGTGGCGGTTGTGACCAGATATTTCGGAGGAACCCTTCTCGGAACCGGCGGATTGGTGCGCGCTTATACCCAGGCGGTTCAAAAAGGATTGGAAAATGCGGGGATCGCCCTGATGCAGTATAAGGAAGAGATGACCCTTATGCTGGAATATACGGAGGTAGGGAAGGTACAGCATCTTCTGGGCGCAAAGGGAATACAGATTCTCAGATCCGACTATACGGATAAAGTGGAATTTGATATCCGAATCCCCAAGGAGCAGGAAGAAGCGGTTGAAAAAGCGTTGATTGAGGCAACCGCAGGGAGAGTGACTGTGAAAAAAAAGGGCGCCCGGTACGATATGGACAAGCAATTCGTTGACAAAGGCGATTCGATGGGCTAAAGTAAGAGAGGATTCTAAATAAAAAGCAGTTCTTGGAAAGGTGGTGGTTTTTATGAAAAATAGTATAGTAGGCAGTAGTACTGATATTCCTCCTCATGAGCGGAGCATAAAAATCACATATCAAGGAGAATTGCTATGGAAGAAATCAAGGATTTTGATGTAGTTAAGGAACTATTGGAAACAAAGCAGTACACCAGACTCCGTCAGAAAATGGCAGAAATGAATGAAGCCGATATTGCGGTGATTATGGAGGAGCTGGATGAGGCGGAACTGCTGAAAATCTTTCGCATTCTACCCAAAAGCATGGCGGCAGATGTGTTTTCGTATCTGGAGGTGGAAAGCCAGCAGTTTATTATTACCAGCCTTTCGGAGAAGGATGCGGCTGGCATTATCAACAATCTGATGGCGGACGATGCTACCGACCTTTTGGAGGAGATGCCCGCTAATGTAGTTAAAAAGCTGCTTGCCAATGCAAGTCCGGAAACCAGAAGAGATATCAATCATTTGCTTCGGTATCCTGAGGATTCCGCCGGAAGCATTATGACGGTGGAGTACGTAGATCTGAAAGAAAATATGACGGTAGAAGACGCTGTCGCCCGCATCAGAAAGGTGGGAATGGACAGTGAAACCATCAATATATGCTATGTGCTGGATGCGAAGAGGACGCTGGTAGGAACAGTGGCGCTCCGTTATCTGCTGATCAGCCCCGGAGACGCGGTGATTGGGGATATTATGCATGAAAATGTAATCTTTATCAATACCCTGATGGATCAGGAGGAGGTTGCAAGGCAGTTCCAGAAATACGACTTTACGGCAATGCCGGTTGTGGATAATGAAAACCGCCTTGTAGGGATTATCACGGTAGACGATATCGTTGATATTCTCCAGGAAGAGGCTACGGAAGATATGGAAAAGATGGCGGCAATTGTGCCATCGGACAAACCATATATGAAAACGAGTGTTATTGAAACCTGGAAGAAGCGTATGCCCTGGCTTTTGCTGCTGATGATCTCAGCGACTCTGACAGGAAGCGTGCTCACGGCATTTGAAGACGCGCTGATGGCGTACGGCGTATTGATCGCCTATATTCCCATGCTTATGGATACGGGAGGAAATGCCGGAGGACAGGCAAGCGTTACCATTATCCGTGGTCTGTCCCTGAACGAAATAGAATTTCGTGACGCATTGCGGGTATTGTGGAAGGAAGTCAGAGTGGCGGTATTGTGCGGCGCAACCCTTGCCGCCGCCAACTTTATTAAGCTTCTTTTGCTGGACCGGGTCACCATCATGGTGGCGCTTGTAGTGTGCCTGACATTGGTGGCAGCGGTGATTATTGCAAAGATGGTAGGCTGTATGCTGCCCATGCTTGCCAAACGGATCGGATTTGACCCTGCGGTGATGGCAAGCCCCTTTATCACTACTATTGTAGACGTATTGTCTTTGCTGGTATATTTTCAGATTGCAGCCCATCTTTTACACATTGAATAGCTTATTGTAACAAACGCCGGTCATGGAATCTGACCGGCGTTAAATTTAACATAAGGATGTCTGTGGAAGTCTGGCATCCGTTGTTATTCTTGAGAAAGAGAAGCGGAGCGCATGGCGGCACGTTTCCTCATGGTAGGATCCAGAATTTTTTTACGGATTCTCAGGGATTTTGGAGTTACCTCTAAAAGCTCGTCCGTATCAATGAATTCCAATGCCTGCTCCAGGCTTAACACCTTAGGCGGCGTCAGGCGCAGCGCCTCGTCAGCGCTTGAAGACCGGGTATTGGTGAGCTGTTTCTTCTTACATACATTCAGTTCAATGTCCTCGCCCTTTCCGTTTTGCCCTACCACCATACCGGAGTAGACCTTTTCGCCGGGACCGATGAAGAGGGTTCCCCGCTCCTGGGCATTGTAGAGACCGTAGGTGATCGCTTCCCCCGCTTCAAAGGCGATCAGGGAGCCCTGCTTGCGGTATTGAATATCGCCCTTATAGGGACCATAGCCGTCAAAAACGCTGTTCATAATCCCGTTTCCCTTGGTGTCTGTCATGAACTCGCCGCGGTAACCGATCAGTCCTCTGGCGGGAATGGAAAATTCCAGACGGGTATAGCCGCCGGAGGCGGTTCCCATGCTTTGCAGTTCGCCCTTCCGCTGGCTGAGCTTTTCAATGACGGAGCCTGAAAATTCTTCCGGCACATCAATATAGCATAATTCCATAGGCTCCAGCTTCTTGCCGTTTTCATCTGTCTTGTAAAGAACCTCCGCCTTGCTTACAGCAAATTCAAAGCCTTCCCGGCGCATATTTTCAATCAGCACGGATAAGTGCAGTTCTCCCCGCCCGGACACCTTAAATGCCTCGGTGGTATCGGTTTCCTCCACCCGAAGGGAAACGTCCGTGTTTAACTCCCTGAACAGGCGGTCCCGCAGATGGCGGCTTGTGACATATTTGCCCTCTTGTCCGGCAAGAGGAGAGTCGTTGACGATGAAATGCATGGCGATTGTAGGCTCTGAGATCTTCTGAAAAGGAATGGGAGAAGGATTTTCAGGAGAACAGAGAGTATCTCCGATGCGGATATCGGAAATGCCGGAAATGGCAACGATGGAGCCGATATCGGCTTGGGCAACGTCTACCTTATTTAAGCCGTCAAATTCATAAAGCTTGCTGATTTTTACTTTTCTTGTCTTGTCGGGATCGTGATGGTTTACAATGACAACTTCCTGATTCACTTTGACGGAGCCGTTGTCCACCTTGCCTACGCCGATCCTCCCTACATATTCATTGTAATCAATGGTGCTGATCAGAACCTGGGTACCGGCATCAGGATCGCCTTCCGGTGCGGGGATATAGTCCAGAATGGTTTCAAAAAGCGGAACCATATTGACGCCGGGTTCATTGACGTCAAGGGTGGCGGTACCTGTTTTTGCCGAGGCAAAGACAAAAGGACAGTCCAGTTGCGCCTCGTCTGCATCCAGATCCAGGAAAAGCTCCAGCACCTCGTCCACCACTTCGTCAGGACGCGCCTCAGGGCGGTCGATTTTATTGACGCACACAATAACGGGAAGCTTCAATTCCAGTGCTTTTCGCAGTACAAACTTGGTTTGGGGCATGGCGCCTTCAAAGGCGTCCACCACCAAAATAACGCCGTTTACCATTTTCAGCACACGTTCCACCTCGCCGCCAAAGTCAGCGTGCCCGGGCGTGTCGATGATATTGATCTTTGTCCCCTTGTAGGTTACGGCAGTGTTCTTGGAAAGAATCGTGATACCCCGCTCCCGCTCAATATCGTTGGAATCCATTACCCTCTCGTTCACTTCCTGGTTTTCACGAAACACCCCGCTTTGCTTTAAAAGCTCGTCCACCAGCGTGGTTTTGCCATGATCTACATGGGCGATAATCGCTATATTTCTGACATCTTCTCGTTTCTGCTTCATAACTTATCTCCTCATAAACGTTCTATTCCTCACATTTCAAACCTTATCAGTATAGCACCAACCATAAACCCTTGTAAATACAATTCGCAGAAAAAAACCTTGTCGAAACCGGCGGTAAATAACAGTTCTGATTCAAGGATTTTTTCATATATATAGTAATACATGACAGGAAAAAATTCTTAACGTGTAAGAAGGGAGAACAAAGATGACAGATAAGGTAATTGAAAACAACCAGGTGGTAATCATGGGAGAGGTCGTAAGCGACTTCGTATTCAGCCATGAAATTTTCGGAGAAGGCTTTTATATGGTAGATGTAAATGTGCCGAGGCTCAGTGACTCTAGCGATGTGATTCCGCTTATGGTATCGGAGCGCCTGATCGATGTGGAGGAGGATTATAAGGGACTGAATATTATGGTTCAGGGACAGTTCCGCTCCTACAACCGCCACGAGGAGCGCAAGAACCGATTGGTGCTTTCCGTATTTGCAAGGGAAATTGAATTTGTGGATGAAACGCCGGAAAGCTCCAAGACAAATCAGATCTATCTGGACGGCTATATCTGTAAGGAGCCTATTTACCGGAAAACGCCTCTTGGGAGGGAGATTGCTGATTTACTGATCGCTGTAAACAGACCTTACGGAAAAAGCGACTATATTCCCTGTATCTGCTGGGGAAGGAACGCAAGGTTTGCCAGTAATTTTTCCGTTGGAACCAGATGCGAGATCTGGGGAAGAATCCAGAGCAGAGAATATATGAAGCGACTTTCAGATGAGGATGCAGAAAAGAGAATTGCATATGAGGTGTCTGTCAGCAAGCTTGAGCTTGTGGAGGAATAAATTACGATAAGCCGACTCGCAAAGCGTGGCGGCGTTCGTTTTCCCTGAAAAGATTCCATATCCAATAAATGTTGATTTTCGTATACTTCTATGATATGATAAGCAACGTAATTTTATATATGGTTGTTTCGGTTCTGAAAAATATTCATACGAGGTGTATTTATGAAACAGGGATTGATACATATATACAGTGGAGATGGACATGGCAAATCACCGGCAGCTTTAGGAACTGCCGTAATGGCGGCGGCTTCAGGTAAAAGCGTGGTGATTATTCAGTTTCTGAAGGGAAGAGGTCCTGATGACACGGAATTTGTCAGGAGACTGGAGCCTGAAATTAAAATTTTCCGTTTTGAAAAATCTGATGGGAATTTTTTTGAGCTTTCCCAGGAAAAAAAGATGGAAGAGGTTATTAACATCAAAAACGGGATTAACTTTGCAAAGAAGGTTTTGACAACCGGGGAATGCGATCTGCTGATACTGGATGAAATTTTGGGATTAATCGACAATGATATTATCACGGTGGAAGATTTGAAAAATCTGTTAAGTACAAGAGACGACGAAACAGACGTTATTTTAACAGGTATCTTCCTGAACGATGAGATTGGCAGATTGGCGGATGAGATTTCAAAGATTGAGACCATAAAGGCTGGGCAATAGCATTTTTTGCAAGATAATCAGCATAAAATCATAGTATCTGTGCGTTGACAGCGTCAACGCATGGTGCTATGATATTTTTGTAGCAAGGGAAATAATTTCATAGGATTTAGAGGTAGAGGTTGCGTATTTTATGAGTAATTTTTTGGATGTGACAGGCGCAGTAGAAGAAAAATGAAAGGGAAATACGCCGAAAGAATTTGCAGCTCCTGTGCGCAGGTTCTTGGGCATGCAGTGAAAAACTGTATGACTGTCATCAGCAGTTGATGGGGCGCTATCCGATGAAAGAGAAACTGGAAGAGTCGGTGCGCATATTGGTGCATCGATTTTTTTTACAGAATCAATACTTTGCCGGAAGAGGCATTGGCTATTCATGATAACTGAAGGAGGAAAAGTTATGGCTGTTTTTACAGGTGCAGGTGTTGCAATCGTTACGCCTTTTAAGGAGAATGGAGAAGTAAACTATGAAAGATTTGCGGATTTGATCGAGGATCAGATCGCAGGGGGAACAGATGCGATTATTGTGTGTGGAACTACGGGAGAATCTTCCACGCTGACCCATGAAGAGCACCTGGATGTGATTAAGTACTGTGTAGAACGGGTCGCGGGGCGTATCCCGGTAGTGGCTGGAACCGGATCAAATTGTACGGAAACTGCGGTATATCTTTCTACCGAAGCGGAAAAGTACGGCGTTGACGGACTGCTGCTGGTTTCTCCCTATTATAACAAGGCGACCCAGAAGGGGCTTTATATGCATTATAAGAGAATTGCAGATTCCGTAAAGATTCCCTGTATTCTTTATAATGTACCCAGCCGTACAGGCTGCAATATTGCCCCGGAGACGGTGGTAAAGCTTTGCACGGAGGTGGAAAATATTGTAGGGGTGAAGGAGGCAAGCGGAAATATAGGTCAGGTGGTGAAGCTTATGTCTCTTGCTAATGGGAAAGTGGATTTGTATTCCGGCAACGACGATCAGATCGTACCGCTGCTTGCCCTGGGAGGTAAAGGCGTTATTTCCGTGCTTTCCAATGTGGCGCCCAGGCAGACCCATGATATCTGCGCAAAGTTTTTTGCAGGGGACGTGGAAGGAAGCTGTAGGGAACAGCTTCGCGCCATTCCTTTGTATAACGCGTTGTTCTGCGAGGTAAATCCCATTCCCGTGAAAATGGCTTTGAACCTGATGGGGAAAGAAGCAGGTTCTCTGCGCCCGCCGTTGACACAGATGGAGGAAGAAAACGTAGTGAAATTGAAAAAGGCAATGGAAGAGTACGGAATTTTATAATATTTAAAACGGAAGAAGGATCGGTAGGAGGCTGTTTTATGACAAAAGTAATCATGCATGGATGTAACGGTAAGATGGGGCAGACCATTGCCGGATTGATTGCAAACGATGATGAGATCACCCTGGCGGCAGGTGTGGATGCCTTTGATGAGGGAAAGAACTCTTTTCCGGTATTTACCGCCATCGGCGAGTGTAATGTGAAGGCAGACGTGGTGATCGATTTCAGCGCAGCGCCTGCAGTGGACGCTCTGCTGGCATATTGCGTGAAGGAGCAGATCCCCTGCGTTCTGTGTACCACTGGGCTGAGCGAAGAGCAGCTTGAAAAGGTGCAGGAGGCGTCCCAAAAGGTTGCAATTTTAAAATCTGCCAATATGTCTCTGGGGATTAATATGCTGCTGAAGCTGTTGAAGGAGGCGGCGGAAATTCTGGCGCCTGCAGGCTTTGATATTGAGATCGTAGAGAAGCATCACAGGCTTAAGGTGGATGCCCCCAGCGGAACGGCGCTTGCATTGGGCGATTCGATTAATGAGGCTCTTGATCATGAATACACGTATGTTTTTGACAGAAGTCAGAGACGAGAAAAGCGCCCCCAAAAGGAAATCGGCTTTTCAGCGGTAAGAGGAGGCACCATTGTAGGAGACCATGACGTGATTTTCGCCGGTGCGGACGAAGTGGTCACTTTTTCCCACACTGCTTACTCGAAAGCGGTATTTGGAAAGGGAGCGGTCCAGGCGGCTAAATTTTTAAAAGGAAAACCTGCAGGGCTTTACGATATGAGCGATGTAATTGGATAACGGAGAAATAAAAAGCGGAAGGTAAACAGAGATGAATGAGTTTCAACAAATGGAACTAAAATATTTGAAAAGCCTGTCTCATCAATACCCTAACATTGCGGCGGCGTCCACGGAGATCATCAATCTGCAGGCAATTTTAAATCTCCCCAAGGGTACCGAGCATTTTATGACAGATATTCATGGAGAATATGAGCAGTTTAATCATGTTTTAAAAAACGGATCCGGCGCGGTAAGACGCCAGATCGACGAAGAGTTTGTCAATACCCTGAGCAATAAGGACAAAAAGTCCCTTGCGACCCTTATTTACTATCCCCAGGAGAAGCTGGATATTGTGGCGCAGGAAGAGGAAAACATCGAGGACTGGTATAAGATCACGCTGCACCGCCTGGTTCAGATTACCAAAAAGGTTGCGTCCAAATATACCCGCTCAAAGGTGCGTAAGGCGCTTCCCAAGGATTTTTCCTATATTATCGAGGAATTGATTACGGAGAAATCGGATATTTCCGATAAGGAAGGATATTATAACGAGATTATTCACACCATCATCAGAATCGGAAGAGCGCCGGATTTTATTGTGGCGCTCAGCAATCTGATTCAGCGATTGGTGATCGATCATCTCCATATTGTGGGAGATATTTATGACAGGGGACCGGGACCGCATGTGATCATGGATACGCTGATGAATTATCATTCTGTGGATATCCAGTGGGGAAACCATGATATTGTGTGGATGGGAGCCGCCTGCGGACATCTTCCCTGCATTGCAACGGTGATTCGGATTGCGGTTCGATACGGAAGCCTGGATACCCTGGAGGATGGCTATGGCATTAACCTGATTCCCCTTGCCACCTTTGCGCTGGATACCTATCAGAATACAAATTGTGATGCCTTTGCCATCAAATACAATACAGACTATAATACCAAGGATCTGAGCCTGGATATGAAGATCCATAAGGCGATCGCCATTATGCAGTTTAAGCTTGAAGGACAGATGATTAAAAAACATCCGGAATTTAAAATGGACGAGAGGCTCCTTCTGGATAAGATCGATTACGATAAAAAGACGGTTTTTGCTTATGGAAAGGAATATGCGATAAAGGATATAGATTTTCCTACGGTAGATCCGGTGGATCCCTATCGTTTGACGCCCGATGAGGAGCAGGTTATGGCAAGACTGCAGCAGGCGTTTTTAAAATGTGAAAAATTGCAGCGGCATGTCCGTTTCCTGTATTCTAACGGAGGGCTGTACAAGATTCATAACTCCAACCTTCTGTATCATGGCTGTGTCCCGCTTGATGAGCAGGGGAACTTTAAGGCTGTGAATGTAGACGGAAAGGAGTACAGAGGAAAAGAACTGTACGACGTTTTGGATAATTATGCCAGA
The DNA here is from genome assembly GCA_002492465.1 of Lachnospiraceae bacterium UBA7093. Taxonomy (GTDB): domain Bacteria; phylum Bacillota; class Clostridia; order Lachnospirales; family Lachnospiraceae; genus Suilimivivens. The sequence goes on along the minus strand of DKYT01000021.1, from coordinate 53,581 downwards.
AAGGGCTATTACGCCAAAAACGATCCTGGCGGAATGCGCAAGGCACAGGACTATATCTGGTATATCTGGGCGGGACCGAATTCCCCGGTGTTCGGCAAGGATAAAATGACCACTTTTGAGCGGTATTTTATTGAAGATAAGGAAACGCATAAGGAGACTAAAAACCCTTATTATTCCATGCTGGATCAGGAAGAAATATTAAATCGTATTTTAACAGAATTTGGCTTGGATATAAAGAAATCCCATATCATTAACGGTCATGTTCCGGTGGAACTGAAAAAGGGAGAAACGCCTATTAAGTGTGATGGGAAACTGCTGATCATTGACGGCGGTTTTTCCAAAGCATATCAAAGCAAGACAGGAATTGCAGGCTATACCCTGGTGGCAAATTCCCATGGCATGCGTCTTGTGGCACATGAACCCTTTGAATCCACAGAGGCGGCGATTCAGCAGGAATCGGATATCTTTTCCGATTCAACCATCGTGGAGACCGCTGTCAACAGAATTCGCGTGGCGGACACAGATATAGGAACGGAGCTGAAGGAAAGCATCAAACAGCTTGAACAGCTTCTCCAGGCATACAGAGATGGCATTATTATAGAGAAATAAAGCAAACGACCACTCTTAGGTGAGTGGTCGTTTTTCTTCAGGAACCATAAAACATAAAAATTCATGTTATTTGTTTGATGCGGTGTTGCTGTTGGTTCCCGCATCATTGCCTACCAGGTCGTCTGTCATATTAGATACGCCATCGGCAACATCGTCTACTACATCGCCTACTGCGTTTCCGGCATCATCCAGAAGGGAATCGCCGTTCTGATTGTCAGTGCCTGTGTTATTCCCGTTGGCATTTGTTCCGGCGTTGTCACCGGTTGTTGTGTTTCCGTCGTTACCGTTCACATTATCACCTGCCATAGTGCCGCTGCCAGCGTCGTCTGTAATTGTAGTGTTGTCCGCCGCGCTGCCGTTGGTTGTATTGTTTCCGGTGGTATTGTTGTCTGTAGCGGTGTTGTTGGTGGTATTTCCTGCCATGTCGTTTGCATTATTTTTCTTATCTGTGCCGCAGGCTGTGAAAACACAGATCATTGCAAGGACAAGAGATACCGAAATCAGTTTTCTCATATTTTTCATATTTACCTCCTTATATAAGAACTGCATTATTGTCAGTTCTATTGCTATTATGCGCAGAGATTTTTAAAATATACTGAAAGAAATTTGCAGGAAATTTTGTGGTAAAAAGGGAAATATGGTATAATAAAAAAAATTTTGATTTGAAAATGAGGAGATAATGAGATTCAGACCATGTATTGACATCCATAACGGCAAAGTAAAGCAAATCGTAGGGGGCAGTTTGAAGGATCAGGGGGATGATGCCCTTGAAAATTTCGTAACAGAGCAGGATGCGTCCTTTTTTGCCCGTTTATATAAAGCGAGAAACATTACAGGCGGGCATGTAATCCTGCTGAATCCTTCTGCCAGCGAATATTATGAGGAGACAAAGGCGCAGGCGCTAAGAGCGCTGCAGGCTTACCCGGGAGGACTTCAGATCGGAGGAGGGATTAATCCTTCCAATGCGGAGTTTTTTTTGAATGCAGGAGCCTCCCATGTTATAGTCACTTCCTATGTGTTCCAGGGAGGCAGCTTCAGGGAAGAGCGGTTAAAGGATATGATTCTTGCCGTGGGCAAAAAGCGTCTGGTGCTTGATCTGAGCTGCCGTAAAAAGGGTGATTCTTACTATATTGTTACGGATCGGTGGCAAAATTATACGGATGTAATACTGAATCCGGATACCCTTGAAGGATTGTCGGAAAACTGTGATGAATTTCTGATCCATGGAGTGGATGTAGAGGGAAAGGCGCAGGGAATTGAAGAGGAGCTGGTAAAGCTGCTTGGAGAAAAGTGTCCTATTCCGGCAACCTATGCGGGAGGAATCCATAATTTCCGGGATCTTCAGGCTTTGAAAAGGCTGGGGAAAGAGAAAGTAGATTTTACCATAGGAAGCGCATTGGATTTGTTCGGAGGGACAATGAAGTTTGAAGAAGTGCTTAAGTTTTAAAAAAAGTGCCACAAAATCATCAGAACGATGATTGAGCGGCACTCTTTTTCTTAATCTAGCAAAACAACATTACGAATTCAAAATAAAATGAAACATTTATATTTAGAAAAGGTACATTGCATTACGGATTAATGCGTTATAAGTAGCAGGACTCTAATTATAACTTTGTTACATTTACTGCCTGAGGTCCTTTTTCGCCATTTACTACGTCAAATTCAACGGAGGCACCCTCTTCGAGAGATTTAAAGCCTTCCATGTTAAGTCCTGAGTAGTGTACGAAAACATCGTTACCGGATTCATCGGAGATGAAGCCGTAACCTTTCTGGTTATTAAACCATTTTACTGTACCTTTGTTCATCATAATACCTCCACATAATAAATAATAGTGCATGTTACTTAATTTGTAACACAATCAGAATAGCACAGTTATTCTAAAAAGTAAAGAAAATTATGGTATTTTCGTAAAGTTTAGGAATCACCACAAAGTGTAAAGAAAGTTGCGTAAATTTGTTACTTGTGTTAAAATAGAACTAATTGACCGGAGGTGACAGATAATATGGAGCAGAACGCTAAAAGAAAAAGCAAATATGCTTTGTTTCTGGTACGTGAAAAAGAAAATGGAGTCATGAAGAAACATCAAATAAATTCCACGGTAGTGGAAGTGACCGCCGCACTGTTATTTGTATTGGTTGTTGTAGTAATTTGTAAGTTTGTCTATGACACGATTATAATGAGAGACGCAAGAAAAGAGATTGTAAACCAGATCGTTACGATCAATAATCTGACAGATGAAAACGAAGCTTTAAGTATGGAGAATGTTACACTCTCAAGCAAGGTGGCGGTTTTAAGTGAAACTGTTAGCATGAAGGCGGAAGCGGAAGACGCTATTTCCCAGGAAACCATTGAAAATGCTCTGCCAAAGGGATTTCCCTTAAGCGGTTCCGCCAGTATGCGGGAGGCGGAAGAGGGAGATCCAATGCTGATCTTTACCGCTTCAAGCGGCGTCAATGTGATTACTTCAGGTACTGGAACGGTGGTCAGCGTAGATGTTGATGAAACGTACGGAACGAAGATCGTACTGGATCACGGAAACGGCTATCAGTCCGTTTACCGCAATAACGGAACGGCACTGGTAAAGAACGGAGAATCCCTTGGAAAGGGATATATTTTGTTTTCTGTGAAGGATGATAATCAGGAATTGGGTTATCAGATTATACAGAATGATGAGTATATTGATCCAATGATACTGATCGACATAAACGGATAAGCCTTACGGCTTATCCGTTTTATCAGGCGTATTGGCAGCGCATGTCTCCTTAGGCGTCAGGCGTTCAAATACCAGATCGTAACCGTCGTTGCCGTAATTGAGAGAACGATTGACGCGGCTTATGGTTGCCGTGGAAGCGCCGGTTTTTTCCGCAATCTCAAGATAAGTCCTGCGTTCTTTCAGCATAGATGCCACTTCGTAACGCTGGGAAAGAGAAAGAAGTTCGTTTACAGTGCAAAGATCTTCAAAGAAGTCGTAGCACTCTTCTTTATTTTCCAGACATAAAATAGCTTCAAATAAATGATCTACAGCAAGTGTCTGTATTTTTTTATTCATCTCTTATAATCCTCCGAATGGTTCATACAGTAAAATTTTAGCATATTAAAGTCTTAAAGTAAAGAGGATTAGGTTCTTTCCTCGGAAGAGGTTGCATCCTTAAAGCTGTCTATCATTTTTTCAATCAACAGTTTTTTGACGTAGACATCGTAGCTGAGCATAGAGATAAAAGAAAAAAGCTGAAGGACTTCCCGGTCCTCTTCGGGGGCATCCTGAAAGGTGGTTTGGGAAGTGGTAAACTTCTTGATAATATTTTCCTGAAGGTCTGCAATTTCGCCTTCCTCAAGGCTGAATACTTCCTCATAGACAGCGCTCAGATTCAGATTTTTATTTGTATGGAAGTATTTTTCGGTAATGGGTTTTAAGAGCGTTTGAATATCGCTGATCGAGAGGATTCCCTTATAATAATAAATGAATATAAGCAGAAGGATATGCTCCTTGCTGTATTTTTTCTTGACAGGAGGAGGGAGAAGGTCATTTTTAGCGTAATTATTGATCATGGTCTTAGTGAGAATTTTATCTTCCTCCGGATTTCGGGTGGTGCTTCGCAGCCTGCTTTCCATAAAAGTTGTGACCTGATCCATATACAGATCGATATTGGGGATGTCTTCCGTCTGGATGTGCTGTATTCTTCCAAGACTTTCAATAATGCTGTTTAATAAATTTTCTCTGTCAATTGTCATTTGAGCTTTGACCTCGCTTGCATCCTTGTAAGTTATTAATTCTTCTTTATTATATAGTATTTAAAACCACATGACAAGTTTATATATATAAAATGTAACAAACAGGGTGAGAAAAACTGTTTAAAAAAATAAAAAATTTTGAAGACATTTGAAAAATAGATTCGTTATAAGCAGTGAAAACAAAAAGTGAAAGGGAGGTGGGAAAAATAAGTACTATGGAATTGACAGCGGGCTGTACGGAAAGCAGGCTTGCCCAATTGCTGGAAACATATGATAAGCTTGTTTTTTCCATCTGCTATAAGCTTACCGGCGATTATTTTACGGCAGAGGATCTGACCCAGGAAACCTTCCTGTCGGCATTTCAAAAATATGAAAGCTTTGACGGTGAAAATGAAAAAGCGTGGATATGCAGAATTGCAACCAATAAAAGCATTGATTATCTAAGGAGTGCAAGCCGTAGAAGCGTACCCGTGGAAGACAGCTTTTTCGCACTGACAGCGGAGCAGAGGGGATCGCCGGAAGAAGTGTGTTTGGAGGAGGAGATCAAAAATCAGCTTGCCCAAAGATGTAACGATTTAAAGCCGCCTTATAATGAGGTGGCAAGGGACTACTATCTGAGAGAGCTCAGTCCAAAAGAAATAGCCGCCAGGCAGGGGAAAAGCGTTAAAACCATTCAGACGCAGATCTATAGAGCGCGGCAGATGCTGAAAAAAGTCTATGGAAAGGAGGAACCGGCATGAACAAATACCCGACGGATGAGGAATTGGCGCTTTTTATTCAGGAACTGGAGCAGCAGGAGCTTTACGCGCCAAAGCATATAAAAGAGCAGATTTTAAGTCAGGCATTTCAAAAACAAACCGAGGAAGCCGGGCGCAAATCCGGGGGTAGCGCAGGAACAGCCCAGCTTTTGGCATATCGTCTTAAAATTGTAGCGGGAATGGCGGCAGCGCTTCTCATGCTGATTTTGCTTCCTTCTGTCAGCATAAGCGGCGAGTACAGAATGAACAGAGATGAAATAAGATGGCAGGAGGAGAACACTGCAAGGGCGCTCCGGGAAGAAGAGCAGGAAAAATTGAATGTAAACCAGGTGCTCAATGAAGGCACCCGGCAGGTGAACCAAAAATTAAACGATTGGTTTGGATGGATCGGCAATTGGCAGATTGGAAATTTATTTGAGGAAGAAAATGGAGGAATCGGATATGAAAACTAAAAAGAAAAACAGATTTTTAACCTTTTGTGCGGCGTGTATACCGGGGGCAGGGCAGATGTACATGGGTTTTATGAAAATGGGGTTGAGCATGATGCTGTTATTTGCCCTCACCATTATGGTGGCATCATGGGCACAGTTGGGAGCGGTAGGCTGTATTGCTGTGGTGGAGTGGTGTTATAGCTTTTTCTATGTAAACCATCTTGCCAGTCTGAACGATGAAGAGTTTGCCCAGGTAAAGGACGAATATATGCTGGGCTTGAATGAAATACCTGGAGTTAAAGGATTTGCGGAGAAATACCATAAATGGATCGCCTATGGGCTGATTTTACTGGGAGTCAGCTTTTTGTGGGATACGGCGGCAAGCCTGCTGCGCAGCATACTTCCTGAACAGTACAATTTCATTTCCAGTATTATGTGGAGAGTAGGCGACTATATCCCCAGCATTATTGTGGGATGCGTTATCATTTACCTGGGGATAAAGCTGATTTCCGGGAAAAAGGTAGAAACCACAGTGGCAGAGGAACAGCAGGGGGAGCAGACGGTTCCAAAGAAGGAGGGAGAATAATGGAGAAACAGACCATCAGAATACGCAGGGTAGGCTCTGTCACCTTTGGGATTGTACTGATTGTTACCGGCGTTTTATTCTTGATTCATTTGTTCCTGCCGGCAATTGAGTATGAAATGGTGTTTCGGTTCTGGCCTTTGATTTTGATCACCTTAGGGATAGAAGTGCTTGTGGGAAGCAGACAAAAAAACTATGAATTGCGGGGCGAAAATGGGCAGCTTCTGGAGCAGAGCAAAGTGGTTTATGATGTTGCCGCAATTATCCTTACCATGGTTTTGACAGGATTTTCCATGTTCATGGGGATGGTAGACTGGGCGATGATGCATGCCCATCATATTTACATCAATTAAGAAGAAAATGGGAAACAGCTTTTGGAAATAGCAGGCTGTTTCCCATTTTGTGATGTTTCTTACAGTTTATTTATTTTACAGCTTTTTCGGCAAAGGAGGTCGTGACAAGATCTTCATAGGGAACCCGCTGGGGCAGTTCGCCCCCCTCTTCCAAAATGTTTTGCAGCAGGGTGAAGGAGTCTTCCTGGAAAATCAGGTCGCCTTTCCAGGTATCCTGTTCATAGTAGCGCTTTACAATGGTGGTGAGAGTCTCCAGATCTGTTTCTTCAAATTGAGGCTGAATGACCTTGGCAATCTCCTCGGGCGTGTGGGATGCAACATAATTCATGCCCTTTTGCAGAGCGTTGGTAAAGGACTGAATGGTATCGGGGTGTGCTTCAATATAGCTCTTCTTTGCGGAAAAAGCCGTATAGGGAACGTATCCTGAATCTTCGCCCAGGGACGCTATCACGTAACCGTCGCCTTTGGTTTCCAGGGAGGTGGCGTGAGGCTCAAATTCCACGGTAAAATCTCCTTGCCCGCCGGAAAATGCCGCTGCGGTGGAGCCGAAATCGATGCTCTGGTCGATGGTCAGATCTGCTTTGGGATCGATGCCGTTTTTCTTGAGGATAAATTCAAATACCATTTCCGGCATACCGCCTGCACGGCCGCCCAGAACCATAGTTCCTTTCAGCATATCCCAGCTGAAATCGTCTACAGGTGTCCGGGAGACAAGGAAGTTTCCGGCGCGTTGGGTCAGCTGGGCAAAATTCACTACATAATCCTGGGTGCCTCCGGCATAGGTATAAATAGTGGACTCGCTTCCCATGAAACCGATGTCGGCTTCGTCTGTGAGGACTGCGGTCATGGTTTTGTCGGCACCGAAGCCTGTGACAAGAGTCAGCTGGATCCCTTCCTCCTGAAAATAGCCTTCCTCAATGGCGACATACATAGGAGCGTAGAATATGGAATGTGCTACTTCATTCAGAGTGACTTTTACAGATCCGCCGGAATCCCCGGCTTCTGCGCCTGTGCTTTCCTTTTTGCATCCGCTTAAGGTACCTGCGATCAGGAGTGTGGCAAGTAAGAGTGCTGTTGCTTTTCGGATGAAATAAGACGTCCCGCGGGGGGCGGCATTACTTGGTAGTTTTCTCATAATAACCTCCATATTTGCTTGATTTACCGGCTGCATGCGCATACCGGCGGCTGATGATTTATCATATGTGCCGGAAAAGAAAAGTCGCCTGTCCTGCAGCTTCTTTTTATAGACAACAAACGACAAAACCTATATAATAAAAGCAATAGGGATTTGCCCGGGAAATGAAGGAGGATAAAAAAATGGGTTTGATTAAAGCAATTACCAGTGCAGCCCAAGGGGTTATGGCTGATCAGTGGAGAGAGTATTTCTACTGTGATTCGCTGGATACAGATGTATTGGTGACAAAGGGAAAGAAGCGTTCAAATGGAAAAGGCGCGGGAAATAACAAGGGGGAAGAAAACATTATTTCCAACGGTTCTGTGGTTGCCATCAATGAAGGACAGTGTATGATCATTGTGGATCAGGGAAAGGTAATTGAGTTTTGCGCAGAAGCAGGGGAATTTACATATGATGCATCTTCTGAGCCCAGCTTGTTGTATGGTAATCTGGGGGAGAATGTCAAAAAAACATTTTCCACAGTAGGAAGACGTTTTACTTTTGGCGGGGAAACGGCAAAGGATCAGAGGGTTTATTTCTTCAATACCAAGGAGATCATGGGGAATAAATACGGAACGGCAAATCCGGTTCCCTTCCGCGTAGTGGATGAAAATATTGGACTGGACATTGATATTTCTTTAAGGTGTAACGGAGAGTACTCCTATAAGATCACAGATCCCCTTTTATTTTATACCAATGTGTGTGGAAACGTGACGGAGGATTATGAGAGAAGCGAGATCGAAAGCCAGCTGAAGGCGGAGCTTATGACGGCATTACAGCCCGCTTTTGCAAAGATCTCAGCCATGGGAATCCGGTACAGCGCAGTTCCGGCGCATACCACGGAGCTTGCCGATGCGTTGAATGAAATTCTTTCCGCAAAGTGGGCGCAGCTTAGAGGAATAGAGATTGTATCTTTTGGAATCAATGCCTTGAAGGCTTCCCAGGAAGACGAGGAGATGATCAAGGAGCTGCAAAAGAGCGCAGTGCTTCGCAATCCCAATATGGCGGCAGCTACGCTGGTAGGCGCTCAGGCGGAGGCTATGAAAGCGGCTGCATCCAATACGTCAACGGGTCCCATGATGGCTTTTGCCGGCATGAACATGGCGAACCAGGCAGGGGGAATGAATGCCCAGCAGCTGTTCCAGATGGGGCAGCAGCAGGCGCCGGCACAACAGGCACCTGCTGCACCGGCACCTGAAGAGAAACCGGCGGCTCCTGCACCTTCAGGCTGGACCTGCACCTGCGGCAAGACAGGCAATACAGGAAAATTCTGCTCCGAATGCGGCGCACCTCAGCCGGCTCCGGAAGGCTGGACCTGCTCTTGTGGAAATGTGAATAAGGGAAAATTCTGCTCTGAATGCGGCGCTAAGAAACCCGCCGGAGAACCTCTGTACAGATGTGATAAATGTGGATGGGAGCCGGAAGACCCTAAGAATCCGCCGAAGTTCTGTCCGGAATGCGGCGATCCGTTTGACGAGGGTGATATCAGGCAGTAATGTCCTTTTGAGCGGAGGAGAAGATGAGCGAGTTTGATACCAATTTGGATGCTGTAACAGCGTCTACAATGGAGGAAACCGATAAAAAATGCCCATCCTGCGGCGGGGTCATGGACTTTGACCCCGCCACAGGCGGGTTAAGCTGTCCTTATTGCGGACATACGGAAGAGATTCCCGTAAACGGAGAGGAACCCTTAAGCGCGGAGGAGATTGCCCTTGAAAAGGCGGATAAAGTGGAAAACTGCGACTGGGGAGCGGCAAAGAAAACGATTATCTGCAATGCCTGCGGGGCGGAATCGGTTTATGACGCGCTGGAGATCGCCTCTGTCTGCCCTTTCTGCGGTTCCAACCAGGTGATGGAGGCAGCGGATCAGAACACCATGGCGCCGGGAGGGGTAGTTCCCTTTCAGGTGACCGATCAAAAAGCGTCGGATCTGTTTAAGGCATGGATAAAGAGAAAATGGTTTTGTCCCAAGCTTGCCAAGGAGAGTGCAAAAGCGAAGCATTTTAAAGGAATTTATCTGCCCTATTGGACATTTGACGCCAAAACTAGTTCCACTTACCGGGGAGAATTTGGACGAGATAAGGTCAGAAAGACCGCCGGGGGAGAGGAACGCGTGGAGACAAGCTGGTATCCGGTAAAGGGAACCCATTACGAAAATTTTGATGATGAGCTGATCTGCGCATCGGCAAATCATAATCTGTCCATGCTCCAGGGGCTTGAGCCTTACCGCACAGCGGAAAACAAGGCATACAAGCCGGAATATATTGCCGGTTTTGCGGCGGAGAGATATTCTCTTGGCGTCAGCAACGCATGGGAGCTGACCAAAGACAGTATGCGCTTTAAGCTAAAGCAAAATATTGAGCGTGATATCAGAAGAGAGCATAATGCAGACCGGGTGAGAAATTTGAAGATCGATACCCTGTTTCAGGATATGACATATAAATATCTGTTGCTGCCGGTTTGGATCTCCAGCTATAAGTACAAGGAAAAGGTTTATCAGTTTATGGTAAATGGGCAGACCGGGAAGGTGTCCGGGAAAACGCCCCTTTCAGTTCCCAAAGTGGTTATTAGCATAATAGGTGTTATTCTAATTATTGCTTTGATTATGTGGATGAGCAGATAGACGGCGGAAAGAGGACTTGGGAAGGAATTTGGAAATTATGAGTGATGGCGGGGCGCTGATCGGGGAAGTGCTGGGAGGCATTGTATGTTTAGGGATACCTATTGTGGTGGTAGGAAGTGTGTTTTATGTAATCTGGAGATTAAAACGCGTTGTTGCAAAGGCGGCGAAGCTGTCTGAGGAGGCATTTGGAACCTCCGATCTCAGGGAGGGATTCAGGCAGGTGGAACAGGAGTATGCGGCTACGCCTAAATCAGTTTCGGCAATGACAAGTCTGTATCTTCCTAAGATTAAGCGGGATTTTCCAGAATTTCAGTATGACGAGATGAAGAGCAGGGCGGAGAATGTGCTGACTTCTTATTTGCTTGCAGTCGACAGTATGGATCCCGGTATTTTAACGGAAGGGAACAGAGAACTTCAGGATAAATTGGAAATGCATATACAAATGCTGAAGGGGGCTGGAAAAAGAGAGCATTACAAGAGCGCCAAGATACATAGAACGGAAATCAGCGATTATAAAAAAGGAAGCGGAAGATGTATCATCACCTTTCAGACCTCCATTCAGTACTATCACACCGTTGTGGACGAGAGCGGGAAGCTTCTTGAGGGGAGCAGTGAAATGCTGACCCAGTCAAAATACAATACAGATGTTATTTATATACAGGACAGGAATCTGGTAGAGGATGAAAGGGATTTATCACTGGGATTGAACTGTCCCAACTGCGGTGCGCCTATTGGGGGAACGGGCAGTAAGGTCTGCGAATATTGCGGGACGCCTGTTGTGGAGCTGAATATTTATGCCTGGAGCTTCAGCAACCTTACGGAAGCAAAATAATCAGAGTATTTGGGAGTTTGATACATGAGCATTTATGATACTTTAAATGAACAGCAGAAAAAAGGGGTTTTTACCACAGAGGGACCGGTACTTTTACTTGCCGGCGCCGGTTCGGGAAAGACCCGTGTGCTGACCCACAGAATTGCATATCTGATTGATGAGCTGGGGGTGAATGCCTGGAATATTATGGCGATCACATTTACCAATAAGGCGGCGGACGAAATGAAGGAGCGTGTGGAGGAACTTGTAGGGATGGGATCGGACAGTATCTGGGTGACTACGTTTCATTCCTCCTGCGTCAGGATTCTGCGCCGTTACGGAGACAGAATAGGTTTTGACAATCATTTTACCATATATGATACGGACGACCAGAAATCCGTGATGAAGGAGATCTGCAAAAGGCTTCAGATCGACACCAAAACCTTGAAGGAACGGACGATTCTTTCCGCTATTTCTTCCGCTAAAGATGAACTGATTTCCCCTGAGGAATATGAATTAAGCGCCATGGGGGATTTCAGGAAGCAGAAGATAGCCCAGGCATATCGGGAATATCAAGAGGTTTTAAAGAAAAGCAACGCAATGGATTTTGACGACCTGATCATGAAAACTGTAGAGCTTTTCAAGGGGGACAAAGAAGTCCTTGAAAGCTATCAGAGACGGTTTAAGTATATTATGGTGGATGAGTATCAGGATACCAATACCGCTCAGTTTGAATTCATCAGACTTCTTGCCGAAGCACACCATAATCTTTGTGTGGTGGGGGATGACGACCAGTCCATTTATAAATTCAGAGGCGCCAATATTAGAAATATTCTGGATTTTGAGCAGGTATATCCGGAGGCTGAGGTGATACGGCTGGAGCAAAATTACCGTTCTACTCAGAATGTGTTGGATGCGGCAAATGCGGTGATCCGAAATAATAAAGGACGAAAATCCAAGACCCTTTGGACAGATAAGGGAGAGGGAAACCGGATTCATTTCAGGCAGTTTGACAATGCCTATGAGGAAGCGGAATTTATTGCAGACGATGTGGCAAGGAAAAAACGAGAAGGGAAGGCGGATTTTTCAGATTGCGCGGTGCTTTTCAGAACCAATGCCCAGGCGCGTCTTTTGGAGGAGCGTTTCATTCTGGAAGGGATTCCCTATGATGTGGTTGGCGGCACCAATTTTTATGCCAGAAGAGAAATTAAGGATTTACTTGCCTATTTGAAAACCATTGATAACGGGCGTGATGATTTGGCGGTTAAGCGCATTATCAACGTTCCTAAGAGGGGAATCGGAGCGGCGACCCTTGCCAAGGTACAGGATTATGCGGATATGCGGGAGATCAGCTTTTACGATGCGCTGCGCCAGGCGGATGAAATCATGGGGCTGGGAAAAAGCGCGGCAAAGCTGAAGCCCTTTGTGACGATGATACAGTCCTTTCGGAGTAAGCTGGAATTCTATGGGCTGGAGGAACTGATTCGGGATGTGATAGAAACCACCGGCTATGTTGCCCAACTGGAAGCATCTGATGAAGAGGATGCGGAAAACCGGATTGAGAATATTGACGAATTGATCAGCAAGATGGTAGCTTTTGAAGAAATTCATGATCAGCCGACCCTGGGGGAATTTTTAGAAGAGGTTGCGCTGGTGGCGGATATCGATCATGTGGAAGGAGGAAGCAACAAGGTGCTTCTCATGACGTTGCACAGCGCCAAGGGACTGGAGTTTCCCCATGTGTATCTCGCAGGGATGGAGGATGGAATTTTCCCCAGTTATATGACCATCGCGTCGGACGATCCGGAGGAAATTGAAGAAGAGAGAAGACTTGCCTATGTGGGAATTACAAGGGCGAAGGAGGATTTGACCCTTTGCTATGCAAGAATGCGTATGGTGCGGGGAGAAACACAGATGAACGCGGTAAGCCGGTTTGTCAGAGAAATACCGGAGGAGCTAATGGATAATCGTCCTCCCGGCGCAAAGGTATACTTTGAGGATACGCCTTTTGATCAGACGGAGATCATAAAATCTCAGCCCTATCGCTATAAACCGTCAGCGGTGCTGACGCCAAAGAGGACAAATGCAGAGAATAAGCCGTTCATTGCCGGAGGAGGAGCCGCCATGCTCCAAAGCGCCGGAATCAACAAGGGAATCGGAACTGTTACCGGAGGAAAGCCTGATTATGACATAAATGACAGGGTAAAGCATATAAAATATGGGGAGGGAACGGTGACAGACATGGAGCCGGGACCCAGAGACTACAAAGTAACGGTGGATTTTGACGATGCGGGGCAGAAAATCATGTATGCAGCCTTTGCTAGGTTGGTCAAAATATGAATTGGAAAAAATTAAAAATTTTGTAAAGTTTTTCAAAATACGGTAGTAAAAATTCACGGTAAATGTTATATTATTATTCAAGAAGGAAATAATAATTCAAAAAGCATTTTGATTACAAAAAGCATTTTGATTGCAAAAAGCAATTTGATACGGTTTCTTATGAAAAGTGAAATAAGCAAAGAGCATAAAAGAAAGGGAGGCATATACCATGAACACATGGAATAAGATCGAAGAATTGATGGAGTTTGTGAAAACCCACGATATCAAGGAGTTAAAGGACTACTGGAACCATAAGGAAGAGGAGAAGAGAAATAATACTCTTTTGTGGGTGCTTGCGATTATTGGCGCAGTGGCAGCTGTAGCAGCGATCGCCTATGCAGTGTATCGTTATATGACGCCTGATTATCTGGAAGATTTTGACGATGATTTTGACGATGACTTTGAAGACGATTTCTTTGAGGACGAAGAAGACGAAGCGGAAGCAGAAAAGAAGCCCCAGGTGTCTAATGCAGCGACAGAGGAAGATTTTGCAGAATAAATATTTCTTAAATTTTAGAAGCAATTGGGATGTGCAGAAGTGTACATCCCTTTTTAGTCCAATAAGCCGGCGCGCAAAGGCGCCGGCGTTTGGTGTATATGGCTGAATTGCCATATGAGATATATTTGTAGGATGGTGTTTATGAAAAAAGGACAAGTATTAACAGGAATTGTAGAAAAAGTTGATTTTCCGAACAAGGGATTGGTGTATACCGAAGAGGGAAACTGTGTGGTAAAAAACGTATTGCCCGGGCAGAAGGTGACCTTTATAGTGCAAAAAAAGCGGAATGGGAGAGCAGAAGGAAGACTTCTTAAGGTAGAGGAAAATTCGCCTCTGGAGCAAAAAAGCCCTTGTCCCCATTTTGGAGAATGCGGCGGCTGCGCTTATCAGTCCCTGCCCTACCAGGAACAGTGTAAAATCAAGGAAATGCAGGTGAAAAAGCTGCTGGAGGGAGCTCTTGCAGCACAATCTGAGGCATGGGTGTTTGAAGGGATTAAGGAAAGCCCTGTGAAAACCGGTTATCGGAATAAAATGGAGTTTTCCTTTGGGGATTCTTACAAGGATGGTCCTCTTGCCCTGGGAATGCATAAGCGGGGAAGCTTTTATGATATTGTGACAGTGAAGGACTGCCAGATTGTAGATGAAGATTACCGAAGAATTTTGGGCTTTACCAGGGATTATTTTGAGGGGGAGAGTTTTTACCACAGGTTGAAGCATACCGGATACTTACGACATCTTTTGGTGAGAAAAGCGGTGAAAACGGGAGAGATTTTGATTGCGCTTGTTACAACCTCTCAGCGTGAGAATGAGGAAACGTTGCTGGATGAATGGAAGAATAAGTTATTAAATCTGAATTTAACAGGAAAAGTGGCAGGAATTTTACACGTTGTCAATAATTCAGTAGCCGATGTGGTGCAAAGCGACCACACAGATATATTATATGGTCAGGATTATTTTTATGAGGAGCTGCTGGGGTTGAAATTTAAAATTTCTCTTTTTTCCTTTTTTCAAACCAACTCTCTGGGCGCGGAGGTGCTCTATGAAACGGCAAGAGAATATATTGGAGACGGTGTTTCTTTAGGGAAGGATGGGAAGCCTGAAAAGATCGTTTTTGACCTCTATAGCGGAACGGGAACCATTGCCCAGCTTATGGCGCCGGCGGCAAAAAAGGTGATCGGCGTAGAGATTGTGGAAGAAGCGGTGGAAGCGGCAAGGAGAAATGCAGAATTAAACGGTTTACATAACTGTGAATTTATTGCCGGGGACGTACTTAAGGTATTGGATGAGATCGAAGAAAAGCCGGATATGATTATTTTAGATCCTCCCCGGGATGGAATTCATCCCAAGGCGCTTAAGAAGATTATTGGTTATGGTATTGATAAATTGGTATACATTTCCTGCAAGCCCACCAGCCTGGCGAGGGATTTGGAGGTGTTTTTGGCAAATGGGTATGTGGCGGAGAGAGCGGTAGCGGTGGATCAGTTTCCGTGGACGGCGAATGTGGAGACGGTATGTTTATTGTCCAAATCCCAATCAGAGACTGCAATTGATGTGTAAATTGGTGGATGAAATGGATTTACAGATACGGTGGGAGGGGGAGATTATATGACAGGGACAGAGTTTGAGCTTGTTTATAAAAAAATTTTCCCATTTTGGAATGAAATATCAGAGGCAGACAGGGAGTACATTTGCCAGAATTCTCATATTTTCGTTTATCCAGCAGGGAAGAATATCCATAATGGCAATGAATGTTCCGGCGTGATTTTCGTTCATAAAGGAAGTTTAAGGCTTTACATGATGTCAGATGAGGGGAAAGATATAACCTTATACCGGCTGCACAGGGGCGATATGTGTATGTTATCCGCATCCTGTGTTCTTGAAGCGATTACCTTTGATGTGTTCGTGGATGCTGAGGAGGATAGCGAATGCTATGTAGTAAGTGGCTCTGCCTTTGCGGCAGTCTCAGAACGAAATCCGAGTATTAAGATATTTGCTCTTGAAACAGCGGTCAGCCGTTTCTCGGATGTGATGTGGGTTATGCAGCAGATTCTTTTTATGAGTATGGATAAAAGACTTGCCGTTTTCCTTCTGGATGAATCGGCAAGAACGGGCATTGACGTGATTACGCTGACACACGGGCAGATTGCCCGGTATATGGGTTCCGCCCGTGAAGTTGTGTCAAGAATGTTAAAATATTTTGCTAATGAGGGAATGGTGGAAGTTTCCCGCAAGGGTATAAAACTTCTTAATAAGAAACGCCTCCGTAAATTAGCCCTCTAGCATGGCAAGAATCTGTGGTTTGGGCTTTACGCCGGTTGACTGACATATGATTTTGCCGCTTTTGATAACGGCAAGTGTGGGAATGCTTAAAACATTAAACGCCTGCGCAAGCTCCGGTTCTTTGTCTACGTTGATTTTTCCTACAAGGTATTGGGGATTTTCTTCCGCAATCTCATCTATGATAGGGGAAACCATGCGGCAGGGACCGCACCAGTCGGCGTAGAAGTCGAGAAGAACTGTCTTGCCGCTCTCTCTGACGGAATCAAAATTGTTTTTATTGATGCTAAGTACTGACATATTTGTTACCTTCCTTTCTGTTGTCTGTATATTCAGTATAGCCTTCATGGGGACTCACTTCTGTGACAAAGTCACCATATTTTAGCGGATTGGGTGCTGTCTTATAAGTCATGCTGACAAGGATTCTGATATTCTTACAGTATTTCTGCTGATAAAAATATTGCATAACCATTCTCCTTTTGGTAAAATTAACTATAATCTAATTAAATGTAGTGGAAACGGAGGGAAACATTTATGAAATCATTTACGTACAAAATTACAGATCCCGTTGGGATCCATGCAAGACCGGCAGGACGCCTGGTAGCAGAGGCGGCAAGTCATCATGATGTTGTGATCACCGTTACCAAGGACGGTAAAAGTGCAGACGCTAAGAAACTTATGATACTGATGAGCCTGGGCGTAAAGCAGGGCGATACGGTTACGGTATCCGTTGAGGGCAAGGACGAGGCGGCTGTAGCGGCTCAAATGGAAGACTTCTTTAAGAAAAATCTATAATCTATTTTGACTGGAGGCAGACTGTGGAAGAGAGAAGCGGGAAAAAGATTTTTGGGGGCATAGCAATAGGAAAAATCAAACTCTACAGTAAGACCGAAAACAGGGTCGTGAGAAGCAAAGTAGATGATGTAGAGGCTGAAATTAAGCGGTATGAGGAAGCGAAGGGAAAGGCGATCGAGCAGCTCCACGGTTTATATGAGAAAGCGCTTGTGGAGGTTGGCGAGGCGAATGCGGAGATTTTCAACGTACACGCTATGATGCTGGAGGATCTGGATTACACGGAATCCGTTCATAATATGATCTCCATGCAGAATGTAAACGCAGAATATGCGGTGGCGTCTACCGGAGATAATTTTGCAGAGATGTTTGCCAACATGGAAGACGATTATTTCAAGGCGCGCTCGGCGGATGTGAAGGATATTACGGAGCGGGTGATCACGATTCTCTGTGGCGGAGGAGGAAGCGGCGACATAGGCGATGAGCCGGCGATTATCGTGGCGGAGGATCTGGCGCCCAGCGAGACCGTTCAGATGGATAAAAGCAAGCTGCTTGCTTTTGTTACACGGCTTGGCTCTTCCAACTCCCATACGGCGATCCTTGCCAGGACCATGGGCATTCCGGCGTTGATTGGAATAGGCTATGAGGACGACTGGAACGGGAAGATCGGCATTGTGGACGGCTACGAGGGGAAATTTATTGTGGATCCTGAGATGCCGGTGCTGGAGGAGTATTTCAAGAAAAAAGAGGCGGACGATGAGCAGAAACGGTTGCTTTTGGACTTAAAAGGCAAGGAAAACGTAACAAAGTCCGGTCAGAAGATCAATCTTTACGCCAACATAGGAAATCCGGGAGATCTGGTTTCTGTTATAGAAAATGATGCCGGGGGCATCGGGCTGTTCCGAAGCGAATTCCTGTATCTGGAATCAGAGAATTATCCTACAGAGGAAGAGCAGTTTTTGGCTTATAAGAAGGTCGTTGAGACAATGGGCGGCAAGAAGGTGATTATCCGCACGCTGGATATCGGCGCAGACAAGCAGGTGGATTACTTTGAATTGGGAAAGGAAGACAATCCTGCACTGGGATACAGAGCTATTCGTATTTGTCTGACCAGACCTGAAATCTTCCGTACGCAGCTTCGTGCGTTGTTCCGGGCAAGCGCTTATGGCAATCTGGCGATTATGTATCCCATGATTATTTCCGTGGATGAGGTGCGGAAGATTAAGGAAATCTCTAAATCCGTTCGGGAAGAGCTTGCGGCAGAGGGAATTGCAATCGGCGAAGTGGAAGAAGGTATTATGATCGAGACGCCTGCGGCAGCGGTGATCAGCGATGAGCTTGCAAAGGAGGTTGATTTCTTCAGTATCGGAACCAACGATCTGACCCAGTATACCCTGGCAATTGACCGTCAGAATGCAAAGCTGGATGCCTTTTATGATGCCCATCACCCTGCAGTGCTGCGGCTGATTCAAATGGTTTGCGACAATGCCCATAAGGCGGGAATCTGGGCGGGAATCTGCGGTGAGCTTGGAGCCGACGTTACCCTTACGGAAACTTTCCTGAAAATGGGGCTTGACGAGTTATCCGTTTCGCCGGGATGTATTCTTTCCGTACGAAAGGTAATCAGAGAAGCAGAATAAGATACGTAAAGAGAAACTGCAAAAATGGGATGGTCTTTTTCCATTTTTGCAGTTTTCATATATCATAAAAAGAAAAAGGCAGATAAAGGATAATTGACAATGAATACATTAGACAAAAAAGAAAATCTCACTGCAGGTTATGCGGCAGTTCAGTGCTTTTATTGGATGGCATTTGGGGGAATGGTGGGATTTATCAGTGTATACCTGTTGGACCGGGGGTATACCAATACACAGATTGGCATACTGATAGCGGTGGCAGGAATTTTTTCGGCAATTCTTCAGCCGATGCTTGCAGGCTATGCTGACCGGGCGAAAAGCCCTTCCCTGAAAAAGATCATTCTCATTACCCTGGGGATTCAGCTGGCGTTTGGCATTTTGCTTTTGGCGACTTATCGAAGCTCTTTCCTTCTGACAGGTGTGTTTTATGCCTGCTGCATGATGATTGGGCAGGTTTTGACGCCGTTGGTGAATGCGCTGGGCATGGAGAGCATTAATCAGGGAAAGAAGCTGAATTTTGGAATTGCAAGGGGAATGGGTTCCGGCGGATATGCCTTTGTGGTATATGTAATAGGCATTGCAGTAGGCAGAATGGGCGCCGTATCTGTGCCGATAGCAATAATCCTGATTACAGGAGGACTGATGATCAGTATTCTGCTGTTCCCCTTCCAAAAACAGCAGAAGGAGCAAACGGAAGAGACGAAACAGGAAGAAGGAAACAGGGCGGAGGGCAGAAATCCGTTTCTCTTTTTCCTGAAATATAAAAGATTCAGTATTACGCTTGCAGGATGCGTTTTGGTTTATATCAGCCATGTGCTTTTAAACAGCTTTACCTTCCAGATCGTAGAGAGCAAAGGAGGAGGAAGCCCGGAAATGGGCACTGCAATGGCAATTGCATCTTTGGCGGAGCTGCCTACCATGTTTCTGTTTGGATTTATGTTAAAGAAGATTCGATGTGATATATGGTTTCGTATCTCGGGTATTTTCTTTTTCCTGAAGTCTTTTGGGACGCTGATTGCGCCTGGGATGCGGACATTTTATGGGGTACAGTTTTTCCAAATGCTTGGATGGGGGCTGATCATCGTGTCTTCCGTATACTATGTGAATTCGATTATGGAAAAAGAGGATGTAATCAAGGGGCAGGCGTACATGACTATGACTTATACCCTGGGAAGTGTAGTAGGGGCGCTGCTGGGAGGCGCGTTGATCGATAGCATGGGAGTTCCCAGTATGCTGATCTTTGCCACCTGCTCTGCTGCTGCGGGAATGGCAATCATGCTGCTGTCAACACAGAAGGCAAAATCAGAGGAGACCGTTTGATATGGAAAAAGCGTATAAGCTGGAATTTGCCGGAGGAAAAGATGAAAGTCTGTCTGTAAGCTGCTGCGGACTCTCCAGGACAGAGCCTTTTCACAGCTTTGGACCGGCGATTAAGCCTTATTACCTGATTCATTTTGTACTTAGCGGAAAAGGAAAGTTTTCCATTGGTGAGAAGGAATATCCTTTGGAGCAGGGGTATGGTTTTCTGATTCCGCCGGAGGAGCTGGTTTTTTATCAGGCGGATCAGGAGGAACCCTGGACCTACATATGGGTTGGATTCAGCGGCTTGAAGGCTTCTGAGTTGGTAAAATCCATGGGGCTTTCTATTTTGAATCCTGTTTTCCGGTCTGAAAAGGGGGAAGAGCTGTATCTTGCGATAAAGGATATGATGGAGCATAACACCTTTGGAATTGCCAATGATTTAAGACGGAAGGGGCAGCTTCAGATGTTCCTGTCCCTGATCGCAGAGGATATTTCTGTGGAGGAGAGCGGGGAGAATAGCAAGGCGGACAACTATGTGCGGCGTGCAGTGGAATTTATACAGGGGAATTATTGTAATCCCATTAAAATCACGGATGTGGCGGATTATGTGTGCATCAACAGAAGCTATCTTTATACCCTGTTCCATAACGCAACAGGGATGTCCCCCCAGCAGTTTTTGACTACCTTTAGGATTACCAAGGCGACGGAGCTTTTGCAGCTTACCTCCCTTCCTGTGGAAAGCATTGCGCTGTCCTGCGGTTACACAGATCCCCTTGTTTTTTCCAAAGCATTCAGGCAGATGAAAAGTATGTCGCCATCCGCCTACCGGAAGGAAATGCAGAAGGGAGAAACAAGAAGAAATAAAGAATATTTAAAACAGGTGGAAGATTTTATCAGCCAGGTAAATAAGCTGAATAGTTAACATTTTGACAGGTTTTTGTAACAAACTGGTATAGCTTGCACAGACATTTCTTTTTATAATAAAGGCAGAATAAAAAACAGGTATTTCCTGATGGGAGGGACGTCATGAAGGAAACAGTATTAAAGAAATTTTCAGAGGTATTCGGCGACACAGAAGGCGTAAAGGTATTTTTTGCTCCGGGACGGGTGAACCTGATCGGAGAGCATACAGACTATAACGGGGGGCATGTTTTTCCCTGTGCCCTTACCATTGGAACCTATGGGGCGGCAAGAGTAAGAGAAGACAAAAAGCTGCGTTTTTATTCCATGAATTTTGAGCAAAAGGGCGTCATTGAATCTTCTATTGAAGATCTGAAGCCGGAGAAGGAAGCCGACTGGACCAATTACCCCAAGGGCGTTATGTGGGCGTTTGGGGAAAAGGGCTTTCAGATTCCGCAGGGAATGGATATTTTATTAAACGGCAATATTCCCAATGGCTCAGGACTGTCTTCATCGGCATCGGTGGAAGTGCTTACAGGCGCAATTTTGAGGGAATTCTTTGACTTTCAGGTGAGCAATCAGGATCTGGCGCTGATCGGACAATATGCGGAAAATAAATTTAACGGCGTCAACTGCGGTATTATGGATCAATTTGCCATTGCCATGGGAAAGAAGGATCACGCGATCTTTTTGGATACGGCGGATTTGTCTTACACCTACGCGCCTCTTAAGCTGGACGGGGCAAAGGTTGTAATTGCCTGCAGCAATAAAAAGAGAGGACTTGGGGATTCCAAATATAACGAGAGAAGAAAGGAATGCGAAACAGCCCTTGAGGAGCTTCAGAAGGTGGTTCAAATCGGCAGTCTGGGCGAGCTTACAGAAGAGCAGTTTGAAGAATACAAACATGCAATTAAAGATGAGGTAAGAGTAAAGAGAGCAAAGCATGCGGTCTATGAGAACCAGAGAACACTGAAGGCAGTTGCGGCGCTGGAGAAAAATGATGTTGCCTTGTTTGGGCAGTTGATGAATGCTTCTCATGTTTCTTTGAGGGATGACTATGAGGTGACAGGAGTCGAATTGGATACCTTAGTAGAAGAGGCGTGGAAGGTTCCCGGGGTGATCGGCTCCAGAATGACAGGGGCAGGTTTTGGAGGCTGTACTGTGAGCATTGTGCAGGAAGATGCGATTGACAGCTTTGTGAAGCAGGTAGGAGAGGCTTACCAGGCGAAGATCGGATATGCCGCCGACTTTTATGTAGTGGAGATCGGTGATGGTCCGGTGGTGTTATAGAGCGGTTGGAACGGAGAGAAGGAGAGGGCAGGACGATGATTCAGGAAGAGATCAGAAAACTGACGGCTTATGGAGTTTTAACGGGTCTGACACCGGAGGAGGACAGGATTTATACCATTAACAGGCTGTTGGAATTGTTTGAATTGGAAGAATTGACCGATGAGGAAGAGCCGGTACAGGTGTGCCTGGAGGATCTGGAGGGAATTTTGCGCCGGATGCTAGACTATGCGTTTGAAGTGGGACTGATAAAGGAAAACAGCGTAGTTTACCGGGATTTGTTTGACACGAAAATGATGAGCGTACTTTTGCCCAGACCTAGCGAGGTAATACGCAGATTTTGGAAATTGTATCAGGAAAGTCCTCAAAAGGCAACTGATTTTTATTATAAATTCAGTTGTGATTCCGATTATATTCGCAGATACAGAATTTGTAAGGACATGAAATGGAAGGCGCCCACGGAATACGGTGATCTGGACATTACCATCAATCTTTCCAAGCCGGAAAAGGATCCCAAAGCGATTGCCGCAGCTAAGACGGCGAAGCAGTCAGGTTATCCCAAGTGTCTGCTCTGCCGGGAGAACGAGGGCTATGCAGGGCGGGTGAACCATCCCGCAAGGCAGAACCATCGTATCATTCCTGTGACCATTCAGGGAGATACCTGGGGATTTCAGTATTCCCCTTACGTTTACTACAATGAGCATTGTATTGTATTTAACGGTCAGCATGTACCCATGAAGATCGAGCATAATACCTTTTGCAAGCTGTTTGACTTTGTAAAGCAGTTTCCCCACTATTTTGTAGGTTCCAATGCAGATCTGCCCATTGTGGGCGGCTCTATTTTAAGCCATGATCATTTTCAGGGCGGTCATTATGAATTTGCCATGGCAAAGGCACCGGTGGAAAGAAGCTTCCAGGTGAAAGGCTTTGAGGATGTGGAGATGGGAATCGTCAAATGGCCTATGTCAGTGATTCGGTTAAGGGGTGTGGATACAGACAGGATAATCGCTTTGGCGGATTTGATTCTGGATAAGTGGAGAGGCTATACGGATGAAGCGGCTTTTATCTTTGCGGAGACGGATGGGGAGCCTCACAATACCATTACGCCCATTGCCAGAAAAAGAGAGGATAGGTACGAGCTGGATCTGGTGCTTAGAAACAACATTACCACCGAGGAACACCCCTTGGGCGTTTACCATCCTCATGCCAATCTTCATCACATTAAGAAGGAGAATATCGGCTTGATCGAGGTGATGGGGCTTGCGGTTCTTCCGGCAAGGTTAAAGGGAGAAATGGAGCGGCTAAAGGAGGCATTTCTTTCAGGACAGGATCTGAGAAGCCATGAGGAGCTTGCAAAACATGCAGACTGGGTAGAGGAATTCCGGAAAAAGTATGACAAAATAGATCGAACCAATATAGATGAGATTGTGGAGAAAGAGATAGGTCTTGTATTCATGCAGGTGCTTGCAGACGCAGGGGTCTACAAGAGGACGCCGGAAGGACAGGAGGCGTTCGACCGGTTTATTCAGAGCACATAATGGACAACAGGTAATGAACGGAAGGCGCGAAGCACAAAGAGAGCAGGAAAAAGTGAGTGACTGTCAGAAAAATTTCTGCTGGCGGTACCTTTATTTTCCAGGCGCGGAGCAGGAGCAGATAAGGTGCTGACAAAACCAATGTCAGCAGGACAGAAACCGGTATCCACAAGCCTTTTTCTATTTTTATATAATCTGCCATCAGAGTTGTATAAAGAATAAACAGACCGATTACGCAGGAGAAGCCGGGAAAGGGCAAAAAGCTATTTTCTTTGTCCTTTTCCAGCCCCATTTTAGGATAATAAACAAGAAAGGGAAGATACAGGAGCAATAAAATCAAAATCGAAATAGCCTGCACCCATTTGCCGGGAAAAACTATTATGAAAATACAAAGAAATAACGAAAGCAACCGGACAGCACGAAGCTGTCTTTTTTTCTTCTTAATTGTAGAAGCCGGGAAAATAAATGTGGTGTAGGCATCCCGGTAGGGGGTGCCAAGGTCAGAGAGCCGACTGGATATTTTAGCCGGAAGGGTAAGAAGCTTGCGCGGCTCTATCTTTACATGCTTGTTGTCACATACTTTGATTGGCTGTTGCATAAAATCGTTCCTCGCGTTTATTTCGTATGATAGTTTCATTATAGGATAGGAGTGGGGGAAAAACAAGGTTCCTTTTCAGTGAACCGGGGAGTTATAATTGTAGGCAGGGATAAAGGGTGATATAATAAATTTTGTGAAATACTGTATTTGTAGATTATTATTCTGGAATGGAGAAGAAGGAAGGGAGTATATGGCGATACCGACAAATATAAAAACATTATTATCGGGTAAAATAGTTGAATGGGCAAGGGTTGAGTTCAAAGAAACGTGGGATCCGGCGGCTTCCTTGAAGACGGTTTGTGCATTTGCCAATGATCTTGATAACTGGGGCGGCGGTTATATTGTTATCGGTGTTGAAGAGAATAATGGAAGACCTGTTTATCCATTAAAGGGCATTCCGATAGATAAAATTGACGCTTATCAGAAGGAAATTTATGCAAAATGTAAATTTATCAGACCCGCATATACACCAATAGTTGGAATAGAGACTTATCAGGATAAACAATTTATTAAAAATATGATTATTACAGAAAAGGTTATTAAGTATCCGGACAGGGCGGAGGCAGATCGGTTTTTTAATTACCCTTATGCTGCTATAGAAGAGGCGTTATCTAATGCAGTATACCATCGTGCTTATGATATTCGAGAACCAATTGAAGTGCGTATCGAGCGTGATCGAATAGAAATTGTAAGTTTTCCAGGACCGGATCGCTCTATAACACAGGAGGGATTGAAAAACTATTGTGTATCAAACCGTAGATATAGAAATCGGAGAATCGGTGATTTTTTAAAGGAATTGCGCTTGACAGAGGGAAGAAATACCGGATTTAAGAAGATTTTGAATGCACTTGAGGTAAATGGTTCACCAAAGCCGGAATTTGAGACAGATGATGATCACAGTTATTTTATTTCAAGACTGTTTGTGCATGAGGCTTTTTTGGAAGATGCTAATAAGCAAAATAAAGGTGAAGTTTTGACGTTGAATTACAAAAATGAAAGAAGTTTGAAAGAAGTTTTGAAAGAAGTTTTGAAGGAAGCTGACTATAGAAAGACAATTTCTATTGTAGAAGCAATTGACAATCAGGGAAGCATTACCCCGGCAGAGGCTAAAAGAATTTGTGGAAAATCTGAGGCAACTACGTGGAGGTATCTTCGTATATTAATTGATACGGGATATGTTGTTTCGGAAGGTAGTACGAATTCCACAGTTTACAAAAGAGCATAGATATTTTTATGAAAAAGAATGGACTACTGATGACAAGTAAAATAGTAAAAATATTTCTGGTCTGTTCCATACCTTTGCTGATAATAGTTTCATATGTCGCATTTCTTTGTCCCATTAGGGAAGAAAATTTGTCAGGCAGTGAGAGAGGAGAGGAAATCTGTCTGATCTCCTCCAAAGAAGATTTTGAGGAATTTGCCCTTCGGGTAAAAGAGGGAGAAACCGGTCTGAACGGAAGAATGACCCAGGACATTTATTTTAACGATCCGGATACATGGGAAAGCTGGGAAGAATCGCCGCCGGAAAATGCAGGCTGTATGGTGCCAGGCTACCACGGCGTGTTTGACGGGGACGGCTATGCGATGATTGGTTTTTACTCCGATCAATATCCGATTTTTGCCGGGCTGATGGAGGAAGGCTGTATCAAAAATCTGAACCTCCGCTCCTGCTTTTTTATTTCCCGGTATGATAACTGGGAGGTGGAAAAGGAAGACCCGGAAGTGGATCTGTTTGTGACGGCAGCACTTTGCGGGTATAATGGCGGAAGAATCGAAAACTGTTCTGTGGAGGGAAGTGTGCTGGGAGACGGGACAGTGGCAGGGTTAGTGGTTTACAATGGCGGTATCATTGAAAATTGCAGCTTTTCAGGAAGGATTACAGCGGGAGGATGTATACGCAGGGAAGAGGAGAGGCTTGCTATTAACTGTCCTCAATGGCGTGCCGGAGGCATCGCGGCGGTGAACTACGGCAGCGGACTTATAAAGGGATGTTCCACTTGTGGAGAGACGACCCTTTATACCGACGGTTTAAAGATATGGAAGGACACGGGAGATGATCAGGATGACATCCTGATGGAATCCTGTGTAGGCGGAATTACAGGTAAGAACAACGGCATAGTGGAAAATTGCTTTAACGAAGGAAAAATTTCCTGCGCCAGGGTTGCGGGAGGCATAGCGGGGGCAAATTCCGGGGAGATTCGGGACTGTAAAAATATGGGTGATGTTTTACTGCTGCCCGAGAAAGCGGAGATTATAAGGCTGCGCTATCATGAGGATGAAGAGCGGGTGGCGGCAGGAATCAGCGGCTACAATACAGGCGAGATCCAAAACTGCGCCCATGAAGGAAATGCAGGTAAAGAGGCAGACAACGATCCCGGTTATGTTTTTGGAATTGCCATGAGCAGCGGTTATTTTTTATGCCGGCAGGGAGAAGTGAAAAACTGTTATTATCTTTCAGAGGGAACCGACCAAAAGTATCGCCATTCAGGAACCTATAAATTATCCGGAGAGGAAATGAAAGAGATAGACGCTTATCTGCATGGCGAAAAGATGTTGGAAGATGTAGAAGGGTTTCAGACACTGTATACGGAAATGAATGTTCCGGGAACGGATCAGGCGGATTACATAAAGCTTTTTGTCGGACCCAAGGAGGATGAAGTTTATCAGGTAAAGCCGGGAGACAGTCTTTGGAAAATTGCGGAGAATTATTACGGGGACGGAAGTTTTTATGAAAAGCTGAAAGCCGTAGAATACAGGGAAAACAGGAATCTGATTTATCCGGGAGAGAAAATTCTGGTTCCCCATTTGGAGTATTATGTGCTGAAGGCATTGGATGAAAGAGACTTTTGCATTTGTGAAGCAAAAGGGGAAGACGGAACAACAAGGCAGCAGTCCGCTTTTGGCAAAAAAGAGAGCACGGGATTTTTAGGGGTGTATTACGGCGCTTATACGGCAGGGGAAGAAGGACTGGAGGTTCTTTCCAAATCCCAGGAAGAATGCGATACATGGCTGATGGCAGATGGGGAACCGGCGATTTTTTCCTCCTGTATTTTCTATCAGGTGACGAAAAACGAAACCGGCGATTTTTTTGAGAAGGACTGGAAAGGCGTTCAGGAGAGCATCGCTGATTGTGCAGAAAGGTATTTAGGGGATCGATACTGGGGACTTCGTTTTTACCGTTATAAGCTGGAAAACGGAGAAAATCTATATGGATATTCTTTCAGGTGTTATGCCTATCAGCCGGGAGAGGAAGAAAAGCAGCTGATCGACTGCTGCGTGTTTTACCGGATGCGTCAGGGACTGCTCGCAGAGTTTATTGGGGTGGAGAAGCACCGGGAGGATTCTGATTTGCTTGGTGCAACCCGCTATCTGGGAGCAAGCGTGGATCAGGAGATTGAAATTGCAGAAGCTCCATATCTTGTGGAGTTTTCTTATCTTGGAAGAGAGGGATGGGAGTTCGACTGCCTGCATAACCCCTTTGCACTGGTTACATCCCAACAGAAAAGGGATTTTTTGGATATAGAGTAACAATGAAAATAGAAACAGGAGGAGGAAAGAATGGAAGGACTATTACATATGGATGGAGAAATTTTGCTGTTTTTGCAGGAGGCGGTGCGGAATCCGATCCTGGATCCTGTTATGAAGGTGATTACTACTTTGGGAAATGCAGGAATTCTGTGGATTGTCTTAACCGTCCTGCTGCTGATTTTCCCGAAAACCAGAAGAATCGGCTGGATGAGCGCCTGCGCATTGCTCTTTTCACTGTTGATCAACAATATTCTGCTTAAAAATCTTGTGGCAAGAACCAGACCCTATTATGTGGTGGAAGGCTTGATACCGTTGATCAAAAAGCCTACGGAATTTTCTTTTCCCTCCGGGCATGCAGGCAGCTCCTTTGCCTCAGCGTGTGTGCTGTACCGCAGACTGCCGAAAAAATTTGGGGTTCCCATTTTGATTCTTGCGGTTTTGATTTCTTTTTCCAGGCTGTATGTGGGCGTCCATTATCCCAGCGACGTTCTTGCCGGCGCGTTGACCGGATTGCTCTGCAGCTGGCTGGGAGAATGGATCGCAGGCTTGGTAGAAAAGCGGAGTCTGTCTAAAAAAGAAGGGGTAAATATAGAATAAAGTAGTGTACATTTATTTATTTTAAATGATATACTGAAACTATGAAAACGAATAGGAGGGCTAATCATGAAACCAAAAGTATTTTTTTCAAGGACGATCACTCCGGAAAAGGTTCTGGAGCTGTATCAGACGCTGGGAAAAGAGCTTCCGGGCAAAACGGCAATCAAGGTGCATTCCGGAGAGACTGGCAATCAGAATTTCCTGAAACCGGAATTTTGGAAACCGGTGGTGGACTATGTAGGCGGCACTGTGGTGGAATGTAATACGGCATATGAGGGAACCCGGGAGACAACAGAAAAGCATTTAAAGACTTTAGAAGAGCATGGCTGGAGCAAGTGTTTTTCCGTTGACCTGCTGGATGCAGAAGGTCCGGACTTAGAGCTTTCCATTCCAAAGGGGAAGAAAATTCAGAAAAATTTTGTGGGAAAAGACCTGGCAAATTATGATTCCATGCTGGTGCTGTCACATTTTAAAGGGCATCCCATGGGCGGCTTTGGTGGGGCTATCAAGCAGCTTTCTATCGGCGTTGCCTCATCTTACGGTAAAGCATACATTCATGGAGTAGGAGATACGGATGCATTTTGGACTGCGGATCATGATTCCTTCCTGGAGGCAATGGCGGATGCGGCTTCTTCCGTGGTGGAGTATTTCAAGGGAAATGCCGTTTATATCAACGTTATGAAAAACATGTCTGTGGATTGCGACTGCTGTGCCGTTGCAGAAGACCCCTGCATGAAGGATATTGGTATTTTAATTTCTGAGGATCCCATTGCCATTGACCAGGCGTGCCTGGATCTGGTATACGCAGCAACAGATGACCCGGGACGGGATCATCTGCTGGAACGTATTGAATCCAGAAACGGGGTGCACACCGTTGAGGCGGCAGCCGATTTAGGATTTGGTGTCAGAGAGTATGAACTGATAGAAGTGGACTAATCTTTACGCTTTCCGCCGAAGGCAAACCAGCCGATGAGGGCAAGGAAAGCCACAGCTACAAGCATCCAGCCCGCAAGCAGCATCGGATTGTTTTCCGCTGCTGCTTTGGGGGCGAACATATCCCAATAGCCTTTCAGGTAGATCACCACAATGAGAATCGGAATTCCATAAGTCATATAGCCGCGCAGAAACAGGGGGAATTTTTTCCCTGTGCCGGAGTTGGCTTCTTCTATAAAATTGTTCCATCCCCATCCTCTTTTTTGCGTACAGAACATCAGATACACCAGTGAACCCAAAGGCAGCAGGTTATTGGATACCAGGAAATCCTCCAGATCCATAATGCCTGTTCCGGCGCCCAGGGGCTGAATTGCCGAAAGAAGGTTAAAGCCCAGAACAGCGGGAAGGGAAAGCAGGATTACAAGGAAAATATTGACCAGCACCGCTTTTTTGCGGGAAACACCGAACAGATCCATGGCAAAGGAAATGATATTCTCAAAGACTGCCGTAACGGTGGACAGAGCGGCAAAGGATAAAAATAAAAAGAACAGCGCGCCCCAGATTCTTCCTCCGTTCATTTGGTTAAAGATCTGAGGAAGGGTAATAAAGATCAGGGAGGGACCTGCGTCTGCTTCAATGCCAAAAGCAAAGCAAGCGGGAATGATAATCATACCTGCCATCAGGGCGACAAAGGTATCCAGGATACCGATGTTGATGGCTTCCCCTGCAAGGGAATGCTCTTTATGCAGATAACTTCCGAAAATTGCCATTGCACCGATGCCAAGACTTAGGGTAAAGAATGCCTGACTCATGGCGCCGAAAACAATGTTACCGATTCCAATTTCCTTCATGTGCTGAAAATTGGGGATCAGGTAAAATTTTACACCTTCTATTGCGCCGGGCAGCCGTACGGAATTAACTGCAAGGACTACAATCAGTACAAGGAGGGCGATCATCATGACTTTGGTGACCCGTTCCACGCCTTTCTGCACGCCGAATGCGCAGATGCCAAAGGAGAGCAGTACGGTGACAACCATCCAGAAGGACATGGTTTTGCCTGAAGAGAGCATTTCGTTAAAGCGCTCCGCGATTGTCTGGGCGCTCATGGAAGACTGGCTGAAGTCGCCCCGGGCGCAGCGGAAACAGTAGTACATCATCCATCCTGCAACCATGGTATAAAACATCATAAGAAGATAATTTCCAGCCATGCCGAACCATCCGTAATGATGCCATTTCGTTCCTTTCGGCTCTAACACCTTGAAGGAGGTAGCGCAGCTTTTCTGGCTGCCCCGCCCTACGGCAAATTCACACACCATAATAGGCCATCCCATAAGAAGCAAAAAAGCAAGGTAAATGATGATAAAAGCGGCTCCGCCGTATTGCCCTGTCATATAGGGGAATTTCCATACATTTCCGATTCCGATTGCACAACCGGCAGATACCAGAATGAATCCCAGACGGCTGCCAAATTTTTCTCTTGATTTCATTTGTTTTCTCCCTTAAATTTCGATTTTCACAATAGCTTCATTATAAAGATAAAACCGTGAGAATGTCAACCGGAGGATGGGAGGGCAAACTGTAATCTTAAATGTCTCCTTCCGCCATTCGGTAACCGATCCCGATTTCCGTAAACACATATTCCGGAGCAGCCGGATTTTCCTCGATTTTTCTGCGGATATTTGCCATATTTACCCTGAGGATTTGGTTGTTGCTGTCAGTGTAGGGACCCCATATTTTTTCCATAAGGAAGGTATAAGTAAGAACCTTGCCGGAATTTCTGGCAAGAAGGGTCAACAGCTTGTATTCGATCTGGGTCAGGTGGATGAGATTCCCATTAAGGGTTACGGCATGGTCTTCAAAGTTGACAGTCAGATTTTTGTAGTGGTAAGGCTTCTGATGGATGGAAGAGAGATCCTGCATCTGTCTGCTGTGGCGCAGGGAGGTGCGGATCCGTGCCAGAAGCTCCACCGTGCCAAAGGGCTTGGTGATGTAATCGTCTCCGCCGCAGTCCAGCGCCCGCGCTTTTTCGTGTTCATTGGTGCGGGCGGAAATAACGATTACAGGAACGGCAGTCCATTCCCGAAGGCGTTTGATCACATCCAATCCGTCCAGATCGGGAAGTCCCAAATCCAAAAGAATCAGATCGGGACAAAGGGATGCGGCAAGGTGCAGCCCTTCCTCGCCGGCGGAGGCGCAGGTGATCTTATACCCCTGATTTTTCAGGGTGGTGGCAATGAAGGAGCGAATATTTTCCTCGTCTTCAATCAGTAAGATGGTGTTTTGTGAAAGGGCGTTTGATTTCATATGGATTCCTCCCTTGGAAGTGTAAAGATAAACTGGCAGCCTTTTGTATGGTTGCTGGCGGAAATAGCGCCGTTATGAGCGGCAATGATGGTTTTGCAGATGGAAAGTCCGATTCCCATTCCTCTGTGCCCATCGGAGCTGCTTTCCGGGGTATAGCAGGAACCGTCAAATATGGTATCGATTTTGTGGGGAGCAATACCCACACCGTAGTCTCTGACGCAAAAGGAAACTTCTTTTGGGGTACAGGTAACGGTCAGCTCCACAGGAAGCTGGCTGCCTGAGTGGATAACGGCATTTTCCAGAAGGTTGATGATAACCTGTTCGATCAGCATGGCGTCCATGGGAATCATTAGGAAATCTTCGGGAACCTGTACCTTGACGGGAAAGTCAGGGAGCCTTTTATGAAAACGAAAAACGGCTTCCGCCACCACCTCCTCCACAGATTCCATGGAAGTGGCAATTTTCATGGAATTTTGGCTGATCCGGGTAACGGACAGAAGATTTTCCACCATATTCAAAAGCCAGTTGGAATCTTCCCGGATCAGTTCTACCAGGTTCAGCTTTTCCTCTTCAGAGAGAGAATCGGAGTTGTCGATGTAGGCGGAGCTGTTTCCGATAATACCGGTCAGAGGCGTGCGCAGGTCATGGGAAACGGAGCGCAAAAGATTTGCCCGCATTTTTTCCTTTTCCGCATCCATCAGGAGTTTTTCTCTTTCTACGATGGCGTCCGCCTGTTCCTTGATCCGGGTGGTCATAGTGCTCACCATAAGAGAGATAATCAGGGTAAAAACGAATGTTACCGGATATCCTGTGAGGGTAAAATTCACGTGGAAATAGGGGTAGGTAAACAGGTAATTGATCGCCACGACGCTTGCCAGGGAAGCGGCAATACCGTAAAGATAACCGTTTGTAAAGCGCGCAGTCAACACAAGGGCGGTAATATATACCAACGCAATATTTGCCGGGTTCTCGGGAACCATGCCGAAAAACCAGAATGAAATAGCGGTAGCGGCGGTAAGAATCAAAGCGGTAAGCAGGGCGTCTTTCAAAGGCGTTCTTTTACGATAAGCCGACGTTATTTTTTGCTTCAAAAAAGTTCGAGTCATAAGATCCATTCCTTTCCCTAACTGATTATACCGTTTCCCCAAAATCAGGGCAATTCTTTCACCCTTTATTTTCCGTTAAAATAGCGTTAAGATTCATGGATATAAAAATCCATAGTAATTAAGTGAAATTTGTTTTATAATGAAGATAATTTCGCAGACAGGCGGAAAATAAAAGATCGGAAATGAAAATATGGATAGAAACATGAAAAAATATATGATACTTTTGGCGGCGGCAGGCGTAGGAATTCTGGCTGCCATTATTGCGGTTTTTGTCGTATCCTATCAAAATGGCAGAAAAGCGCGGGAAGCGGCGGAGGCGCAGATGCACCTGCCGGAGGCAATTCCTCTGGAAGAGGAAGAGAAAGACATAGCGGAGGAGCAGGAAGAGGCGCTGAGGGAGGAACAGACGCCTTCTCCCACACCGACGGCACCCAGTGAGGATGCAGGCGAGGTTTTGGTAGGGGCACTGGATGATGCGGAGGATCCGCAGAATCCAGGTATATCGGGAACGGAAGAAAAGGGGGCGGAAGTAAACCTGTCCGCCCAGGCTCAGGAGGATGGATCCGTTGGTAATACCGTCACCAGAGGAATCGACGTGTCTAAATATCAGGGAACCATTGACTGGGGAAAGGTGAAGGAAGCGGGAGTGGATTTTGCCATGATTCGCGTGGGATACAGGGCAAAGTCCACAGGAGAGATCTTTGAGGATCCTACGGCAAGGTATAATATGCAGGAAGCACAGGCAGCGGGGATTAAGCTGGGCGCATATTTCTTTTCTTCTGCTGTGACTGTGGAAGAGGCAAAGGCGGAGGCTGCATTCACCAGAGACATTATTGCGAAATACAGAATCACCTATCCGGTGGCATATAACTGCGAAGATTTTGCGTCCCCCGACAGCAGGCAGTACGGGTTGGATGCCGCCGCAAGGACGACGCTTGCCTGCGCTTTCCTGGACGAGATTGGGGCGGCGGGATACACGCCCATGTTTTATGCCGCAAAGGGAGAGCTTGAGGGCAGCGCCCAGTGGGATACCCAGACTCTTTCAAGCAAGTACAAAATATGGGTGGCGCAGTACCCGGCACAGCCTTATCCTCAGACTGCCGCCTCCGACTATACGGGAAGCCATGCTATGTGGCAATATACCAGTCAGGGAACGGTAGAGGGAATATCCAGGAAAACAGATATTAACATTGCGTATTTCGGCTATGAAAAGGAGGCGGCGCCAAAGGATGAGACACCGGCGGAGGTAGTGGAGGCAAATCCGGAGGTTGGCATTATTTTTACGGAAGTTAATGAGACGGTGACGGCAAAGCAGGAGACAAATCTGCGTACAGAGCCCAGTACCTTAAACGATGCTTCTATTGTAGGAAAGCTGGTTCACGGAGATACGGCGACAAGAACGGGAATCGGGCACAACGGCTGGTCCCGAGTGATTTATAACGGGCAGACCTTATATGCAGTTACCAGTTACCTTACAACGAATATGGAGGATACGGGGCAGCAGGCGCCGCCTCAGGGACCTGTTTACACGCCTGTAAACGAGCAGGTGACGGCAAAGATGGAAACCAATTTAAGGACGGAACCCAGCACGGCAAGCCCGGATACGGTGGTAGGGCTGCTTCACAACGGGGAGATCCTTACCAGGACGGCGATAGGAGATAACGGCTGGTCCCAGCTTGACTTTAACGGGCAGACGGTGTATGCGGTCAGCAGCTATCTGACCACAGTGGAGTAATACGCAGGAGGGGTTATGCAGATACAAAATAATTATCATTCTTTTTCTGACGCAGGATATCAAAATCCTCATACCCATCACTTTACCAAGTGTCTTCACGAGGAGGAACACCACAGACAGACAGGGGCTGCCGGCGGAATGAGAGGAGATGCCCTGGAGTCCCTATCCCAGGAGCAAAAAAAGGATCAGGAAGAGCTTTCCTTATCTGGCTTTGAGGGAGAAAGGAAAGCGGGCGGACTGAAAAGAGGGCTTGGAAGAATCAAAGGAATATGGGAGGCAATGGGAGATGAGGGAAAAGAGGAAGCTGCAAAGATCTCATCCCTTCAAAATCCCTCTCAAATGTCCGGCATACAGGAGAATACGGCAGGGGTTTCATCCCTGATACGGCAGGGGCTTCCTGCCCGAATCATCAATAAGTGGGAGTACGTAAGAGGAAAGATAAAAACGGGCATAAAAGCCGCACTGAAGCGATTTGGCAGGGATAAGGATGCCTTTGAAACCTTGTCGGACCCCAAGGGACGTTTCACAGGGAAGAAGGAGGCAGGGGAGCAATATCCCCAAAAACCGGGAAACGGTACAAGGAAACAAAAAAATGACCTGCTGACCACCGCCATGGAGGACACCCACTTAATGGATTCTTACAGCAAAAAGGGAGAATACTGCCGCTTAAACGAGAACCTTACTTACCAGAAAAACAGAACGGAACAAAAGCTTGATAAACTTGATTGAAACAGGTATACTTAAACGTAGGCATAATCTGTTGGAGAAGGCGGATTTTGACTGAAAAGTATAGGAAACTTGGGGAGAGGCTGCTATGGGGTACGGAGAAATACCTTACGAGAAACGAATCAAGGATAACATCCGAAATTATTCACTGTCCAATCTTTATGATATGGAGGTGATTAAAAAGTACTTGATGAATCTTGCGGAGATGTTGGAGATCAACGTACTTTTAACCGACCGCAAAGGGGAAAAGGAGATTGTGATCGGAGACAGCTTTTTGGGGG
Source organism: Lachnospiraceae bacterium UBA7093 (assembly GCA_002492465.1). Classification (GTDB taxonomy): domain Bacteria; phylum Bacillota; class Clostridia; order Lachnospirales; family Lachnospiraceae; genus Suilimivivens. The sequence goes on along the minus strand of DKYT01000021.1, from coordinate 18,090 downwards.
TTCACCCGCAGGTGGAAAAGGATCCCGGAAGAAAGCTTCGGGTTCAAAACCGCACCATAGGGCATCTCTACATAAAGGAGATTTCCAAGAGCAGGGATCAGAGGCTCATCAATGAAATGGTGGATGGAACGGTAACGCTTCTTGCTAAACTGGGAGAGGAAGTATATCTGCACCGGGAGGGAAGTATTTACCTGGAGGAGCTGGAAAAGCAGCTTGAGGATAAGACCCATAAGATTACCCAGGACGAGCGGGAGGATATTCTCACAGGTGTCTGCAACAAGATCTATTTTGAAAACAGAATGAAGGTCATTGACCGGTCCGAAGTGGTGCCGGTGGCAGTGATCAATGTGAATATCAACGACTGGAAGTTTGTAAACGATCATTTTGGGGATGAGGAGAGCGACAGACTGATTCGGATTGTGGCGGACATTTTGAAAGAGGAGGCAAAGCCTTATTTTATCATTGGCAGAATTGACGGCGATGTGTTCGGCGTTTTAATCCCCATGGCGGAGGAGGGGGAGGCGGAAGCCTTCCGGGAGCGGCTGCAGGAGAGATGTAATTCCTATGAGGATAAAATTCTGGCGCCTTCTGTGGCGGTGGGTATCGTGCAGAAAACGAACATTGAGGAAACCCTGGAAGACTGTCTGTCGGATGCGGAATACGAGATGTTTAACAACAAGTTTGAGGTGAAAAATACCCCGGGCTACAGAGAAAGACTGGAAAAGGGAATTTAGGTTTCTTAATATAATGTATCATCAAAAGAGAAAGAGTGTGCTTGCATATGGGTAGGCATGCTCTTTATAATTCTAAACTATTTATTAAATCAACCGATAAAAGAAAAAATGAGATAATAAGAGAAAAAAAGAGTAAAAATAAGATATAGGGAGAAAAGATGAGAAAATGAACTTGTAATACCGCTTGCAAAGGAAAGCATATAAAATTAATATAAGTTCTAGCGATTAGCACTCAAAGCAAAAGAGTGCTAACAGACAGAAAAGTAAAAGTGCACAACCAAATAAAGGAGGCAGTTGAAATGAAGTTAGTACCATTAGCAGACAGAGTTGTATTAAAGCAGTTAGTAGCAGAAGAAACCACCAAGTCAGGTATCGTTTTACCCGGACAAAATAAAGAGAAACCCCAGCAGGCGGAGGTGGTTGCAGTAGGTCCCGGCGGCGTGGTAGACGGCAAGGAGATCAAGATGGAAGTAAAGGTAGGCGATCAGGTGATTTACTCCAAATATGCAGGCACAGACGTTAAGGTGGAAGAGGAAGAATATATCATCGTAAAGCAGAGCGATATTTTAGCAGTAATCATGTAAATGCATTTACAGTAAAAAATTCACAGCAATCAGAATTCATGAAAATTAGGAGGCAAAAACAATGGCAAAAGAAATCAAATACGGAGCAGAGGCTCGTGCGGCGCTTGAATCAGGTGTAAATCAGCTGGCGGATACAGTGAGAGTAACCTTAGGACCTAAGGGAAGAAATGTGGTGCTTGACAAATCCTATGGCGCGCCCCTTATTACAAACGACGGCGTTACCATCGCCAAGGAGATTGAACTGGAAGATGCTTTTGAAAACATGGGAGCGCAGCTGGTTAAGGAAGTTGCAACCAAGACAAACGATGTGGCAGGCGACGGAACCACTACCGCTACCGTTCTTGCACAGGCAATGGTAAACGCAGGAATGAAGAACCTTGCGGCAGGCGCAAACCCCATCATTTTAAGAAAGGGTATGAAGAAGGCTACCGATGTTGCTGTTGACGCTATCGCAAAGATGAGCTCCAAGGTAAACGGCAAGGAGCATATTGCAAGAGTTGCGGCAATCTCAGCCGGAGACGATGAGGTAGGAAAGCTGGTAGCAGACGCAATGGAAAAGGTTTCCGGAGACGGCGTCATCACCATTGAGGAAAGCAAGACCATGCAGACAGAGCTGGATCTGGTGGAAGGTATGCAGTTTGACAGAGGATACATTTCCGCATATATGGCTACCGACATGGATAAGATGGAAGCGGTTCTTGAGAATCCTTATATTTTAATTACAGATAAGAAGATTTCCAACATTCAGGAGATTCTGCCTCTGTTAGAGCAGGTGGTACAATCCAGCGCAAAGCTGTTAATCATTGCCGAGGATGTAGAGGGCGAAGCGCTCACCACTCTGATTGTCAACAAACTGCGCGGAACCTTCAATGTAGTTGCCGTTAAAGCGCCCGGCTACGGCGACAGAAGAAAAGCAATGCTGGAGGATATTGCCATCCTTACAGGCGGTCAGGTAATCAGCGAGGAGCTTGGGCTTGACTTAAAGGAAACCACAATGGATCAGCTGGGACGTGCAAAATCCGTTAAGGTTCAGAAGGAAAACACCGTTATTGTGGATGGCGAAGGCGACAAGGCGGCAATTGCAGCAAGAATCAACCAGATCAAGGGGCAGATCGAAGAGACCACCTCTGATTTCGATAAGGAAAAATTACAGGAAAGACTTGCAAAGCTTGCAGGCGGCGTAGCTGTTATCCGTGTAGGAGCAGCGACCGAGACAGAGATGAAGGAAGCAAAGCTGCGTCTTGAGGACGCTCTTGCAGCAACCAGGGCGGCAGTTGAAGAAGGCATTATCTGTGGCGGCGGTTCCGCTTATATCCATGCGGCAAAAGAAGTTGTGAAAATGGCGGATCAGCTGGAAGGCGATGAGAAGACAGGCGCACAGATCGTTTTGAAGGCGCTGGAAGCTCCTTTGTACCACATTGTTGCAAACGCAGGGCTTGAGGGCAGCGTGATCATCAACAAGGTAAGCGAGTCCAAGGTGGGCGTAGGCTTCGATGCCTTAAAGGAAGAGTATGTTGACATGGTATCCGCAGGTATCCTTGATCCTGCAAAGGTTACAAGAAGCGCGCTTCAAAACGCTACAAGCGTTGCATCCACGCTTCTTACCACAGAGTCCGTTGTGGCAAATATCAAGGAAGACGCACCGGCAATGCCTGCAGGCGGTCCGGGCATGGGCGGTATGATGTAAGTCTCCAAAGACAATTGGATCTTAATACTGCAAACACAGATACACATAGACAGGTATGCCATCAGGGATGGCATACCTGTTGTGTTTATGATAAGTGACGGTGTTCGTTGACGAAAACGGAAAAAAAATATATAATATTTAAAATGTGCAGAAAAAGCATATACTGTATGCATCTGAAAGTGTGAGACTATGACGGAAGAAAAAGATACACAGCAAATGAAAAGTGAAGTAGTGTTTGACAATGGCAGAATTGAAGACATCCAGGAATTTCAAAGTCCCGAGCAATTGTACAGGGATCTTATTTTGCGTGTTCAAAAATATCACCCTTCCGATGATATTTCTTTAATAGAGAAAGCTTATCATTTGGCGGCAAAGGCACATGAGAACCAGGTGCGTAAGTCGGGAGAACCTTATATTATACATCCCCTGTGCGTGGCGATCATACTTGCAGATCTGGAAATGGATAAGGAAACCATAGCGGCGGGGCTTCTGCATGATGTGATCGAGGATACCATCATGACGGAGGATGAAATACGGGAGCAGTTTGGAGGCGACGTGGCGCTTCTTGTGGACGGTGTAACAAAGCTGGAACAGTTGAATTTCATGGACGAAAACGGGGACAAAACCCTGGACCGCTTTGAAATGCAGGCGGAAAATCTGCGTAAAATGTTTCTTGCCATGGCAAAGGATATCCGTGTGATTCTGATTAAGCTTGCAGACCGGCTTCACAATATGCGTACTTTAAAATACAAAAGTCCTGAAAGCCAACAGAGAATCGCCAGGGAAACTATGGAAATTTATGCCCCCATTGCCCAGCGTCTGGGTATTTCCAAGATCAAGGTGGAATTGGACGATTTGTCTTTAAAATATTTGGAACCGGAAGCCTATTATGATTTGGTGGATAAGATCGCGGTTCGCAAAAGCGTGCGGGAAAAATATATTCAGAGTATTGTAGACGAGGTGAGTGAACACATTCAAAATGCGGGGATTAAGGCGCAGATCGACGGGCGTGTGAAGCATTTCTTCAGCATTTACAAGAAAATGAAAAATCAAAGTAAGACCATAGATCAGATTTACGATCTGTTTGCGGTTCGCATCATTGTGGATACGGTGAAGGACTGCTATGCGGCGCTGGGTGTGATTCATGAAATGTATAAGCCGATCCCCGGACGTTTTAAGGATTATATTGCCATGCCCAAGGCGAATATGTATCAATCTCTGCACACCACATTGATTGGCAATAACGGTCAGCCCTTTGAAATACAGATCCGTACCTACGAGATGCATAAGGCGGCGGAGTACGGTATCGCTGCACACTGGAAATATAAGGTGGCATCGGACGGAAAGAAGATCGAGGACTCGGAAGAAGAAAAGCTTTCCTGGCTGAGGCAGATTCTGGAATGGCAGAGGGACATGTCCGACAACAAGGAATTTATGAATCTGCTGAAAAGCGATTTGGATCTGTTTTCAGACAGCGTTTACTGCTTTACTCCCACAGGAGAGGTGAAAAATCTTCCGGCAGGCTCTACGCCCATTGACTTTGCCTACAGCATTCACAGCGCGGTGGGGAATAAGATGATTGGTGCCAGGGTCAACGGCAAGCTGGTGACCATCGATTATGAGATTAAAAACGGCGACCGGATCGAGATCATGACCTCCCAGAACTCCAAGGGACCCAGCCGGGACTGGCTGAATGTGGTGAAAAGCACACAGGCGCATAACAAGATTAACCAGTGGTTTAAAAATGAGTTTAAAGAAGAAAATATTACCAAGGGCAAGGAGCTTTTAAACCTTTACTGCAAGGCGAAGGGCATCAATATGCCGGAGATCATGAAGCCTGAATATATGGAAGGAATTATGCGTAAGTACGGCTTTCGGGATTGGGATTCCGTGCTTGCGGCGGTAGGGCACGGCGGCTTAAAGGAAGGACAGATCATCAATAAGATGCTGGAACTTTACGCCAAGGACCATAAAAAGAAGCTTACAAACGAGGAAGTGCTTGCTGCTGTGGAGGGCAATGAGTCTCTCCCGAGACCTTCTCAGATGAAGGCAAGAAGCGGTATTGTGGTAAAGGGAATCCATGATGTGGCGGTGCGGTTTTCCAAATGCTGTTCTCCGGTGCCGGGGGACGAGATTGTGGGATTTGTTACCAGGGGAAGAGGCGTTTCCATTCACAGAACGGATTGTATTAATATCATCAATCTTCCCGAAATGGAGAGGGAACGGTTGATCGACGCGGATTGGGAAGGTTCGCCGGATGAAGCCACCAACGAAAAATATCTGGCGGAGATTAAGATTTTTGCCAATAACCGCAACGGTCTTTTGGCGGATATATCCAAGGCGCTGACAGAAAAGGATATTGATATTCTTTCTATGAATACAAGAGTCAGCAAGCAGGGGCTTGCCACCCTTGCCACTTCTTTTGAGATCAGCAGCAGAGAGGAATTAATCCGCATTGTAGATAAGATCAGGTCTATAGAAAGCGTGGTAGATGTGGAGAGAACCACAGGATAAAAGGAGGGAAGTATGGGGGAACTGAAAATCGGAAGAATTGTGTTGGGAGTGTGCCAGACCAACTGCTATTTCGTGTATGAAGAGGGCGGACATGAGGTGATTCTCTTTGATCCGGCGGATAAGGGAGCTTATCTTTATGAGAAATTGACGGAAAAAGGCTTTCAGGTGGCGGCAATTTTATTGACTCACGGGCATTTTGACCACATCTGGGGCGTGGAGGAACTGAAGGAACGCTCCGGCGCCAAGGTATATGCCTATGAGGAGGAACGGGAGGTCTGTGAGGATGCCGATGTAAATGTGTCGGGAAATACCGGCAGACCCTGTACGGTGAAGGCGGATGTGTACGTAAAGGACGGAGAGGAAATCACGGCGGCGCAAATGACCTGTAAGGTGATTGCAACGCCCGGTCATACAAAGGGCAGCTGCTGTTATTATTTTGAAGATGATAAAATCCTGCTAAGTGGAGATACTCTATTTCAGGAATCGGTGGGGAGGACGGATCTGCCTACCGGCAGCATGAGCGCGCTGGTGCGCTCCGTAAAGGAAAGGCTTTTGCCCCTGCCTGAAGATGTAAAGGTATATCCGGGGCATGGCGAAGCTACTTCTATTGGTTACGAGAAAAAATACAATCCTTTTTTATAGGGAATTGTCACAAAATGAGGTTTTATTTCGTTATACAGGTAAATAAAACCTGCAGAAAGGAAAAATAAATGACAGTAAGGGTTAAATTGTTAGCAGTGGGACTTTTGTTTGCCATGACATTTGCCGGATGCGGCAAGAAAGAGGAGCCTGTTCCGGAACCTGTAAAAGAGGAAATTGCGGCGCCCAGCGTGGAAGCGATACCTTCTCCCGAACCGGAGGAAACCCCGTCGGTTTTGGAGAGAGTGGAAGTAGACGGACAAATGGAGAGTTATCTCACAGGGGAGTGGAAGCCCACAGAGGTGGTAAGCCGACGCCCCATTGCAGTGATGATTCCAAACAATTCGGCGGCAATGCCTCAATATGGAATTTCAAAGGCAAGCATTATTTACGAAGCCCCCGTCGAGGGCAGAATTACCAGACTGATGCCTGTTTTCGAGGATTTTGACGATCTGGAAAGAATCGGTCCTGTGCGAAGCAGCCGGGATTACTTTGTATATGTGGCAATGGGATATGAGGCGCTTTATTGTAACTGGGGGCTTGCCAGACCTTATGTGGAAGAGCTGATTAACAGAGATACGGTGCAGAACATCAGCGCCGGGGTAGAGGGAATCTATAATCCGGCGCATGAAGCGTTTGACAGAGTCAGCCGTCCGGGGTATGCTACGGAATTTACGGGATATCTTTTTATAGACGGTATGGAGAAGGCGGCGGAACGTCTGGAATATGACTGGGCGTATGATGACGCCTATGTGCCTCCCTTTACCTTCGCGCCGGAGGGAACGAGAGCGGAGGAAAGCTATCAGAACAAAGAGAGTGCGGGAGTCTGCTATCCCGGCGGTCAGGTAGGAAATCAAGGGGGCTACGGCGCTTACAATCCTTATTTTGAGTATAATGAGGAGGACCACCTTTATTATCGTTATCAGAACGGGAAAGAGCAGAAGGATGAACTGGATGGAAGCCAGCTTGCTGTGTCCAATGTGGTATTTCAGTACTGCCACGGCGAGGTAAGGGATTCCCATGATTATCTTGCTTTCGGCGTCCATGGAGAGGGAGATGCCCTGGTATTTACCGGCGGAAAGGTGATTAAGGGAACCTGGGAACGATATGACGGGGACGCAACGCCTGCAAAATTCTATGACGAGGACGGCAAGGAAATTATCTTTAACAGGGGAAAGACCTGGGTATGCTGCATCTGGCAGGAATATGGCGAGTTTGTGGAGTATAAATAGTATTTAAAACATATTAACACCTGTGGTTTACAACCGCAGGTGTTTTGTGTATAATACCACTTGTGGATGTTGGCAAAAGCCTGTCCGACGGACATTGACAATTAAATAGAAACGATGAAACTGTCATTGTTTCCCGAATCTAGCGCCATGGCCTTTCTTGCTGAGGCTGCCCTCCAGGGGGCGGCAGGGAGGAAAGGTTGACGAGGTAAAGAGTGATCGAAAATTCGGCGGGTGCTCTTTCGTACTTCCTTCGGTGCGAGATATACCGGCAAATATGCGGGTAACTGCAAAACAAATACGGTATAGCGGAGGAACTGTGTTGAAAGCTTTAAAAATGGCTGTCCGACAGGAGACACAGTTAAAAATGAAAAGACGCTCAAGGCGCAGCAGGCGCCCCAAGAGCATATGATAATAGATAGAGAAAGATGAGGGAAACAAAATGTGTGGAATTATCGGATATACAGGAAAAGGAAATGCCAGAGAAATTATGCTGGATGCGTTGGAGCTTTTGGAGTACAGAGGCTATGACAGCGCCGGGATTGCCCTTTTGAAGGAAGGAAAAGTACATACCGTAAAGGCGGCGGGAAGAGTAAAAGATTTACGGGAGCTGTGTGCAAAGAAGAATCCGGAAGGGCAGTGTGGGATCGGTCATACCAGATGGGCGACTCATGGAGGCGTATGCGACGAAAACGCCCATCCCCATCGATTCGGCAGGGTAACGCTGATCCATAACGGCATCATTGAGAATTACAGAGAATTGATCGAAAAGTACAGGCTGGAAGGACAGCTGGTTTCCGAAACCGACAGCGAAGTGGTGGCGGCGGTGCTGGAGCATTTTTACACAGGGGATCCCTATTCGGCGATTCGCAGAACCGTGCTGAAACTGAAGGGAACCTTTGCCCTTGGAATTTTGTTTGACGACCAGCCGGATAAAATTTTTGCAGTTCGGAATGTGAGTCCTATTGTTGCGGCAGCGACCCGGGACGGGGCGATTTTATCTTCTGATGTGGCGGCGATTGTGCCCTTCACAGCGGATTATTTTGTGGTGCCCGAATTTCATGTGATCTGCCTGTCGCCCGAGGGAATTGAGATGTTTGATTTGTCCGGCGATAAAGCGGAGATCGAATGGCTGAAGGTGGATTGGGATGTAAGCCGAAGCGGAAAAGGCGGATATCCTTTTTATATGGAAAAGGAGATCATGGAGCAGCCCCAGGTAATCGGGGAAACCATTCTGCCCAGAATTAAGGATGGAAAACCGGATTTTTCAGAGGAAGGGATACCCGATGAGATCCTTGCAGACTGCAAAAGGATCTGCGTGATTGCGTGCGGGACGGCGATGCATGCGGGATTGGTGGGTAAAAGTCTGATCCAGGCAATGATCGGAATTCATGTGGACGTTGTCATGGCGTCTGAGTTCATGTACAATGATCCTGTAGTGGATAAGGATACCCTGGTGATTGCAATTTCCCAGTCAGGGGAGACCATCGATACCTTGGAAGCCCTTAAGTTTGCAAGACAATGCGGCTCCCCCAGTATTTCCATTGTGAATGTGAAAGGAGCTTCTATTGCCCGTGCCAGTGAATACGTGATTTATACCAGTGCGGGACCGGAAATTGCGGTGGCAAGTACCAAGGCATATACCACCCAGCTTGCTGTTTTGTATCTGATCACGGCAAGAATGGCAATGGCAAGAGGACTTTGGAAGGAAGAAGAGATTACTGCTTTTATGAAGGAGCTTCAACGGGTTCCGGAAGTAATGCAGAAGGTTTTGGATACAAGGGAGGAGATTCACCGTCTTGCAGGGACGATTCTGAATGCAAAGGATGTGTTCATGATCGGCAGAGGATTGGATTATTCAATTCTGCTGGAGGGATCTTTGAAGTTGAAGGAGGTTTCCTATATTCATTCGGAGGCCTATGCCTCCGGCGAACTAAAGCATGGAACCATTGCGCTGATTACGGAGGATACGCCGGTGGTTGCGGTGGTAACACAGGAAAAACTGAAAAGCAAGGAGCTTTCCAACATCAGGGAGGTGCAGTCCAGAGGCGCCCGGGTACTTCTGTTAATCAAGGACGGGGAGACTTTGGACGAAGGAGAAAAATGGAGTTGCGTTTACAGACTTCCTGTAATGGCGGATCCTTTTATGGTAATGCCGGCATCTATCGTGCTCCAGTTGATTGCTTATTATGTATCGCTGGACAAAGGATTGGATGTAGATAAGCCAAGAAATCTGGCAAAAGTAGTTACAGTAGAATAAAGAACAGGGAAACGATGACAGAGATGAAAGAAGAAAATTTAATTGGAGTAACCGTAAATCATGCAGGCTTTGAATATGATATTCACGCGTTGGTGAAGGCGTTTTACCCTGCATGCAATGTAAAGGTAAGCGTAGAAGAGGGAGAAAATAAAGGAAAGGAAAGCTCAGGTCCGGGTCTTCCGGATCTGAACATCCTTTTTACGGAGAAAGCCGTTTTGGTTTCACTGATAGGAGGAGAAAAGGAAAACGCTTCCTTTGCAGGCAAAAAGGTGGAGATCACAGAGGACATGCCCAGACCGGAGGTAAAAAACCGGCTAAAGCTCCTTTTGTATGTGATTTTATCGGAGCATACCGGAAAGCAGCTGCCCTGGGGAACTCTTACCGGCATACGCCCCACTAAGATTCCCATGACCATGCTGGAGGAAGGCAAAAGCGATCAGGATATTATGAAATATATGAAGGATACTTACCTGATCAGTGATGAAAAGGGAAGGCTGGCGATTGAAATTGCCAAAAGAGAAAAGCGGCTGCTGGAGACCATTCACTATGAAGACGGATACAGCCTGTATATTGGAATCCCTTTTTGTCCTACCACTTGCCTGTATTGTTCTTTTACCTCTTATCCCATTGTTTCCTGGAGAAAAAGAGTAGGGGAATATCTGGATGCGCTGGACAGGGAAATTGAATTTGTGGCGGAAACCTTTCAGGATAAGGTGTTGGATACCATCTATATCGGAGGCGGCACTCCCACTACCTTAGAGGCGCCGGAGCTTTCCCGGCTGCTTGGAAAAATCAGCAGCTGTCTGGATCTTTCTCATTTAAAGGAATTTACGGTGGAAGCGGGACGGGCTGACAGCATTACGCCGGAAAAACTAAAAGCGCTGAAAGAGGGCGGTGTAACCAGAATTTCAGTAAATCCCCAGACCATGAAACAGGAAACGCTGGATCTGATCGGAAGGAAACACACGGTAGAACAGGTGAAAACGGCATTTGCCATGGCAAGACAGGCGGGCTTTGACAATATCAATATGGATTTGATTTTGGGGCTGCCCGAGGAAGAACCGGCGGATGTGAAGAATACCATAGAAGAGGTAAAGAAGCTGGCGCCGGACAGCCTTACCGTGCATTCCCTCGCAATCAAGCGAGCTTCCCATATGAGCAGGTGGATAGAGGAGAACGGTATTTCCACACTCCGCAATACGGATGAAACCATGCAGCTGACAGCTGCGGGGGCGGAGGTTATGGGGATGGCACCCTATTATCTGTACCGTCAGAAAAATATGTCCGGGAACTTTGAGAATGTGGGATATGCAAAGGAAGGAAAGTTCGGCATTTACAATATTTTAATTATGGAGGAGAAGCAGGCGATTGCAGCATTGGGCGCCGGTTCGATCAGCAAGCGGATCTATCAGGACGGGCGGATTGAGCGGTGTGAGAATGTGAAGGACGTTTCCCAATATATAGAGAGAATTGATGAAATGATCGAAAGAAAACGCGTATTATTTCATGAGTCATAGAAAGAAACTACTTTACGGTGCAGTATTCAATACCAGGTTTACGCCAAAAAAGTTAGAATCCTGTTGACAGTGAGAACATATAAGAAGATAATAATACCGCAGGAGCCGGTATCAGACAGGATAATTCTATGGCGGCGCCATACATTTTGCGAGCAGGATAAAAAAATGGAAAAGAGTAAAGAAAAATATCGTCATGAATTAAAATACATCATGGATGAAAGAGACGTTGCGCAGGCAGTGTTCCGAATCAGGCAGTTTATGAAGCCGGATGCCCATTATCCGGAGGCAAGCTATCGGATCAGGAGCGTTTATTTTGATGATATATGGGACACAGCGCTTATGCAGAATTTGAACGGGGTATCGCCCAGGAGCAAATATCGGATCAGAATTTATAATGAGGATAAAGAAAGTATTCGTCTGGAACAGAAAATAAAAAATCATGATATGACTAAGAAGCGGAGTTGTCCGCTTTCGGCGGAGGAATGCCGCCGCTTTCTGTTAGGAGATGTATGTGAGGGGGTAAAAGACAGTAGAGAGGTGCTGACGGATTTTCGGCAGAAGATGCGTTGGAACTGCTTAAAACCAAAAATCATTGTTGCCTATGAAAGAACTGCATTTACCTATAAGGAAGGAAACGTAAGAGTGACCTTCGACAGTAATCTTGCATTTTCAGGATCCATACAGAGGTTTTGGGAGAAAGAGCTGCCAAGACAGCCGGTGCTGACAGGTGGAAAATATGTAATGGAAGTGAAATATGACGCGTTTCTTCCAGGATGTGTCAGACAGGTTCTCAATATGGGGAAGATGGAACGTGTGCGATTTTCCCAATATACATTATGCAGAATGAAAGGTACGATGGAACGATGAGTATAAGGGATATGATAAAAAAATCCGTTTTAGAAACGGTAGAAGGCAACACGCTCTCTATGTGGACGATTTATACCACTTTAGGAGTGGGAATTTTATTTTCGATTTATATTTATGGGATTTATTGGTTTTCGCAGAAAAAAGGATTTTATAATAAGCAGTTCAATATTGTTTTGGGCGTGCTTCCGGTGATTACGGCGGGCATTATTCTTGCCATGCAGTCTAATCTGATTATTTCCCTGGGAATGGTGGGGGCTTTATCCATTGTCAGGTTCAGGACAGCCATCAAAGAGCCGAAGGATCTGTTGTTTCTTTTTTGGTCTATCAGTGTGGGGATTATTCTTGGAGCAAGAAATTATGGGCTTGCCTTTGCGGTCTGCCTGGCAGTGACGGTACTGCTTCTTTTATTGGAGCTGCTGCCGGAGGCGAGAACATCTGTGTTGCTTGTGGTGAATATGGGGAAGGAAGGGAAGGAAGAGGATGTCCTTTCAGCTGCCGCTAAATTTGCAAAACATCCGAAAGTAAAGACGCGCAACAGGACTATGGATGGACTGGATATGATCGTGGAGTGCAGAACAGGAAAAGAGAGCGAGCTTCTGGAAGAAATCTGGACAGTGGAGCATATCCTCAGCGCTTCCGTTATGGCGCATGATGGGGAAGCGATTTATTGACGGTCGCTATGGAATGGTGAGTGGTATGAATAAAGGATCCAAAATCAAAGCGCTGTTTGCTTTCTCTTTTCTTTTTATACTTTGCTTTTTCTTTGGATGGAGGCAGCCCGGTACGGTATCGATCCAGCTGATGCGGGACGATTCGCAGGATATATCCGTGGCGGCGCAGATCCAGTCAAAGGATTCCCGGTTTATAGTCGAAGCTTTCCGGTCGGATGGAGGGGATTACTATCTTTTCCTGCCTTCCTGGACGGAAGGAAAACGCCTCTTGGTGGAGGGATATGAAAAAAAGGGCGGTCTTTTTTCCACCAAAACAGTGAAATCCGGTATGTCCGCCGTTATGGAGCAGGGGCATGTCCTGACGCTTCTGACAGGGTCGGAAATTCCTTCTGTTTTTTTAAACTTAAAAAACGGTCTTTCATATATCAGCGCCGATAAAGCCTTGTCCGATTCCGGGCAAGCCGTCATTTTGGATGCGGATGGGGAAAGCGTATATAAGGGCAGACTGGAGAAAATGAAAGGAAGAGGAAATACCAGCTGGGAGCAGGATAAAAAGCCTTTTAATATTACGTTGGAAAATGCGGCGCTTATACCGGGGATGGATACAGGATCATCAGAATTTGCGCTGCTATCGTCCAGCGATATCAGTTTTTTGCGGAACCGTATATCCAATGGAATGGCAAAAGTACTGGAAGCGCCGTATGTAGAAAGCGTTTGTATTAATTTATATGTGGACGGTTCTTTTCTGGGGGTTTATGAGATTTCCCAGAGGATAAAGCCAAATAATCTGGGGATTTGGGATTTGGAAGAGGAAACGGAGCAGCTTAACGATTCCCAGACTGTTTTGTCCCAATCAACCACGGGCGAGGTATTGGATGACTGGAACCGGTCCGTGACCGGGAAGTGGTGGGACTACGAGAAGGATCCCGATGATATCACAGGCGGCTATATTCTTGAAATAGATCAGGCGGGACGCTATGCGGATGAGGAAAGTGGGTTTATCTTGAACAGCGGTGCATATGTGGTCGCCAAATCTCCGTCTCATTTGTCTGAGGCTCAGTATCAATATATTTCCGCCTATATGCAGGAGTGCGAGGACGCGATGCTTTTTGGCGCGGAGATGGCACAATATATTGATATTCACAGTTTTGTGGTAAAATATCTGGTAGAAGAGGTAAGTAAAAATATTGACTGCTCCTCAACCAGCCAGTATTTTTATAAAGACAGAAACGGGGTTCTTTATGCGGGACCTGTATGGGATTATGATTGGGCGTATGGCGTGGAACGGGAGCAGGAGGGCATAGATTATCTTGATCCGGAGGGATTTTCAGCAAGAGAAGTCCCGGGGACATTGAAGTGGTGGCAGATTTTATATTATAACGATGAAGTATATCAGGATATTGTCAATACCTATGAGGAGGTTCTCTATCCTTATCTGGATTGTCTGACGCAGACAGAGATTTTTGCTTGGAGCGAGGAAACGAAAAAAAGCGCCGTTATGGATTATATCCGCTGGAATCGTTGCAGTACGCCGGACGGTATGGAAGAAGCGGAGAATTACTACGAAAGCCAGACAGAAGAGGTATTGGATTTCCTGAGAGTAAGGAAAGAGTATCTGCGTCGGGAATGGGCGGAGATCAGGCAATAGGCGGTTCTGTCAACGGGAAACTTTTACTTGACATTTTAGCAAGGGAAAATATAATGGTCACATTCTAAGTGGAGCGGATGCGATACACAGTCCTTCCATATACGGTATTGACGAAATTTATCGAAAGTACGATAGTCAAAGTGCTTCCGGAATGGGGACGGGATTCCCAGAAATGGGCTTGGCAGATGGAAACAAGATGTGAAGTTGAGATACGCAGGATGAAGAAAACAGTATTAATTATTGAAGACAATCAAACGCAATTAGAGATGTTGAGAAGACTGGTATTGGAGGTAAACGGCGAAGCGGTGGTTTATACTGCAAGCGACGTACAGACAGCCTATCAGATCATGCTGGAAAAGACAGTTGATACTTTTCTGGTGGATATTATTTTGGATGTGAAAAAACCGGGAGACACTTCCGGAGTTCGATTTGTGGAAAAGATCAGAACGATTTCCAAATATATGTTTACCCCTGTACTGTTTATCACCTCTCTTGAAGATACTACTAAATATGCTTACACAGATCTGAATTGCCTGGGTTATGTTGAAAAGCCTTTTTCACCGGAGCGTGTTAAACAACTGGTGGAGAAGGCATTATATTTTTCTACCGATAAGGGAGAGGACAAGGACGAGTCTTTCTGTTTCAGAAAGGATGGAATCCTGTATCCGGTTAAAATTAAAAATATTATTTACATAGAAAGTATCAATCATGTTGTGGTTGTATATATGAAAACGGGTGGTTCGCTGTCGGTGCCATATGTAAGCTGCAAACAGCTTATGGAGGATATGAACGCCAGCTGTTTTATGCAGTGCAGCAGAAATGTAATTATCAATAAAGACTACGTTGAAAATATAGATTTGGCGAACAGATTTATTACCCTGAACGGCGTGGCAAACAGGATAGAGATCGGAATCACTTATAAGAAGAAAATCATGGCGGAGTACGAAAATGGTAACTAATATTTGTTTGTTGTTGGAGGCATTGTCTATTGTCTACTGCCTGCACTGTTTATATGGTGAGAAATTCAAACTGGATATTGCGACAACAAGCTTTTTAGCAATTGATATGATCATTATGACGATTATAAACTATTATGCGTTGTCTAAAGTTTATACAATGATTATATATCCCATTATTGTTATTTATTGCGGGGTTAGATTTGGATTTAAGCTAAAAGAGATGATAACGAATGTAATAATTTGCATTATCATAAATGGCGGCATTCAAATGCTTGTAATGATACCATTGTATTATATCTTTAAGGTGAACTTATTTTCTAATATCCAATTATTGATTGTGAATTGTATTGCTTTTCTAATTGTGGTGTTATTATTACCTAAGTTTAGGGTTGAAAGATTAGCGATTTATTTGCAAAAGCGCGAGAAAATATTGATTATTTCTTTAGGAGGATGCTTTTTAATAATTACATTTTTGCTCTTAAATTATAAAGGGTTTAAATTGTTTGAATTAAATCAAACAATGCTACTGTTTATAAGTTTAGTTTTTATATTAGTTTTAACTGGACAGGCAAGTGAATATAAAGTAAGGGCTAAGGAAGTGGAAACGGAATTAAAAATGCATAAGCTTTATGCAGATTCATTTCGAGGTTTGGTTGAAAATATACGGTTAAAACAACATGAATTTGATAACCACATTAATACGCTATACAGTCAGCATTATATTTGTTCAACATATGATGAATTGATCAAAGCGCAAAAAGATTATTGTCAGTTGATTATGAAAGAAAATCGGTTCAATAAACTCCTTTCCATTGAAAGCTCCGTAGTAATTGGATTTTTATATGTAAAATTTTTAGAGATAGATAAACAGGGGATTGATATTGCATATAAAATTAGCATGGAAAATCGGAAGGTAAATATTCCCGACTATAAAATTATTGAAATATTGGGCAATCTATTGACAAATGCTGTTGAGGCATTGGAGAAAGAAGAAAAATTTAATCGATTATTTGTGATGTTTATCGATGAAGGAGATTTCTTTAAAATTGAAGTTAGAAATGAAAGTGCGATTGTAAATTTGAATGAAATAGATTCCTTTTTTGATAAGGGTTATAGCAAGAAAGGGGTTGGAAGGGGCTTAGGTTTATATAATGTGAAATGCATATGTGAGGAGTATTTGTTGGATATTGTCCCTGAAAATATGGAGATAGAGGGACAAAATTGGTTGTCTTTTAAAATAATTAAAAGAGAAAGTTCGTCAATTAATGGAGGGAAGAACAGAAAATTGTAATAATTAAAATGCCGCACCAATGCAGAGCATAAAGTGCGGCATTTTATTATTTATCCTCAGGATATTGATATTCTCCAAAGAAAATGATGCTTGCAATATCTACGCTTACCCAAGCCCCCCACATCATACAGGTAAGTAATAAAGGTTTGGTAAGTTTAATAAGCTTCTCTTTCACGGTAAATTTCCTCCTTCTTTAATATTTTAGCAGCAGCCAGCTGCAAAGTATGTAATATAATAACCCAGAACCCGCAGGTGATATAGGGGTTCTCAGGAACTATATACGCAAGAACCAGATAAAAGAAAACGACCAGAAAAGCCTGTATTTTTACCCGTTTTGTACAGCCATTGCTGAGTGGGCGATGAACTGCGGATGTAACCGGACCAATATAATAATTACATAGCATACAAATAAACAAAAGAATCAACTGGAATACTTTATTTACAGGCACAAAAGGAAGTACTGTCAGAGATAAAAACATATAAGTAAATGAAACCAGGAAACAGGAAATATATTTTTTACAGTGAAGTCCGCCTGTAGCAGTTCTTAATAGAAGCATGACAATCACTGCAAACATATATCTGCCAAGTATATTTCTGAAAACCAATCCCATGATCAGCAGCTTGCTGAATTCAGAAGAGAAGGTTTTCCATGTATATTGAAGCTGGGCAATTTGAAAGTCGCTGAATTGATACTGTTCCTTCAAAAATTTATACATATTTGTGATTCCTTTCCCTGAAATGCCTTTATTTTACTATAAACCACCGGGAGAAAACGGTTTTTATACGGAATTGTGCCAAATTCCAACTGAATTACATAGAAAGACATGTTTTACATTAAAAAATGGGTCTTCAGCACAAAAATACATCAATTCGGTTGAAAAATGTAAAGTTCCATAAAATAGGGCGTACAATAGAACCTATAGCAGGTGTGCTTAGGAACTTACAAATTGCAAAGAGAAAACCCGTGCTCGGGATGGAGGGAAAAAATGGGATATTCATGCAGAGACATAGGACACAGAATACGATTTCTACGTGAAGCAAATAATCTTACCAGAGATTCTCTGTCAGAAATGGCAGATATCTCAACGAAGTTTCTTTATGAAATTGAATTGGGAAAGAAAGGCTTTACGGTGGAGGTATTGTTTAAATTGGCAAAAGCCCTGAATGTAAGCTGTGATTACATATTAAGCGGTAATGAGGTAAAGAAGATACCGGAAAAAATGATAGATGTTCTGGAATGCTTTAGTCCGGGGCAGATGGGACGCGTGCAAGACATACTGAGAGTTGTACAGGAATTGTGCGCGGGTGAAGATGCGTAAAAGGGGAATATAGATAGGAATAGGGGTCGGTCTCCGTATTTTGGAGGGCGGCCCTTATCGTTGTTACGATAAGCCGACGCGCAACGTGTGTCGGCGTTTGTGTGTAACATTGAAATTTGTGTTGTACTTCTTTTCACGTCATGCTATAATATGAAAAAGCATATTTTCTTT
>DKYT01000035.1 GCA_002492465.1 Lachnospiraceae bacterium UBA7093 | reverse complement strand
AAAGAAAATATGCTTTTTCATATTTTATCATGAGCAGGACAGATATGCAACCGGCAAACTTTATTTTTCAGGATTTTTCGGCAAAAGTATGTTACAATTCAGATCCACGCCAGTTCATACACTAAGGCAGGTATTATCCCAGGCAGAAGGCGGGATGCCCATTGGATGAGAAATCGCTTTATGCTGTACAAATTATGCGCATTTTGCTATACTGTTTTTATTGAAAATACAGCAAAAAAATGATACTCCATAAAGAATATTCAAAGAAAGGTTACAGAAATTATGAGCAAAAAGAAAGCAGTTGTTTCCTTGGGACATAATGCCTTAGGCTACACCACCTTAGAGCAATGGGACGCCGTTAAGATCACGGCACAGGCGCTTGCCGATCTGGTGGAAGCCGGTTATCAGCTGACCATCACCCACAGCAACAGTCCCCAGATCAGTATGATCCATAAGGCAATGACGGAACTGCGCCGTCTATACATCGACTATACTCCCGCCCCCATGTGCGTCTGCAGTGCCATGAGCCAGGGGTACGTAGGATATGATATTCAGAATTCCCTGAAGGCGGAGCTCCTTAGCCGTGGAATCAGTAAAACCGTATCGACAATTTTGACTCAGGTAACGGTAGATCCTTACGATGAGGCTTTTTATGAACCTACCAAGCTGATCGGACGGTATATGTCTTCTGAAGATGCTGAAATAGAAGTAAAAAAGGGAAACTACGTGCAAGAGGAAAAAGGAAAGGGATTTCGCCGGATTATAGCCGCGCCCAAGCCCATTGATATCGTAGAGATCGAGGCAATCCGAACCTTGGCTGATGCCGGACAAATCGTGATCGCCTGCGGCGGCGGCGGTATTCCTGTCATTGAACAGAAGCATGCTTTAAAGGGCGCCTCCGCAGTAATTGAAAAGGACGCTATTGCCGGTAAACTGGCGGCGGATCTTGGCGCTGACCAGCTTATTATCCTTACCTCTGTTCCCTGCGTTTACCGGAATTTTGAAAAAGAAGACCAGCAGGCGCTTTCTTCTCTGACAATCAAAGAATGTGAAGAAATGATTCAAAATCATGAATTTGGAGAAGGGACTATGCTTCCTAAAATTGAAGCGGCAATCGCATATCTGACTGCCAATCAAGAGGGCAGCGTATTGATCACCTCTCTTGACTCAGTTACAGACGCTTTGAAGGGGAAGGCAGGTACCATTATTATCGCCTGATTGGAACGTTGCTTATGTATTGACAGATCATGGTTTTTCTAAATTATTCAGCCAGGCATGGACATCCGATTTATCCTTGTCTGGCTGGTAAATAACAAAGAAATTTAGAAAAGGCTGTTAAAATTTCTCCAAATCTCTGAAACCCCATCCACCACTGTGGAGGCTTTCTCGACCCATTCAAGAATTAAGTCCAGCCCCTGGACACAAAAATCCGTCAATCCCGAAACCGACTCAAAACCGCTATGATAACCTGCCATGCTCCGAAATTGCCTGAGCCCGGCTTCTGCCTCAATTACTTTCATTTGTATTTCTCCATATCCACATTGCTCAGATGCTTCTTCCAGTACAGTTTCCGCCATATCTGTTTCATCCATAGCTGAATAAACCTCTGCGAGTCCTAAGTATGCCTCATAATTTGTCTCATCTACGGCTAAAATACCCTCAAAAGTAACTTCCGCCTGTTCATAGTCCATTTCTGATAAATATCGATACCCCAAATCCAGCTGTTCAGGATGCCGATCCTCAGAAACTTTTCCATATGCATATAAATTGACAAAACCAAAAATTATAATTACCAATATTCCGCCAATTAATATTTTTTTTATTTTTTTGCTCATTTTAGATATTGCCCCATTTACCCCTCTGCTTTGACTACTACTACCGTTATATTGTCCTTTTCTCCTCGTTTCTTTACCAAAGAAACTGCATCCATCAGACATTTCTTAACTGCAAATTGATTTATCAGCAATTCCGGCTCTAAAAGCCCTCTTATTTCATCCTCTTCCAATTCGTGCACAAAACCATCCGAACAAAGGAGAAATACGTCTCCTGTTTTCAAGTTTCCGCTTTTATAAACTGTTTGCAATTTTTCCGACGCTCCTATACATTGCAGGATGATATTGCGCCGCTTATCATATCTTGCCTCTTCCCTTGTTAGGCGTCCTGCCTGTATTTCACATTCCACTACGCTTTGATCTACTGTCAACTGCCGTAATTCATTGCCTATATGATACGCCCTGCTGTCTCCAATCTGCGCAGTCACATATTTCTTATCAACAATAAGGAGTAATGTCAAAGTGGTTCCCGTCCTAATACCTTTATCGATGGCGTATTCATGAATCAGGCAATTTTGCTTTTGTATGCACTCTTCTATTTCCCTTCTCAAATGGTCTATCAATTGTTCCGAGTCCTTTTCCCGGATTTTTTTTCCAACGACATAGTCAAACCAATGATTTAAACATTGAATTGTGCTTTTACTTGCATAATCCCCTTCTTGAAGACCTCCTACGCCATCACATACCGCTGCCAATACCAGAAAATGCCCATCCATTTTCATCATCCTTACACAGCAGGCATCCTGATTTACCTTTCGGGCAATACCAATATCTGAATGCATTGCCGAAATAAATCTCAAAACATGTCCCGGATTCTGGATTTCTGTAATATTTTCTTGTATCTGCAACGTCTTTTCCTTCATTTTCTGCTCCAGCCTGCATTATATGGGCATAATTTCAACACAGAACTCTACCTCCCCAAGTTTGACTATACTTCCGGATACAATTTCACTTTCGCCGATTATCATTTTTCCTTCGACATATGTATGATTAACGGAATTCATATCCCGAATAAAAAAACGATTATTTCTACTGTAAAATTCGCAGTGTTGACCGGAAACTGTCAAATTATAATCAATGGGAATTTGAACCATATCAATATTGCGCCCAACGACCACATGTCCATCCAGGGGATATCGGAATATTCTTTCCGGCTTGGCGCGATCCCGCAAAACCAGAAGATATCTTCCATCCAAAATCATGGTTTCTTCCTGTGTTGCTATGTTTTCTGCGATTACTTTCTGCTCCACAGACTTATCCCGCACCAAAACCTCCTGCTTGTCCGATTGTTTTATCTTATGGTTTCGTTTCTTCTGATAGAAAATCAGAATGCATGTAGCCGTTACCAGCAGAATTGCCCCCACTATTATGTGCCCCCGGCTGTCCGTGTGCTTTTCCTCTGACACAATTTCCGGCGTCAGTTCTGGAATTGGTGTTGGCTTTGGCGTTGGTTCTAACGTGGGCTTCGGCGTTGGCTCTGCTTCCACTTCAGGTTCTTGCTCTATCACGGTAAAAGGCATTGCTATTTCCCCCGTCACTTCAGCATCCCCTTCGCTTGTATGAATATTCAATAAAACATGCCTGTCAGCTCCATCCATGAGATTTTGCGGAATATTTGCTTTCACACAAAAAATATTGGAACAGTCATGTATTTTTTCTACAATAGTACTGACATCTTCCACATCCTCTATTAAAAACTCGTCCCCGTTTGTGGCACGTGATAATGCAAACATATTTTTTAGTTCTGAAGCATTATCGCCATATATATGTCCAATTGTATTAACCTGTCGAGACGTTTCTTTCAATTTAATAAGCAGTTCCTCTTTTGTAATGCCAATCGCTTTATTATCAACTCCATCTGAAATAACAATAAATCTTGTGTATTCAGCATCTTTTTCAATTTCCTCTAAGGTCTGAAACAAATAATCCGTCAAATAGGTATCCTGGTCCTGAAATTCAATTGCATCTATACACTGTGTTATTTCTTCAGCATTCTGTGATTTCCGCGCCAAAAAATTGATATTCTCACCAAATGTTGCAAGACTCACCATTTCGTTTTTCAGCATTCCCTGCACATATTGCCTTAAGATATCCTTTATCTTTCCACGGTTGTCCTCAGATATTGAAAGGGAATTATCCAATAAAATAATAGTATGTATGCGGATATCCTCTGGCAGGATCACCGACACCTGCTCACAGGGATACTGGGCAATCTGCACCTCTGCCGAATTGATTCCACCGTCACATGCTACATACAAAGCAACCTTCTCATCCTCAATTACCATCTGTAAAAGGCTGCCGGTTGCAGCAGCATATACTATACCTTTGCCGCAAAAGATAAAAAGTATCGCAAATATTACTGCGTATCGCTTTTTTCTAACCTCACGTTTGCCCACTTTTCACGCCTCCCTATAATCATGATTAATCTGGTCGATTAATCTCATCCTCTGCCTGCCGAAGAAGAACACTGCTAAAATCAGCGCTGTAATACCTGCCAGGCATAAAGCGCCTCCTACGACCATTAAAGTTTTTCCCATCTCTCGCCTGCCGCCTTTCCGATGCTTTTTATGTTGTTCCTTACAACCAGTTTGCCCGTTTCAATTCTGCATACACTTTTTCCAGAAGAGGCATTTCCGCATCCTCCGTATTCTCCTTTTGGTAAAGCGCCAGCGCCATTTTATAAGCCTGTTCAAATGCACCGTAATCCCTTTCCGAGGTATCCTTGTTTGCCTGTTCATCCGCTTCCAGAAATGCACGCCGTTTATAAGAGACATAGTGATCCCCGTATAGATCAATGGCTTCGTCCAGCGCTTTATGCGCCTGCTCAAACGCTCCTGTCTGCTCATATAGAATAGTCAGATTAATATAAGTTTGATAGGACGCTGATCCATTCTGAATAATATCCTTAAATACCTGTATAGCTTTTTGACTGTACTGCAGATCTCCCGTATTTGCTTCCAGGTTGATATACATCTGGGCAAGACGCTCATACAAAATCCCGGCACTTCCCAAAGGCAGCTCCCGAATTCCCTCCTCCAGCATCTGCGCGCTGTCCTTTAGCGCCTCCGTGCTGTTTTTATCCAGATCACTGTAATATACATAAGCCCTGATGCGGATGGAATTGTCCTTTGTGATCTCCAGGCACTTTTGGAACAACTCCCTGGCGCCTTCCACATCCTTCTGGCTTTCCGCTATTTCCCCCTGAACAAGATAAATCTGATCTTCCTCCAAACCGCTTTCAATTGCGGTCTCCAAAATATTCTGGGCATCATGGATACGTCCTGCCCCCGCATAGGCAATTGCAAGGTCACGATATATTGCCTTATTCCGCTGGTCATATCCCATTGCTGTCTCCAGCATTTTTACCGCATTTTGATAGTCATCCTCCTCGTAATAACAATTTCCCAGCAGCAAGTAAAGATTTGCTGCCGTTACCGTGTCCTCAAGCTGACATTTTTTAAATAATTCCTGTATATAATGGCTGCATCCTTCATAATCCTGGTTTCTGTACATCCATACTGCATATTCATAATCCGCTCTTGGATCCTCCCGGTTTAAAGTGGTGCATTCCTTATAGCCTTCCTCAAAGGATTTCTGGTCATACTCCCCGATAGCCGTTTCCATCTGTAAAAGATATGCCTCGTACTTTTCTTCCCGCTCTTTACGGTCTACTTTCATGCCAGTAAAAAACAATACCGCTCCCATCAAAAAAATGATACAGGAAAACAATAGTTCAACTCTCTGTTTTAGCAACAGCCTTTTGTATCTTCCATCCAACTTGACAATCTGTTCCAATGCTTCCAGCATTTTTTCCGCCGTCTGGAAACGTCTCTCCTTCTCCTGCGCCATTGCCGTTGTCAATATATAAGCAAAAGCGTCGGAAGACAAGGCGCTTAACTGCTCATATGTAAGATTCGGCTGTCCGTCATCCGGTCTTCTGCCAGTCAGTAAATGATATAATGTCGCTCCAAGACTGTATAAATCTGACCTCTGATCCACCTGCCCCATTGGATTATCCACAAAAACACTGTCCATTGTGGTTTGCAAAAGGGCAGTCTCCTGTTCCTCCGGGCTGTTCTCTGGCAGAAACAGGGTCACTGTATCCTTTTCCTCGACTAGTTTTACCTGCTGCATCTGTTTTTGCAATTCCAGCACCAGAGCCTTTTGCTCCGGTGCCGCATAGCCCTTGCTGTATCCAATCGCCATAATTTCATTTTGCTCAAAAAAACCTGAAATATTAAAATCAATCAGGCATACGTCATCTGAGGGTGTCAGCATAATATTGGCGGGCTTAATATCCCCATGTAAAATGGGGATATTCTGCCCATGCAGGTAAACCAAGGCTTCGCAAAGCTGCCTCGCATACTTTACTATTTTCCCCTGGGAGAACTTTACGTTTCGTTCCAGCATTTGCTGGAAGGACTCTCCCGGTATAAAATCCATAACCGTATAAACATCGTTCCCTGCCTCAATAAAATCTAAAACCTGTGGTAAATAGGAATGGCGGAGGTTCTTTAAGATATCTGCTTCCTGGCGGTTTTTAAGTTCATTGCCGGATTTCACATGCATCTTTTTAATGACTACCTCTTTTTGAAGGCGCTTGTGATATGCTTTATAAACAGAGCCTCCTCCTCCTTCTCCAATCTGGCCTACAATAACATATGTATCTTTTAACTGTGCCTGAATACCCGCTGCAAAATCTTCCATTCCATCCGACTCATCTTTCTACTGCTGCCCGGCAGTCTCCTCGTTTGTTTCTTCTAATGTCTCTTCCTGTTCTTTTTCTCTGTCCGGTTCCTCCTCTTCAGAAAGGCTTTCCTCTTCCGTTGCATCCTCAGGCTTTACATCATTCTCAAATTCTGCCATCTCCCCGGTTTCCGGCATCTCTTCATCACCTTCCTGCTGGAATTCTTCTTCCGTTACAACTGTTTCTTCTGAATCCGTTTCATCTGGATTTTCTTCGCCTGCTTCCGTGTTGTTCTCCTCTGCCGATTGTGTCAGGTTAAGCGCATCATCTCTTTCCAAAATCTCTTCTGTTCCATTTTCCTCTGAAAGAGCCTCCTCCATCCCTGCATTTTCTGCAAATACAGAAGCCTGCTGCAAAGTCTGCACCGCATTCCTATTTAACTCAGTTGCTTCTGCTCCTTCCTCTGTTACAGGTGCTTCTTCAGCCTCTGCCGCAGGTGCTCCTTCCTCCATATTGGAAGCCGGTACAGGAACATCATTGACGGCTGACACATTGGGATATTCAAATCCCATGGTATTGGTTACCGTCAGTCGCCCATTTTCAATTCTGAACACTTCCCATACTGTTCCCTGCTGGTTTACCGGTACGTTCCCATCAAAAATAACGCCGTCTTCCCCATATACCACAACCCTTGCGCCGGAAGCAGCCAGATTCCATGCCGCATTTTCTCCCATTGACGCGCCGCCATTTGTATAATTATGAACGGCATAGATATAGGAATTTCCTTCCCCAATCTTCACTGTTGTAGTTTCCGGTCCATAAGAAGTAATGTCATCCCGATCCAGAAAAGCATTTCCGTCATTTGATTCTTTGTTGCCAAAATATACATGATAGTTGGCATTTCCACTACAGAACAAGTGGGAATCCAAATCCCTGGGGTTCTCACCCCATGTAAGCACAATGCGGTACTCACCCTGAGTCTGGATTATAGGGGACATATTAATAGTAAACGCATTTTCCCCCGGTTTAAGAGTTTCATTGTGAAGATAAGTGGAATAGCCATCCTTGGATGCTTCCACTGTATAATAGCCTGCGTTCATCCCGCTGTTGATAGAAAAACTACCGTCAATGCCGGTGGTTGTATGACTGACGCCTGCAATTACGTTTGGATCACCGTTGGATGCCTGGTCAAAACCATTGAGAAGCGCTATTGTAACCCCTTCTATATTTTCTGAATTGATGGCGCTGATCACAATTCCCTTAAAGGAAGCAGACTGCCTGCTCTCCTCTGTGGTAAGCATAATATAGCTGTTGCTGGTCAAAGCATTCTCTGCCACCAGAAGGGTGGTGCTGATATCAACGTATCCTTCTTTTGACAGAACCACCCTATAGGTTCCGGAGGTCAATTCCTGTAAATAGCTCCCGATCTCATTTGTGGTGGTAGTAAGGGGCGTCTGTGCCCCGCTGGCATAAATCTGGAGCGTAACCCCTTCTATTACCCGCCCGTTTATATCATAAACGTTGCCGTTAATTCCTGTACTGGGCAGAGCCGGTTCCTCCTCTGATCCTGAACCGCCGCCTGATCCGCTTCCCTCATTACTGCCGCTGTTTCCCTGCTCTTCGCCTGCATCACTGCTATTATCCCCGTCATCTACTTCCGTTGCCGGTAATGCCGGTCGTACTGCCAACGGAATTTCAACGGGCTCTTCCCGATTCTGATCGATTACAAGCACAGGCGCCGCCGTCTGCTCCCTGGCATCTGGCTGCAACCCTATTGTAATAGAAGGCTCGTCCTGTTCCTCTGTATCTTCCTCTTCGCTTTCCTCCGGATCAGCCAAAGAAACACTTTCTGTTTCACCGCCCTCCGACGGTTCCTGCTGATACTCCCTGAGCATCTCCCGCAACTGGTCTGAGTCTGTTACCGCAATTCCTTCTTCCAGAACGGAAACCGCAAGGTCAATTTGATTTTGGGATGCATACAACCGCGCTAACCCAGCGTACACCTCCACACTTTCAGGCAGCATATTTTTTGCCTGTTGCAAAATTTCTGCTGCTTTATCCGGCTGCCCCAACGCCATATATGCGTCAGATAGACCTAAATACGCATCCAGGCAGTAGGGATCGATTTCCAGCGCTTCCTCATACGCTATAATCGCATTTTCGTAATCAAGCTCCGACACATACTTTTTACCCAAATCTAACTTCGTCTGCAGATCATTGCCGGAATGACCCACATTCACCGCGATCACCGCCGCCGCTGCCCCTGCCGTTACCAGCAGTATCAGGCTGATAAATAACTTTGATTTCAGTATACTTTTCATCTTTTCCTCCATATTTTTCCTGTTTTTATCATTCCTTCGAAAATTCAAAGTCTTCATTGGCAAGCCTTACAACCATACCGTCATACAGCGGCTCCTGTACGCCTGGCTGTAACCGCCTCCCATTGATAAAGGTTCCGTTTTTAGATCGATCATCCTCTATGTAATAACTTCCGACTATGCACAATATAACTACATGGCTGCGGCTGATGGCATTATTGTAACCAATGCAGACATCCGCCATTGCCCCCGAACCGATCACTGTCCGTTCCCTGTCGATACGATACACCGTGCCATCCTGTCTTCGAATCAGCTTGGCGGATACTTTCGGCATAAACGCTGCTTCTGCCAGCATAACGGTTTCTTCGCCAGTCCTTGGAATTTTCACAGGTTTCTGTATCATCACCGTATTTTCATAACCCTCATACATTTCAGCTTTTTCAGTTTTTATAATGCCTGAACCATTTTTGTGACCTGCATCCTCCTTTTTCTCTGTATTTTCTAAAAGCACTTTCTCAATCTTCTGTTTTTTAGGTATTACAAACATCTTTTGCTTTCCGCTGTCCTTTTTCAGGAAACCTTTTTTCGGCTTTTCCGGTGCCTGCAAGGGAACCTGGCAGACTTCTTTTCCTCCCGGTTCTCTCCCCGGGATGTTAATAATGGGAATTTTAGAATCTGCCTGGGGTTTTGCCCTGATTCCTTTTTCCACTGTTTTCAAAAGAGAAGCCTTCTTTTCGCTAAGCTCTTCCGGCACACTGTCTTCCGGTTTCTTTTCTTCAAAAATGACCTTCTCCTCTTGCACATTTTCTGATTTTATTACCCCGACGTTCTTTTTCAGCATCTCCTTAAAGTCTGACATCTTTCGAATCGCGCCTCTGCTAAAGGCATTTAAAAGATCGAACAGATAGGGATCTTTCTCCTGGTAATCCAATTGAATCTTGCTTACAATTTCCTGTAGAAAGGAAATCTGCTCCTTGTCATTTGCGCACTCCACGGGAAGATAGATCAGTATGCAATTTCCCTGTCCGTCCAGATAAACATGCTCCCACTCTAAAAGCAGATGCGTAAGATCCAGCATATATGCGTCTGCTTCCTCAAAAGCATTGACCATACTGCTGAGTATTTCCAAAACTTCTTTTTTAGGTCTTGGTGTCGCCACCCTGTTACTCAATTTCGTTAATCCGGTAATATTAAACTGAAACTGCCTTTTTTCATTGATGGAAACGATCTGTACAGGCACAATATGAACCATTTGATTATTTGACATCATATGCATTGCAAAAGAATCAACTTCCATCCGGCTGTCCAGCTCATAGATCAAATATGTAGTTTCTCCTACGCTTTGCTGCTTAAAAATACAATCCATTCCTACTCCATACCTCTCTGCTTCTTACTGCCTAATCTTTTATTTTAAGCTGAATCAGGGTCCATGTATTTCCATGGCAGACAGGCGCTGTTCCGCTCTCCGTCATAAGACCCGCTTCGTCAAAAACAGGGGCAATTGCCATTTGATTCTTTTCGTCAATATATCCCCAGATGCCATTTTTCTGAACGGCGGCATAACCGTTGGTAAAAGACTTTGCATCTTCATAAGCGCATTCCGTCATCAACGTTTCATTTTGATCGATGTAGCCCCATTTTCCATTAATGCGTACCGCGCACATTGCGTTCTCCTCAAAGGCTTTTATCCCCTCGTAAGTTTGTTCTGATACCCTTTCCCCTTTTTCATTCACAAAAAAGCATACTTCTCCCTGCTTTACGCCGATCATTTTATTCACACTGCATATTCCACGGCTGTTTTGAAAAACTTCATCGAAAATAAACTCTGTAAGCTGTTCTCCCTTTCGATTGATCAGCGCCCACTTCCCTCCTTGTTTCACCGCGCCTATACCCTCGTAGACAGGCGTTGCATCGTCATAAATAAAATCTGTCTTTTCCTGAAAATTTTTATTTACATATCCGTATTTTCCATTCTTCCGCGCAGTCATTCTGCTCTGGGAAAGCATTCCCAGGGCTTCATAGGATATTTCCGGCATCCTGGTTTTATATCCCTTTTGATTGATAAAATAGCAGACGCTCCCGTCTTTCACCCCTATGGACTGCTTATCTTTTCCGTCAAATTTTATATCATCATAAACTGCCTCGATTACCGCTTTGCCGCCCAGCCCGATCAGCCCTTTCTTTCCCCCCTGCTCATAAACGGCATAATCCCCGATGAAATCATAAATTCTTTCATAAGCGCAGGCGCGCTCTATATAGATTCCCTTCACATGATCGTAATACTCCTGCACGATTTCGCTGTCCGGATAATCCCCATACAGATCGCTTACCAGTTCAATTACGCTGTCCTCCGAAAAATATTCTTTCGTAAACTCATAAAGCTTTTTTACATCGCGTTCCTCGGGTCCAAATTTTGAAATGATCGCATTCAATTTTTTCCGATATTCTTTGTAATCTCCCATTGCAAAGTAATCGTCTGCAATCAACTCCTCCAATAAAAGGGTCTCTCCTTTGATCCCCTTTGCCTCTTCATATTTCTCAATTGCTTTCAAATAAAGCTCTTTTTCTTCAAACCCGTGCGCCTCCGCAAGGATGTCATTGTACTTTTTCTCATTTCCCAGCCATGTGGATAACGTAATATACCAGGCAAGCCCCAGTAAAAAAATCATGGCGATGGACAGATATTTTTTCATACCTACGCTCCTATCAATAAAACGATCCATGTCCCTGCCGCTATAAAGGGACCAAAGGGAATTTCATCTTTCAGACTCTTTTTCTTTCGCAGCACCATGCAGCCTCCGTAAAGTGCCGATAAGATCAGGGAAGTCAGCATTACCAGATAAGTCACTCGAAATCCCAGACACATACCGATCACTGCAAATAATTTTACATCTCCCATTCCTACGGCATGTCTTGAGAGTACGTATGCCGCGAAAAAAATAATGGCGCTTAAAAGCCCTCCATACAGGACAAACCTGATATTTTCCACCCGTAAATCCGGAAAAGAAAGAAGCTCCCCGAGAAACAACACTCCCCTGCATACCAAAATGTAGACCAGCCATCTGTTGGGAATCGTCTTTTCCCGCGCATCCTTTAGTCCCACAGGCACTAAAAAAGCAAGCAGCAGCAGATAGCGAATCGTCTTCAAGGGGCCATAATGGTATTGGCTAAACAGCCATGTAAGCCCTCCGCATAACACGAAACACAAAATAAGCGTAATCCCTCTTTGTCTGTTCATTGGAATGAGATATTTCCCTCTGCCGCAGCTTTTCTCAGCCTCCATGTCATACCAACACATAGCCATCAATAAATAGCATAAAATACCGGCTCCCGCCGCCACACAAATAAACATAACATCACCACAGCGCCGTTTTAGCGCACACTTTAAATGTCCTTGGTTCCAGCTCTATAAACCCCAGATCAAAATCAATTGTATAAATAATGGATACTTCCAGTTCCGGCATTCCGCCGCTGGAAGCATTTGCCCATCTGCTGCTGCTAAAATCCAGTCCTCCCATGCCGCCTTCAATTCCCAGATCCTCCAGGTATTGATCGGCGCCTTTCATGGACATATTTTCAATCTGCTCTTCTACAATATCCTCAACAACAGCCTCTATTACCATGTTACTGAGCATATTTGCCCCCTGGGTTTTAATCAACGCAAAAATATTATTCATAAGCGCGTCCGAATCTCCGAAAAAATTCTGGGCATGTGTGCCTGCCCTTTCCAGCGCCCCTGTAACGTTTCCGCCGGATTGCAGTATATTGCCTACCGCTTTTACATCGTCAAGCAGCCCAACCGCATCCGCCGTAAATGCCGCCGCCTGGGAAGAAGTGCTCACCCGCTTATCCACAATTCCTGTTTTGGTAAGGACATAGCTGTATTGTGAAATTTCCCTTGCCGTTTCATTGGCGGCATACTGCAAAATCACCTGGGCTCTGGCAATTTGAAGGAGATCCATCATGGCAATATAAAACATGATGAAAAGCGCCAGAAATATGGAAGCTTCCAATGTAATACTGCCTTTTTCTCTTTTTATTTCTTTTCTAATATCCCTGTATCCCATGATACTTCACCTTAAATGCATCCCTGTCATAAGAAACGTCGTATCCTTCTCCTCCCAGCTTTTGCAGGAAAAATGTATCAATGTAAACCGATGCGTCCACCGAAACCATCGTGTACATATGCTTTAATGTGTTTGCAGAATTGGTCTTTTTTTCTGTGAGATTCAATTCTATACAATCCGCCGTCCTTCCCAGAAGATTGGTTTGCCGGGAGGAACTATACATATTCACACAGACCAGAATCCACAGGTAATCCTCGTAGGTAAAGCCTGATTGGTTGTCATTGTAGGGTGGCCCTCCCAATAGCCAGGTCTTCCATTTATTTTCCTGCTTGATCAGGGGCACCGCTTTTCCTTCTATCAGATCTGTCATATTTTCAACCGTTTCAATGGTCGCCGCAATAAACTGAAGCGCGCATTTAATTGCAGTCTTCCCAAACATCCCCACCGGAAAGAATGCGGCGATTTCCCGTGCCTGACCGCTCAGTTTACTGTTGGTAAAAGCAAAACACATATTGAAAACATAATTAGCGGCAAAAATGATGGCTTTGGTCTTATTGACATTATTTCTTGTATTGGGGCTTCCCCACAGAATGTACTCCACCTCCGCCCGATAAATGGCGTTTTCCTTTAAAGCGGCACGGCTCAAAGACTCCGGATCTGCATTTTCGCTTCCATCCCGATTGTAGTTTACCGTATAGTAAGAAAACATATCCATCACATACTCTGTAAAATACAGAGGCTCGATTGCATCTTCCGCAAAGCCCGCCATTTTACTTCCCAGCCCGGACATTTCCGCCAGAGTGGCGTTATCCTGGTTCAGATTGCCGCTGCCGCTCTCCGCCGCCTTTTTCCTTGTGCCCTTGTCCTTTAAACCGCCCTCCGCCTTTATGGAACCTCCGTCATAATCTCCTGCCGGGGCGATCCCCAGCCATACGCTGGGAAGCTCGTTTCCTGCAATGGTTCGCACGTTTTCATCGGGAATATCCTGGGTGGTAAGCAGTTTTGCCAGCTTGTCCTTTTTTTCCTTCAGCGCATCCGTCCATTTTTTTGTCTGCTCTTTCGCTTTTCCTTTATCAGCGTTATCCGTATTGCAGTAGACTTCTTTCAGCTTCTTAATAAAAGTGTCCCTCTCGTCTACTTCTTCATTGATCTCCACCGACAAATTCACCCGCCCCGGCGACAAATAATTTGCCATAAAATCCGCCGCTGCGTTTGTGATCTCATCCTGCTCTGTGATCTGCCCGTAATTCGCTTCCCCCATGAAAACATCCTTGGAATACACCTCGTAGTCTATGCGCCCTCCAATGAAAGTCACCTGATCCAAAGAAGCGATTACCTCGTCAAAGTATGTTTTATTATTATGGATCTTTTCTTCAAACTCTCCGATAATCCCATCATTCTCAAATAAACCGCTTACCTCTTCGATACTCTTCTGGTATGCTTCCTTTGACTCGCTGTTTGACAGGTTATCCACTGCATCCTTCCAATTCTCGTATTTTTCTTTACAGTCGGCAAGCTTCTCCCGGATCTCGTTCAGCTTTTCTATAATATCCGTGCAATTTTCGCTGCCCATTTGGGCGCATTCCCTCTGCTCATGCATACTTATGAAGGATTCCTCCACCAGCTCGTCCAGCTGGCGTTTCGTATTTTCGATTCCTTCCTCCATGACCGATTTTGCGCTTTCATACTCTGAGATAATCCGCTGGTTTTCGTTATATTCATCGCTTCCAACGGTCAATCCATCCAACAGGTCGGAAGGATTCTGCCCCGCCATGGCATTCTCGATCCGCTTCATTTTAATCAGATTGGATGCGGTTCCCGCATTAATATCGCTGACGTCGCAGGAGAGATCCGCCATTCGTACCATAAGTCCCTTCATATCCCCGGAATCGCTGTCTGTACAATGTGTCATTCTGTAATAGGCTACGGCACGTATCGTGATTTTATCGTAGTTTGATTCCGCATGATTCATCAGTTGATTTAAAAACTGTTCATTGCCAATCCCGTCTACATATTCTTTCTGCTTCTCCGCCAGCTTTTTGAGATCGTCCAGCAGCTCCTGGACATCGTTCAGTTCCTTTTCAAACTGCAATTCTCCATCCGCCGCCGCTCTCTCCTCCGCCATGGTTTCCAGCATATCCACTTTCCCCTCCATGGCACGACTGACCAGGATGACCGGAGCCCGGTACTTCATGTATTCCAGCACTTCCTGCTTGAAAACCTCTGTCTGATAAATTTCCGTATCAACCAGGTCAGAAGCGGAAAATCCCCCTTCCGTCAATTCCAGATAAACCAGGGCTTTACTGAAATCCTCACCGGAAATACCACAGGCATTCAAAGACGTTTCAAAGCAGTCCTGCATGATACTCTGTATTTCTTCCGCCGTGTCAGCCATTGCCAGCAAACCGTAGGTTTCATTGAGCTGCTCGTGATAATTGGACAAAGCTGCGTTCATCGCCAGATCACCTGCGCCCGATACAAGGTTTTTGCTCGCCAGAATCCTGCTGCCGTCGACCATAACGCCGCTGAAGATAAACGTCGGGATTAAGATCAGAGTCAGAAAAACCGCAATTGTGCCTTCATGTTTTCTACAGAAATCCATCATTTTAACCACCTAAAATACATACTTTCTGATTCCATTCATAATTTTTTCCAGGTCTCCCTGAATACCCAGCTTCTCGCTGACCACCGTAATAGCGTCCCCGGCAAGATCTACGATGCGTACAAACGACGCCGGATCCATGGCAACAGCCGTTGCCGACTGTTTAAACGCCAGGGAATCCGGATAGCCAAAATACTGCATAACGCCCGGCGTGGGAAAACGGAAGGTCACTTCCGTCGTGATCTGCGTTGCAAACAATCCCCTGTCAATGGTCACCGCGTTCTCCGCATAAGATCCCCCTGCCAGGATCAGGGTGCTCTCCGCCACCTTATCCATAAATTTCTGCAGCTCCCTTTCGCTGGTCCATGCGCCGTAGCCTGCAAGCTCCCTGTACAAAACCAGCAGGTTTTCATGCGCCGCTTTATAGTAGGCGTTTACATCCGCCGGATTGGAAGAAAAATCGATCTGCTTTTCCTTATATTCTCCCAGTTCCTGATAACCGGGATTTGCCAGAACATGCGCCCCCTGGTGGGCAACCCGCTGCACCTGATAGAGCATTGCCATTTCCTGAAGTTTAAACAGCCCTAAGTAAATTAGAGTAAAAACGGTCAGCAGTACGATAGGAAATACAATGGATGCTTCCACCATAAGCGCGCCTTTTTCCTCTTTCATAGCAGATATCAACCGCCAATGAACTCGAATAACTGTCCAAACACATTTTCAACAGCCGTTGTCAGCTGTTCTTGAAAAATGAAGGCGATGGCAATTACAATCACCATGATCAGGATAATAGATACAAAATTTGTGTCCCCCTCCTCGTTTAAAAAGGCGTTTAACCCTGCATTCAGTGCCTGCTTCATCTGCATCTTTTTCATCTGTAAAGATCTCTTCATGTTCTTTTCCTCTTTTCTTTCTTTTTTATGATCTTCTGCTTTATTTATAACCCCGCAATGACCGGAGCCATAATCATAAATAAAATACCAATAAAAATAATTACCGTAGGCACCAGAAGCTTTGCGTTTGCCTTTTCTCCCTTTTGTTTCACCAAATTCCGTTTTTCCATCCAAAGCTCGTCCGCCATATCCTTTAAAAAGACGGTCAACTCGGAAGCGCCTTTTCCCAATCCCTGTGTTACCATGGATGAAAATTTTCTGATCTCCTTTACCCCGCATCTCTCGGCGAACTCACGATAAGCTGCCGGTTCCGACACGCCGTTATCCAGCTGCGCCGCTGTCAGGCGCATTTCCTGAAATAAAGTGGTATCCGACTGATTCGCTATCAGATTCCATGCATCACGAAGCAGCATTCCCGAATTTACAAGAAGGGTCATTTTTGATAGGACTTGGGGAAATTCTGCAAGGATTTCCTCTCTTCTTTCCGTAAGTTTATCCTGAAAGCTTTCATTCATATACCATATAAAGATCCCTGCGAGAACCGCCCCAAACAGCAACGCAATGGGATTGTTTGCCAAAAGCGCCAGAAGAAAAATAATGGGAATGACTGTAAAAACATAGGTAATCTTCCCACCTACAGATACATAATAGTAATACTCCGCATACTTTTTTCCATATACCTCCGACATCAGCTTGATCTTCTTTCTGGAAGCATCCGACTTAATATTAAAGTGAATCATCTCCATGATCTGAAATCCTATGTAAAAAAGCTCGCTCAGATAATAGTCTTCCGGATTGATGGACGAGGTAATTACTTTGAACTTTTCTTCATATTTTGCCGCTATGATCAACCAAAACCCAACTGCCGCCGTGGCAGGTATCAGCATGGCAAGCTGAAATGTACTCTGCATATGCTTCCCCTTTACTCCCTACACTTTGATATCCGTAAACTTCCGCCCCAGATGATAAGCGAGATAAAACATCCCCAATGCAATCATCTTAATTACCACATTGGGAAGGGTATTCGACGCTGCTGTCATATCACTCCCCATTCCTCCCAGGCTTACCAGTATTACCAGGGGCATAACCATCATAATATTAAGCTCGTTTTTATTACCTGCAATAATCGTCTGAATTTCCATTTCTATTTCTATTTTGTCATTGATGATATCCCTGGTAGATGCAATAATATCCTGAATATTTGCCCCCTGCCTTAAAGAAACCCTGAAGACATCTGCAAAGCTTGCGATATCCTCCAGCCCGCTTCGTTTTGCAAAATTTGTAAGGAGATCTTCTATATTAATATTATTTTCCATTCCCGTCACAATGATCGCCAGTTCTGTTGTAATATCCGCCTGATCTCCATAGATCTGCTCCAGATCATTCCACGCATCTTTAAAGGAATCCAGCGTATTTTTGCCAGTTGCATAAGAAGAGGTAAGGGATTCCAGCAGATCTTTAAATTGTAAAAGCAGTTCCTTTTTTCTCTTTTTTAATTTACTTTCCCTGTAAATTCCCTGAGCTAATACTGCTACAGCTATGACCGCAGCAGCTGTCACAAAGCCATTCTGAAAAAACAGCCAGGATACCACCGCCCCAATTCCACCGCCTATGATTCCGCCAATTGCCCTGTCCTGAATTGACATTTTATATATGTGATAGTCTGCACCGCCGCCTATTAAGGATTCTATAGGTTCGTATTTTTCTTTTTTCTTTTGAAACATTGACATGGACACCTCTATATTTTTTCTCTATACCCCATAAGCTTTAGTTTAAAGTCATTGATCAGGGGATTTTGTGTTCTTTTCAAAGCGCCTGACACCTGATCCATGGTAGAAAACTCGTCTTCCTGAAATACATAAAGGGGATTTAATATAATTTCGCCTTTTTCGTACTTTACCACTTCCGTAATCTCCATTGTTTTTCTGGATCTGTCACGTAATCTGGAAAGATGCACTATTACATCCACCGCCGATGCAATCTGCTGCCTTACCGCATCCAATGGAAGTCCTTCCGCTCCTGTTAAAACCATGGTTTCCAGACGGCTTAGCATATCCCTGGTAGAATTGGCATGTCCTGTGGACAAGGATCCGTCATGTCCGGTATTCATTGCCTGTAACATATCCAATGCTTCAGCGCCCCGAACTTCTCCTACTACAATACGGTCCGGGCGCATACGAAGCGCCGATTTGATCAGGTCTCTGATGGTAACCGCTCCCACTCCCGCCGTATTTGCATTTCTCGTTTCCAGACTTACCAGGTTATCTATATTTGCAATCTGTAATTCCGCCGAATCCTCAATGGTAATGACACGTTCATCCGAAGGAATAAAATTGGAAATTGCATTGAGAAAGGTAGTCTTTCCTGATCCTGTACCTCCACAAATAAAAATATTATATTTTGCTTTCACCAACAGCCTAAGTACATCCGCAATCTGCGGCGTAATGGAGCCATAATGAATCAGCCGTTCCACTGTCATCGGTTCCTTTGAGAATTTTCTGATTGTCACGATAGGTCCTTTTAATGAAATAGGCGGTAAAACTACGTTCACACGGGAACCGTCCGGCAGCCGGGTATCTACAATCGGATTTGCCTGATTTACTTCTCTCCCTGCAAGCGCAACAATTCTCTGTATAATGTCCTGAAGCTTTTCTTCACTCTCAAATCGATCCTCCAGTTTTATCAGTTTTCCTGATTTTTCAATGAAAATTTCATCAGGACCGTTGATCATAACTTCTGTAACTGAGTCGTCATTGATGATCGTGTCCAGCAATCCAAATCCTCTGATTGCGCTGAAAATCTGATCGCTTAAAAGCGCTTTATCTTTTATGGATACGTACCTCTCGCCGAAGTACAGATCCACTTCTTCTCTGACCTGTTTTTCCAACATGTCGTCTGTGATTTTAGTTAAATTAATATTTTCCAGAATTTTTTTCCGGATCGACTCCTGTGCATTACTCATCAATTCTTGTGTCATGTTAAGCCTCCCAGCCCTTATCTGATGCTTTGAAGCAATTCCATTTTCGCTATTTTATCAATAATGCCTATAAAATCACCGTTTTCAATCTGTGGAAATACACCGCCTACACGAATCTGTGAAATCTGCTCAGGAAGCTGCCTGCTTTTCAATGTTCTGTTATAGTAAATACGCATTTTAGAAAGTATATCTACTTTTCTGATTTCCTCCACTGTTTGGATAAAGGACAAGTAACGTTTCAGCTTAGATTCTGCGATCTCACTGTCTTCCGTCACCATAACCACCCGGTTTGCCATAGCCATTGCCACAATTTCTTTATCCTGCAAGCCATTTCCCAAATCGATTATCACCGTATCATATACCCTTGATGTCTCGATCGCTTTTAACAGTTCTTTAATCTCCTCCGCCGACAGCGTCTGTAAAT
This sequence comes from Lachnospiraceae bacterium UBA7093, assembly GCA_002492465.1. Taxonomy (GTDB): domain Bacteria; phylum Bacillota; class Clostridia; order Lachnospirales; family Lachnospiraceae; genus Suilimivivens. The sequence goes on along the minus strand of DKYT01000035.1, from coordinate 15,911 downwards.
CCATAGGATTTGTACATTCCTTGAAGTAATAAGTTCCCCCTTTATCCCTGGAAACAGAGCTTTCTATTTTCAATTCCAGCGTATTTCTCCTGCTTTTGATGGCATAAACCAACTCATCCATCCCCGGTTTCACATCCCCTTCAAAGCTTAGCTCACAGGATCCCAGTTCCTCTAAATTTAAATACAAAACCTGTTCCATTTGTGAAAATGCCTTTGCCGCCGCACAGGCAATAGTAGACGCGCCGATTCCTCCACCTGCCGACACAAACGCAATATAAGTTGTCTTTCCGCTTACAATTGACATATTTTCATAGCGTACATGTTCTTTTTGCGCATATAAATCTAATAAATCCTTATAGATTCTATCTGCACGCCGATATTTTTCCAAATACCGCCTTCCGGCTTCCCGGTTTTCACAATTTGTAAGGTATGCCCACAGTTGATTGGTTTTTAACGTCTCTTCAAGACTTTCTAATTCCCCTTCCATCTCCTGACCAACTAAGATCAAATCAGCTGCATCAGATTGAAAAATTTGCTGTAAATAAGCAGACTCTGTATAAACGCTCCATTGAAACTTATCATAATAATGTGAATTGAAATAGTTTACCAGTTTCTCACAATACATTGCATCTTCAGAGCAAACAGACACTTTGATTTTCATTGAATCTCCCCATATCCCTCATTTTTCACAAAGTAGACTTTTTGAAACAAAGCTACTATAATAAAAAAAAGTGTACTTAAGCAATTAAAGTACACAAAGTTAATAAATATTTGATTGTTTCAAAAAGTCTACATTTTAAAACAAATTTATCCATTTTTTCCCTTTTTATTTTCATATTCCTTACATCTTCTATAAAAGGTTGAATAGCTTATGTGGAGATTTCTCGCTGCGGCACGTGCTGAAATTTTACCCTTTTCCCATTCTGAAAACAGTAACTCAAACCTGTCATTTACCTCAATCCTTTTACGTCCAAAGTGGACGCCGTTTTTTCTGGCAAGGGCAATTCCCTCCGCCTGCCTGCTTTTAATAAAAGAATGCTCTGTCTCTGCTACATAAGCTAAAATCTGAAGCACTAAATCTGCTACAAAAGTCCCTGTTAGATCGCCGCCTCCCGAAGTGGTATTTAACAACGGCATATCAAGTACTATAATGTTTGCTTCCATTTCCTTAACGATTTTATGCCATTCTTCCAAAATTTCCTGATAATTTCTCCCCAGTCTGTCAATACTTTTAACATAAAGCATATCTCCCATTTTCAGAGAATCCAAAAGTTCATAATACGCCGGTCGTACAAAGCTTTTCCCCGATATTTTATCCACATAAATATCCTCCCTTCCAATTCCCATTTCCAGCATTGCTTCTATCTGCCTGCCGGGATTTTGATCTTTTGATGAAACTCTCACATAGCCATACTTTCTCATGTGTACTTCCTTTCCCTTCTTTTTTTCCTGTAAGAAGTATACATAATAAAATGGATTGCTACAAAAAACAAAAGGAAAGCCCCATAACAAGCTTTCCTTCCCATCCTCACGCCACAATCAACGCCATCAGATAAAACCCAACCGCCTCCACGTCCCCCTGCAGCACTTCGATTTCCACCCTGTGTCTCTTCCTCTCTCCATGATGCAATACCGGCTGCAAATACTGGCAGTCTCCCCAGTCCTCTTCAAAGCCTCCGTCCAGCAGCACTGCGTGTTCCTCGTCTCCGTCCAGGGTCAGCTTTGCCTTAAGCGCCGGTTTTTGAACGGACTTCCTGTACTGAATGGCAATACAGGAGGCATCCACCTCAAACACCATTCGATCTCCCGGCTTTTTACCAATCCATCCGTTTTTGAAAGCGTCTAAATGCCCCGTTTTCTCTTCCGTGTCCGCCCGGAACCCGCAAAGCTCCGGTGAAATTTCACGGATGGTCAGCCGCTTTGCATGCTCATAACCGTTATCCGTCAGGGGAGGCGGAAGGAGCGTCTCCTCCTTTACCTGATCTGCATCCTTTTCTTCCTCTTCCAGCTCTTCCCTGACGCTCTCCAGAAAGCGAATGATCTCTCCCGCCACCAGCTCGTGCCCTTTGTCATTTGGATGAAGCCCGTCAGGCGTCAGCTCTTTTCTCTTAAATTCTCCCGCTTTCATTCTCTGATAAACAGTGTCCCGGATACTGACATAGGGAACCTGATAGCGCTCTCCCACTGCATTGTGATAATCCTGGGCATTTTTCCCTGTGTCATAGAAAACGTTGTTCAAAAGTAATACCGCCGGCTTTGACTGCCAGGACAAAAGCTTTCGAACCAGCCCCTCATAAGTCTCCAGGAAAAAATCATCGGCATCATCGTTGACACTGAAATCCACCGTCACAAAATCCGGCTGATACATCAGCAAGTCCGTTACCGCACGGGACACCCCATAATGAGAAGTGGTTCCTCCGATCCCTCCGTTTACATAGTGAAACACAGCCTGGGGAAAGGACTCCTTCCACCATGAATAAACCCGATATGCATAAGTGGTATGAGGATCTGACGCCAAACTTCCCTGGGTAATGGAACCCCCAAAAAAGCTGATGGTAAGCTCTCCGCCCGCCTTTGCCCGGCGCAGACAGTTTTTTATTCTTTTTAAATCTGCCTGATACATTCTGCTCCTCCTTTTACCCTTCCTCACATGGGACAAGACCCTTTTTCCCGCCATACACCGTTGCTTCCATATAAATCGCAAGCTCCTCCGCCATCTCTCTTGCTTCCTGGATACGAAGATGCCCCGGCGTTCCTCTTCCGTTTCTCCGGAAAAGGTAGTGACTAATCTTTTCGTCTGTAAGCCCCCGGCACACTTCCTCTATGGCATCGTCCCATCCCGGGTCGTGGTTCAGCAGCGTAGTGCAGCAAATAATATATGCCGAAGGATACCGGCTGCGCAGCTTTTCCAAAAACGCCCTGTAGTGGCCACGCCATCTTACCGCCTCCGTATCTGCATAATTCTCCTGCATATAATCTTCAGGGTGACTGTCGTTCTGTCCCAGCGCCACCACCACTGCATCCGGCGTGTACCTGGAAAAATCCCAGTAGGAGGTTTCTCCCAGCTCAGGCACATAATGCACCTTATCCCACACCAATTCCATTCCCATCCCATTCGGCTCCCTGAACCATCCCGTGCCGTCCATAAGGGCGATTCCCCCCTGGGCAATATCATGAAGTTCCGCATTTAACATACGTGCCGTCATCCATGCATAGGAATACCAGCTGTTGGAATACTCTCCGTTGTGAACCGGGTCCTCCTTCCCTGTGTACGCCACCGCCTCCGACACTTCTCCCGCTGAGACGGAATCTCCGTAAACCTCGATTCTTCGCTTAGGAACAGGAGGCGCTGGAAGAAGCGCCGCTCCCTGGGAAAGCATCAACTCATGTAAAACCATTTTGTGGCAGCCGTCCTGCCGCTTAAAAAAAAGGATATCGTGCCCCCGGTCTTCCGCCTCATCTACAAGGATCAGCTCCGTCTGCCCTTCCTTTTCCAAAAGCCATTTCTTCTGAATTCCGTCCACCACCGCACCGGCGTAATTATCCCAATAAAGGCTGCGGTTTTCCACCTTTAAAACTGCCTTTCGTCCCCAAAAACGAAAGTGCAGAGAAGAAGCCGGAAAAATGAATTCCGGCTTTTTAGCATTTTTTCTGTCAATTCTGCCGCTGTAAACCAGCTCTTCCTGATCTAATGCAATTTCTTTCATATTTCCTCTCATTCCGCTGCAACCTCAACCCTTTCCCAGGGCAAACGCAAGAAATGCTCTGTCCGCTTCTTTAGGCTGTTCCTTTTGAAAAAATACCAACAAGACGGGATCTTCCGCCTCCTGGTCCAGATACCCCATAAGCGGCGCATCCTCCACATAGATTCCATTGCACACGCCGCCCTGCCACAGAAGCTGATCCTGGTATGCGGCTTCCTGCTCACTGGTCAACATAGCGCCAAGGTCTGCAAATTCATATTCCAGCTCCATGCAGTACCGGTAAAAACTTTCGGGAATAATAGCCCCGTCCAGTTCCCCTCCGCCCAGCCGAAAGAAAAACTTGTCATAGGAGCTTTCATTTGCCCCTTCGATCTCCTTTCCCACATAGGAAAATACGTAATTAGAATCCACCGTCATTCGCTTTTCCTCAATGCCTGAAACCGCGCTAAAGTCCTGCAAAAGCCTTTCGTCCCGCTGAAAATCGATCGCCTGATTAACCATAATGAAGGTAAATTCCTTAGGCGGTTCTCCAAAGAAAAGATGGCGGATCAATAATACCACAAGCAGCAGCCCCACTACCCCAAACAGGATGTGATACCAATAGTAGGTTCCGATATACGCCAGCTTCTGCTCTCTGTCCATATCCGCCGTCTTTTCTCTAATATCCTTTAAAATTCCCTTCCACCAACCTGCCATTTTTCCTCCATTCCAGAATCTTCCGCCCCGGGAAACGCCAGTTAAACCGTAGTGAGCAGCGCCTCAAAACAGCCTTCCAGTTCATATTCTCCGGTATTTGCCGTAATAAAAATACTGTCGCCCTTTTTTATCGAAACGCTTTCCTCTCTCGAACGAACCACTCCCGTTCCCTCCAGCACCAGAAGGCTTGCAAAAGAGGAGCGGTCCACCTCTCCAAACATCCGTTTCATAAGCTGTCCGTCCAGCACGATCTTATCCACCGTAAAGTAGTCGCAGGACACAATATGGGGTTCAAAGGATTTGCGCTTCATAATGGGGATACGGTTGGTTACCTGTAACGCTTTTTCAATATGAAGATCCCGTTCCTTTCCGTCCGCTCCCTTTCTCCCATAATCATATACCCGGTAAGTCACATTGGAATTCTGCTGAATCTCCGCGATCAGATTTCCTCCGCCAATGGCATGAATGGTTCCCGGCTCGATAAACAGCACGTCGCCCTTCTGCACGTTCACCTTGTTTAAAACCTCCAGCAGCGTCTTGTTTTCAATCCGCTCCACAAATTCTTCCTTTGAAATTTCCCTGGAGAATCCATAGTACAGGCTTGCATCCTCTTCACAGTCCACAATATACCACATTTCCGTCTTTCCGTACTGTCCTTCATTTTCCAGGGCATAGGCGTCGCTGGGATGAACCTGAATGGAAAGATCTTCCTTTGCGTCAATGAACTTTACAAGGAGAGGAAACTGCTCGTATTTACGGCTTTTCGTTCCGGTCACCTTTTTCCCTTCCATTAAAATATATTCGCTTAGGGTACTTCCCGCATATTCGCCGTTTTCCACGATACTGGGTCCGTCGGGATGACAGCTCAGCTCCCAGGTTTCCGCAAGTCTGTCGCCGGAAAACTCCTTTCCAAACTCTGTCATCAACCTGGTGCCGCCCCACAGATAATCCTTACAGCTGGGTTTCAATTTCAAAATTGCCATATTTCACCCTTCCTTCTGTCCTAAAAGCTCTAAATTCCTTTCGATCAGTTCACAACGCTGTCTTACACAATCCGGCGACCGGAGAGGATCCTTGGGGGTATGGAACAAATAATCCTCCAGCTTATCAACGGTGGTGGTGGCAACATGCATTCTCGTATCGCAGGAAGCATAGTAAATATACACATCGCCGTTCTCCCTTGCAATAGCGCCGTTGGTAAACACCACATTTGACACATCTCCCACCCGTTCCTTTCCTAAGGGAACCAAAAGTACGCCGGAAGGCTCCGCCACCACCTTAGCGGGATTTTCCAGATCCGTTCCAAAGGCATAAAGCACATACCGAAGCCCCGCCGCTGTGTTCCGAACGCCGTGGGCAATGTGGATCCAGCATTTTTTCCCTTTTATGGGAACCGCCCCCGCTCCGTTCTTTGCCTCTGTCAGGGTATGATAAACCCGCCTGCTGGTAATCGTTTCCTCGTCGATTACCGCGTTTGTAATGTCGTCGCAGAGTCCGAAACCGATGCCTCCGCCGCTTCCCGTCTCAATAAACCCATCCATGGGACGTGTGTAAAAGGCATATTTCCCATTTACAAACTCCGGATGCAGCAGCACATTCCTTTGCTGGGGCGAACGCAGGGTTTTCAGATTGGGAAGCCGCTCCCAGGTTTTCAGATCCTTTGTTCTCACAATCCCTGCCTGCGCCACCGCCGCAGACAAATCCGGCGTCGTAGTATCCTTGCTTTCCGAACAAAACACACCATAAATATAACCGTCCTCATGTCTGGTAAGACGCATATCGTAAACATTGGTTTCCTCCGGGCAGGTATCCGGCAACACCACCGGGTAATCCCAGAAGCGAAAACCGTCCACTCCGTTATCGCTTTCCGCCACTGCAAAAAAAGATTTCCGGTCATTTCCTTCTACCCGTACCACCAGGCAGAATTTTCCGTTCATCTCAATGGCACCTGCATTCATCACCGCATTGATGCCCAGCCGTTCCATAAAATAAGGATTGGTTTCAGCATTCAGGTCGTATCTCCAGAAAAGAGGCGCATGTTCCCTGGTCAGCACCGGATACTCATATCTGTCATAAATTCCGTTGTAAAAACCGCTTTTTTGATTTTTTCTGGCAAAAAGCTTTTCCTGCCTTGCCTTCTCCACATAATACTGTTCATGTATCATTGCCCAGTCTCCTTATTACTTCCATACACATTCTTCCATTATGATAGGGACATTTCCAGGGTTCCACAATAGGTTTATCCAAAGGCTTTCCGGTTTCATCCACTGCCCAGAACCATTCGGATCCCTCTCTGGAATCTATCAGCCTGCAGCGGATATAATGCCAGATTTTCTCCGCCGCCTCCAAATAAAAGGTCTTTTCCGGCGCCTTCTCGTAGCCGTTGATAAATCCTACTATTGCTTCCGCCTGCACCCACCATACCCTGGTGGTATCCTCCACGCCCTTTTCTTTTTCATTGGGAAGAGAATTCTCCCGAAGCGCGCGCTCATAAATATTTTTTGTAATTTCCATCGTAATAGGGCGGATTCTTTCCCTATAGGCATCGTCTCCCAGAATCTCCAGCGCCCGGTCTACCAGCCAGGCGGTTTCAATGTCATGCCCGTAGGAGTACAAATCGATGAGAGAATGCCACTGAGCGTCAAAAAAGACCTCCTGTCTTCCCTTTTCCCGCTTGTAAACCTTTCTCTCAAAGAGATCCAGCATATAACAGATCTGCCTGCCTACCGCCTCATCCCTGCTTACCCGGTATAGTTCTGTATAAGCCTCCAGAAGATGCAGAAGGGTATTCATGGTCCGTCCGGCAATCACACCGTTTTCGGAAAGCTTATCGTTTTCCATGGGCTGGAACCTGCGGTCAAACGCCTCCAGATACCCTCCTTCATCCTTACATTTTGCCTCGATCAGCTGCCACAGCAGAAAGGCAAGGTTTAAAGCCGCCTCCTCCCCGGTGGCGTCATAGTAGGCTGACAGGGCGTAGATTGCAAACGCCTGGTTGTAAGTATGCTTCGTGGCATCCTTTACCTTTCCGTCATAGGTAACAGACCAGTAGATTCCGCCGTATTCCTTATCCAGACAATAGTCCTTCAAAAACCTGTAGGCGTGCTCCGCATCCTTTCTCAGTTCCTCCCTTCCCAGCGCTTTGTAAGCGCTTGAGAAAAACCAAAGGATACGGCTGTTTAAAATGCAGCCCTTTTCATATTTCTTATCAAGGTTCAAATCATAACTCAAATAACCATAATAGCCGCCATACTCCGTATCCTTCAGATTTTCCCAGAAAGGGATCATATCTTTCTCAAAATGGCGCGCAATTTCTTTTACAAATGTACGCATTCTATTTACCTTCTGCCTATTTCCCTGTCGTTTTCTGTTACAATGCTGTTTTTCTTAATATAGGAAATAATCTCCTCCACCTGGGTAAAAGCAAGCCCTACGTAGGTATCCGCCGCGCCATAATAAATGGCGATCCTGCCGCTTTCGCTGTCGCAGATGGTTGCACAAGGGAACGTAACGTTGGGAACAAATCCCCTCTCTTCATACCATTCCTCCGGTGTCAGCAGGAAATTGGAGCAGCGGTATTTTACCACCGAAGGATTGTCAATATCCAATATTGCGCCGCCGATACTGTATACATAGCCGTTGCAGGTGCCGCTTACGCCATGGTAAAATAACAGCCATCCTTCCGTTGTCTCAATGGGCGCCGCCCCGCCTCCGATCTTCAGAGATTCCCACCATTCATTTGCCTTTCCCATCACATGGCGGTGTCTGCCCCAGTAAACCATATCCGGACTTTCAGACAGAAAAATATCTCCGAAAGGCGTATGCCCGCTGTCGCTGGGTCTGGACAGCATCATATATTTTCCGTTTATTTTTCTTGGGAACAGCACTGCGTTCCGGTTAAAGGGCAGGAACGGGTTTTCAATTCTTGTAAAAGTTTTGAAATCCGTAGTCTCTGCCATGCCGATCGCCGCTCCGTAAAAGTCCTGGCACCAGATAATATAATAGGTGTCTTCCACCTTTACCAGCCGTGGATCATAAGCGTAAACAGGCATAAAGGGATTTCCTTCCTCATCCACAAACTGAATTTTCTCTTCTTCAAACTCCCAGCAAATGGCATCCTCACTTCTCCCTAAATAAATATAAGGGATTCCGTTGGTCTGCTCTCCCCGGAACACGCCGATAAAACCATCCTTATAGGGCATCACCGCGCTGTTAAAGATCCTTGCCACCTCCGGCGCAGGATTTCTGCCGATAATGGGATTCTCACTGTACCGCCAGACCGGCGCGCCGTGAACCTGTTCTCCCTTTTCCTGCCACGGTATATTCGGCACGGCAGGACCTATGATCTTCACATTGTTCATACTTTTCTCCTCTATCCACGTAAAGCGGACGCTTTTGCCCGCTTTACGTTGTCAAATCAAAATTAACCCTTTACCGCTCCGGCTGCCATTCCGCTGTATACCTGCTCCTGGAAGATCAGGAATAAGATAAATATGGGAATGATGGTGATCAAAACGCCTGCGCAGATGTAGTTGTACTGATTTCCAAAAGGACCTGTAAAGGTGTAAAGCGCCGTGGAAATCGTCTTTAAGTTTTTATCCTGCAAATAAAGGTTGGACATGTAGTATTCGTTATACACGCCTACTCCCTTTAACACCAGCGACGTAACGATCGCCGGTTTCAAAAGTGGAAACAGGATCTTAAAGAAAACGCCGAAGTAGGTACATCCATCCATAATCGCAGATTCGTCCAAGGATACCGGAAGGTTTTCAAAGAACTGCAGGAAAATATAAATGGATATAATATCCGTTCCCATCAGCACAATCATGTAACCATACAAATGGTTGATCAGATGCAGCCTATACATGATCTGATATACCGTAACCTGGGTTGCAATACCGGGAATCAGAGAGGCAAACATAAACAGGCTGTGAATGATCCCGCTTCCCTTAAATTTAAAACGGTTCAGCACATAAGCAAGCATAGAGCCTGTAAAAATGGATACGATCAAAACTACCACCAGCACAATTCCCGTGTTCAAAAATCCTCTGAACATATTCGCCTGCTTCAGAGCAACTGAAAAGTTCTCAAAATACAGGAAAGATGCAGGCAGATCCAATACCGAGGTTGCATTATATTCTTCCGTTGTTTTAAATGCTGTCAACACACATACGCAAATGGGAAGCAATGCAACAATGGATGCCAGTATGATAGATAAATATTTGAATACCGTAAATAAAAACGTAGTCGGTTTCATCTTCATAATCGTCATATGTCACGCCCCCCTTTTCGACGCTTTTGCAGCCCGCTTCTTTGCTCTTACTGCCGCCTTGGATTCATCCTCGGTTCCGTCATTAAATACATATTTAAAGAACAGATTCTGCGCCACTGTACAGAGAACGATAATTGCCAACAGAACGATCGCCATGGCGCAGGCAAGCCCTACCTTCTGATTCTCATGGGCAAGACGGTTCATAATCACAAAGTATGTACCGGTTCCCATGGTACCATTGGTGATAACGTAAGGCGGTTCAAATGCACTCAGGGAACCGCTGATGGAAAGAATCAGGTTCAGCACAACAATGGACTTGATACTGGGAAGTATAATGTAGCGGAACTGGTGCCATTTGTTAGCGCCGTCCAAGGATGCCGCTTCATACAGATCTGTGTCTACTGACATCATTGCTCCCAGAAACAGAATCATATTCTGTCCCATATATCTCCAAACAGAGGTTGCCGCCAGGGAGATGTTGTTGATTCTCTGATCCTGCAGCCAATAGGGAATTTCCTCCAGGGGTACTCCGAACATCTGCAACAGAGAGTCCAAAACGTATCCTCTTGCATAAAAGAATTTAAAGATAAACCCTACCGCAATACCGCAGATCAGGTATGGGAAGAACATCGCTCCCTTAAACAGACCGCTTCCCTTTACGTTAAACACAAACATAGTTGCGAAGAACAGGGCAAGCGCAAGCTGTATTACAGCGCCGCCCATATAGTAAACGCTCACCAGAAGGGATTTAAAACACTCGCTTCGCTTAAAAACTTCTATATAGTTGTTTAATCCCACCCAGGTTCCTTCCTGTCCGCCGTATTTCATATTGTAAAAACTAAATCTGATCATCTCAAAAAACGGGATGTAGGTAAATACCGCAAGAAGAGTCAGGGGAACGATCATAAACAGTACGATTACCAAAATTCTCTGTCCTTTTCTTGCCTTCATATTCTCCCAAAACCCTTTTCGGGTTTTGGGAGCTGCTGCTGTCATATTGCTCATAGGAACCTCCTATTCCGTCACTTCAACCCCCAGTGTCTCCTGTGCTGAAGTCCACTTTGCATTCCATTCTCCCATCAGTTCATCCAGTGTCTTGGTGCCGTAGAGAGCTGCTTCAAGAATCTCGCAGTCCGGATAATCGTCGTTGTTGATACCAACCTCGCTCTGCAGGTTTACATTGTCAAACAAGTCCTCTTCCCCTTCGGGCGCCTGGGCATTAGAGAGAAGTTCTACTCCTGCGAAGTCGGCAAGTACGTCAGGCATAGGCTGATCCTTACGCGCCGGAATACTGCCCTCATCCGTATAAATTGGAGACGCGTCCACTAACCATTTCACATACAGCATAGCTGCAATCTGATTCTCAACTGTTGCCTTATTATTGATACCGAAACCATAGTTGCCGCCTGCGCTCGCATACTGTTTGCCGTTTACGGTGATAGGGAAAGGCATATATCTCACATCGTCCGGCGTATCCCCTGCATCTTTACACTGCTGAACTGCCCAGGATCCAAGCACCATAGTAGCGATTTCGCCCTTGTTCATAGCTCCCTTGGAAGATTCCCAGTCTGTACTTGCAGGATCTTCTTCCACCAGCTTACGGGCAACTGCTTCATACATGGTATAGTAAACTGCATAAGGACCTGTCATATCGTCTTTCTTTGCAAAGGGATCCTGCATATGAGGCATCCTGTTCTTGAAATCTGCATCGCCGGTACAAACGATATCTGTGTAAGCGTCCCATGCTCCCATAGGCCAGCCTGCTGCAAAATTGGTATACAGGGGAACCGCATCTGTGTTATCTTTGATTTTCTGGAGCGCATCCAAGAACTCATCGGGTGTCTTGGGAAGTTCTGTAACGCCCGCTGCATCCCACACCTTTTTGTTGTAAAGCACGCCGCCTGCAGTACCGCCGTTTGCAATACCGTATACCTTACCTCCAAAGCTCTTTTCTGTACAGAAGTTATAAATACCGTCCAATGTATCAAAATCGCCAAGGCTGATAAAGTAATTCTGAAGCTCTTCCTTGCTTACCGATGTAGGGATAAAGCAAATATCGCCCCAATCGCCTGTTGTAAGTCTGAGTCTTAAGGATTCTTCATAATCTGTAATACCTTCGTACTCTACTGTAATATTGGGATAAATCTCCATAAACTGTTCTGCATATCCCTTATATACAGTGTCCACAATATCAGTCCGGTTTGTCAGAATCTTAATGCTTGCTGTCAGATCGCCATAGTCGCCCTCGGAATCTGCGCTGGTCTTAAGTGTAATAGAATCAATGGTAGGAACCTCTGTAGCTGCCGCCGCATCCCCCGACCCGGAAGCCGATCCTGTAGTCTGGCTTCCGCCGTCGCCTTTTCCACATGCTGTAAGAGAAAATACCATTGCTGTGGCAAGTCCGAGACTTATTAATCTTTTCTTTAATTTCATAACTCTTCATCCTCCTTGATTAATTTAATTATTTTTTAAGTTAATTTAATTTTAATACATTTTTTAGGATTTACCAAGTGTTTTTTGCAAAAAAGAATACTTTCTCCATTTTATCCCTATTTTTATTTTATTTTTTATGCAATCTGCACATTCTACTGCCATTCATTTTAATTAATTATTTTTTAATTTAATTACTATTTTAATTTAATCAGCACCCATGGCACTCTTTCTGAACTGTCCATATACAAAAAGGAAGCAGCTTACCGTAAAATACATACCTGTAAACTGCTCCCTGTTATTTTATGATTTTCGCTCTGTTTATCTTCTGACGCTGTTTTTAAGAATTACCTGTCCGGATATGATCTCCGGTCCGCCTGCAGAATTGGGATTCCTGAACTGTTTCATCAGCTTTTTGATTGCCACACGCACCATTGCCTTGAGATTCACCTCGTAGGTTGTAATCCGATTGTCCATAAAACCCGGATAAAGAAAGTTATCAAATCCCACCACCGAAATATCTTCCGGCACCTTCAAGCCTCTTGCATTCAGCTTATTCACCAGCATTCCTGCAACAAGATCACAGTTGCATACAAACGCCTTGGGAAGACGTTTGGGAAGCTCAAATTCCACAATCCCCGCCTCATCCCGATCCTCCAGCACCCACTCCGGATGGATATTTTTCCCGTGCTCCATCATGGATTTCATAAACCCGCAGTAGCGGTCCATAATACTGTTGGTTGCATGTATGGAACCGATAAATCCGATCTCCTCCAGTCCATGGTCGAAGAGAATTTCCGTCATTTGATACATTCCGTAAAAATTATCTGCAATCACCGCGTCCCTGGCAAATTCCCGGTCATAAAAATCCAAAAATACCATGGGCATAGAAGACGCTTCCTTTAGCTGCCAAATATACTTCCTGTCAATCTCACCGATTATAATCACACCCTGTACCTTATGATGGGAGATCATTTGCGGAATTTCCCATGCTCCTCCATCCGTTTTCAGGGTTTCCAATGTGGTATAACACTGTTTTTCCGTTGCCGCCAGGGCAAGCTCCTGATAAATTTTCCAGTAATAGGTGGTGTGATTTCCCAAATATTTTTCCGCAATTAAAACCCCTATCACCTGTAAATCGCTGTTTCCGTCCCCAGGTTTCTTTTCTCTGCTCAGGCTTTCATAACCCATTTGGTCCGCAACTCTTTGGATCTGCTCCCGGAGCTGATCGCTGACCCCTTTTTGCCCTGCCAACGCATTATGCACCGTTACGGTGCTGACCCCTACCGCCTGGGCAATATCTGCCAGTCTGACTTTTCTCATATCAATCTCCATTCCTACTTTCCATTCAAGACTATCGCTTGATAAAATGATACAGATAGCTTCTAAAATCGCCCTTTTCTGAAGGAACCAGATAACCGCATTTCATCAATTCTTCGCCTGTGTAAACCTCCTCGGTTCCCTCCAGACTGTATACAGCATCCTCAAGCAGTCCTTTCAGGTAAATAAATCTGCTATGCATATTGGGCTGTGCAAGCACTTGTACAAAGGTCACCAGCGCCTGAGATCCGTCCTTCTCCGCCACTTCCCAGCAGTCATAAGGCTTTTCCATAGTCCAGGAAGCGAGGCGGTAATAATCCCCCTTCTGCATCAAGGGCTGATATTGATGGCACATTTCCACCTGCCCCGGTATCTGCTCCCTTTCTTCCTGGCTGATCCTGGTAATATCCAGTTCATAGCCAAAGCTTCCTGCCAACGCCACATGCCCCCTGGTCTCAAAGGGAGTATTTCTACCCACCACATGGTTAGGGCAATCCCCCACATGGGCGCCCATAGTGGCAAGGGGATAGATCAGCGCCGTGCCCTCCTGTATCCGCAGCCGCTCAATGGCATCCACATCGTCCGAGCACCAGATCTGAGGGCTGTAATACAACATCCCCGGATCAAATCTGGCGCCTCCGCCGGAACAATTTTCCAAAAGCAGCCGTGGAAATTCCCGAATCAGCCGCTCCTGCATCTCATAAACGCCCAGCACATACCGGTGCAGCAATTCTCCCTGGCTGTCCTTGTCCAGGTAACTGCTTCCAATATCGCAAAGCTGTCTGTTCATATCCCATTTCACATAGGCAATGGGGGCGCTATGCAGAATATCTGCAACACATTGATATGCATAGTCCACCACCTCCGGTCTGGAAAGATCCAGAACATATTGCGCCCGGCACTGGGTAGGACGCCTTCCCTGAATCTGAATCGCCCAGTCCGGATGCTTCCGGTAAAGCTCCGAATCCGGCGATATCATTTCCGGCTCAAACCAGATACCGAATTCCATGCCCATTTCATTTACTTTTTTCACCAGATCCGGAAGCCCGGAGGTAAGCTTCTCCTCATTAACCGTCCAGTCTCCCAGCGAACTGTCGTCAAAATTTCTCTTTCCAAACCAGCCGTCGTCCATCACCAGCATTTCAATTCCCGCTTTTTTTGCCTCCCTGGCAATCGCCAGCAATTTGTCGGAATCAAAATCGAAATAGGTGGCTTCCCAGTTATTGATCAGCACCGGACGCTTTCCGTACAGGAAAGGGCTGCGGATTAAATGCCCTCTGTAAAAGTCATGGAAATTCCGGGTCATCAGCCCCAAGCCCTGGTCAGAATATGTAAGCACGCACTCCGGCGCCTGAAAATGATCGCCGGGTTTTAAATTCCAGCAGAAATTTTCCGGATAAATTCCCATCACCATACGCACATTCCCAAACTGGGCAAGCTCCGCCTGGGCAATGAAATTGCCGGAATATACAAAATTCATAGCATATACTTTTCCGCTTTCCTGGGTGGTCTCGGGCGTCACCAGCGCCATAAAGGGATGCTCCTGATGACTGGATTCTCCTCTTGTAGAAGACACCAGCTGCTTGCCAAACCGGAGCTTTCCTCTTTGTATGCTCCGCTCCCTCGCCCAGCTTCCCGGCAGGGTCATCATTTCAAAGTCCCGGTTATCCATATCCAGACACGCGCTGTACACTTTTTCCAGCTTTAAATGTTCACTCCCCGCATTTTCCACACGCACATTTCTTGTAATCACATCGCAGTCTGCAAATACCGAATAAGAAAGCGCTACCCGGAGGTTTAACACCTGATCTTCGCACCAAAGCTCTAACGTCTCCACTTCCTCATCTCTTCCAAAAGACGCCGGAAGCCCCTCCAGACTGGGTTTTCCCTTTCTGATCTGATAGGAGGTAAAAAGCAGCTCACAGCCAATGCTCCCAGCCTCCCCTCTCACATTCAGACAACTTTCCCGGTAGTCCCCCACTCCTCCTGTGGGATATTCCATGGAAAAAAAATCCAGGAAGGAAGACTTCTCCCGTAAATTCACGGAAGGGGTGTAAGGCGCCTCTCCCATGCGCAGCAGGTAATTACTGCCTTCCCCCTTAAGCCTTCCGCCATAATAAATATGACCTACATAGCCTTCCGGTGTTAGACCGATCAAATAAGTTGTACGCTTTGTATCCAGCTGGAATATCTTCTTCTCCTCCAAATATCTGATTGCCATTTTCCTGTTCCTCCGCCTTATGAATTCCATTTTAAGTAATTTTAATCTAATTTAACTTCATTCTATTTGATTATTAAGTGATTGTCAACTTAATTTGTATCTTTTACAGCGCCAGGATATATATTTAGGGACGGCATTTGCTTGGGCAGAGGGGAGGACTATTGATATATATGGTTTCAGGACCTTGGCGAAAAATCAGCTATTTCACTTACGGAATGGCAGAATACCAAGGTGATTCCGCCATGGAGGGTAATGTCATTAAGTTAAG